>JANYCY010000068.1 GCA_025360045.1 Janthinobacterium sp. | reverse complement strand
CCCCTTGAAGCACGCCGAAGCGAGGAATAAGCGGCTCGGGGTTTCGGAAAAGGGGTAGCGAGGCAGCGAGCGCGCAGCCTTTTTCGCCGAGCCGATTATCCGCAGTGAGGGGCCTTCGTGCTGGTCGGGGCGGCCTTCTTTGCTTACTTTCTTGGCCGTTCAAGAAAGTGAGTCCCACGCGGGGGAATTCCGCACCTAAATCAACGTGCCGAAGGCACTAAAAAATGCAGCGCCACATACATGTGCAAATCACCATACGGCGTAATGCAGCCAAGCAAAAAACGCTTGGCTTTATTACGCCCTACGAATGAATTAATAATTTGGAAATCACCCCCCAATTACATCTGCTTCAAATGAAACGATTTCGGCCTTGTCAGGTAGTCGTATCCCAGCGTAGATAAAGTCGCTCCCCGCCCGGTTTGTTTGATGCCGGTCCAAGGTAGAGCGGGGTCTAGGTAATCGCAACGGTTCATAAAAAACGTACCGCACTCCAGCTGATCGCCTAGGCTGAGCGCGATGTTTTCGTCGCGGCTAAATACGGCAGAGGTTAGGCCGTATGGGCTGTCGTTCATCAATTGGATGGCTTCTTCGTCGTTTTTTACCGGCATGATGCCGACCACGGGGCCAAAGCATTCGTCGGCCATCAGCTGCATCTGGTGATTCACGCCGGTAAAAATCCTCGGAGCCAGATAAGCGCCTTTGCCGTCGTCCAGCGCAAAGCGGCGGGTATCGACGATCTGGCTTGCGCCTTTGGCCAGTGCATCGGCCTCTGCCGCTCGCACCGCATTGGCGGCGGCAACTCGTACCACGGGGCCAAGGGTGGTGGTGGCTTCTAGCGGATTACCCAAAACATATTGCTCGGTCAGCGCAAGGGCTCGATCGACAAACTCCTGGTACACAGACTGATGCACATAGATGCGCTGAGTGCCGCAGCAGCTTTGCCCAGAGTTAAAAAATGCGCCATCGACCAGCGTATCCACGGCATGCGCCAGATCGGCATCGCTGCGCACCAGCGCCGCATCATTACCGCCCAGCTCCAAACCCACGCCGATAAAGCGCCCAGCCGCCGCCTGTTCCACAGCGATGCCGCCTGCTACCGAGCCGGTAAAGCAAACATGTTTGATTTCTTTGGCCTGAATCAGCTTTTGCGTGCTGGCGTGATCGGTGTGCAAATACTGAAATACGCCAGCAGGTAAACCTGCAGCCACAAAGGCAGCGTGGATTTGCTCGGCGCACAGCGGGGTTTGCGCTGAGTGTTTTAAGATCACCGTATTGCCCGCCATCAGCGCAGGAATAATCGCGTTCACGGCAGTGAGCAGCGGGTAATTCCACGGCGCCACCACCAGCACCACGCCCAGCGCTTCGCGGCGGATAAAGCGGTTAAAGCCATCGATCGGCGCTGGCCGGATATCGGCCAGAGCCTCCGGCGCAATCGCCATCATATGCCGCGCCCTAGTATCAAAACCGACCACTTCATTGGGCGTATAGCGAATTGGCCGGCCAATCTGGCGGGTAATGGCCTCGGCAATCGCCTCTTTATTGGCGGAAAAAGCATCCACCGCGCGGCTCAGCACGGCCATGCGCTCAACCAGAGAAACCTGCCGCCAATCCCGCTGGGCAATCTTGGCACGGCGTAAAGTCGCCGCGATATGGTGTTCATCGGCATAAGCACGCCGAACCACTTCGCTACCATCGATAGGACTAATCGTAATCAGTTCAGACATAGCTACTCCGGGAGGATGAAAATAATTAAATGAGAAAACCCACTTCTTAAACCACGGAGGGCACAGAGAACACGGAGTTTCACGGAGAAAAACTTATTTGATTTGTCCTCATCTGGCCCTAGTGGTTCAGGTTTAACTTTGTTCACGCTCCTTTTTCTGGAGCGATTTAATAATGCCAAAAGCCAATAATCATAAGGAACACAAAAAACACAAAAAACACAAAGAAAAAATATTTTCTCTTGGCTTTCTCCGTGTAACTCTGTGTTCTCCGTGTTCTCTGTGGTTCAAGATTTGGGTTTTATTTTCAACATCAGATAATTTCAAAATAGCGTTTTAATTCCCAATCTGTTACGTGTTTGCGGAATTCTCTTTCTTCCCATTCGCGGGTGGCGGTGAAGTGCTCTACAAAGGGTGAGCCGAATAGGCTGCGGGCGGCTTCCGATGTTTTGAGGCGTTTTGCCGCTTCGCCAAGAGAATTGGGCAGATGCAGACGGTCGGGAAAGGTTTGCGTATAGGCATTGCCGACTACCATTTCTTCCGGTTCCCATTCATGCTCAATGCCATACAGACCAGCACCTAAGGCTGCGGCTAGTGCCAAATAGGGGTTGGCATCGGCAGATCCGATACGCACCTCGATACGCTGCGATTTAGCAGAGCCAGGGATCAAGCGCAGTGCGGTGGTGCGGTTTTCTAGGCCCCAAGTTGCATCGAGTGGAGCCCAATAACCCGGCACTAAGCGAGTATAGCTATTCACGGTTTGGGCAAACATGGCCATAAATTCAGGCAGCAAACGCTGCACACCCGCCAGAAAATGCCGCTGGGTTTTGCTCATATTGTGCGGCTGAGTAGGATCGTAAAACACCGATTTACCACTTTTGATGTCATTTAAAGACAGATGAATATGGCCGCTTTGCCCCGGCAGCTCCGCTGACCATTTGGCCATAAAGGTCGCCATTAAATTATTTTGCTGCGCCAGCACCTTACAGAAAGTTTTAAACAGGAAAGCTTTATCCCCTGCGCGGCTGGCTTCATCCACGCCGATTGCGGCCTCCAGCACCCCTGGGCCGGTTTCGGTATGCAGGCCTTCGATGCCCATATCCATGGTTTCGCTGAGTTTTAGCAGTTGATGATAAAAATCGGCGTTCACCGTGCTGCGCAAAATGGAATAACCAAAGTAGCCGGGCGTCCAAGGGATTAGATTTTGATAGTTTTTAGCCCGCACCGACTCAGGCGTTTCTTTAAACACAAAGAATTCATACTCCAGCGCGGAATAAGCCAGATAGCCCATGTCAGCCGCTTTTTTAACGATACGGCTTAAAAGTTGGCGCGGACAAATGGCCTCGGCATCGCCGCTAAACTCGCCTAGGAAAAACAACATCGGCTTACCATCGACCATTTCCAGTGGCAATTCACGGCAGCTCTCGGGAATAATATGTGCCTGAGCATCGGGGTAGGCCGTGTGCCAGCCGGTGTATTGCACATTATCGTAAAGCTGATCGTTGGAATCCCAGCCCAGCACCACATTACAGAAGCTTAAACCGCCTTTTAGAATGGAAAAAAACTTCTCTTTGGAAACATATTTCCCCCGCATCACGCCATCAATATCGGACATGCCCACTTTGATATGCGAAAGCCCGCTGGCTTCGACCACGGCAATGGCATCTTCGATTGTTTTCACTTCACGAGCTTGCATATTGATCCCCTGATGCGGTGTGAAATATTTATTTAGTGCCTTCGGCACGTTTGCTGCGGGCATCCCTCTGGGCATAGGCATCTATATATAAGTTGATAGCAGCACTTCAGTGCTGCAGCCTCCCCCTTTGTCAAAGGGGGACCGAGGGGGATTTGCCTTTGATTTTTGGCAAATTTCAGCCCAACATCAACGACAAATCCCCCCTCGCCCCCTTTTACAAAGGAGGGAACAAGTGTGCTGACTTGTGTAGATACTTATGCTTCAAAGAGAGATTTAAGCCCTGTGCTTAGCATCGCGATATAAATTTTGCTGAGTTTTAAAATATTTAAAGCCTATTCAAATCCCTTACTTCAAGACCTGTTTTCCTCCGTGAAACTCCGTGTTCTCTGTGGCCTCCGTGGTTCAAGATTTGGGTTTTGCTGCCTTACTTCACCGCATCCCCCACCGTTTGCAGCATTTCATCATGGGGTGCATCTTCTCTGGCTTGGCGGGTAGCAAGAAAGTAGGCGTAGCCGCCGACCATAAAACCAATAAAAATCCAGAAAATGGTTTGGTTAAAGTAGATCATCGCAAGGAGCGCAACCAAGGCAAGCAGCAGTGCGACTAAGGGGAAGAAGGGGTAAAAAGGTACTGAGTAAGGGCGGTCGAGTTGAGGCTCGCTGCTGCGTAATTTAAACAGCGCAGCCATCGAGATGATATACATCGCGATCGCACCAAATACCGACATGGTGATAATCGCCGCCGTCAGCGACATACCTTGCAGCTGAATCACCGAATCAGCATAAATGGCCGCCACGCCCACTACGCCGCCTGCCAGAATCGCCCAGTGTGGGGTTTGAAAGCGCTGATTGACGCTGGCCAAAACGCTGGGTAAATAGCCAGCACGGCCAAGGGCGTAAATCTGCCGTGAATAGCCCATGATAATGCCGTGAAATGATGCAATCAGTCCGAATAAACCTATCCACACCAGCATATGCAGCCAGCCTGAATTCGTCCCAACCACCATTTGCATGGCCTTAGGCAAAGGCTCGTTGATATTGGCAAGCTGCCGCCAATCACCCACCCCACCGGCAAACACCATCACGCCAATGGCTAAGGCCAGCAGCGTTAAAATGCCGCTGATATAGGCTCGGGGGATGGTTTTACGCGGGTCTTCTGCTTCCTCGGCCGACATGGCCGCGCCTTCAATGGCCAGAAAAAACCAGATCGCAAAGGGAATCGCTGCAAACATACCACTATAGGAGGCGCTACTAAACTGATCCGCTCCCGACCAACCATGTGCTGCAAAATTCGCCCAAGAAAACCCCGGAGCCACCACGCCCATAAACACCAGCAGCTCCATAATCGCCAAAATGGTGACACAGAGCTCAAAAGTGGCGGCGATGGTGACACCAATCACATTCAAAAACATAAACACCAAATACGCCCCCAGCGCCGCGTGTTTTGGGTCTAGCCCAGGGAACTGCACGCCTAGATAAGCGCCAATGGCCAGTGCAATGGCAGGCGGAGCAAACACAAATTCGATCAGGGTGGCCATGCCAGCGATATAGCCGCCAGTCGGGCCAAAGGCGCGCCTTGCATAGGCAAAGGGGCCGCCCGCATGGGGAATCGAGGTGGTTAGCTCGGTATAGCTAAAAATAAAAGTGGTATACATGGCCGCAATCACCAGCGAGGTGATCATAAAGCCCAGCGTCCCCGCCTTATCCCAGCCATAGCTCCAGCCAAAATACTCGCCCGAAATCACCAAACCCACCGCAATGCCCCAGAGGTGGATCGTCTTGAGCGAGCGTTTAAGCTCCCGTTTAACTTCTGCCATGATGTTTCCTTTATGTAGCCTAAAAACGGCAGTTGACCGCTCGTTTCTCGTTTTAAACATACGTGCTGCTTGGCTTTGCGTAGTTTTCTTAATCACCTATAAGGTGAGTGCCGCTAAAGCGTAATTGGCGAGGCTCTTTGGCTCCCCAGCTGTGTTGCTCCTCATTGAATAGAATGACTATTCTGCTTCGTCGCGCCTTGCTGGTAAGCCCAATATCCACACCACTCACGCTTTCCAACTGCCGTTTCTAGGCTAAAAGTGAAAGCACACGCACACAGATTGAATGAAAGGCTGGCTGTCAGTTTATGACTTGGGAATTTAGAGCGACAAGTACTATCGTTTTAGCTTATTTATTACTATTGCTTACACTTATCTTTGCGCAATGCAGCAATAGTCTTTCAAAGAAGGGGGGAAGGATGGGAATACTTGGCTAATCGTGCGCATAGCGCCGCTTTTGTAGGGCGGGTGAAACCCGCGTACTTTTCAGCCTTGCTCGCGGGTTGCACCCGCCATACAAATAACGTTTCACTTAAGTTGGCAGGATCGAACTTCACCTGCCCTACGATTTTCTTAAAGAGAAAAGCACTTCAACGCGGTAAATCGCCCAGTACGACCCTAGGGAGTAACCAAGGCGCTGCCTTAGCTAGCACAGGAAGGTAGCGCTCTTGCATCAGAGCAATGCTGTCGTCGGCAAGCAGCTCAGGCAGATTAGCTAACTCACCGCTTCTGGCAAGTAGCGTTAGCTCTCGAGTGAATTCGCCCTCAGGCACGGGCAGGCATTGCACTTCGCCCGTTTTAATTCCGCCTTGCAGCAGACAAAGTGGTGTAGTCAGTGTCCAGCCGAGGCCGGCTTTAACCATTTGCAAAATAGCATAGGAATTATCCAGCTCCATCCTGAGTGGAGGATGAATGCTCCATTCTTGCAGCTTATTTTCTATGGTGCGGCCAATCACGGTGGATGGGTTGTAGCGGACAAAATCCAGTGCGGCGGCTAAGGTGCGCAGGCTGCTGACCGGCCCTTTAAAATCCAGCGGCAGGACTAGAATAAAGGGCTCTCGCAGCAGGCGGCGGCGGAAAAGCTCGGGGTGGTTGGGTACTGCATCATCAGACAAAATGATATCTACTCGCCGATTAAGCAGGGCATCGGCATGCAGATGCGATTGGCCGGTTACCATAGACCAGTGCGCGGTGCGGCGCTTAATCGCGGCGACCAGCTCTTTGCCCACGCTAATGGCTAATGAATCAACCAAAGCAATCCGTACATGTTTCAACGGTGTGGCTTCTTGGCGGCGAAACTCTAAACTCACACGGCGGGCATCACCCAATAAACGATCCGCCTGCTCGTAAAATTTTCGCCCCAAGGGGGTGAGCATCGGCGGGCGTTGCGAGCGATCGAGTAGCTGCACATGTAATTGCGACTCTAAATTGGCGATGCTTTGCGAAACGGACGATTGCGTCATGCCAAGGCGCTGGCCAGCAGCAGTCATTCCGCCCGCCTCAACAATTGCGGCAAACACTTCTAGGCTTTTTAAATCAAAACCAATCGGGCTTGCGGCCATGTGATTCCTCTTGAGGGATCAAAGCAGTACTTAAAATCCGTCACGTAGGAGCTGCTTTAGCCGCGAATGTTTTTACAAACAGCGCTTTCGCGGCTAAAGCCGCTCCTACGAAAAACATCATGCCATTTATCTAAGCGGATAGCCCGCCAACATCAATCTGCAACCATCACACCCAACCAATCCCTATCACACAAGAAATCGCTATATAAGCGCGCTTCGGGTGTGCCTGCTTCGGGGTGGTAATCGTAGCGCCAGTTTACAACCGGTGGCATGGACATCAAGATGGATTCGGTGCGACCACCTGATTGCAGACCAAACAGCGTGCCACGATCAAATACCAGATTAAATTCTACATAACGACCACGGCGAAACGATTGCCAGTCGCGCTCGCGCTCGCCATATTCGGCGTCTTCGTGGCGCTCAACAATCGGCACATAGGCAGGCAAAAAGGCATTACCGACACTCTGCATCATGGCAAAGCTGGCCTCAAAACCGGCGGCGTTGTAATCATCAAAGAAAATACCACCAATACCACGCGGCTCGTTGCGGTGTTTTAAGTGGAAATATCGATCGCACCACGCTTTGAATTCTGGATAGAGCGCCGCACCAAAAGGATCGAGCGCGTCTTTACAGGCTTGGTGAAAATGCACCGCATCCGCTTCTTGGCCGTAATAAGGGGTGAGATCCATCCCGCCACCAAACCACCAAACATCTTGCTCGCCGTCTTTATACGCGCGAAACAAACGCACATTCATATGCACGGTGGGGATATACGGATTACGCGGATGCAAGACCAAAGACACACCCATCGCCTCAAAGGCACGCCCTGCCAGCTCTGGTCGACCGGCACTGGCTGATGGCGGCAGAGCAGCGCCCATCACATGCGAGAAATTCACGCCGCCGCGCTCAAATAGATTGCCGCCTTCAATCACCCGAGTCATGCCACCGCCACCGCCTTCTCTTTCCCATTGATCAGTATGAAAAGTAGATCCATCGAGCTGCTCTAAGGTGGCAACAATATTTTGTTGCAGGCTCAGGAGGTAATCTTTAACGGCAGTTGAATTCATTAAAAATCCTAGTAAATAAAAAGGCTGCCGAAAAAGGCAGCCTATATAGGGTGATTTACAGCAGAGCGCTCATTAAGCAGCTTGCACTGGAGCGTGGTGCTTAATTTCTTTGATACGATTATCGGCATCCACAAACACCAGCGCTGGGTGGAAAGCGGCGATTTCAGCTTCTTCAAAATTAGCGAAGGTAGCGATAATCAGCAAATCCCCCACCGAAGCACGGCGCGCTGCCGAGCCATTCACCGAAATAATTCCCGAGCCACGTTCGGCCTTAATGGCGTAGGTAGAGAAGCGCTCGCCGTTATCCACATTCCAGATATGAATCTGTTCGTGTTCTAGGATATTAGCGGCTTCAAGCAGGTTTTCATCGATAGCGCACGAGCCTTCGTAATGCAGCTCAGAGTGCGTAGTAGTGCAGCGATGAATTTTCGATTTAAGCAGAGAACGTTGCATGGTGTTTCTCCAGCCCGTTTCTGGGCAGGGCTATTTCAGAAGGGATCAGATTATAATCCCAGAACCGATGCTTGGACAGCGTAAATACACGGAAGCGCACCTCTTTTGACGCAGCGCAGCATATCTACACATGACTCAAGAACAGCTCTATCAACCTCGGTAAATAAAACAACCGTCTAGCAGAAACTCACCCACAGCCACCCTAGCATCGGGCGATACACGGTCAAAATTAAGCTGCTGACCATCCACCACTACCCAAGCCGGAATCGGTTTTTGCTGATAACTACCAATCACTTCATCAGCACGTTGAATATTTGCAGGAGACCTCACCACCAGCGGTGCAGGACTAGGCTGCACTGGGGGATCGATCTCTTTGGGCGCAGCAGCCGCTTCAATTTCAGCAGCTTGCTGCGGCAAATTGCGTAAATATAAATTAAACGCAAATTGCGGCAAGATCAGGCGACGCACTTTTTTCTCATCATCGATGATGCAGCACACGCCAAATTCTGTTTCACACTTAGGGCAGCGTGCTTTAGCAGCAATGGCAATATGGTTCTCTACCAAACGCGCAATGCCGAACATATCGTTGGCTTGCAACATTTCCCCACAGCTCACACAGGGCTTAGAGAATTGGCGAACCTGCGAGCCATTTTTAAACTTCAAAGGCAGGCATTGCTTAAGGCGTTGATTGGGTAGCATTTATAACCATCGTTGTTTGTTAAATAATATGGGGAGTGGAGAGTGGTGATTGGGGAGTAAAATCCTCCCCTTTCCGCAACTCCCTACTCCCTACTCCCTACTCCCTACTCCCTGCCTTTTAAATAGTCGCCATGCGCGTTTCAAGCACCAGCTCAAGTAAATCAATTTTCATCACTTGTAGACTGACCGTTGTGCCGGCTGGTAGTTCCGGTATTCCTGCACGCATCACTAACGGCATGCCATCAACTCGAACTAAATTCTCTTTGATTACCACGGCAGTAATTTCACGTTTGTTTTCTTGCTGCAAGTAACGCAAGCACCAGTACCTTTCCATCTTATCTTGTAATTCAGCGTAAGCGGCGTAGGCAGTGTCGAAACTTCCGATAATCGAATACAGCTCAGCGTCATTTTTTTGAAAGCGTGGTTTGGTGTTGCCAATCAGCGCCAGTAATTGCAGCTGATTCACATAATCCACCGCACGGCGCAGTGGTGAAGAAGCCCAAGAATAGCACTCCACGCCCAAACCAATATGTGGGCCAGCCTGCGTGGTTAAACGCACACGACCGCCATTTTGGCCGCGATAAATACCCGCCACTTGGCCCTGCATCAAATCCTTGCCCCAAGTGCTATTGGCCAAAATCATCAGCTCGGCCACCAGCTTATCCATCGGTGCGCCACGTTTGCGCGGCACAATCCGCACGCGTTTTTCACCATCAATCTGATCAATGTAAAAGCTGTAATCGATCTTCAGCGGCGCAGTCGGGTCGGCCTTGCCACGGCGGCCTTCTAATGCACCGGCAAAGTGCCATAGGAAAGTAATTTCTTCTTTCCAAGGAAAATCAGGCGCATCCGCTTTACCGGCGGTGTTTTCATTAAACACCGGCTCCAGCTGCTCGTGACGTAAGTTGGCAGCAATCGGCACCATCTCTACGACGCTGCGATGCGAAAGTACATCAAAGCCAAGCGACAGCTCTAAATACATGCTGAGCGCTGGGCAGGTTTGGCCTTCTTGCAGGGTAAACACTTCCACCACATCGTTTGGCAACATGGTGATTTTGTCGCCTGGCATATACACAGTAGACAAGCGATCCAGAATAATTTTATCCACATCCGAGCCCGCCACAATCCCCAAAGCAGGCGCGGCGATATGGATGCCCACCTGCCAATTGCCACTAGGCAAACGCTTTAAGCTGAAAGCATCGTCAATTTCTGTGGTGGTGGAGTCATCAATACTAAAGGCACGCACATCGGCCAGCGGCAAATCGCTAGGGCAAGTTACGGGCTCGGTTGGCGCAAAGCCACGGCCCTTAGGGAAGGATTCGGCAAGGAAACCATCGAGTAGATAATCGGCCACATCAGGAATCGCGCCGATTTTTTCCATCAAACGTAAGGTAGACGTTTGCATGGCGTCCGCAGCAGCGGCCAGTGTTTTCCATTCGATGGTATTTTTATCTGGGCGGTGCAGTAATTTGCTCGCCAAGGGAATAAATGACTCGGGCAAAGCGCCAGCTTGCAGCTCGGCTTGCCAGATTGCCATTTGCTCGGCTTCTTTTTTCTTTTTTTCGAGGCCAGCTAAAGCCGCTTTCAGATTTTCTTCAGGCGCAGCTTTGTAATGGCCACGGCCCTTGCGGTAAAAATACATCGGCGCGCCGTGTAGACGAATCAGCGCGGCAGCTTGTTGCTGCACCGAAGGATTTGCGCCAAAGTATTCTGTGGCGATCGCGTTAAAGGCAAACTCATCCGCACCGCAACATTCCCACAGGAAATCGATATCAATTTCATCCGCCGCAGCCTGTGCCGCTTTTAGGAAATCATCCAAGCTAATTCGCTCAAAGCGCAGCAGCACATTGGCCGCCTTCACTTTAAAACGCTTACCACGGGTATCTTCAAGCATCAGGCTAGCCGCCTGCTCTTCCTTGATCGTGGCTACCTTGAAATTACCATCTTCCTCAAAAAAAACATTCATTCTCAAGCCGCCAGCATTCATTTATTGATTTAGCCGAGCATTATAACAAGGTCCGCCCTGTGTCGCTTGCTGGTGATCAGATTTGTAGGGCGGGTGAAATTCCATATGCACTAAGCAGTTTTTTTCATTAGCAAACAGCGAAAAAACGCAATAACCACGCTCTCCGCATAGGGCTTAAAAGTCCCCTTGAAACACGCCGTAGCGAGGAACAAGCGGGGCGGGGGATCGCTTGGGAGCGAGGAACGAGCCAATCCCGCCCGCCGCCGACTCGATTGTCCGCAGCGAAGGGGCTTTCGTGTTTCGTGGGGCGGCCTTCTTTGCTTCCTTTCTTGGCCGTTCAAGAAAGGAAGTCCCCCGCGGGGATACCGCTCCAAAATCAACGTGCCGAAGGCACTAATAAAAAGTATTTTGACTTTGGTTAGGGCACATGAGGTGAAACCCGTGGGTTGCACCCTGTCCTTACCTCATTACTCCGCCCCGCCCAATTGCGCCAGCAGCTCGGTTTGGTGCTCATTAACCAAGGCTTGCGTCAGATCATTCATATCGCCGTCCATGATGTAATCGAGCTTGTACAGCGTCAGATTAATCCGGTGATCGGTCATGCGGCCCTGCGGGAAGTTGTAGGTGCGGATGCGCTCGGATCGATCCCCCGATCCCACCAGCGATTTACGCTGCGCGGCTTCTACAGCGTGGCGTTCGCGGTCTTGTACGTCTTTAATGCGGGCGGCCAGCACCGATAAGGCGCGAGCTTTGTTTTTGTGCTGGCTTCGGTCATCCTGACATTCCACCACAATGCCGCTTGGAATATGCGTTACTCGCACGGCTGAATCAGTTTTATTAATGTGCTGACCACCGGCACCGCTGGCACGGAAGGTGTCGATGCGTAAATCGGCGGGGTTGATGTGGATTTCTTCGGCTTCATCCGCTTCGGCCATCACCGCTACCGTACACGCCGAGGTATGAATCCGGCCCTGTGTTTCGGTAGTAGGCACACGCTGCACACGGTGCGCGCCGGATTCAAATTTCAGCCATGAGTACGCACCAAAGCCCACAATGCGGGCGATGATTTCGCGGTAGCCACCTAGATCAGATTCGCTGGCAGACACCACTTCTACTTGCCAGCGATTACGCTCGGCAAAGCGGCTATACATACGGAATAAATCCCCTGCAAATAGCGCCGCTTCATCCCCGCCCGTACCGGCACGGATTTCCAAAAAGATATTGCGCTCGTCATTAGGATCTTTAGGCAGCAGCGCTTTTTGCAGCTCGACTTCCAAAGCTTCGATGCGCACTTTGCCTTCTTTGATTTCTTCTTCGGCCATATCCTTCATATCAGGATCGCTCAGCATTTCTGCGGCATCGGTCATATCGGCTTCAATCTGGGTAAAGCGGTGATAAAGCGCTACCACCGGCTCTAATTCGGCACGCTCTTTAGTGAGTTTGCGATAGCTATTCATATCACGGGTGGCTTCTTCGGTCGCCAGTAATGCGTCGACTTCTTCAAGACGATCAGCAAGTTGCGCCAGTTTGGCAGCAATAGAAGGTTTCATTTCAGTTCCACGGAATATTTAACGATCTTAAAAACAGATCTGTAGACACAGAGCAAAAGTGAGGGCACGGAGCACACAGAGAAAAACACTTAGAATCTGATTCAGATTAGTTCCCGCTACGAAACGTCGTCATTCCCGCGCGCCTTTGGCGGGAATCCAGCTTCGCGGCTGGATCCCCGACTAAAACACTCGGGGATGACGCTTTGGTTTGATAAGTCATTGCGGGATTTATTTCGAGCCAGACAGATTCTTAATGCTTTTCTCTGTGTGCTCTGTGTTCTTCATGCTCTCTGTGTCTACAGGTTTTTTTAAAGCGAATAAAAGCGCAGCTACTCGTGCAGGCGGTAGAGGCGGCGTACGGTGGCGAGGGTGTTTTCTTGCTCTTCTGGCAAGACATTATTTAAGGCAGCGAGGGGGGCGTGCATAAATTTATTGGCCATTTGGCGTGAGAATTCCGCGAGCACGGCTTCGGCATTTTCGCCTGCAGCCAGTTTTTTCTGGGCTTTTTCCAGCTCATGCCGAGCGATTCGATCGGCATAATCTTTTAATTCTCTAATCGTGGGGACCAGCGCTCGGCTAGACACCCAGCGGTGAAAATCATCCACGCGTGAAGCGATAATCACCTCGGCCGATTCGACTTCGCCCGCTCGTGATTCCTGCCCCTGACGCACCACTTCGGCCAAGTCATCCAAGGTATAGAGATAGACATCGGATAAATCGCCCACCTCGCCTTCGATATCGCGCGGCACGGCCAAATCCACCATAAACATCGGTCGATGCTTGCGCTCTTTCAGTGCTCGCTCAACCATGCCCTTGCCCACAATAGGCAGCGGCGCAGCGGTTGATGTGACCACAATATCAAACTCGGCCAATCTGGATGGTAAATCGGACAATAGAATCGCTTCGCCGCCAAATTTTTTCGCCAACATTTCACCACGCTCTATGGTGCGATTAGCCACCGTAATCTGCTTGGGGCCACGGGCGTGAAAGTGCGTGGCGCAGAGATCGATCATTTCTCCTGCGCCAATAAAGAGCACCTTACAGGATGCCACCGAGGGGAATAATCGCTCGGCTAGCCTTACCGACGCAGCCGCCATCGACACCGATGCCGCGCCAATTCGTGTTTGGGTTCTGACCTCTTTGGCCACCGAAAAAGCACGCTGAAATACGCCATTGAGCAGCACACCCATCGTGCCCGCATCTCGGGCAAAACGCTCGGCGTCTTTAAGCTGGCCTAAAATTTGTGTTTCACCCAGCACCATTGAATCTAAACCACTGGCAACTCTAAACGCATGCGAGGCAGCGGCCCCACCGTTAAGCAAATAGAGGTGTGGCTCAATATCACGAACGATATGCCCACGATCTGCCGCCAGCCAAGCCAAAACTTGTTGGGGTTCGCGTGCATTACAGTAGAGTTCGGTGCGATTACAGGTCGATACGATGGCCGCTTCTGACACGCCCAACTCGGCGCTCAGCATGGCTAAGGCCGTCGGCACTTCCGCTGGAGTAAACGCGAGCCTCTCCCTGACTGCGACAGGCGCAGTGTGGTAATTAACGCCGAGGACAAGCAGATTCATAGGGATTCAACGAAGGCAGGCGGAAGAAAACCGCCCATTTTACCCTGAAACGGTAAGCAACTCACAGCGTAGTAATGAATACCGTTGGGCATGGCTGACTCAAATCAAGATATAAAGAGGTATTAAAGCTCATAAGGAGGAGGTGATAGGACCACATGCCACAAACATCGAATCATCGTAGGGCGGGTGAAACACGCCGTTTTCCGTAGCATTTCATACCATTGGCTTTAGTATTGCGCATAGGGTTGGGAAAGAGGGATGACCTTCTGTTTACGCGAGCATCTAAACCGCTGTCCCCTAATCTCCCAGCTTATATTCAAATAAATCATAGCCCATTTGCTGCTCAACTAGCCTTGCAGCTCTAATCAAGATCTCCCCATCAGCAGTAAGCACCGACAGCTCACGTAAATTCATATAGCAGCCTTTAGGCGTCGCCAGCATCGGTGCCTGCTTGAGTGCGGGGATTTCAGGCAGCAGCAAAGCCGCTTGGTATTGTTCATTTTTCAGGCCGATGGTTGGGCGAAACATCACCGCAGTGGCACGAACAGTAATAATTTGCAGGCCAATTTCTAAGCGCTGCTTATCCATTTGCTGCAGCCAACGCACCGAGGCTACCATCCAGTTTTCATGGCCTTGAGCACGCAAAGCTACAATTTCACCCGCACGTACCCGCTCTGCCAACATATTCTCAGCCGCTACGGCATAGCCACCGGGGCTTTCATTAACCACTTTCCACTGCGTAATAGGCAGCTCTTCGGTCGTGACATGCACAACATCGTCGTCCAAGATACTTTCGGGCTGCAATAATGCATGCCCTTCATTCACACATAAGACGGCGGCTCTTAAGCCCAAGCAAATATCAACGGGCGTTTCTGAGGCAATTCTTTGAAAAGTGCGTTTGGCTGAAATAGTCCATTGCCGCGACACACGGCGTAGAATTTCGATCCACATCAGCACTTTAACTCGATCATGTGCCAGCAACGATTTCGCCTCCAGAGCCAGCAAAGACTTATGTAATTGCCGAACTAACTCTGAAGTATCAAGCAGCACTCCGCCGCCTAAATAACCATCCATCGTACGAGCGCCAACATACTGTGGCGGCTTATCCTCATCCAAGCTCACTAAGAAAAACCCTGCAGCGCTGCCTAGTTGAGACACCGGCTGAAAATGGGCGTGGCCCGCATAATTTTCAACAATTTCTACTACTTTATCTAATTCAATCCCAGCAAAGCGATGTGGCTCAGCAAGGGCCAAGAGCAAGATATATTTATAGGTGCGAGCGACACTGGGCAAATTCTTATCTGCTGAGGCTTGATCAATTAACTGGGCCTCAACCGCATAACGAAATAATTTATGCGCCTCTAACCAAACGCCCTCAGGCATCGGCAAATACACGCGATAGCAAAGCTGAGACAAGGAATAATACTGAGCCAGTATTTTCTGAATTAAGACGGGCACAATCTTGGCATTACCAAACACAAGGCGCTTTTCTAGACGATCTGTTAAGGCAATTTTATAGCCATCAGCCAGCTCTAAACTCAGCCTTCTAGCCAGCATAGCCGCGGTGTGTGCCTGCTCTTTCAGTGGCAGCCCCGGCACTCGATAAATGATATCTAACTCGCTCTGCAAAGACTCCAGCGTGGCCGCATATTCATCCAATAGCTTAATGCGATCATCCGCACTCATTTTGACCCGATTACACGCCGCCAAGGCATCGCACATTTGCCGCCCAGCCACCAAAGGATTCGCCATAGGCAAAGCAATCAGCCATGCCTTTAAACGCTTGGGATTGGTTTCGACACTGGATGCCAAATTAGGCTCATAAACCGGTAATTTAAGCGACAGCGACATCAATAAACTCCGTGCTAATTTCCACCGCATCGAGCGCAGCCATTGTGCCTGTTACTAAATGCACCGCTTCTTCATCGCTCAAACAATAGGGCGGCATAAAATAAACCGTATTGCCAATGGGCCTGAGCAATAGTGCTTGCTTTTTATGCAACTGCTGCATCAATAAACTCCACGATTACATTTTCAACTGTATCTAACGCAGCGATTGTTCCCATTACTAAATGCACCGCCTCTTCATCGCTCAAACAATAGGGCGGCATAAAATAAACAGTATTGCCAATGGGCCTGAGCAATAGTGCTTGCTCTAAAGCCGCTGCAAAAAAGCGTTGTGCAAATCCGGGCGCGGCATCAATCACATCAAAAGCCCAGATCATCCCCGTACGCCGATAGTTTTTAACCTTAGGATGCTGAGCTAATTCAGCAAAGACCACATCCCAACGCTGCGCTTTTTCTAGATTTTTTTGAATCACATCGTCATCTGCAAAAATATCCAAAACAGCTAAAGCCGCCGTACACGCCAATGGATTACCGGTATAAGAATGCGAATGCAAAAAGGCTCGGTTGATATCGTCGTGATAAAAAGCGGCATAGATTTCATCACGACTCAGCACCACCGCCAGCGGCAAAAAGCCGCCGGTAATCCCTTTAGAAAGGCACAAAAAATCAGGTTTTATATTTGCCTGCTCATAAGCAAACATAGACCCTGTACGGCCAAAACCCACGGCAATTTCGTCACAAATCAAATGAATTTGATAGCGATCGCATAAAGCCCGCGCTTTTTTTACATAGCTCATGTCGTACATCGCCATGCCTGCCGCGCCTTGCACCAAGGGCTCGATAATCAGCGCGGCGATATCTTGATGATGCGCGGCCAGCGTAGCGGCCAAAGCTTGAATAGCGCGCTCCGCCACATCGGCCGCCGTTTCACCGGCCTTAGCTTGGCGTGCATCGGGGTTCATTACGCAGAAGTTTTCCCTGACTAAGGGCGCATAAGCCGCACGAAAAATCGGCACATCGGTCACCGATAAGGCCCCTGCCGTTTCGCCGTGATAACTATTTTCTAAGTAAATAAAGCGGTTTTTTTCTGGCTGGCCCAGATTGCGCCAGTAATGCACCGACATTTTAAGCGCCACCTCAATAGCAGACGCGCCATCTGAGCCATAAAAGGCGTGGCCCAAGCCGGTCAGCATTGCCAAACGCTCGGATAACTCCACCACGGGCCGATGGGTAAAACCGGCCAGCATCACATGCTCTAAGCTATCCATTTGCTGGCTAATTGCCGCTTTAATTCTAGGCTCGCCATGGCCAAATAAATTAACCCACCAGCTAGAAACCGCATCCAGATAACGTTTGCCATCCACATCGTAAAGCCACGCGCCTTGCGCTCGGGCAATCGGGATGAGCGGAAAACTTTCGTGGCGCTTCATTTGCGTACAAGGATGCCATACGGCTGCTAAGCTTCGTGCCAGTAAATTAGTGTTTTTCATATAAAAATATAAAGCTTCAGATCAGCTATTTTAGCCCAGACTGCCCAATACCCTAGCAAAATCCGCTTTAAAACGCACAGGGAACACCCATAATAAAAAAGGCGAGCACGTCGGCTCGCCCAAATTAAATTAACTCATCCGTTTTAGAATGATTTAGAAATACTCAGCTTGTAATTACGCCCCACCCCTGTCACGCCTTCACTCAGATAGGGTTGGTAATCGCGATTAAATAAATTATCAATCGTCAACCTTGCCTCAAGGCCGCTTAGCACGTCGCCCTTGCCTTTCCAGCTAGCAAATAAGGTATGCAGGCCATAGCCTTTGGATGGTGGTAGGCGATAAACATTGCCAACCGGCAAGACCTTATCTTGCTCGCCCACAAATTTACCCTGCCAGCCTGCCGTCACGCCCTGCTCAGGTAGCTTAAAACCCAGCCCCATCATCAGCTTATCGGCTGCCACACTCGATACCGGCTCATCGTTACCCCAAGGGTCGCGCTGGCTGCCATTTCTTCTGCCGTATTGCATCGACACAGAGGCATTGGCAAAGAAATAGTGGGTGTTATAGAAGGTTTCGATCTCCATCCCTTCGGTTTTATAACCGCTTAGATTGCGGTAATTAGACAGTGCTGGCGGCAATTTATCTCGCCCCTCAGAGGTATAGCCCGGTACCAACACACCAAGGCGCGGGCCGATATTGTCTGAGACTCGGTTTTGATACAGCGTAAAGCGCAGCTGTGCATCGTCATTTTCGGTCAGCAAACCTTGCTGATTCCACATAGCCCCCACACGCGCAGCGGTAATGCGCTCGACATCAAGGCCACGGCTTGTGCCGGGTGTGGCTGAACCTTTATCAGCGGACACGTAATACTCGGTGGAGTACAGCTCATCAATGGTCGGTGCACGCCAAGTCTGGCTGATATCAGCAAAGAAAGAGGTGTATTTATTGGCTTTCCAGAACAGGCCCAATCGAGGTGAAAAACCTTCAAATTGAGCTTCACTATAATCATGGCCTGCGGCAGGCAGCGGGCTGTTATAACGCAGCGCTCGGTTTGGCACGCCTTCTGCGGTGATATGGTCATAGCGCAAGGCAGCTGTCAGCGTGATATCGCCATAGCTCACCGCATCTTGCACATGAATGCCTAGCCCTCTTTGCTGACCAGCAGGCATATAGTAAGGCTGGAAATAGCCGTAGTTATAACTTGGGTCTTTGATTGCCGTGCTGCTTGGGTAATACATCAAGGTATCGCGCTGATTATCGTGCCACTGTGTGCCAACACTTAGCACATGGGCAAAGGGGCCACTCGTAAACAGGCTTTCATTGCGTAATTCAGCCAGCTTATCGGTATAAGTCGCCCAGCTTTCGTTGCCTAAGGAGCCAAGGAAAGAGCCCACAGAAGCGGAAGCGGGTCGTTGATCGTGCTGATTGGTTTTAGAGTAGCCGTAGCTCGCCAATACATTGATCAGCGGATTATCACTTGGGCTAAAGCGCCATTTTGCTGAGTAAGTAGTGTCTTCCTGATCTCGATACAGCACCTTGCGCTTCCATGCTTCATCAAAACCAAATTTTTTAATTTCTGCATCGGTGGGCGCTGGCGCGTCTTCACCCAGTGCCGCAAAAGGGGCCCAAGCGCTGCTGCGACCTTGCATGACTGAGAGTGTGAGTAACTGATCTTCTGTCAGGCGGATATTTAATTTTGCGAGACTGGAAGGCGCGTCAATAGCAGAAAAGCGGAAAGGATCGCCATTAGGTTTACGCAAATCATCAGATTCGCGCTGAGTAAAATACACCAGCGCATCAAAACGGCCATCTTCAGTGCGGCCATATACAGCCGCCGTGGTGTCTTGCTCATGATTATTTGTTTGATGCGAATACTTGAGCAAAGCGCCTAGATTAGCGTCGCCCTGCAACAGATCTTTCGCGTCTTTCGTCTCAATCGTGATCACCCCACCAAAGCCACCATTGCCATACAGAGATGTGTGCGGGCCTTTATTCACTTCGATTTGCTTCACCAGCTCTGGCTCAATAAAAATCGAACCTTGGCGATACTTTTCAAAGCCCTTAGGTGCGCCATCCACAATCACTTTTACATCCTGCACTTTATTAAAGCCCCAGATGTTTAAAGTTTGCCCGCTAGGGCGCGATGTGCCGGTTAAATCCACCCCGGGCAGGGTATCGAGCAAAGCCGCCACATTGCCAGCTTGCTGGCGTTCAATATCTTCATGATCCAAGTAAGAGCGCCCCACATTGGCGCTACCAATTTTTTCGCCAAAGACACTCACCGCAGGCAACGTCGTTTCAGTGGGCTTTTTTGCAGCCACGTCACTGGCTGTTTTACTCGTTGTTTTACTTGCGAAGGCAGGGGCACTAAAGGCAGCGGCAAGCGCCAGCAACATCGCTGTATTTTGGATTTTCATTTTACTTAAACTCGTTTTAATAAGCATAAAGGACGAATTGATCGCTCAATTCGTCCTTTTTTAGGGAAATCGACAGTGACTTATGGATGTGACTCAATCGTCATTATTATAGATGATAATGATTCCCATTAAAAGTTAATCAGTAAAATCTTACAAAATGCCCTAAGGTCGCAGCAAGCACTTCCCGCCTCTATTGAAAAATATCCACCTTCCCCTACTTGAAAAGTCCTTGCCTCGCCCAAACCATCTAGCACTCGTTAGCCTTGAGTGCTAACAACGTTTTTCAGGCCTTCCGAACTAGCAGTCTGTCGGACTTAGGACTGATCTACTGCGGGAAAGCCGGATTTGGCCATATTTCACGCATTTTTTCGTTGAATAGCCAGCTATTCGCCTCAAAAATCCATGAAATCTGTCTCAAACCGGACTTCCCCTCGCTACGATCGCCTAAGCCCGACAAGCTGCTAAGCTGGCCTACTAATTGAATGCCACTTTTTTATCTGGAGAGTGAACACCATGAAAATTCGTCCTTTGCATGACCGTGTAGTAATCAAACGCGTTGAAGCTGAAGAAAAAACTGCATCTGGCATCGTGTTGCCAGGTAACGCTGCTGAAAAGCCGGATATGGGCGAAGTAGTTGCCGTCGGTAACGGTAAGATTTTAGAAAACGGCTCAGTACGCCCAATGGCAGTTAAAACTGGCGACAAGGTTATTTTTGGTAAGTACAGCGGCCAAACCGTGAAAGTAGATGGCGACGAACTGCTAGTAATGCGTGAAGAAGACATCATGGGCGTGATCGAAGGCTAAGCCTGATCCGTCATTGCCAAGGCTTTGGTCTGGCACGATCTCAAACTATTACGGAGTAAATAAACATGGCAGCAAAAGAAGTTAAATTTGGCGATTCAGCACGCGCTCGCATGGTAGCCGGTGTAAACATCCTAGCCGATGCAGTTAAAGTAACGCTGGGCCCTAAGGGCCGTAACGTAGTGCTAGAACGCAGCTACGGCGCGCCTACCATCACCAAAGACGGTGTATCTGTCGCCAAAGAAATCGAATTAAAAGACCGCTTCGAAAACATGGGCGCGCAAATGGTGAAGGAAGTTGCATCTAAGACTTCTGACATCGCCGGTGACGGTACCACCACCGCTACTGTACTGGCACAAGCCATCGTACAAGAAGGCATGAAGTACGTTGCTGCCGGCATGAACCCAATGGACTTGAAGCGCGGTATCGACAAGGCGGTCATCGCCTTGGTTGCTGAGCTGAAAAACATTGCTAAGCCTTGCTCTACCACCAAAGAAATCGCTCAAGTTGGCTCTATCTCTGCTAACAGCGACGAAATCATCGGCGAAAAAATCGCTGCTGCGATGGAAAAAGTAGGTAAAGAAGGCGTAATTACCGTTGAAGACGGTACTGGCCTTGAAGATGAGTTGGATGTAGTTGAAGGTATGCAGTTTGATCGCGGCTACCTCTCCCCTTACTTCATCAACAACCCAGAAAAACAAATTGCCCTGCTGGACAATCCGTTTGTTCTGCTTTTCGACAAGAAAATCAGCAACATCCGTGACCTGCTGCCAGTGCTAGAACAAGTGGCTAAGGCTGGCCGCCCACTGTTGATTATTGCTGAAGATGTAGACGGCGAAGCGCTGGCTACTCTGGTAGTGAACAACATTCGCGGTATTCTGAAGACTGTAGCTGTTAAGGCTCCAGGCTTTGGTGATCGTCGTAAAGCCATGTTGGAAGACATCGCTACACTGACTGGCGGTACTGTAATCGCTGAAGAAGTTGGCCTAACTCTAGAGAAAGCCACACTGGCTGAACTGGGTTCTGCTAAGCGTATCGAAGTATCGAAAGAAAACACCATCATCATCGATGGCGCGGGTAATGAAGAAAGCATCAAGACACGCGTTGGCCTGATCCGTAAGCAAATCGAAGACGCAACTAGCGACTACGATCGTGAAAAACTGCAAGAACGCGTAGCTAAATTGGCTGGCGGCGTTGCAGTGATCAAGGTAGGTGCAGCCACTGAAGTTGAAATGAAAGAGAAGAAAGCCCGCGTTGAAGACGCACTGCACGCAACACGCGCAGCTGTGGAAGAAGGCATTGTGGCCGGTGGTGGTGTAGCTCTGCTGCGCGCACGCTCTTCTATCATTGACCTGAAAGGTGCTAACGTTGATCAAGATGCTGGTATCAAGATCGTACTGAAAGCCATCGAAGCACCACTGCGTCAAATCGTACAAAACGCGGGTGACGAGCCTAGCGTTGTGGTTTCCAAAGTATTGGAAGGCAAAGGTAACTTCGGTTACAACGCCGGTACTGGCGTTTACGGCGACATGGTAGAAATGGGTGTGCTGGATCCAGCTAAAGTAACCCGCTCGGCACTGCAACACGCAGCATCGATCGCTGGCCTGATGCTGACCACCGACTGCATGATTGCTGAGCTGCCAAAAGAAGAAGGCTCAGGCATGCCAGATATGGGCGGCATGGGTGGTATGGGCGGCATGGGTATGTAATAGGCTTTGGGAATCGAGCTTTAATAAAGGCTCGCTAACTAGCTAAATAAAAAACGCCACTCCTTTGGGAGTGGCGTTTTTTTGTGTCAGAAATAGAGAATAAATGACTACACAAACACAAAAAATATATTACAACTTTTTTAAGACCATTTAAGTCTAAGCCGTTCATCAATTAAAGGACACTGTGAATTGAGTAAAAATGTTAAACAACCTTTTAAAATCAACAAGATAAAAAATTAAATACTTTATATGAATTACTTTCAACAAAGGTAACCCATATAAAAGCATTTAAAATAAAGATGAAACATACATGAAACATCTTAGTCATACTATTTCACCACACACATCTACAAGCCCATCCCATGAAAGTTGCGCACCGCCTATCTCTTCTCTCCGCCTTGCTCATTGCAACGGCGATTTTAATCGGACTCATTGGCCTTAAAGGCATCCAAGAAGGCGTAAACGGGCTCAATACCGTGTACCAAGACCGAGTAATTCCGCTCAAACAACTGCGCACCGTGGCCGATATGTATGCGGTTAATATTGTCGACACCACCCATAAAGCGGCCGATGGCAGCCTAAGCCCCGCCCTCGCATTACAAAAAGTCCTTGAAGCAGAGCGGGAATTAAATAGCACTTGGCAGGCCTATATGGCCACCCAGCTGGTGCCAGAAGAAGCCCGCTTAGCTAGCGTAGCGGTGCAACAAATGAAAAATACTCAGAGTACGCTAAGCCACTTAAAAAGCTTACTCGAGCAAAAAGATTTGCACGGGCTACAAAGCTTCCGTGAGCAAGCGCTATACCCAGCCATCGACCCGATTGGCGGCACCATTGCTGCGCTGATTGATGTGCAGCTACAAGTGGCTGGCGAGCAATACCGTAACGCTGCACAAAGCAGTGAGCGTAGCCAGTGGCTCACCGCCATTTTGCTGGTCGTGGCGCTTTTTGCAGGTATTGCTATTGCTTGGCGTACGATTTATACGCTGACTAAGCAGTTGGGGGCGGAACCTGCCGAAGTGGTTGAGATCGCTAATCGCATCGCCCAAGGCCAGCTTCATTTAGATATCAGCCTGCGCAATGGGGATCAGAGCAGCGTGTTAGCCGCAATGCATGCCATGAGCCATAAGCTGCAACACACCATGCTCGGTATTTCGCAAGCAGCCCATCAGCTGACGGCCTCCTCCCAGGATTTGGCCAGCACCTCAGAACAAGTGATGGCCAGCTCTTCCGAGCAAAGTGACGCTGCGGCCTGCATGGCAGCAGCCATTGAAGAACTCACCACCAGCATTGCTCAAATTAGCGACCATGCTGATCTGGTACACCAAGACAGCAGCAATAGTAATCAAATCGCCAGCCGTGGCGAGCGCATTATGCAAGATGCTTCTGACGATATGCAGGCCACCTTAGTTGCGGTGCAACAAACGGCGGTTGGGATTAGCGAGCTATCCGCGCATACCCAACAAATCACGCGGATTGTGCAGGTGATTAAAGACATCGCAGATCAAACTAATCTACTCGCACTGAATGCCGCCATCGAAGCGGCACGAGCGGGAGAAGGCGGGCGCGGCTTTGCCGTGGTGGCCGATGAAGTACGTAAACTAGCCGAGCGCACCACCAACTCAACCAAAGAAATTGTGGCCATGATAGAAACCGTCCGGCTCAGCTCAGAACAAGCCAGCAGCGATATGCAGCTCAGCGCCAACCATGTGGATGCTGGCGCCAGCCGCGCGAGCGCTGCCAGCGTGGCGATGAATGAGATTCAAGGGGCGGTTTCACGCATTGGCAGCGCCGTGCACGGCATATCGGCCTCGCTACAAGAGCAGCGCAGCACCAGCCAGCTGGTGGCGGTGAATGTGGAACGTGTGGCGCAAATGACCGAAGAAAACTCCGCCGCCACACATAGCCTCAACGGCTCTGCGCACGCCATGATGGAAACCGCAATCATGCTCAAAAAATCGGTAGCGCAGTTTCAGTTGGCTTGAAGTAAGTCGGGAGTCGCCAAATTTTGCGCGCCCACTCCCTAAGCCCTCACCAGATTCACTTTTTATATCCCATTTTTTCAGCCATCAGCAGCCGAATATCCCGCCTTGCCTCAGCAGCCACCCAGCGCATTTTTTCATCTTCGGTGCTGGGTATTAAAGTCGGCACCACCACCGACTTGCCATCATCCCCCATCGCCACCATGGTGAAATAGCAGCTATTGGTGTGTCTTTCGGTTTGGCTGCGAATATTCTCCGCCACCACCCGAATCCCCACCTCCATCGAAGTACGACCGGTGTAATTGACGCTGGCTAAAAAATAAACCAACTCACCGACAAACACCGGCAGTTTAAATACCACCTGATCCACCGATAAAGTCACCGCATACGCACCCGCGTAGCGGCTGGCACAGGCGTAAGCCACCTGATCCAATTCTTTCAGCAGCGCACCACCATGCACCTTGCCTGAGAAATTCGCCATATCTGGCGTCATCAGGACCGTCATCATCATTTGATGCCGAGGGAGGTCTGACATGATTAATCCTTCTTATCCAATATATTTTCAGCATAGCGGGCAGATAGGCTCGATCAAACAAGAACTCAGCCTGCCAGCTAAGCCGCCACGCATCAGAGCACTTTGCTTTTGATGCATTTGGCCATCTCCGCGATATCGCTTCAAGAACTGTACAGCTAGCTAACAACCCATTTTATGCGAAAAACATGCCGTTAATCTCCAAAAATCCCGCATAATTCGCCCCCTCGATCAATCAGGGCATGAAGCCCAGCCGGATGACCCATGCCTCTTATCTACCATGCTCACGTTTATTTTTTAGCAGAACAAGTTGCTGCCGCTGAAACACTGCACAGCGTATTAAGCAAGGCACTGCCAGCAGATTGCTGGATAGGGAAGCTCATTCAGCGCGAAGTAGGCCCACATACTCGGCCGATGTTTGAAATCAATTTTGATGAAAGCTTACTGCCAGAAGTGCGTGCCCTGCTTGAAGCCCACCGTGGCGAGCTGCCCGTCTTGCTCCATCCAGACCTGACCGACAATATTGAAGCCCATACCAACAGCGCAAGCTGGTTAGGCGAAGAATTAGCCTTGAAAATATATACGCTATCGCGGGGGGAATGATTGCAGGGCGCAGGCAAGCTTCACCTCAACTCTATCCACTTAAGAAAAATTAGCGGGACATGATGCTTTCGTAGGTTGGGTTAGCGGGTTTGTTCGCCATTTTGGGGCGAATAAACCCGCGTAACCCAACATTTAGGCACAAAAAAATGTTGGGTTACGCGATAAAGCTGCTAACCCAACCTACGAATTCTACTGAAATTGATAGTATGGGCTTCTCTCGCCTCACATGAGATTACACCCCATCAAAACCAAGCTCCACCATGCGCGCCCAACACGCCGCCCAATGTCGCAAGCAGCCCCAAAGCCAGCAAAACATAGTGCAAGCGCTGCAACAAGCGCAATGTGCCTTGTGGGTCTTGCTCTGCACGCCGATGCAACCAGCGGTGAATCACCAAGGGCTCCAGCACAAACAGCATCAGGGTAAAGATCGCCCAAGTGATGATCATTGCCCACAACCACCAGCTATCCAATAGGCGGCTCCAGCTATCCGTTAGCCACAGCATGGCCACGCCAGAAAGCATGGCCAGTTGCGTCATCCACTTGGCCTGATTGCCAAAGCGATGTTCCAGCAGCTCAAAAGTGGCGTAATCCTGCTGATGGCGGCGCAATGCAGGCAGCAGCACCAGCGTGACAAAAGCCACCCCGCCTATCCATAGCAAAATAGATAGCACATGCACGGCGCGAAGGATGGCGTAGCTATTGAGAGTCATGAGGTTTGCCTGAGCCAAAACAGTGATTTTACGTGGCTTTGCTGTAAAAGTTTCATAGGATGCACAACGGCGAAGTCGTTGTGCATCAAGGGCTGGTGCGCAAGAAAAACGACTTGCACACCCTATAAATAATTAACTTTTGTGCTTGTCTTAAGCTAATACCTAAAAGGCAAAAAAAATGCCACCTTGCTTGGTGGCATTTTTAGGCTGGCGAGGATTAAACCCCTGCGCCGTGCGCTTGCTCATCTGCATGGTAGCTCGATCGCACCATGGCACCCACGGCAGCGTGTTTAAAGCCTAGCTCGTAAGCGAGTTTTTCAAACACTTTGAATTGATCCGGGTGCACATAACGCAGCACCGGCAGGTGGCCAGTGGCGGTAGGTTGCAAGTATTGGCCGATGGTAATCATGTCTACATCGTGAGCACGTAGATCGTGCATCACTTGGATGACTTCTTCATCGGTTTCGCCCAGGCCCACCATAATGCCGGATTTAGTCCGCACATCGGGGTACATGGCTTTAAACCTTTTCAGTAGATCTAAAGAGTGCTGGTAATCCGAGCCTGGGCGCGCTTGTTTATACAGGCGCGGTGCGGTTTCTAGATTGTGGTTCAGCACATCTGGCAGTGCGTTAGCAAACAGATCCAAAGCAACATCCAAACGGCCACGGAAATCAGGCACCAGCACTTCTACTTGGGTGGCTGGCGATTGCAGGCGTGATTGGGTGATGCAATCTACAAAGTGCTGCGCGCCGCCATCACGTAAATCATCGCGATCAACCGAGGTAATCACCACGTATTTAAGCTTAAGCGCGGCAATGGTTTCGCCCAAATGCACTGGCTCTTGCGGGTCTAGCGGGTTGGGCCGGCCATGGCCCACATCGCAAAATGGGCAGCGACGGGTGCAGATATCACCCATGATCATAAAGGTGGCGGTGCCCTTACCAAAACATTCGCCAATATTGGGACAGGCGGCTTCTTCGCACACCGTGTGCAGCTTTTGGCTACGCAGAATTTGCTTGATTTCACCAAAGCGGCCATTTAAAGAGGGCGCTTGCACGCGGATCCAATCTGGCTTTTTGATGCGCTGATCAAGCTGCACAATCTTAATCGGGATGCGTGCCGTTTTGGCTTCGCCCTTGAGCTTAACGCCCACTTCTTTCGATGGCTGTTTGGTGTCTTGAGTCATGGCTGATCGCTGGCTGAGTAAGGTAGAGGCATTTGAAAAACGGGGCATGGCTTCGCCGCATTTTTAAAGCGCCAATACCCCTACTTCGGTTAAGGGTTTGATCTGGAAGGCTATTTTTTCGGCAAGTTTACCGGCAATTGCGGCCGATGTCGCATCACTGGCGAAATCGCTGAGTTGAGTGACTCTCATACCGGCGTAGCCACAGGGATTAATCCAATCAAATGGCGTTAAATCCATATTTACGTTCAGCGCTAAACCGTGATAACTGCAGCCCTTTCTTATCCGCAACCCTAAGGACGCAATTTTTGCTTCGCCCATTTCCGGATTCACATACACACCGGGTGCATCGACCTTGCCGTAAGCCACTACACCAAAATCAGCAAGGGTATCGATGACTGATTGCTCTAGTTTTCTGACCAGCTCGCGCACACCCAAGCCATTTCGGCGTAAATCCAGCAGCACATAGGCCACCACTTGGCCGGGGCCATGGTAAGTAATCTGCCCGCCTCGATCGATTTGTACAACAGGAATGGTGGTAGCAGCAATCAGATGCTCAGGCTTGCCTGCCTGGCCTTGGGTATAAACCGGCGGATGCTCGACCAGCCAAACCTCATCAGGCGTATCGGCATCACGGCTATCGGTGAATGCCTGCATGGCCCGCCAAGTTGGCTCGTACTCCAGCATGCCCAGCTGTTTAATA
Source organism: Janthinobacterium sp. (assembly GCA_025360045.1). GTDB lineage: Bacteria > Pseudomonadota > Gammaproteobacteria > Burkholderiales > Chitinibacteraceae > Iodobacter. The sequence goes on along the minus strand of JANYCY010000068.1, from coordinate 70,873 downwards.
ATGAGTTCAGGCACTCACATCACCATCTTTACGAGCGGATGGGCGCGTAAGGCGGTATCGAGCGCATTCACTTCGTCGGCAGATTGATAAGTGGCCGATAGCGTGATCGAAATAAAGCTGCCGCCGCTGCTGGTGCGCACCGAAATCCATTCTTCTTTAAACGCAGTGATATGTAATACCGCCAGCTCTTTCACTGCGGCATGAAATTCTTCGTGCGGTACGTCTTTGTGGCTGATCGCCTTCATTGGCAGCTCGGCCGGAAACTCAACTAAATCGGCTAGATTGGGCGCGTCTTGACTCATTATTTATGACCTTTTTTACTCTACACCGAGGCGCATTGCCTCGTTTTTAAATACTTGAAAATAGCCATACATGGCTTGATACAGCGGCCCCGGCTGACCTGTGCCAACAACTTGGCCGTCTAAGCTCACTACCGCCAGCACTTCTTTAGATGAAGACGTTAGCCAGATTTCATCGGCCTGCCTTGCTGTCGATTCACTAATTGAGCGAATCTCAAGCGGCATATTATGCTGCTTGGCCAGTTCTATTACCAAGTCATAAGTAATACCCGTCAGCATCAAATGGCTAGGGGGCGGGGCAAGTAACACGCCTTCTTTCACCACTAAGATGTTGCTGGATGCACCTTCTATCAAGAGGCCATCCCGAAAAAGAATGGTTTCAGCCACGCCAGCATCCACAGCCTGCTGCTTGAGTAAAACATTTGCCAGCAAAGAAATCGCCTTGATATTGCAGCGCTGCCAACGAATATCGTTGCTCGATACCGCCGCCACGCCACCCGCAACCGCCTCGCTTGTGGGTGGCAATAATTCATCGGCAAACATAAACACGGTTGGCTCGGTTACAGAGGGAAAAGCATGATTGCGCGGAAACGCAGGGCCACGGGTGATTTGCACATAGACGCTTTGGTCTACAAAACTTTGCTGAGCGATCAGCTGTTGAATCAAGTGACCCCATTGCGTCTCCCCATAAGGGTTGGGCATATTAATCGCCGCCAAACTTGCTGCCAAGCGGCGCAGATGTTCGGTCAGCCTTAGAGGATGACGATTGTAGACAGGGATCGCTTCATAGATGCCATCACCAAACAAAAATCCGCGATCTAAAACAGAAATCTGCAAATCGGCCAATGGCGCAAAGCGACCATTTAAAAAACCTGTGAGTGCGGGGAAATCCATAAAGCGCTCCTCTCTACTAAAAAAACCATCAATCTACCTGAATATAAATACGCTTCAGTTGCCTTGATGGAGTGCTACACCTTGAACCACAGAGAAAAATGAGGACACAGAGTGACACAGAGAAAACCATCAAATCTATATTTTCTCTGTGAAACTCTGTGCTCTCTGTGTTCTATGTGGTTCGAGATTTTGCTCCCTGTGTTAAAGCTGAGGAAGCTTGCTTAATCAGCCAAACCTTCAGCACAAAGCGCACGGAGAAAAAAACGAGTTAAAAAGAGGAAAACCCTCAAAGTTTTCTCCGTGAAACTCCGTGTTCTCGGTGTGCTCCGTGGTTCAAGACTTGGGTTTTAAAGCCATCGTACCAACATCAGCCAAAAATCGATTTAAACCACATACGGATCGAATCCCATGCACGGCCAAAGATATTGGCTTCGGGTACTTCTTCCAAGGCCACCACCGGCAATTCAACCAATTGCTTATCGTTTAAGCTCACCACCAATTTACCCACATTCTGGCCCACTTTAATCGGGGCAATCAGGGGCTGGGTGCTGGTAAAAGCCATTTTCAGGTTTTTAGCATCGCCACGGCCCACGGTAATAAAACGATCTGCTAAAAAGCCCACCTTGACTTGATCCGCCTTACCTTTCCAAACCGCCACATTGGATACCGCTTGCTTGGCCGCATAGAGGCGCGGGGTTTCTTGGAACTGAATACCCCAGTTCAGCAGTTTGCTCGATTCGCTAGCGCGGATTTCATCGCTAGCCGTACCGACCACCACCGAAATCAAACGACGACCATCGCGCTTGGTTGAGGCAACAAGATTATATCCGGCGCTGGCTGTATGGCCTGTCTTCATGCCATCCACAAAGGGATCGCGGTACAGCAGCAAATTGCGGTTAGGCTGTTTGATATTGTTGTAAGCGAATTCTTTCATCGAGTAGATAGGGTAAAACTCGGGGAAATCATGAATGATGGCGGCAGCCAGCTTGGCTAAATCGGCCACGGTCATATAGTGATCGGGGTCTGGCAGGCCGGTACTGTTTTTAAAATTAGTGCCATTCATGCCAAGACGCTTGGCTTCTTTGGTCATCAGCTGGGCAAATACTTCTTCGCTACCGGCAATGGCTTCGGCCAGTGTGACGCAAGCATCGTTACCGCTCTGAACAATCATGCCCTTAATCAAATCATCTACAGTAGCGGGCTTTTTAGGATCAAGGAACATGCGCGAGCCTTCGGTGCGCCAGCCTTTATCCGAAACGATAAGCTGCTGATCCAGCTTTAACTTACCTTCTTTTACAAATTTAAAAGTGAGATAAGCCGTCATCAGCTTGGTCAAAGAAGCGGGCTCTACACGCATCTCCGGATCACGCCCAGCGAGCTGAATGCCACTTTGAAAATCGGTGAGTAAATAAGCCTTTGCAGCAATATCCGGCACAGGTGGTACAAACGCCTGTGCGGAAGTCGCAATTAAAAGGGAAAAAGCAGGTATAGCAAGACGGGAGATCATGGCAGGCAGTGTGAGGGCTTGGAAAAATAAGATTATAAAGGCAAGCGGCGGCAGATATCGCCTAAGGCAGAGATAATAATTAATATCTTTAAGGTAATAATTCGACAATATTTTTACTGGCAATTACATCAGCATGAAATATGAACTATTCCATACCTATATCCAGCTTAGAGATCGGCTTATAAATAAATTCCAATATGAGCAACCGTTATCCCCGAGTGTTTTTATCGGGGGTCCAGTCGCAATCCTATCAACTTAAGGTCAAAACATGGTTGGTTTTATATAGGGTGTGCAAGTCGTTTTTCTTGCGCACCTCTTTCTGCGCTCCGACTACGTCGTTGTACACCCTATAAATGCCAACGCACCCAATGCAATAAGCTTAAGTTGATAGGATTGGATCCAGTCGCACCGCTAGATGGCCAGCAAAGGGCATTTCATTCATCGGGGTAAAAATTCTTACTTTTGCGCTCGCCACTGTTGATGGAAAAACAAAAGTGGTTTCAGATAAATTGAGCTGGGCGGCTAATAACTGCATGGTGTGATCATCAAGGCCGCTGGCATCGGTAAACACTGCCAGTGGATTACCTGCAAAAATATTTTCAGCAAAGACATTCACAAGGCGGTATGAATAAGTAGGCATGCTGCAAGCTTGGGTTAAGATTAGTGACGACAAATCATTAGTGATTTATCGCTCTATGCATTGTTACAGATAGGATAAAAATATCCAGCACAGCCTTAATGAACGTTTTACTAAGAATAAAACTTTTGCCAGAGAGGGCATCGTGCGTCTGACATCGCTGCCAAGGTCTGTATAATGCCGTCGATACGCCTCTTCCGCACTTCGCACCTACTTGGTTCAAAAACTGGTTCAAAAATGATTCGCAAATTGATCGGCAAAGTTTTACGCCGCCCAGGCAAACGTGTGCTTCACGCAAAACACTACGGCATCCGCCGAGACCAACTTCATTCTGGCGCACTCAAAGTGTGTGACCGCTTGCAAGATGCTGGCTTTGAAGCCTATATCGTCGGCGGCGCAGTACGCGATTTGATGCTGGATAAATCGCCCAAAGATTTTGATGTGGCCACCAGCGCCACACCAGAACAAGTACGACATGTATTTCACCGCTCGCGCATTATTGGCCGCCGCTTTCGCATTGTGCATGTGCCCTTTGGTGAAGAAATCATCGAAGTGACCACCTTTCGCGGTGCTAGCGAAGCGCCGACTGACGCCAGTGGCCGCATCCTGCGCGACAATGCCTATGGTGATATCGAAGAAGATGCTTCCCGCCGCGATTTCACCGTCAACGCGCTGTATTACAACCCTCGCACTGAGGAAATTTTAGATTTCCATCATGGTGTGGCTGATTTAGAAAACAAACGTCTCGCCATCATTGGCGACCCAGAAGTACGCTACCGCGAAGATCCGGTGCGGATGCTGCGTGCTATCCGTCTTTCGGCCAAGCTGGGTTTAACGATTGCTCCGGCTACCAAAACACCGATTCTGATTCACGCCAAGCTCTTGGAAAACATCCCATCGGCGCGTTTATTTGATGAAATGATGAAGCTGCTGTTGTCCGGCAGCGCATGGGCGTGTTTGATGGCATTGCGTGAAAATGGCCTGCACAAGCAGCTGTTTCCGCTATTAGAAAAACAGCTCTCCAAGCCAGAGACCACCGCCTTCTTGCGTAAAGCTTTAGAGAGCACCGATCAGCGCATTAATGAAGATAAACCGGTTTCTGCTGGTTATATTTTCGCCGCCCTGCTTTGGCATGAAGTAGAAGCTGATTGGATTAAACGCCAAGCCGCCGGTGAATACCCTGTGCCAGCGCTGGTTGAAGCCATGAATAATGTGGAAAGCACAGTACAAAAACGCATGGCGATTCCGAATCGCTATGGCGCTGCCATGAAGGAAATCTGGCTATTACAGCCGCGCTTTGAGCAACGTGTGGGCACTCGCCCATGGCGTTTATTGGAGCAACAACGCTTCCGCGCCGCTTACGACTTTTTGATGCTACGTGCCGAATGCGGCATGGTCGAAAAATCATTAGGGGATTGGTGGACTCGCTTCCAGAACGCAGACGAAGACGCACGCGCAGCCCTGATGACTGCGGCTGCCGACAATGGCAAACCTGCAGCCAGTGCACCGGCCAAGAAACGCCGTCGCCGTAAACCCAGCGGCCCAAAGGGCGAATAAGTTTAGTAAAACCCAAATCTTGAGCGGCCTAGGCGCTTAGGGTTTGGTTCGTATTAACTTCCCACGACGAAACGTCGTCATTCCCGCATACCTTTGGCGGGAATCCAGCTGCGTTGCTGGATCCCCGATAAAAATACTCGGGGATGACATGTGTCATCTTAGGAGCATATTTACTGCCATATCCTTAGCTCCACAAGCCTATACGTAGCAAATTAAGCCAATTGCATACCGAACCTTTGGTAGGGCGGGTGAAACCCGCCGGACTTTGGCATGAAATAACACGAAATCGGCGGATTTCACCCGCCCTACGATAAAACACCTAACTTTCTTAGCAATATGCAATGGACTCCCCAATGACTACGGTCGCTTTTATTGCGCTGGGTGCCAATCTAGGCCAGCCTGTTTTGCAATTGCAACACGCTTTAGATTTGATCGCCAAACTGCCACAAAGCCAGCTGTTACAACAATCCAGCTTTTATAGCAGCAGCGCCATCGGCTACACCGACCAGCCCGATTTTATTAATGCTGTCGCTAGGCTCGAAACCAGCCTTAGTGCCGCAGCACTGCTACAAGCCCTACTCGCCATCGAAGCCGAATGCGGGCGGCAGCGCACTTTTCAAGATGCACCACGCACCTTGGACCTGGATCTGCTGCTGTATGGCGATGCGCTTATCCGGCAAGATCACCTGATCGTGCCACACCCTCGCATGCACCAAAGGGCCTTTGTATTGCGCCCGCTCATCGAAATCGCCCCCGATATCCTCATCCCCGGCCTAGGGCCAGCCAGCGCCTTTTTGCCTCTGGTAGCCGATCAGCAACTATCCGTACTTACAGTAAGTAAGTCTCTGGGGTAGACTTGCTGCATTGCGTCACAAACGCCAAACCTCCATGGACCATCCTTACCATGAAAACCACTGTTAGTACCTTGCAGAACATGAAGCAAGCTGGGCAAAAAATCACCATGCTCACTTGCTATGACGCCAGCTTTGCCAGCCTGTTAGACGATGCAGGGGTAGAAATCCTGCTGATTGGCGATTCGCTTGGCAACGTCATTCAAGGTCACTCCTCCACCCTGCCCGTTAGCCTTGCCGATATGGTTTACCACACCCGCTGTGTGGCACGTGGCAGCAAAGATGCGTTGGTACTGGCCGATCTCCCCTTTGGCAGCTACCAAATTTCCCCGCAGCAAGCCTACGCCAGTGCTGCCGAGCTGATGGCCGCAGGTGCTGAAATGGTGAAGCTAGAAGGCGGCATGATTATGGCCGAGACAGTGGATTTCTTAGCTAATCGCGGAATTCCGGTTTGCACCCATATTGGCCTGCAACCGCAATCAGTCAATGTATACGGCGGCTACAAAGTTCAAGGCAAAAGCGAATTTGATGCCGAAGTGCTCAAACGCGATGCCCTCGCCCATCAAGCGGCAGGCGCCGCCCTTGTGCTAATGGAAATGGTGCCAGCCCATGTAGCCAAAGCCGTAACCGAAGCGCTGACCATCCCAACGATCGGGATTGGCGCAGGCGTGGATGTCGACGGCCAAGTGCTGGTCTTGCACGATATGCTGGCTGTTTACCCCGGTAAAAAAGCCCGCTTTGTGAAAAACTTTATGGCAGGCAGCCACAGCATTCAGGCCGCAGTAGAAGCCTATGTGAAAGCAGTAAAAGGCATGACCTTCCCTGCTGACGAACATAGCTTTTAAGCGCCGATCACCCTACCGTAAGGCGGGTGAAACCCGCGAGCGATACTAAAAAAGAAGCAACAACTCAAGCACCTTCGATTTAAAGGGTCGAGTGTTAAACCTTGAACCACAGAGTAAAACGAGGACACAGAGGACACAGAGAAAACCAGCCAATTATTGATTTTCTCTGTGAAACTCTGTGTCCTCCGTGGTTCAAGATTTGGGTGTGTTTGCACTTCTAAGCAGTTACAAAAATACGCGGGTTGCAGCCGCCCTAAGCAATTTATTTGAATGACATCCTCTACGGTTATTTATGAAAATCATCCATAGCATTGAAGAACTGCGCGCTTGGCGTGCCACCGTTGGTAGTGTGGCCTTTGTGCCCACCATGGGCAATTTGCACGCCGGCCATATGACCTTGATCGATGCCGCACGTAAAGAGGCCGATCATATTGTGGTTAGCATCTTTGTAAACCGCCTGCAATTTGGTCAAGGCGAAGATTTTGAAATCTATCCCCGCACCTTAGAGCAAGATGCCGCGCTGATTGCCGCGCAAGGCGGTGTAGATGTGATTTTTGCGCCAGACGAAAAAGTACTCTACCCCAAGGTGATCCAGCAATATCAGGTCGAGCCACCAGCGATACAAGATGAGCTATGCGGCTCCTTCCGCCCGGGGCATTTCCGGGGCGTAGCGACGGTTGTCACCAAGCTGTTTAATATCGTTCAGCCAACGGTAGCCTGTTTCGGTAAAAAAGATTACCAGCAGCTTTTTGTGATTAAAAGCATGGTGGAAGACTTAAACCAGCCGGTAAAAATCGTGCCTGTAGACACGGGCCGCGCCGCTGATGGCTTAGCGCTTTCTTCTCGAAATGGCTATCTCAGTGCAACGCACAAGCTAGAAGCCACCCGCATTTATCATCATCTAAGCCGAATGAAAGCCGCGATTGAAGCGGGTGAGCGCGATTACGAACGCCTCAGTGCAGAAACCACCGACGATCTACTAGCGCATGGCTGGGTCAGCGTAGATTACGTAGAAATGAGAAATGCCCTAACGCTAAAACCAGCAGCGGTGACCGATCACCAGCTGGTCATCCTGATCGCCGCACGCTTGGGCCACACCCGCCTGATCGACAATATCGAAATCAACTTGTAATCGTGTATGGGTGGGCAAAATGCTTTATCTTGCCCACGCGTGATGCACAACATTGCCGCGTGGGCACAAAAACGCGCCCACCCTACGCGTCAATCCTATCAACTTAAGGTGAATTCGTAGCTTGGGTTAGCAGCTTTATCGCGTAACCCAACATTCTTTTGCGCCGAATGTTGGGTTACGCATGTTTATCCGCCCTAAAATAGGCGAATAAACCTGCTAACCCAACCTTGTATGCTGATTTTATAAGTCTTAACCATGTTTTTAGAGCAAAAGAATGCAAGGGCGATGCCACAAGAAAAAGTAGGTATTGAGTCTTAAAAATGATGGCGTTTGTGTAGAAGTGTAAGCTGTACATGTTTACTGGGGAAGCCGTCCCAACCTAAAGCCAGCAAGCTAAAACTTGCCTGAGCTTGTACTGTAGAGAGGCTCCCCGCCCTATTCGCCCATCCCGTGGAGTATCGAAGGCTTAGAGCCTGTGTCGACAAGGACGTTAGGCGCATGTGCAGGGTCGGAGAACCAGTACCCAGTGTACGCTCACAAGGAGAAAATATCATGGCTTTCGCAGTGGATCAAAAAGTCTTTGCCGGTATCGATGTGGGTGCTGCCGAACTGGTGTTGGTATTGAGGTCGGGTGATCAATCTTTGTCCGCACAACCCTTTGCCAATACCGCTGCAGACCATCAGCGCTTAGTAAAGAAAATCGCCGCTCTTCCAGGTTGCATTGTCTGTTTAGAAGCGACGGGGGTGTATTCCATGGATATTGCTCTCGCTCTGTATGATGCGGGCGTCCTCGTCATGGTAATTAACCCTAAATCATCGTGCAACTTCGCCAAAGTACTGGGAAAGCACAGCAAAACGGATAATGTGGATGCCGACACCTTGGCGCAGTATGCGCAACGCATGCCCTTTCAGTTGTGGACGCGTCCGACCGACGCAACCATGACGCTGCGGGCATATTCGAGGCGCATTCATGCTTTAACGGATCTAAAAACAGCTTCAAAAAACCAACTGCATGCCGCATCCAGCGTTTCAACCACGCCTAAAGCGGTGCTGCATGATTTGAAACTGGCGATTACGCAACTCGAAAAGCGCCTCAACACATTAACGGTCGCCGCCTTGAAACACATTGCGCTGCACGCAGAATTGAGCCGCCCGCTCTCTTTGCTGATTGAGATCAAGGGCATTGCTGAGGCCAGCGCAATTGCACTCTTGGGGGAGTTATTGCTCTTGCCCAGCGGGCTGACGCACCCACAATGGGTGAAGTTTGCGGGGCTGGACCCGAAGCACTTTCGCTCTGGCACCAGTGTGGAGAAAAAGGCGCGCATATCCAAGGCGGGCAATCACTACATTCGAGCCGCTCTGTATATGCCCGCGCTGAGTGCAAAAAGGCATGACCCCTATGTGCGTGCGTTCTTTGAACACTTGCTTGCCAAGGGTAAAACACCGATGCAAGCGGTCTGCGCCGTGATGCGAAAACTGCTTCATGCCTTACACGGCATGCTGACCAATAACGAGCCATTCGACAACACGCGCTTCTATGCAATGCCGAGTAAAAATACGGAAGTTTTAGTCTAAAAAGGCTTGACTTTGAACAGAGTATCTACAAAAGTGTTATTTCCCGCTGTTTGCTTAAGTTGATAGGATTGCCCTACGCGTCCCCCCAAGCCATTCCATACCAATAAATCTAGCCAAATTAAGCAAAGCTCAGGCAATACGCTTGCCTGCTTGCCTGCTTGCAAAAAACTTATCCGCAAGAGCACGGCATTTTATGGCTTCTTCTACTAAATTGAGGACATACCGACAGATTAAGTAGTCCTTTAGCATGCAGCTCCTTACCGTATCGATCACGCCATGAAAGCGGCCTTCTTAAAAAAAGACGGAGTGATCGGTGCGGCTGTGCTATTGATTTATCTAGCAACTCAGCAATTCACCCCTTTGATTTCCGGCTTGGAGCAGCGTGCTTACGATGCGGGGGTAAAGCTGACTTCCCGTAATGTTGATGCACGCATTGCCGTGATCGCCATCGATCAAACCAGCATCGACAATATTGGCCGCTGGCCTTGGTCGCGCGAGATTCATGCCCAGCTCATTGATAAACTGGCCGGCGCAGGCGCAAAGGTCATCGTCACCAGCGTATTTTTTACCGAACCACAGCAAGACCGTGGCCTCGTGTATATCGAAAAGCTGCATCGCCTGTATAAAGAAGACGCTTCCGCCCCCAATAGCGTCACTTGGGCAACGATGGGCTCGGTGTTTAACGAGGCCATCGTTAAGCTTAATGTCGATCAGCAACTGGCAAGCAGCATCGCCAAAGCGGGTAATGTGGTCTTGCCGATGCTGTTTGAATTAGGCGAGGCGCAGGGCGAGCCAGATAAGCCGTTACTGCCAGCAGTGAAAAAGTGGGAGCTAGAGGCCAGTGGCAATCCCGCTAGCGGCTGGCCCACTGCAGCTAAGGGTGCAACTCAACCTTTAAACAGCATCGCGAGCAGTGCCGCAGGTATAGGCGACGAAAATATCACGCCTGATAATGATGGCGTGGTACGCAGCATCCCTTTGGCGCTGCGCTATTTCGACCAGATTTACCCGACTTTTCCACTGGTGGCCGCAGCCAAAAGCCTGAATTTATCCCCCAAGCAAATCAAACTGAACCTAGGCGAATCGATCACTCTGGGCAATGTGCGGCTGCCGATCAGCAGCAATGCCTCATTTCGGCCTTATTTTTACCCTAGCACCAATGGTCTAGCCGCCTTCCCCATCGATTCTTTCTTTGACGTGCAGGCAGGCAAAATTCCGCTGGATAAATACAAAGGCAAGATTGTGCTGATAGGCGCAACGGCGCTGGGAATCGGCTCTTCTTTAGTCACTCCGATTTCCCCCAATGAAGCGCCGGTCATCATTGCGGCTCACACCCTATCCAGCCTCTTACAACAGCACTACTTTGTATCCCCTTCGTGGAATCCCCTGTTTTCACTGGCACTGGCGCTATTGATTGCTCTCTATCTCTGCCTGCTGCTACCTCGCCTCAAAGCGGGGCCTGCCGCCATGCTGACCGGTGCGCTCTTTTTGCTATTGCTCATCAGTCATTTTGTGCTGATGACTCAATCCATGCTGTGGATTCATTTAATGGGGCCGGCTAGCTTATTACTGCTTGGGCATGGCTTGCTGACGACTAAGCGCTATTTAATCAGCGAGCAAAAAGAAGAGAAATCCAGCGCAGAATCGGCCGAATCCAATCGCATGCTAGGCATGGCTTTTCAGGGGCAGGGCCAGCTGGATATGGCATTTGAAAAGTTATCTAAAGTGCCCTTAGACGATGGCATGATGGGCGTTTTATATAATTTGGCGCTGGATTTTGAAAGGAAACGCCAGTTCAATAAAGCCGAAGCCGTCTATCAATATATGGGCGGCCACAACCCCAAATACCGCGATCTAGAAGCCAAGCTTAAACGCGCGCATCAGATGTCAGAAACGGTGATGCTGGGCGGCTCAGGTGGTGGCGTGAATGGCAGCATGCTGCTGGAAGATGGCAGCATAGAAAAACCGATGCTAGGGCGCTATCAGGTAGAGAAAGAACTAGGCAAGGGGGCGATGGGCGTGGTTTACCTAGGCAAAGACCCCAAAATTGGCCGCGATGTCGCCATCAAAACCATGTCGCTTTCACAAGAATTTGAAGCCGATCAGCTTGACGATGCAAGGCAGCGCTTCTTTAGAGAGGCAGAAACCGCAGGGCGGCTCAATCACCCCAATATTGTGACCATTTTTGACGCGGGTGAGGAGCACGACCTCTGCTATATCGCGATGGAGTTTCTCAAAGGCAAAGATTTACTGGCGTATACGAAAGTAGATCACCTTCTGCCCTTAATAGAATGTGCAAGTATCGTCAGGCAAGTCGCAGAAGCCTTACAGTATGCCCATGTTCAGCACGTTGTTCACCGCGATATTAAGCCTGCTAATATTATGTATGAGCCCGCCGAAAAAATCGTAAAAGTCACCGACTTTGGTATTGCGCGAATTACCGACTCCAGCAAAACCCGCACCGGCATGGTACTGGGTACGCCATCCTATATGTCGCCCGAACAGCTTTCTGGCAAAAAAATTGATGGGCGCTCCGATTTATTTTCCTTAGGCGTGATGCTGTATCAACTCAGTACTGGCAGTCTGCCTTTCACCGGCGAATCGATGGCTGAACTGATGTACAAAATAGCCAATGATGCACCACAAGATCCTCGGCTAATAAACCCTAAACTTCCCCCTATGCTTGCAGCCATTATTATGAAATCCTTACAAAAAGATGAAACAACCCGCTTCCAAACTGGCGCGCACTTTGCGGCAGCAATGGCTAAGCTAGAAGCTGGATTACGTACAAGAGAAGCCAATGCTTAATCTCTCACAAGCGCTGGAAATGGCCGGTCTAACCGATACGGGCCTGCATCGCGATCATAATGAAGACACCATTCACTTTGATGCGGAAAAAGGCCTCGTGGTGCTCGCAGATGGCATGGGTGGCTATAACGCCGGAGAAGTCGCCAGTGGCATTGCGGTAGAAATGGTTTGCCATGTGGTGCACGACGCCATGCAATCTAATTTTCCGCTGCATTTGCAAAGGCCAGACAGCCTATGGCCCGCTGCGCACGATGTGCTGATGGCGGCCGTTCACTACGCCAATCAATCTATTTATGGCACGGCACAAAGCCAGCCCCAATGCGCAGGAATGGGCACGACACTGGTCTGTGCGCTTTTTTATGATTCTCGGCTTGCTGTGGCCCATGTGGGGGATTCTCGACTCTATCGCCTGCGTAGCGATGAGCTAGTACAGCTCACTCGCGATCATTCTTTTTTACAAGAGCAAATCGATAGCGGCCTGATTACGGCGGAAGAAGCCAAGCACTCAACATACAAAAACCTAGTAACCCGCGCCGTGGGTATCGATAGCGGCGTACAAGCCGAGCTGCATGAACACGCAGTTTTGCCCGGTGATATTTATTTATTTTGCTCTGATGGCTTAAGCGATATGGCCGACGATGCGGATATAGCCGATACGATAATGGCCTTTAATAGCAATTTAATACTCAACACCGAACAACTCATTCAACTGGCCAATGATATGGGCGGTAAAGATAATATTTCAGCCATTTTAGTCAAAGTAAAAGAAGACTTTCCTGCCAGTATTGGCTTGTGGTCAAAGATGAGTACTTGGTTTACTTAATTCATGCACAATTAATCAATTTATATTAACAGCTAAAAAATTTTCAAATAACGCTTTAGTTAACGCAATATAAATATTTTTCAGAAGAAATATTTTATTCGAGAAGAGAATAAAATCATGGCCAAAATAGTTCTGAGCCTAGACGGCATTTTAATTAAAGAAATCAAGCTAAATAAAGAGCGATTGACCATCGGCCGTCGCCCAAACAATGACATTCAAATTGATAATCTTGCCGTTTCTGGCGAGCATGCCACCTTAACCATGCTGGGCTCTGAGGTATTTATTGAAGACTTAAATAGCACCAATGGCACAAAAATTAACCAACAAGACGCACAAAAACAACGCTTAAAAGAAGGCGATGAGATCCTCATTGGCAAGCATATTTTACGCTACTTTAGTGAAAAGCCCGTAGATAGCACCGACTTTGAAAAAACCATGGTAATGGGACGCCCCCCGATCATGGCCGCCCCGCCAATCTCACCAATATCAGCCCCAGCCCCTCCACCCCATGCAGAAACACCGATCCAAGCCATGGGCATTATTAAAGTGGTGAGTGGCCCCAATGCAGGCAAGGAATTAGAGCTGAGCAAAAAACTCACCACCCTCGGTAAAACAGGAGTGCAAGTGGCCGTGATTAGTAAGCGGCCACAGGGCTATTTCCTCACTCATGTTGAGGGAGCGCATCACCCCAATGTCAATCACAAAGAGATTGGCATGCATGCTTATCATCTACAAGAGGAAGACATCATCGAGCTGCTGGGTGTTGAAATGACTTTCTTTTATCGCAAATAATGAAAGCCAGCTTACGTAAATATTGGCCGCAGATATTATTAGGCACGGCCTTGCTGCTACTAGCCTTGCTGCATGTGGCAGGCTCCCCCAGCTTGCCCACGCTCAGCCAAATTGACGTTTATCTTTATGATGTACGCTTACGGCTAGGCGTACAAGGTGGTGTAGATCAGCGCATTGCCATTGTTGATATTGACGAAAAAAGCTTGGCAACGCTCGGTAGGTGGCCTTGGCGGCGCGATCACCTTGCCAAATTAGTCGATCAATTATTTGATCACTACCATATTAAGGCGCTCGGTTTCGACGTGGTTTTTGCAGAAGCGGATGAAAGCTCAGGTCTGCCGGTTTTACGCCGTTTAGCCAAGCAAGAATTAAGCAATAACACTGCATTTCAGAATGAGCTTACTCGCCTCACTCCCGAGCTAGATACCGACGCCCGTTTTGCCAAGGCGCTGAGTCATCGCCCGATTATTAGCGGTTTTTATTTTAGCAATGAGGCAAAAGCCGTTTCGAGTGGTGCACTCCCTCCCCCTATTCTGGATGCCAGCGATTTAGCCCCCGTCGCCAACTATATTGTGGGCGGTAAAACCTATGGCGGCAATTTGCCCAGCTTGCAGCAGGCTGCAGGCCACGGTGGGCACTTTGTGCCAATAGTCGATAGCGATGGCGTAGCAAGGAGCGTTTCCTTGGTGGCTAGGATAGGTGAAAACTACTATCCCTCGCTGGGTTTGGCGCTGGCGCGAATCGCGCTGGGGCAAGAAGCCTTTGCCCCCGTCATCGAAGAAACTGCCGATGGCAGCTTTGCTCTAGAAGCCTTTCGTCTTGGCAAGAGGCGATTGCCCGTCAATAAAAATGGCTGGGCGCTGGTGCCCTTTAAAGGCCCACAAGGCAGTTTCCCTTACTTGTCCGCCGCCGATGTTATTTCTGGGGAAGTTAGCCAAGCCGAGTTAAAAGATCGAATTGTTTTACTTGGCACCACCGCTCCAGGCCTAAAAGACTTACGCGTCACGCCGGTTGGCGAAGCCTATGCGGGGGTAGAAATCCACGCCAACTTAATTGCCGCCATCCTCGATGAAACACTACCCCAGCACCCCGGCTATCTATTGGGGGCGGAGTTTTTACTTTTATTGATTCTTGGACCGCTACTGGTTTGGTTGCTCATTCGGCTCTCACCGCTGATTGCCAGCAGCATCTGCTTACTGCTCTTGTTACTATTATTCGCAACAAATTTCGCACTTTGGCACTATGCCAAGACTGCCATGCCCATGGCTGCGGCCCTGATGCTCATTGTTGGCCTCTACACGCTCAATATGGCCTATGGCTATTTCTTTGAAAGCCGCCGTAAGCGCCAACTCACCCAATTATTTGGCCAATATGTTGTGCCAGAGCTGGTTGAGCGCATGAGTGAAGATCCTGAAAAATACACCATGGTCGGCCAGAATCGGCCGCTTACCGTGCTGTTTACTGATGTCAGAAGCTTTACCAAAATATCTGAAGGCATGCCAGCGGATGAGCTAAGCCGCTTTATGAATGAGTTTCTTACCGAAATTTCTACCGTTATTCGCCATCAGCATTTAGGCACCATTGATAAATATATCGGCGATTGCGTCATGGCCTTTTGGGGCGCTCCGGTATTTGATCCAGACCACGCCCAAAATGCCGTCTTGGCATCGCTCGAAATTCAAGAGGCAATTGATCGGCTTAATCCCAAATTAGCGGCACGCAATTGGCCAGAGATTTCTGTTGGCGTAGGCATAAATACCGGAAATGTAACAGTGGGCGATATGGGCTCGCAATTTCGGATGAATTACACTGTAATGGGGGATGCGGTTAACTTGGCGTCAAGGGTAGAAAGCTTAACCAAGTATTATGGAGTCAGTATTTTAGTCAGCGAAAACACGCGAGCCGCTGCCCCGAATCTGGTTTACCGCGAAATAGACCGAGTACGAGTTATGGGCAAAACTGAAGCGGTGACGCTTTACGAGCCTCAGCCACTCGCCAGCCAAAATGAAGCGACCCTCGTTTTATTTCATGAAAGCCTCAAGTTTTACCGCAATCAGCAGTGGGATTTAGCCGAAATGCAGTTACTAAACTTACAAAAGATGACTACAGAATCCCAGCATCATCTTTACAGTCTGTACTTAGACAGAATTCAAAATTTTAGGCGTAATCCACCCGCTAGCGACTGGGATGGCGTACATCAATTTAACAGTAAATAGCAGTAGAACGGTGCGCAAGAAAAGCACTTGCACACCCTATAAAAATCACAGGCTTATACAGAATGACTTAGCAGGCCTCTCCTATGCAGTTAAGAATACTAGGCTGTAGCGGTGGAATTGGTGGTGCAAATCGCACCACTTCATTTTTGATCAATGATTCCATCTTGATCGATGCAGGCACGGGAGTGGGCGATCTCAGCTTTACCGCACTGACCCATATTGAGCATATTTTTCTGACCCATGCCCATCTGGATCATATTGCCTGCCTGCCCATGCTGGTTGACACTATTATGGGCAGCCGCAATACCCCGCTGAACGTGTATGCCAGCGAAGCCACTCTTAATGTCTTAAAAAAACATATTTTCAATTGGTGTGTCTGGCCCGACTTCAACCAAATCCCCGATACTAAAAACCCCTTTATGCGCTATATCACGCTAGATGTAGGGCAGTCTTGCACCATTGAAGAATGCACCATCACTGCCATTCCTGCGGTACACACTGTCCCCGCAGTGGGTTATCAGCTAGACAGCGGCCCAAATTCAATCATCTTCAGTGGTGATTCAGTCTGCAACGCCGCCTTTTGGGACATCGTGAATGCCACGAGCAACCTAAGCCATTTAATTATCGAAACCGCATTTAGCAACCGTGAATACGAGCTGGCCAACGCTGCTAAACACTTCTGCCCGCACACCCTGCTTGAGCAACTCAAACACCTCAGCCGCCCCTGCCAAATATTAGTCACCCATCTAAAACCGGCAGATTCCGAGCTGACCATGCAAGAAATACTAAGAGACAATCACAATTTAACCATCAGCAGATTAGAGCAAAACCAAGTCATCCACTTTTAAGTCTAAAAACACCATAGGGCGCACTCAAAGCTCTACGCGCGACAGGGTTTAGTCGCTCAGCTCTGCGTGTGACAGTATCCGTAGGGTGGGTTAGGCCAGAAAATGTATTAAATATGGGCGCTGCCGTATCCTGGCCGTAACCCACCGCAGCGCCGTGTCATGGTGGGTTACGGCCGAGATATATTAGCGCCCTAATGAGCATAAAGAACGACATAACCCAACCGACGATGACCTTTTTCTTTTACAGGAATTGTGTAGATATTTATGCCTGCAGGGCGCATTCGAAGCCCTGCGTGCGACTGGGGTTAGTCGCTCAGCGATGAGCGCAATGCGCCATTAATTACAACCAACAACATCGCCCCATGCCAGCCAAGAGCCATCATCATGAGCCAAAAAGATAACGCCCTACACTTTATGCATGAGCTGCAAAGCCTGACCAATCGCATCCATGCAACGCGGCATATTGATGAGATTTTGCTCGAGATCAGTGGCGAAGCCTGCAAAGTGTTTGGGGCCGAACGGCTCACCATCTATGTTGCCAACGATACCGGCAATGAAATGATCTCTCGGGTAAAAACCGGCTTGGAAGGCTTTAAAGAACTGCGCATCCCCGTTAATGATCGCAGTGTGGCGGGCTTTGTGGCCAATCATAAACAGTTAGTGAATATCCGCGACGTGTACGACAGCGACGAGCTCACCCGCTACAGCCCTACCTTACAATTTTTACAAGCCGTCGATAAACAAACTGGCTTTCATGCCCGAGAAATGCTGGCCGCGCCTCTGTTAGCAGAATTAGACGGCACCTTAATTGGCGTGGTACAGCTGATTAATAATAAGCATCAACACCCCTTTGATACCCAAAGCGAAGAAGGCCTCCGCTTACTCGCCAAGACCCTCGCCATTGCTTTGCAACAAAGACAGCAACAGCCTTTTCCCTTTGCACCACAGCATAAATATGGCGGGCTGGTGGCGGCAAATGTAATCACCCAAGCCGCGCTGCAGGTCGCCCTGCGTGAAAGCCATCGAGATAAAATTGATTTAGAAACACTACTCAGCGAAAAATACCAAGTACCGCTACCCGCTCTTGGACACTCGCTGGCTGGTTATTTTGGCGTGGCTTATGAAGCCTTTAAACCCGACAGAGTAAAGCCCTTAGATTTACTCAAACATATCAAACGGGAATACGCAGCTGAAAACGAATGGCTGCCGGTGGATGAGGAAAAAGAAGGCATTATTATTCTGACCACCGATCCTGAACGCATCCGTGCCAGCCACACCGTCGCCCATGTTTTCCCCAATAAAAAAACCATTTATCGCGTCACCAGTAAGGCCGAGTTTCAAAAGACCCTTGATCTATTTTTTGGTGAGCAAAGTAATGACAATAATATCGACGCCCTACTCTCCAATATGGGCGATGAAGAAGAGGCCGAGCCTGTTTCTCCTGAAGAAATATCCGCAGCACAGGATAATGAGCTGGTAAAACTGGTGAATCAGATCATCGTGGAAGCGTATAAAACCGGCGTTTCCGATATTCATATCGAGCCATCCCCCGGCAACGAAAAAACCCGTATTCGCTTTCGCCGCGATGGCTCTTTAGTCGCTTACAAAGAAGTGCCCGCCTCCTACCGCAATCCTCTCGTCACCCGCATTAAAATCATGTGCGATCTAGATATCTCAGAAAAACGCAAACCACAAGACGGCAAAATCAAATTCAAAAAATATGTGCCGGGCTACGATATCGAGCTACGCGTGGCCACCATTCCGACTCAAGGCGGCGTAGAAGATGTGGTGATGCGGATTTTAGCCTCGGGTGAGCCTTTGCCACTGGAAAAGCTCGCGCTATCAAACCGCACCATCAGCAATCTAAAATCGGTGATCGCCAAGCCTTACGGCCTGTTTTTTGTTTGCGGGCCTACCGGCTCAGGAAAAACCACCACCCTGCACTCCATCCTCAAGCACCTAAATACGCCGGATACCAAGATCTGGACGGTAGAAGACCCTGTAGAAATCACCCAAAAAGGCCTGCGCCAAGTTCAAGTGAATAATAAGGCGGGGCTGACTTTTGCCACCATTATGAAAGCCTTTTTACGCGCCGACCCCGACATCATTATGGTGGGGGAAATGCGCGATAAAGAAACCACCAGTACCGGTATTGAAGCCTCGCTGACTGGGCACTTGGTGCTCGCTACCCTGCACACCAATAGCGCCCCAGAATCGATTATTCGCCTCTTAGATATGGGTATGGACCCCTTTAACTTTGCCGATGCCCTGCTCGGCATTTTGGCGCAGCGTCTCGCTAAAAGACTGTGCAAATGCAAAGAAGCTTATGAGCCGGAAGCCGCCGAAATCCAATCCATGCTGCATGAATATAGCGAAGAGCTAAAGCAAACGACCGACTGGCAGAAGGATCCCGAGCTCGCCTTAGAGACCGTATATAAAGACTGGGTAGCCTCGTTTGCGAGTCAAGAGGGGCAGTTCACACTTTATCGCGCCAAAGGCTGCGATGCCTGCAATAACACGGGTTATAAAGGCCGCTTAGGCTTACACGAACTGTTAGTAGGTAGCGATATGGTGAAAAAACAAATCCAAGAACACGCTCGGGTCGCTGAACTTCTCGCAACCGCCCTAGAAGAAGGCATGCGTACCCTCAAGCAAGACGGCATTGAAAAAGTACTGCAAGGCCTCAGTGATATGGCGCAGATTCGCGCCGTTTGTATTAAATAGCGCCCAACTCAGGCAACAGCAAGATCGTCCTACGTCGTTATAAATAGAGATGCAATATGCTTAGCCATGACATCCTTCACGAGCGTTTAGAACAACTCAATGCGATTGGAATTGCGCTATCGTGTGAGAGCCATATCGATAAGCTGATGGAAACGATTCTGATCGCCGCCAAGCATCTGGTGAATGCGGATGCGGGCACGCTTTATTTAGTAAAAGATGGCGCACTTTATTTTGAAATTGTGATTACCGAATCGCTAGGCATTGCGATGGGCGGCACCACTGGCCACCCTACCAACCTCCCCCCCGTGATGTTGCGCCATACCGATGGCTCGCCTAATTTAAATAATGTGGTGGCTTGTGCGGTCAATAAAGATATCACCATTAATATTGAAGACGCTTACACCGCCGAAGGCTATGACTTCTCTGGCACCAAGCGTTTTGATGCCAGCGTGGGCTATCGCTCTAAATCTTTTCTCACCGTGCCCATGAAAAATCACGAGCGTGAAATCATCGGCGTATTACAACTGATTAATGCCAGAGATCAAAAAGGTGAACTCAGCTATTTCGATGCGGATAGCCAAAGTATGGCCGAATCGCTGGCATCGCAAGCCGCCATTGCGCTCACTAACCGGCGCTTAATACATCAATTAGAAGAATTGTTTGAATCATTTATTAATTTAATCAACTTAGCCATCGACGATAAATCCCCCTATACCGGCGGCCATTGCCAGCGCGTTCCCGCTTTAACCATCATGATTGCTGAAGCCGTTAATAACGCCAATTATGGCTTTATGGCCGATTTCACCATGGATAATCGAGATCGTTACGAATTAAAAATAGCTGGGCTTTTACACGATTGCGGAAAAATCACCACACCTGTGCATGTGGTTGATAAAGCCACCAAATTACAAACCATATTTGACCGGATTCACCTCATTGATACCCGCTTTGAAGTATTAACACGTGATGCCGAAATTGATTTTTTACGCGGTAAATGCACAGAAATAGAATGGAAACAGCGTGTAGAGCAAATAGAGTTAGATAAAGCATTTTTGCAGCACGCCAATACCGGCGGCGAATTTATGCCTGATTCAGCGTGTGAAAGAGTGAGAGCCATAGGCCAACAACAATGGATCAACCCCGAAGGAATCCTTAGCCCATTTTTATCAGCAGAAGAAATAGAAAACTTATCCATTGCCCGTGGCACACTCACCGGCGCCGAGCGGCAAATTATTAATCACCACATTGAAGTCACCATCGAAATGCTCGAATCATTGCCTTGGCCCAAGCATTTAAAAAATGTAGCGGAATTTGCCGGAGGGCACCATGAAAGAATGGACGGCAAAGGCTATCCACGTGGGCTAACCAAAAATCAAATGAGTATTCAAGCCCGCATCATGGGCATCGCCGACGTATTTGAAGCCCTCACCGCCCGCGACCGCCCCTATAAAGACGGCATGAAAATATCCCAATCCCTCACCATCCTCGCGCGCATGGCAAAAGACCAACATATTGATGTGGATTTATTTGAGATTTTTGTCAAAGAAAAAGTATGGAAAGACTATGCCGAATTATTTCTAGGGCCATCGCAAATTGATGAGGTGGATGAAGAGAAGTTGTTGAGGATTGCGACGGGGCGGGATTAAATATCATTTAATTGCCCACATTCCCAATACCCCAATATGGCTAGCCAACTGTAATCGAGCCGTTCTCCATTCTGCTAAGGCACGAATTCGCTGCTGCGAGGAATTGGATAATGTTGATTGTGCATTGGTTAATTCTAAAATAGTGGTTACGCCTAGCTTATAACGCTCTTGAGCTGCATTAAATTGTAATCGGGCGCTATTCAAAATGACTTTGGTATTTTGCAGGTTTTCAGTGTTCGTTCTAAATATTTGATAACTGCTCCATACATTTTGAGCCACCTGCTGCTCAGCAGCGCGCAATGCTTGCTCTTGAATATCCTCAGCCACCATGGCGCTTTTTACTTTATAAAAAGACGAAAATCCGCTAAACAAAGGTATTTCAATTTGCAGGCCAATATAGCGATCATGTGTGGTGGAGAGTGGCTGGCCCATTTCTGGCCCGTAATTAACCGGCTGCCTAGTACGTGTAGCCCGCCCTGTTAAGCTAAGCGTGGGTAAATCCTCAGCAAGCGCCGCATATTTACTGGCTTTAGCCGCGGCTAAATTAGCCTGTGCAGCGGCAATCGCTGGGTGGCTTTGTTTGGCCTGTTCCAGTAATAAACTCACACTTTTTACAAAAGCCGTACCTTCGAGTTTTTCATCATCCACGCTTAAAACGAATTGTGCTTCTGGCGACAAGCCCATATCCACCGCCAGCAAGCCTTGGCTACTGATCAATTCGCCTTCTGCCCGCGCTAGATTAAATGCGCTCTGTGCATACTGAGTTTGTGCTTGCAAAACATCACTGATCGGTGCGATGCCATTTTTATAACGAGCTTCGGCCGCATCAAGGCTGGTCTTGGTCGCCGTTTGAATTTCGCGGGCTGAATCCACACTCGATTTGGCAGCCAGCGCCAGATAATAATCCTTAGCAGTTGCCGCAAACACCGAGAGCAAGCTGGCCTGATGATTTTGAATAGCGGCCATTAACAATTGCTGGGCACTTTCTGCTCGTGCTCGCTTCGCACCAAAATCAAACAACACCTAGCTTAAATTCAAGGCTTCGCTACGCACGCTAGTCCGGCTATCCGATGCAAACTGTTCATACTCGCCCACTGAAGAGTAGGCATGGCTACGGCTTGCTTGCACCGAGCCGCTGATCACCGGAAGCAGAGCCCCTTTTGCTAGTCCTTCTTGAGCGGCTTGCGCCTTGATATTAAGCCAAGCCCCTATCGTTTGAGGATTGCTACAGAGGGCACGTTCCACCGCCTCGTATAAAGTCAGCAAGCGGCCCACTTTGCCCTCTATGCAAGGGGTGATCTTTTCCCCTGCCAACATAGCGCCAGTTACAGCGATATCTGGCGTCGTTAACAGGGGATCAGACAAATCCAAGGCCCAGCTAGGCATGCAAACGCCAGCCAATAAGCACGCAAAGCCAACACGCAGATAGCGCAACATCTGGTGCAGCTTAACTTTGTCATTCCCGCGCAGGCGGGAATCCAGTGGCGCTGCTGGATCCCCGACAAAAGCTCTCGGGGATGACGCTGGGCAATATTTGTGCCATGTCCTCAGCCTCATATCGCAGCCTCAGCCAATTGCGTATCTACCGGCTTCTTATGCTCAAAAACAATTCTGCCACCTGCTAATTCCAATGCGCGATCGGCCGAAGCAATCGTTTCTGGCCGGTGGGCAATCAGCAGAATGGGGATCCCTAAAGTGCGTAAAGTTTGGCTGACACGCGCTTCGTTCATCACATCCAAATGACTAGTCGCTTCATCCAGAAGTAGCAATTTTGGCTGCTTATATAGAGCACGCGCCAATAATAAACGTTGCTTTTGCCCGCCCGATAAAGTGCCGCCCATTTCCCCTACCAAGGTTTGATAGCCCATCGGTAAGGCTTCAATATCCCAATGCAACTCGGCGAGTTGCGCACAATGCTCGGCTCGCTCTGGATCGTAATCATGCGAAAAGAAGGTAATGTTTTCTAGAATAGAGCCGGTAAATAGCTGATCTTCTTGCAGCACCGTGCCAATATGATTACGCACCAGTGTAAAACCATGCTGCTTACTATCTTGCCCCAGCACCCGCACGCTGCCCTGTGTGGGCTGATATAAACCCAATACCAATTTAAGCAACGTGGTCTTGCCGCCACCTGACGCCCCAACCAAGGCCACCACCTCGCCCGGAAAAACACTGAGCGAAACATCCGATAAAATTTCTCGCTCGCCCTGCCCATAGCTAAAGCTGGCATGGGATATTTCTAATACCGGCTGATCAGCAGCAAACACCAAGGGACGATTAAACGCCACCGGTAGCAGACCACTTGATGAACTAGCTTGCTCACTCCCCTCCTTGGCTTTAGAGGCATTTTCTACAGGGGTTAATACAATATCTGCAAGCCGCTCGTTATAAACATCCAACATGCGATATTCAAAAACCTTATTAATTAAGGATGAAATACTGCCCGAAAACCGCCCTTGAAAAGACATATACGCCACCAGCATTCCTACCGAAAACTGGCCAGATAACACCGCCTTAGCGCCAAACCACATCACCGCAGCAGAAACCAAGCTGCCAATTAAAGTATTGATAATGCCGTAGACCATGCCTAATTTACTTTCGCGTAATTGGGCATTACGGCGTTCAACATTTAAATTGCGCCACGCCGATTCACGTCGGCCCATTGCGCCATTCACCCGCAGGCTGAGCACGCCACGTAAGGTTTCCAGAAAGTGGCTCGATTCTTTCGTGCCTGCAATCCAACTGTCTTCAGACGCCTTACGCATGGTGTCAAACCACATCCAGCGCATTAAGCCATAAAGCGCCGCCGCTGCAATCGCCACCAGCGACAAGGGAATGCTATACATCAGCATCATCGCCAAGGTGCCAACCACCAGCAAAATATCCAGCAGCGCTTCCAAAATACTATTGGTTAAACTGTGTTGAATGGTATCGACCGCCGCAAATTTGGCACTGATATCACCAATATGGCGTTTTTCAAACCAATCAATCGGCAAGCGGGTTAAATGATGAAAAACATTGGCCGTCCATTGCATATTAAAATTAACGGCCATCGAAATGGTCGCCCATTGCCGCGCCAAGCCAATTAAAGTTTGCGTGGCCGTCAGCATCAACATGCCAATAATCACCAAGGCCAGCAGGCTATCATCCCGCGCCACCAGCACTTCATCAATCACAATCTGATTTAAAAATGGCCCAGCCAAGGCTAATGCTTCTAATACCAAAGCAAAACAAAAAATACGCCCCAAGGCTGCTTTTAAGCCGACGGTGCGGCCAATTAATTCAAATAAATAAATCTTTTTACGCGCATCGGCTTTTTGAAACGAATGGGTCGGCGATAACTCCAGTGCCACACCGGTGAAATGTTTATTCACCTCGGCAAAGGAGAGTTTTAATACCCCACGTGCAGGATCATGAATCTCCACCACCTTGCCGCTCACCGCCTTAAGCACCACAAAGTGATTTAAATCCCAATGCAAAACACAAGGCATGGCTAATTGGGATAACTCATCCAAT
This sequence comes from Janthinobacterium sp., assembly GCA_025360045.1. Classification (GTDB taxonomy): domain Bacteria; phylum Pseudomonadota; class Gammaproteobacteria; order Burkholderiales; family Chitinibacteraceae; genus Iodobacter. The sequence goes on along the minus strand of JANYCY010000068.1, from coordinate 46,203 downwards.
TCCAAACGCACCGGCCTACCCGACAAATGCATCGCCTCCGCACATTCAATTAAACGTGCAAAGCTCATACCGTGCTGAGAAATACCAAAGTGACCACGTAAAGTAGGCAAATCAATTTTATAACCATGCCACCCCGCGACCATGGCTAAACAAGCCACACCACATTCAGCGGCTTCGGTTTGGCGGATGAGGGGGAGGCGTTTAGACCAGCCCCAATTTAAGTCATTAACAATATTCATACTTAAGCGAACACCAAAGTAATAAACCGCATTATTCTTATTCGATTAGACAAATGAATAGTTTTAATTTGGCAATGAAGGAACCAAGATCCGCGAACAAACTAGAATGGACGCAAGACTAACTCGATAGTTTTATTTTTTGATTACCTATTAATTTTTCTAACAATGACTTCAATACATGGCAAATAATAATTTATTTTCCCCCATTGCAATAATCGACAATTACCTTACCAATACTATCTTCACCTGCCTTGTGCACCATATCATTAACATAATATAAAGCTGCTCCATACGATAGTACTGGGTCAACCCGTGTAATCAAATTCCATTTATCATTATTTTTCATCACATAATCTATTTCCATATTATTTTTTTCCGCACTAGCTAAAAAATTAGCCCTAGAATACCGCTCATCATCACTAACAAAAACAGCAATTCCTTCTGACAGCCACTCTGGCATTTGATCTTTTCCATTACACTTCATATTTGCGGTCGCCACATGAGTTAACTCATGTGTCAATATTTTTCTATTAGCACCATTCCTATTTACCGCAACAATGTGCCCTTCTATTGTAATTGCCTTTTCAAAACTAGCATAACCATATGAAGGTGAGAAAATTCTATAACACCAATTAGTACGACATATAAAAATAATAGATTTTTTGGGTGCCCACAATTTAACCTTTACCGTTTCTATAGATTGGTCAATTAGCGTAACAATATCTTTGATTACATACTCATTCTGAACAAATACTGTATAATCAGAATTTCTGTGTACATTAAAATTAGTGTAAATTAAAACAAATATAAACAAAATAAAACAAACGCCCACAAACAAAAAATAACGGATAAACCTTAACATAGTAAAATCCATATAATATATTTTTAAAAATAAAAATAATATTCACCAATTCATTTAACAAAATAGTTATAAATGAATTTTTCACACTTATCCCCAACATTAAAAACATTTAACTCCTCTTATTTCGTCCCTACCAACCCACCAATAATTTAATTAAAGCCACATTTAAAATATGCACTACAGTTTTACACAGATTATTTATAAAAAAATTAATGCGTACTTATAAATTTACAAATAACATATAAGCAACTTAAAAAAATGAATAGACTAAATAATTTTAGACCAACCACAATAAATTACTAAATCTATTCATTGCAACATTTAATTAAAGAAAGTAAATTTAATATGCTGGACCAGACTTAAATATCAAACCCCAGCCTGGCCTAAAAAAACCATCAAAGAAACCAGGTTTTTCTTGGGCCATTTTTTCTGCAAAATCTGGTGGTGCGCTAGGCCTATCCCACACATTTACCGAAAACTCACCAAAGCCACCAATACCATCACTAAATACTCCACCATACTCACTATTGCACATTAAATCCTGTTTGTCCTCAGAGCGGTATACCACACGAGAAAACCGCCCACCAACTACACAATTTAATTCAACAACTTCTAACTTACGCATTTTTAATATACCTTTAAAAAATTTAAAAATACCACTGAATCGCGTGGCTCCGATATTGCCAATTGGCAACCCCTAAATCTTTCCCCGCAAACTCCACAATGGCTCTAGGGCCCATTCATAAATTTTGCGCGTATCCAAATCCACATCGGCCGATACCGCCATACCGACTTTTAATGGCTCTTCACGCCCATAAGCAGTAACGCTTGGTTTAATCAATTCCACAATCACACGGTAATGCGCTTCATTTTCTTTCCACGCAAAGGGGCTGCGTACCGCCACATCATTGGGCGTTAAAGCGACCTTAGAAATTTCGCGGGTAATGCCATATTGCACCCCGAATTTTTCATAGGGGTAGGCAGCAAAACGTAAACCCACTTTTTGACCTGGCTTAATAAACCCAACCGATTTACTAGGGGCGTATAGCTCAACTTGCATACGAGAATTATTGGGTACCAAGGTGAGCATGGCATCATTCGCATTAGCGGCTTGGCCAGGCTTCACCATAATTGCCGCCACCGTGCCAGAGACAGGAGCAGTGAGCATGCTTTCACCACGGGCCGATAATTCAATTTGCTGCTGGCTAATACCTTGCAATTGTCTATCTAGCTCAGATATCCGTGTTTTGCCTTCCAAGCCGATTCTTTGCAGCTCTGAGCGAGTGGCAGACAAATCGCGCTGCAAACGCTGCTGCGCCTGCCTTTGCTCCTCCACTCGTGCTTCTGCATTGGCTAATTCAATTTGCTTTTGCTGGCTATCCATGGCGGACACATAGCCTTGCTTGGCTAAACGCTCGTAAGGCTCTAAGGCCGATCGAATCAGCGCCGCTTGCCTTTCTGCCAGTCTAAGTACCGATTTAGCACTTTCTAACTCGGTGTTTAATTGAGTTTCTCTACTTAATAAGCCTGCTTGCTGAGTGCTATTCATGTCCTGTGCTTGCATGCGCTGGTTAGCCAACATGCTCTGTTGCATCTGCATGGATTGCGTCAGCGCCGCCACCGAGGCTTTGCCCTTGCCATCATAACGCTCGCCACTTAAGCGATATAAAGGTGCACCTGCTTGAACGGATTGCCCTTCACTCACCAACAGGCTTTCAACCCGCCCTTCTTGTTGTGCCATGACTTTCACCAAGCCGCTTGATGGCATGGCTAAGCCATCTAAGCGCGCTTTACGGGTGTAGGAGCCATAGCTAATGAAAAAAATAAATGTCGAAAGAATAATAATGCTGGCAATAGCAAAGCCCGATAAAGGCAAGCTAGCGGGGAGCATGATTACCCCTTCGGTAGGCGTTTTTTGAGCATCAAAAAAGGACTGCCGGTAGAGCTGTCTTTTAGCCGCACTCATACAGCAACAAGCTGAGGAATATTTCCTCGTACTTTGCGTTTTACTTTAGTCGAACAAATATCTGCACCGCATTGGCATATTTTAGTTCGGCACAACATCGGGCTAGCTGGCAATTCCAATTGCGCATCAAAGATCGTCCCAATAGGGCCATCTTGCATACACCAAGCCCGATAAATATCCCCCTGAAAGGTCACGACAATGTTTTCAATACCCGCATTACAATCCCAACCAACAAAGTTGGTTTTTTCTTCAATTAGCAAATCAAAAGTACTTTTTTTCAAAACCTCACCATTATCCATACTGACCATCATCGATCCGCGCGGCTCTGGAATATCCTTTTGATATGAGCGCCCCCTGAATGATTTCATTATTTCTTCTTGCTCAGTCGTATATGGATATTTACCAGTAATCCCTGCACCACCAAAACCATAATATAAAGGCTGTAATGCAATAGTGCATTCAACACGCGAGCGCAATTTCTCCGCAAATGCAAAACACTCTGCAAATCGCTCTGGCAACATCATTACATTGACATGTAAATGGGTAGTAGGTGATTTTTCAATAATTTCTGCTACTTGAATAAAATGCTCAATATCCTTAATACCCTCAACATGAAAGCTCAAATAAACACCATGCAAATTATGCACATGCTTATTCCACCAATCCAAAGAAGAAGAGGCATTGGATATAATCGAAACCAAACCACCACGTGGACTAATCAGGCTGAGTAAATCACCAAACCATTTTAAATAAGTAACTTCCCCTCCTGCATATTCAAAAAATGGTTTCAGTCCTTTTTTATCACAATACTCAAATACTTTATCAACAAAATTAGAAATAACTTCAAATTCTGCCGTTTTAATTTTACCGTTATATAAATCAGGGTGACAGTAACTACAGCGATAATTACACTTGGTCGTCAATGCCCAATTTACACCAAAATATTCCTTGGCATTACCTGCATTACTTAGTTTAAAAAAGTCCACAACCGCCTCTACAGTAGTAAGTAATTATCAACTCAGTATAAAAAATCGCCAACCCTATTTCAACTAGCTAAGTAGTTCGGCATAAGTTGCATGGTATTTTTAAATGTAAAATAAAGTGATTTTCGTAGGGTGTGCAAGCGCATTTCTTGCGCACCGGCCCTTGGCGCGCAACGACTTCGTCGTTTTACACCCTATGAAAAATGTATGATTGAAAAGTGTTTGATAATTTATACCGAGGCACTTATCTAGATATAATTCAAAAATAGAAAGCAGCTCCATCAGGCCTTGTTTGCCGCAATAACTTTAAATCATTAACGACAATATACTGCGACCCAAACTATTTAATATCTAAAATTCCATTAACCACTTCACCACCACCATCAATAATGGCAAATAAACGTTAGTTAAGGTTAAATCATACGGAGGAGCTTAATTTTATAATTAACCCTCCATCAGGTCTTGCATTAGCATAATGTGCTAACACAAGACCTGAATAATTGAATCCAAACAAAAGGTTAATTAACGACTGTAACCATACCTTATTAAGTTAATATTTAATTGTAGGTACTTCCATGACCTTGGTAATTACCCACGGCACCTGGATAGCCAGGGCCTCCACCTACGTGGTTATTATGGCTTCCATTACCTGTGCTATTACTCGAACTGGTAATTGACTCCCATCCTTCAGAGACAAAAGTCCAGCCTTTTGATATTAAATCTGTAACTTCATTTGCAGCAGTCACGCAAGTAAGCGTGTTATCTTTGCAATACGTAAATACTTTCTTCAAAGCAGCAAAGCCATCCCCACCACCATCAACCATCAATACTTCTTTATCATCTAATTGATACATAGTCACTACCTCCTAAAATGCGACAGGAATCGCGTCGCTCCGATTATTAATAGAAATTAAAATAAATACATTATTTCAAACACATATTAAAAATATAAATGAGATAAAACCAAAAATGCGAAATTAGAATTTGAACTAACATGCAAGAAATAAACAACAACACAAGCCAGTGATTTAGACCTATCTCTACACTTAAGATAGACATAAGAAAAAACGATAGAACTTGGTACTGTCATCAACATTGGAACCGCACCACTTTTATGGTGTGCATAAATAAAAATACCTGTCACAATTACAAATACAAATATTTTTTTAATTCCAACTTTCAACAATAATTCACTAATAAAAAACTGATAAATTATTGTTTCAACAACAGGACCAACTATACAAACCGACGCAATCAAATAATACACTTCATTATCTGAAAAATAAGGAAAACTAACACTAGGATTAGAGGGGTAAAATACATCCAAAACCAAAGACATGATAATTTTCAAAACCTGCAAAAATACCATCCAACTTAACACATTAATGAATAACAATTTTTTATTATAAAATTCAAGCAAAAAAAATTATTTCAATATACAAAAAATTTTATTTTTTTGTATAATGCAACTATAGAATTTACCTACCTCGTCAACCATATTTTTTTCCTTCCCAATATTTCATCCATATAACCCAATATATTAGGGATCCAGGTAATCATTTCTAGTACAGCTGTGAATAAAGGCACGCAAGCAATATCCCTGCCACAGATTCCAACTTTTACACCATGTCTATTCATATAAATGATAGTAAACAGCACATACATCAATAATGTTGCACCGGTAAATAGCAGCGGCATCCAGATATTAAAATAAATGAGCAAAGGCAACATAATTAGAGTTGGCGGAAATAAAAATTGCAATGCCGTTAGTAAAAACCATGGTGTAAATAATGCACCTTTTATTTTTGATAATTTCCAGGCTGTTACAAATGCTTCTACTCGTCCACGCGCCCAGCGCCGCCGCTGGCGAAAAAGTACGCTACTGGTTTGTGGGCATTGGGTAGTTGCAACTGCATTAGCGGCATATCCTGTGCGATGGCCCGCTGCCAATGCTTTCCAACACCATGAAATATCTTCAACTAACCATTCACTCCAGCCACCAATTTCACGCACCACTGAAGCGCGATGTGCCACAAACGCTCCCGCTAATACTGGCACCATGCCTAATTTATCTTGTGCAGCGCGAATTGCGCCATAAAAGCCAATATGCTCAAAGTATTGCAAACGGCCAATTAAAGTACCCTGATGATTTTCTGGCGAAATATAGCCACAGACTGCTGCATATCTATCATCACTCCACAATTTACTAACTAACTCGTAAATCCCATCGGGTTTAATAAAGGTATCGCTATCCACCACCACATAGACATCCCCTGTTAACATGCCTGATTCAAGGGCAAAATCAAGAGCAAAACCTTTACGCCCACCATTTTTTCTACGCTGCAACCATATATATTCTTGCTGCCTATTTTTTGATATCCATTGCTGAACCAGCTGCGGCGTTGAATTAGTTGAGCCATCATCAATTAATACCACCTGCAATTTACTTGAATACTGCTGGGCATCTAACATGGTCAAAGCTTTGATTAAATAATCACATTTTTCATTATAAAAGGGCACTAAAACAGTAACCTTAGGTAGATTTATATTCCTTGAATTTTTTTCTTTATGTTTGATGATATAAACCAAGAGCAGAAAAAATGTCATTACAAAGGTAATGGCAACGGGGATGCTTAATAGGTAAGTAAAGAATTGCAGCATATTTATGCCTTAGTGCATACTTGGATATAGTCATCAATCAAGGCAGATATTGCACCCCGATTGCCATTACTGTTACATACTATTTCCGCCGTTTTACTTGCGATAGTATGTTGTGAATAGCGAATATTACGCAGGCTGAGGTCTGGAATTACACTAATGCCAGTATTTTTTGCTGCATGCTTAATTTGTGCTTCAAAGTTAATTCCATTGAAACCGACAAAGGCACGCGGCACTTTGCCAGCAGCACAGAGCTGTTGCTTTAACTTGCCCCCCATCGCAGCTTGGTCTGTGCTACTTGCTTTGATGCCTAGCAATTTGGCTGTTTCAATATTTTCTGTTTTTTCTAGTTCATAAAAAAATCGATCAATCAATAAATCCTGCATTTCCTTACTTAACTGCTGATTGTTATATTTATTAACGTAAAAATACAAATGGCGAATCCATTCGGCAATGAGTAAATGGTCATCCCACACGCCGCCCTGACCACCTGCCAAGATATAATTGGAGAAATCAGGCACCGACGATATCGTACCAAAATCAAGAAAACGTCCATCAATAGAAATATTAGAGCTGGTTAAAGAGCCATGCGGAATCCCTTTAACCCTAGATGTTGCTATCTGCCGCGCCATTCTTTTAACAAAGCTTGCCATACCACAAAACGTATTATTGTCTGCAAACAATGCTCGATCTTCTTCATCAGCAATAAAAGCGCTGCTCATATTTTCAATATACTCTTGAACACGAATATAATCGTTATCCCGTAAATGAATATGAGCGGCTTGCGGCCAAAAAAATGTGGCTCGCTCAAAGTGAGCGGGACGCACTGCAGGCTGGCGAATGGCTAAGGCGCAGGGCTGTAATACATCTTTACCCAAGCCGTAATTAGTCTTTATAAAAACATTGGTTTTAATAATCGCCAAAGTGCGCACCGCGCCATAGGGCAAGTGTTGATGACAAATCTCACCCCAGATGGCTTCATTCACCGCCTCAGCAAGGCAAAGCTTGCCATGCGAATGGTTGTAATCAATATTTTCTGAAACAAGCTGATTACGCCCAATGCCTTTAACTTGAAATTGCCCATTCATGCCACACCGTGCACTACCACCATTGCACGCCTCATAACGCGAACCATAACGATCAGCTAGAAAGACTTTTTTATCAACCATGTTTATATCTTTGAGCGTAGCGTAATCTTGTGAAACATAAGAGTAATTTTGCAGAATTTCTTTCTCAGCCAACTCTCTAGTCAAATTGCAATCCAATTCGTTCAATAAATCAGCATTAAGCCAAACTAATTCTGTATTTTTTAATTTGAATGTATCAAAGTCAACGAATGATGATGCAGGTAGTTGCTTACCTACCAGTGCTGTATTCAATTCATTAGCTACAACAAATGTCTGAAATGGGTGAGTACTATGCATGATGCGCTTTTAGGTAAATTTGATGTAAATGAATAGGCAAGCCAGATTTATCTCTAGTGCAGACCGTAATCGATTCAATGCCTAGTTCATGCAGGGCTTTGGCCTTATTTAATAACTTTTTAAATAAGCGACGTGGATCCGTTAATGAACAAAAATCCACAACAATCAAATTCGTGCCCTCATTCCACTCCGAAGGATGCAAAACAAATCGTGGACCATAGCTATATCGATGGAGCGTTTCTTTATTTACAAATGCCCAAGTAATGTATGCACTTGGCGATACCTCACCATCATTTTGTAAAAGAAAAAATTGATCATGTAAAATAGCCGGCTTTATCCAGTGCAAAAAAGATTTGATATCAATATTTTTACGTAAACCATCCTGTCCACATATTTCCAATAAAGCCCCAATATGCATTTGAAAATGAGCTTTAGACTTTTCTGCAGGTGGCCTAATGCAGGCGTTAACGACACTTATTTTCATCATCTATGTTTATGCACTTTTAATAATTTAAATTATTTCTTGATACGTAAAAAATAAACGAAAATAATGATGTTCTTGCAAAATTGTATAAAAAATGAGCAGCGAAGCTATATATCGTGTTTTTTATTATAAACCACACAATATGTAGTTATTTTTCGACCATAAAAAACAGTTTTGCAAGAGCCTCTAATATCAATTATTCATAAGCGGGAGCCAAGAGTTTTAGCTGGCTCCCCGATAAAAATATTCGAGCAATGATGATTAATTTAGCTCCCTCTCAAAAAAAACTTGAGTTCTAGTATCTGCCAAATAAACAACAAACTCTACGTAACCTAAAAATCAAACATCGTTCAATTTAAAAAACATCAAGCACAACTAATATTTATTTAAACTACAAAGCGAGGATCAAACGGCGGAGGTAAATCAATCCCTCCAATTGGTTCAATTTTGTTTTTTGCTTTTTGCTTTAATTCCATATCATGGATATACGAGGCAACATCAGCCCCATCACCAAGAAAACCACCACTTACCACTTCAATATCTTTCGAATTTAATAAATTCATGATTTAGCTCGCATTAAAGGTTAAAGAACGACCATCAAGTAGTCAGAAAAAAGTTTTCCGGAATCTTGGCTACGCAGGCCAGTCGTTTCCAATATGCAGAAAAACTTTTGGCTAAATACTTTTTCTTTGAAATAGCTTTTCATTTCCTTCACATAAGCGTTTTTACCCATGCAAATTCACAGCGCGCGCAACATCCCTCACCGAAAGACACACTGCGTGTATGGCAGGTGTATGGCAGGTGTATGGCAGTAAGATTATGCGCTCTACACGTGTAAGTAAATGACATAAGCATGAAAAATTAAATAAATTTCTTGTAATTTATAAAAAATAGTCTAAGCGATTGTTTTTATAGCTTATTTTTTGAATAAACGCTATATTTTTCAGTTTTATAGTCATAGCAGAGCATAATTGTGCTGTAAAACACCCCTACATGCATAAGCTAACAAGCAGTAATGTAAAGTTTTGTAAGTTTAATGAGTGCGAGGGGGCTACCTAAGCGCTGCTAGGTAACAACTAGTTCGGCGGATTGCCCCCGCCCTACGATGATTCAATGCCTGTAAATGAGTGGCAAGCTACTTGGCCACCACGAAAGGATATATGGATGGCCAAAGATCAGCATATCGACGTCGATTTATTTGAGATTTTTGTCAAAGAAAAAGTCTGGAAAGACTATGCCGAGTTATTTTTAGGGCCATCGCAAATTGATGAGGTGGATGAAGAGAAGTTGTTGAGGATTGCGATGGGGCGGGATTAAGGAGCTAGTTCAGATTAATTTACCGTTTTACAAACATCGTCATTCCCCTCAGGGCACAATCACTCGGGAGTGACGTGGCGGGAATCCAGCTGCGCTGCTGGATCCCCGATTAAAACGCTCGGGGATGACGCTTCTGTGTTGATACCCCCTAAGGAATTTGTTTCGAGCCGGATCCTAAGCCAATCCTATAGGCATCAAGCTAGACACTCATTGCGACTCATTGATAAGCATTGAATCATCGTAGGGCGGGTGAAGCCCCATGAGCGCTAACCAAAGTCAAAAAGACCTTTTTAGTGCCTTCGGCACGTTAATTTTGGAGCGGTAGCCACTGCGGGGCCTTCCTTTCTTGCTTCGCCAAGAAACGAAGCCAAGCCACAACATCAAAAACACGAAAGCCCCTACTGCGGTCCAATCGAGTCGGCGGCGGGCGGGATTGGCTGGATCCTTCGCTCCCAAGCGATCCCCCGCCCCGCTTATTCCTCGCTCCGGCGTGTTTCAAGGGGATTTTTAAGCCCCATGCAAAGAGCGTGGTTGTTAGGCTTTTTCGCTGTTTGCTAATGAAAAAACGATTTGGTTAGCGCACACGGGGGAAACCCGCGTATTTTTCAGCATTGCTCGCGGGTTTCACCCGCCATACCAATAACATTTCGCTTAAGTTGATAGGATTGCCCCCTTCCCCGAAGGATGCAATCTTATCGCTTAGATCTATTGCAGTAGCTCAGCAAAATGTACCCGTTCAAAGTTACTGCCGTGCTCTACTAAACTAATAAACTTCACTTTTAGTACCCGCTGACCATCCCAAAACTCGCATTGCCGCCCAGCTCTAAACCAGCCATTAGGTAACAAAATTGTTTTGGGTGCTTTAAATACCGGCATGGCGGGCAGCCAAACAATCTCGGTATATTCGGCATGAGCGCGCGCTGTTTCATAGGGGCGAATGGCTGCGGCCTTAGGCAGGCCGGGCAATAAGACTAAGCCCAAATGCAAGCAGCCATCACTTTCTTCTAGCCAGCGTACAACGCCAGCCAAATAGCGCGCAGAAGACTTCACCACCATCAGCTGGTTTAAGCTAATCCGCTCACCCGCGTTTACCGAACGGCTTAAACGCAAGCCTTGCGCCGTTTCATTCACCACATTCCATAGCTCAATCGGCGGTAAAGGCTGTGGCTCGCTACCTTGCCGCGAAGTAGAAAGATCACCAAACAAATGGATATTGATTAAATCACGGCTACCCACTCGCACGGCATCTTCGGGGGGCGGGGTGTAATCACCATCAACCACATAACGGTGCTGAGCAGACAAAGCCAAAATAAGCGGCACCGTACGTGGTTTGAGTTCACGAGGCGCACGCTCGGTGCCATGCTCACACCACAGCCGATAAAGATCAGACAAAATATCAATGATAGATTGCAAATCTAGCTCATTACCCAAGCCCAGTTTTTCTGGCAACTCACCTTGGCGCAGCAATTTAATTCGCTTAGATAATACTTGTGCCAAAGCCAACGTATCTATCTCTCGAATACTCGGCCCTTGCAATGGCTGAGCGCATCGCTGCGGGCTACTCGGTGCAGCTAAATCAATTTGCAAAGGCGTTTTGCCCGGCAAAGCAGGCGCTTGCAAAGCAATCTGGCTGCGCGTGGCAAATAATTCAAGCATTTGATCAATCCATAGCAAACGTCGCAAAGTATGCTGATTGGAATTGGCCGCCGAAAGTAATAAGGTATGGATAAATACCGCTTGCACCGTGGTTAAATCGCCCAGCACCAATAGACTATCTTTTACTTTTTTATCAGTAATCGCCAATTGCTCAGTCTGCTGATAAAAACCGAATACTTTTACCCAGAATGAATCAGGCGCTTTTCTACCAACCATGTAATAGCAGCGCGCCACAAAGCCCATACAGCGCACAGCCCGCTCGGCCACCAGTGGTAAAAACTCATGAATAGGGGAATCCATAGCCTCCGCACCTCGCCAGCAGCGCTCATAAGCATCGGCCATCGCCTCCCACAGATTGCTCGCAGCCTGCCATTGCCCTTGCTCGGCAGTACTCAAAGGCAAAGGCTTGGCGGCATATTCATGCTGCAAAGCAAACTGCACATCGTGCACCGAGCCACGTAATAGCTCTAAAGCCTTCAGCAATTCTAAGGGGGCCATTTGGCTAGCCGCCAAAAATTTCATCGCATGGCTCAGCTCGGCATGGGCGACAGGCGTATTCATCAGCGGCAATAAAATCAGCCAATCTTTGGCACTACGCGCATCTGTAAAAGGGATGGAGCTCATGGTTGCAATGCCTGCAACGCAATTCTTAATGCTAATAATTGCTTGGTAGAAACCAAGGAAGGCATTTCGGAACGAACTGTTTCCGCCCAAATCGGCGCGGGGAAATGTCGGTCTTGTTTAAAGCGAGGAATCACATGCCAATGCAAATGCGGCACCATATTGCCTAAACTGGCTAAATTCACTTTATCTGGCTGCAATGTATTGCGCACAGCCGATTCAACCGCAAATACCAGCTGCATTAAACGATTTCTATCACTTGCGTTTAAATCACTAAATTCAGCCACATGCTGTTTTAATATTACTCGACAAAACCCTGCATACCCCGCTTCATCAACCAAAACAACACGGCAAAAATCATCCTGCCAAAGGATTTCTCCACCATTCTCACTGCACAATACGCATTCTGAATTCATCGAGCTATCCTCGTGTATTGGTCCCATTATAGTCAGGCATACGCCCTAAAGAGCCGACGCTATTTTACAGGCTGCCATTACGATTCGCCATCCAGATAAAACGCAATCTTACGCCGTTTATGATGCCCTTCACTTTATCGGATACAACACAGAACGTAACAAATCGTTGATCGCTAAGTCGCCCAAATCAGCGCCATTCTCAGTACAATGTTTTTTTACTCAAAAATAACTTATCCAATATGCCACTCTTTTTATACGACAACTGGGAACGCCAATTACGGCTATTTCAAGCCATTCGCACCGATTGGGTTGGCTTGTACTGTTGTGGCCCAACCGTATATGACTACGCGCATATTGGTAATTTACGCACTTATTTATTCGAAGATATCCTACGCCGCACCCTGCAATTTAATGGCTATAGCGTGCGCCATATCGTCAATATCACCGATGTGGGGCATTTAGTTTCTGATGCCGACGAAGGTGAAGATAAAATGGAGCGCGGTAGCCGCAAATCAGGAAAATCTGCTTGGGAGATTGCCGATTATTTCAGCGCTGTATTTAAAAATGATTTAATGACGCTGAATATGCTAGAGCCCACACTCTGGTGTAAAGCCACTGAGCATATTGCAGAACAAATTTCCTTTATTCAAGTACTAGAAGAAAAAGGCTATACCTACGCCAATAGCGACGGTATTTATTTTGATACCGCCAAACAAGACGATTACGGCTATTTGGCCCGCCTAAACCGCGAAGGCCTGAATGCCGGTAGCCGCGTGGCACTGGGCGAGAAGAAAAGCATCACCGATTTTGCGCTATGGAAATTTAGCCCAGCGGGCAGCACCCGCCAAATGGAATGGGAAAGCCCTTGGGGCCGTGGTTTTCCGGGCTGGCATATTGAGTGCTCGGCCATGTCGGCCAAATATCTGGAGCCTTGGTTTGATATCCACTGCGGTGGCGAAGACCATATCTCTATTCACCACAGCAATGAAATCGCCCAAAACCAAGCCTGCCACGGCACGCGCTTAGCTAATTTCTGGATGCACGGTTATTTCTTGCAGCTGGACGCCAGCAAAATGAGTAAATCCAGCGGCGATTTCCTGCGTCTACAAACGCTGATCGACCAAGGCATCGATCCAATCGCCTATCGTTATCTGTGTTTAACGGCGCACTATCGCAGCCAGCTTAATTTTAATTGGGACGCACTCATCGGCGCTCAAACCGCCCTTGGCCGCCTGAGAGACGCCTACTTCTCCCTGCCCAATGGCGGCGAGTACGATAGTGCTTATTTGCTGCGTTTTACTGAAGAAATCAACCAAGACCTCAACCTCCCCCGTGCCCTTGCCTTAGTGTGGGAGCTGCTTAAATCTAATATCAGCCCAAGCCATAAAAAAGCCACGCTAAACAAGTTTGATGAAGTATTGGGCCTAGGCCTAGCGACTTGGCAGCCTGCAGTTGCAGCAGCAATTCCTGCAGAGATTCAAACCTTGGCTGAACAACGCCAGCAGTATCGCAAAGAGAAAAACTGGGCAGCAGCGGATCAGGTGCGAGGGGAGTTAAAAGCGCTGGGGTATGAGGTAGAAGATACGGCGGATGGGTGGATTGTAAAGGCGATTTAAAAAAGGGTGGGCACATGCCCACCCTAACAGCCTGCCGGACTTAAGATTAAGCTCGACAGGCTGCTAGCTAATTACAACAGCACCCGCTCAATCCCACCATTTCTAGCTTTTTCTACATACTCTGGCATCCAGTTTGCACCCAATACCGTTTTGGCGATTTCTACTACGATGTAATCAGCGGTTGTGCCTGAATCGTCGTTGTAGCGGCTCAAACCTTGCAGGCAAGATGGGCAAGAGGTGAGGATTTTGACGGGGGTTTCAGCTCCCGATTCAGCACGCAGTTTATCTGCGCCCTTTTTCATTTCCTCTTCTTTTCTGAAGCGAACCTGCGTGGCGATTTGTGGCTTGGATACGCCAAAAGTGCCGGATTCGCCGCAGCATCGATCATTCAGTTCTACTTTCTGCCCCATCAATTCATTGGCCACGTCGATGCCTTTGTAGGTCTTCATCGGGGTGTGGCATGGCTCGTGGTACATATAGCGCTCGCCGCTTACGCCTGCCAGTTTCACGCCTTTTTCCAGCAGATATTCGTGAATATCTAGAAGACGGCAGCCCGGAAAAATCAGCTCAAACTGATACTTCTGCAGCTGATCCATGCAGGTGCCGCAAGACACAATCACCGTTTTGATATCGAGGTAATTCAGCGTGGTGGCAAGGCGATGGAATAAGACGCGGTTATCCATGGTGATCTTATCGCCCTTGTCTTTCTCGCCGCCCGATGTTTGCGGATAGCCGCAGCAGAGATAGCCCGGCGGCAGCACCGTGGTGGTGCCCACATGCCAAAGCATGGCTTGCGTAGCAAGGCCCACCTGACTAAACAAGCGCTCTGAACCGCAACCGGGGAAGTAGAACACCGATTCTTGCTCTTCTTTAAGATGCAGTCGCTGCGGGTCCCGAATCACCGGCACCACGGTCGAGTCTTCCACATCCAGCAAGGCGCGAGCGGTTTTCTTGGGCAAGCCACCTGGCATGGGCTTATTAATAAAGTGGATCACCTGCGTTTTGATCGACGCCTTGCCCACCGTGGCGGGCGGTGTTTTCAAGGCTGGCTTGAGTAAGCCCATACGTTTAGCCACGGCATGCGCCAAGCGCTGGCCTTTATAGCCCCACTCAATCGTTACCTTACGAATCAACTTGATGGTGGCAGGATCTTTTATGGTTAAGAAACCCATACCAATCGCGGTAACTGGGTTGAATTTCTTTTTACCTTCTTTACGCAAGAAATTACGCATGGCGATCGATACATCGCCAAAATCGATATTCACTGGGCAAGGGTTTAAGCAGCGATGGCAAACCGTGCAATGGTCGGCCACATCCCCTAGCTCATCAAAATGCTTGAGCGATACACCGCGACGAGTTTGCTCTTCGTATAAAAACGCTTCGGTCAGCAAACCTGTGGCTAGAATTTTATTCCTAGGGCTGTACAGCAAATTAGCCCGTGGCACGTGGGTGGAGCAAACTGGCTTACATTTTCCGCAGCGCAGGCAGTCTTTTACGCTATTGCTAATTTCACCGATATCGGACGCTTCTAGGATCAGCGATTCGGCCCCCAGCAGGCTGAATGATGGCGTGTAGGCATTGGCCAGATCCGCGCCAGGCATCAGCTTGCCTTTATTAAAGTGGCCGTTCGGATCAACACGCTGTTTATATGCTTCAAACGGGGCCAGCTCTTCACGGCTTAAAAACTCATACTTGGTAATACCAATGCCGTGCTCGCCAGAAATTACGCCGTTCAGATTTCTAGCCACGCCCATAATCCGTGCCACAGCATGGTGGGCGCGTTGCAGCATTTCGTAATCGTCGGAATTCACCGGAATATTGGTATGCACATTGCCGTCGCCAGCGTGCATATGCAAGGCAACCCAAGTGCGACCTTTCAGCACTTTCTGCTGAATGGCAAACACCAGCTCCATAATGGATTTATCGGTGCGGCCTGAAAACAGCGCCTCCAGCCCAGCCAGCAGCTCACGCTTCCAGCTTACCCGCAGCACAAAATCACGCAGCGCTAAAAATACACTTTGCGGAATATCATCGCCGATCAGCTCTTTTTCTAAGGGCATGGTCGGAAATGCTGCACGATACAACTCGAATGAATCATCGAGGTGATCAAAAATCCACTGCCAATGCAAGCGGGATTTTTCGATCAAGGCTAAGGCTGTTTCACGGCGATCGCCGATCAACTCTTCGGCACTGACTGGCGCATCCCCCGCATCCACGGGTAAACGGCCATGGGCAAAGAAATCTTGCAGCTTATCGAGTAGCTCTAGCTTGCTGGTCAGCGACAACTCGATATTGATGCGCTCAATCGCGTCGGAATACTCGCCAAGGCGTGGCAGCGGAATCACCACGTCTTCGTTCACTTTAAAAGCATTGGTATGACGAGCAATTGCTGCAGTGCGGGCACGATCCAGCCAAAACTTTTTGCGTGCTTCCGGCGTAACCGCCACAAAGCCTTCACCGCCGCGCATATTGGCCAGCTGCACCACATGGCTAGATGCCAGCCCTACCGCGTCTTCGTCATCAGAAACCAGATCGGCAATCAAGACCATCTTTGGCCGACCTTTGGATTTGGCCTTGGTGGCGTAACCCACGGCGCGCACATAGCGCCAATCCAGATGCTCTAAACCGGCCAGCTGCACGCTGGTATGCGCATCCAGATAATCTTTGATTTCTACGATCGATGGTACGGCACGGCTGACTTCGCCAAAGAATTCCAAACACACCGTGCGCACATGCTTAGGCATACGATGCAGCACAAAGCGGGCACTGGTAATCAGCCCGTCGGTGCCTTCCTTCTGAATGCCTGGCAGGCCGGAGAGGAATTTATCAGTAACATCTTTACCCAAGCCTTCCTTACGGAATTTATTGCCGGGGATGACCAAATTTTCATCGCTAATCAGCGTTTGCCCATCAGGCTTAAATTTGCGAATGCGGAATGTGGCTTGTTTGGCATCATGGATCTTGCCCATATTGTGATCCATGCGCTCGATGAACATCCAGTTGCCATCTGGATCAACCATCTTCCACGACACCAGATTATCCAGCGCCGTGCCCCACAGTACGGCTTTTTTGCCGCCGGCATTCATCGCCACATTGCCGCCAATACAGGAAGCATCAGCCGAAGTGGGGTCCACCGCAAACGCTAAACCTGCGGCCTCGGCAGTTTCCATCACACGGCGAGTCACCACGCCTGCACCGCACTGAATCGTCGCCACTTTGCCCTCAACGCCAGGCAACTCACGGTATTCAACCCCGTTATGCTGATCTAGTTTTTCGGTATTGATTACGGCAGAGAGCGCCGTTAATGGCACAGCGCCGCCGGTATAACCTGTACCACCGCCACGCGGGATGATGGTCAGGCCAAGCTCGATACAGGCCGCCACTAAGGGGGCCATTTCTTCTTCGGTATCGGGGGCCAGCACCACAAAGGGATATTCAACGCGCCAGTCGGTGGCGTCGGTGACATGGCTGACTCGCGCCAAACCATCGAAACAAATATTGTCATTACGGGTAAGGCGGCCCATTTTTTTGAGCACTTTACGGCGCAGCAAAGCCACATCGATAAACTCGCGCTCAAAACGCTCTACGGCCTCACGAGTGCGATCAATCAAAAGCGCTACTTGAGTATTTTCTTGGCGACGCTTCTCGATCTCGTGCACACGGTGGTGCATGGCTTCGGCCAGCATATTCAGGCGCTTAGGATTATCGAGTAAATCGTCTTGCAGATAGGGGTTACGCTTCACAACCCAGATATCGCCCAATACTTCAAACAACATCCGCGCAGACCGGCCGGTTTTACGTTGCTGGCGTAAATCATCGAGTACCTGCCAGGCATCTTCACCCAGCAAGCGAATCACAATCTCACGATCGGAGAACGAAGTGTAGTTGTAAGGAATTTCGCGCACACGATCATGCACAAGCTGCGGTGGGATGGGAGTAGTAATAGGCTCGGCCATGGGGGACTCTTAGGGCTTGCGGGGTCATGGGAGCGTTGATTTTAGCGGAAAACCCCCATTGTTATAGCCCCATTTTTTGTGGGGATATCAGTCCCCAGCACTTAAACACCCGTTTTCAATGGCTTAGCCTTGTTTAAAAAGCATAAAGCATTCACATGAATGCAACAGAATGACGTACTTTTACTACTCTTTTTAGCCCCTAAATACTGTAATTCAGTGTACTCGCTAAACCACCACCCTATTTCGCCCCTGCTGCTTGGCTTGATAAAGGCATTGATCTGAGCGATTGAGTAAAGCTTCGAGGGATGCATCATCGACAATACTAGCAATGCCCACACTAATCGTGATTTTCAATTCAGGGTGAATTCTCGACCAAATCCATGCAGCCACTAAGCCACGCAGGCGCTCACCTACCTCGATAGCGGCGACGCCTTCATGATTAGGTAAGAGCACCACAAACTCTTCACCTCCATAGCGCCCCACCAAATCATCCTGCCGACATCCCGATTTAAGCAGCGCGGCAATTTGCCTTAATACTTTGTCACCTACCGGATGACCGCAGCCATCGTTCACCCGTTTAAAGTGATCCACATCGATCATCAGCACAGATAAAGACTGCTGATTGATGCGCTGGCGCTGAAACAACTCACAACCCTGCTCTTCTAAACCACGGCGATTTAAAATACCGGTTAGGCCATCGTAGCTAGCCAGCCGTTCTACCCGCTGTATTTCGCGATGCTGGCTTGCGCGCTGGCGACGTAAATCGGCGTTTTCTAAACGTGCGCTTTCCATTTCTAATTGCATCTTCATGGCTTGCAATTTATACGGGGAAAGCTGGTTTTTTACGGCCTGCTGCCCAAGATGAAAACGCTTAAAATAGGCTAAAGCCAATTTAAAATCGCCATTTAACTCCGCCAGCTTAGCAATCAGCTCCTCAAATTGAAATACCAAATTAGCGGCATTTCTACGCTGGGCATGCAATAAACCTTGTTTTAAATATTTACTCGCTAATAGATCATCACGCACTGCTAAACTTATTTTACCTAATGCAAGATAATTGCTCGCCAAACACCATTGATTTTTTAATTTCTTATTTATTTTTAATGCGGAAAGCAAACTACATTGAGCAAGCTCTAACTGACCCAATGCCCACTGCGCTTGCCCTATTAGGCATAAAGTTTCTGAGATATATTCTAAATGATCTATTTTTTTTGCATGCAATAAACCATCTTGCAATACCTTTAGGGCCTCATCATATTGTAATAAGCTGAGATAATCGCCACCTAGATTAATCAACAAGGAGACGATTAATTTATCATTTTTTATTCTAGGTATATATTCCGCAGCTTGACGGTGATGTTCTAAAGCAGCTACAAAATCATCATGCGAAAAGTAAATCTGCCCAATCCCAATGTTGGCTTGGATATACGCATCATCATCAGACAAATTCAAAGACAAATCTAAACAATAAGACCAGTACTGTAGTGCTAAATCGTACTCACATTGACAATAATAAGCGCCCGCAATTTCTTGCAAACAATCTACAATATGCGGCTGAAAACCATGCTCCTCACCCAGCATCAAACTATGCCGCATTAAAGCGATCGCTTCCTCAAAAGAATCTTCAAAAAAAGGATCTTGCGCTAAAGCACGGGCATGATTAAGTAAACCTTGTGCATAGCCCAAATGATATTCAGCTTGAATAGCAAGCTGACACGCTTGCTCAGATAATAGCAGCGCATTCTCCTTACTCTGCAGGCTAATTTGACGCGCACGAAGGTTAATTTCATCAATATGAGAATGGCTAAGCATTTGAATAATTTAACTCATTGTTCATCTACCATCAAATTAGGACATATTAATCCATAATATCAAGGTAAATTGCACTATTCTATTTAAAAAGTCTTATCCATATTTGCTTACATATAAAAATTACAGGCTATTTAATCAGCACCATCGATAGCTGATCAGCAATATAGTAAATTAAATAACGGTAAGGGGGTCTATATTTCATCTTACTTTAGCCAAGTATTTGCTAGCAGCAAAGCCTCTTAGCTCGGGACAAGTAACGTCATTTCCATCGATCTAAGCTGTGCAGAAGCAGATTGCTCTAAGAGCAATGCACGCAAAGCTTTATGCTGAATATCATGCTGCTCTTGCAGCTTGGGCTGATTTATTTTTTGATAAATAATAGCGAAAGCTTCATGAATTTCAGCCAATAAGTATTGCGACTCCATTAATTCTGCGACGGTAAAGGCGCGCTGCAGCTCATCAAGAGCCGCTTCGTATTCTGCATTTGCCAAGGAGCAGCGGCCTAAAGCCAATAAATTAGCCGCTTCATTCCAAGTGTTAATATGTAGTCGATTAATTTTAAGCGCCACTAAGAAATTCATTCTCGCTCTTTCAATATCACCACGCGCCAAACGAATTAAACCAAATACGCTATACACTTCGGCTTCCAGCTCGTAATTACCTTCCGCCCTTACCAAGGGTAAAGCCTGCCTAGCAATCGACATTGCATCATCTAATCGATCTAAACGAAATAAATCAACTGCGATATTAATCAGGCAAATACTTTGATAATTAGCATCATGTTCTTTTTTTGCTAAGTCTTGAGCCATCTTATGATGAGTCAGGGCCATTTCAAATTGCTCATGGGCATAATATAGCTGACCCAAGCCAATATGAGCGCATAGCCGCTGCGTGGTTTCAATCGCCTGAGTAGAGAGCTCCAAGCACCGGCACCAGTATTGTGCAGCACTTTCATACTCTCCTAAGGTGTAAGTATGCCGGCCCAATAGCTGTAAAGCCTCACCACGCCACACCCCCAACTCATCTGGCTCTGCAACATCAAGTACTTTATCGAGGATATGAATTGCCTCTCGATGCCGCCCAAATAATTGCAGGACACTGGAATAAACAGTGAGTGCCGCCGCCTCACTCAAGCGGCAACCTAGCTCTACCGCTAAATCCCTTGCTTGCGTAGCAAACGCCAAGGAATCTACGCTACGTGAAGAAATTAATTTCTTCGCTTGCTGGATAAGCTGATCAACCGAGGACACAAGCATTATTTACACCAAGTTGACTCGTAAATTACGAGCTGTATTTTAACACTTATAAAAATTTGAATCTATGCGCAGTGCAGCATTCCTAAACAGGCCTGCGTAGGATAGATGGCTTGCCGTATTGTATGCACACTCACGCCCTCAGCAACGAGCTTCATTCGAATACAAGCTGCTTGATAGCAGCCATATTCGTACTCTGCCTGTTGTTTATTTCCCGTACGTTGATACGCCATAGAAAGTAAATGATGAGCGTCCATAATTTGCTTTGCAGAGCCCATCTCTTGGGCTTTTTCTAGGGCACAGCTAAAGCAAGCAATCGCGTCATCCATCTGAGCACTGGCCATAAAAATACGGCCATGCAAGATCAGCTGCAAAATCTCACCCCAGCGCCATTCTTTACAGCTGGCTTTAGCTTGTGCCAGCCTCTGCCTTGCGGTGCCTAAATTATTGGTTTCCAAGGCTATTTTTGCCATATAGATATAAATCTCACCAATAAACTCATGGTTTTGTGCTTGCTGGGCAAAAGGATAAGCCACCACCAAAGCGTGCTGACTTTCATGCCATTGATTTAACTGAAAAAACGCGGCTGCCGCATTAATCCATGCACGAGCATGTAGCACCGGAGGTATTTGGCTATTTAGCAAAGCAATCGCATGCTGGTGCTGTGCTAAAGCCAGCTCAATTTGCCCCTGCGCAAATTGAATCATGCCCATGCCAATATGGGCATTGAGCTTTGCCACCGCCGAAAAGTCATCACACAAAAAACAATCTGCCCAGTACTCACCTGCCTCTTGATAATTACCAAGCGTGTAGTAAGTTAAAGCGATCTCTTGCAGTAGCTCTTCCTGCTCTAATTTCTGATTTCCTAGCTCAGCTTGTGTTAAGGCTTTGAACAGGATTGATAAGGACTCATCAACTCGTCCAAAAGAAAATAATAGGCGGGAATAAGGGAATGTGACTTTTACACACAGCTCAACATCAACAAGCTTACAATTTTCCAATAAGGAATAAGCCCTTTCAATGCATTGCAAGGCAAGCGCTGGGTCAAGAACGACTAAGCGATTACCTTTGCTTAATAATTCTATTATTTCAGCATGTTGAGGCATGATAAAAGTCATCGAGAAAGGAAGTCAACGCAGAGTATTCTGTTTAATTCCCTGACTCAATCTCTTTTACATAAACCAGATCATTAAGCGCTAATTAGTCATTATTTTTGACTTAATTGTAACAAATTATGGAATATCAGCGTAAGGCATACGCCGCAATACAATCGAACTCTTACGAATCAACTTACGATCAGACCGATTTTTATCGTAATAGCGTGGGTTGGTTACCATCGATGCGAGCTTGGCCGCTTGGCTGGCCCCCAAATGAGCGGCCGACGTTTTGTAGTAATAGCGCGCCGCAGCCTCGGCACCAAATATACCGTTGCCCCACTCGATCACATTCAGGTAAATCTCAAAAATCCGCCGCTTATCTAGTATGGCCTCGAGCATCACCGTAATGATGGCTTCTTCTGCCTTACGTAAAGGATTGCGGCCGCTCGATAAAAACAAGTTTTTAGCCAACTGCTGACTAATCGTCGAACCGCCCGCCACAATGCGGCCCTTTTTGACATTTTTTTCCCAAGCGATCTGTATCCCTTCCCAATCAAAGCCTTCATGGTCCAGAAATTTAGCATCCTCACTCGCTACTAAAGCCCGCTTCAGATTGGGGGAAATTTGCGCGTAGCTCACCCATTGATGGCGTAACTCTGCCTCTGGGTTTTCTTTCTGGATTTGGCTTAGTTGCTCTCGCATAAAAGAAGTCGCCGATGGATTAATCCACTTCCACGCTAAAACATGGCCAAAAATCCATATATTCCAGAGTAAAAAAAACAGAAAAATACAAAGTACGCCTCGGCCTATCCAGCCAGCTATTGAGCGTTGCGTGGCCATTACAAAGCCGCCCTCATACTTGCCAATACCGGCAGCACATCAGCACGCAAACCCGTCCATAAATAAAATGCCTCTGCCGCCTGCCCCACCAGCATTCCAAGACCATCAACACACTGCACAGCCCCACTAAGCCGCGCCTCAGCTAAAAACGGCGTCTCACCCTTGCCATACATCATGTCGTAAGCCAAAGAGCCGCTAGCAAAAATACCCGCAGGCAAGACTAAGCTTTGCCCAGACAGGCTCGCCGAGGTGGCATTGATCACCACATCAAACTCCCCTTCAATCGCCTCAAAAGCGGATGATTGAATCGCTAAAGTCTGCCCGCTAAAGCGCTGCGCCAAGGCATGTGCTCGCTCTGGGCTGCGGTTAGCAATGTAAAGGCTGCTCGGCTGCTCGGCCAATAAAGGTAGCAAAACACCTGCCGCCGCGCCGCCAGCGCCTAAAAGTAATATCCGCTTACCCGCAAGAGCGCCATATCGAAGTAAATCACTCACCAAGCCTGCACCATCGGTGTTGTCCCCCAGTAAGCTGCCATCAGCATTGACTTTCAGTGTATTGACCGCCCCTGCAGCCGCCGCCCGTGGAGTAAGCACAGTGCTAAGACGAAACGCATCTTCTTTAAATGGCACAGTCACATTTGCGCCATTCCCTCCAGCAGCTACAAAATCGGCCACAACGGCAGCAAAACCATCGAGTGGTGCAAGGCAGCGCTCGTAAACAAAGTTTTCTAAATTAAATTGTGCGGCAAAGGCTTGGTGAATCTGCGGCGATTTGCTGTGCGCAATCGGATTACCCAGTACAAGATATTTCATAACGCGTCCATATAAGGCCAGTTGGCATCGATCCGGATTACTTAGGCAGGGAAGCTCTAGTCAGTTCAACTATTTTCCTTTATCCGCAGGGGAAACAGCTCAGCTTTTGATGAGTTTCACTTGAGATCAATTAAATTAATTTAAGCAGCGCTTTACCTTAACCCTGAGTCCAAGCCAAACCTGCCGCTTTCCAGCCATTAAGCTGCCCACGCTGACCCGCCGCATTTTTATCGCCCTCAAAGCCTTCCAAAATATTAAAGGCATTGCTATAGCCATTGGCTGCAGCCAGCTGGGCAGCATCGTGCGAGCGCGCGCCGGTGCGGCACAAAAACATCACCACCGCTTGCGGGTCAACCGTGGCTTGCAAAGCGCTTAAGAAATTGGGGTTTAAGTCCATTTTTGGATATTGCTTCCACTCATTCATTTCTGAATCAGGTACAAAGCCTACAAACTGCCATTCCGCATGAGTGCGCACATCCACCAGCTTGGCATTTGGCAGCGCCGTTAATAGTGCGGCGGCTTCTGCGGGAGTTAAGGCACCTCTGTAAGATAAATTTGAAAGTACGGCACGCTCATGGGCTTGCTGCAAAATAGTATCGGCATGGCTCATCGCAATTTCCTTTGTGTGGCGTTTAATCCGCATATTTTACCCCGAGCTGCACCGCCTGTTAGATAAGTTTGTTCTACAAGAAAGGAACCAAAGCCTATAGCGATAGGTCGGATTACAATCTATTCAAGTTTTAAAAAAAACTTCATAAAAGCAGATAGATTTCAGTCCCGCTAAAAACCTAAGATAAGATCGGCAAGAAACAGTGCTGGCATCGCACCAAAAAAGCACGCAAGATGCGTTTTACTCACCATAATGGTGCGTAGGTAGTTTACCTAGTGCGCCGATTATCGCGTATGGCACAATGGATGCAACCGTTTTAAACATTGGCATAGTTATTGCTAAATGAATCCCTATACCGGCCAATGCCGGACACCTTATTACTTTTACCCTCGCAACAATTTTGGAGAATACCAAGATGGCAGTAGCCGACGTTCTCAACCTTATCCAGGAAAACGGCCTCAAGTTTGTTGACCTGCGTTTCACCGACACCATGGGCAAAGAGCAGCACGTTACTGTTCCTTCGCACGTAGTTGACGAAGAATGGTTCACGACTGGCCATGCTTTCGACGGCTCTTCGATTGCTGGCTGGAAAGGCATTCAAGCCTCCGACATGCTGTTGATGCCAGATGCATCGACCGCCAACGTTGATCCTTTCTACGACGAACCAACATTGTTTATGACATGTGACGTGGTAGAGCCAGATACAGGCAAGGGCTACGATCGTGACCCACGCTCGGTGGCTAAGCGCGCTGAGCAATACCTGAAAGCCACTGGCTTGGGCGACACGGCTTACTTTGGTCCAGAACCAGAATTCTTTATTTTTGACGGCATCCGTTTTGGCTCCGATTTATCCGGCTGCTTCTACAAAATTGAATCCGACGAAGGCGCTTGGGCGACTGCCAATAAAGTTGAAGGTGGCAATAAAGGCCACCGTCCTCGCCTGAAAGGTGGCTACTTCCCAGTGCCTCCTGTTGATAGCCACCAAGATATCCGTGCCACCATGGTACTGATTCTGGAAGAGCTAGGCGTACCGGTTGAAGTGTTCCACCACGAAGTGGCGAACGCGGGCCAGAACGAAATTGGCACTCGCTTCAGCACCTTGGTACAACGTGCAGACTGGACTCAAATCCTGAAATACGTGGTGCACAACGTAGCAGACCAATACGGCAAGACTGCCACCTTTATGCCAAAACCTATCGTTGGCGATAACGGCAGCGGTATGCACGTTCACCAGTCGGTTTGGAAAGACGGCAAAAACTTGTTTGCAGGTAATGCCTACGCAGGTTTGAGCGAATTCGCCCTGTTCTACATCGGCGGTATCATCAAGCACGCTAAAGCTTTGAACGCGATTACTAATCCGGGCACCAACAGCTACAAGCGCTTGGTTCCGCATTATGAAGCGCCGGTTAAATTGGCGTATTCAGCACGCAACCGCTCTGCTTCGATCCGTATTCCACACGTATCGTCAGACAAAGGCCGCCGTATTGAAGCGCGTTTCCCAGATCCATTGGCTAACCCATACCTGTGCTTCTCTGCGCTGTTGATGGCTGGCCTAGATGGCGTGCAAAACAAGATTCACCCAGGCGATCCTGCAGACAAAAACCTGTACGACTTGCCACCAGAAGAAGACAAGCTGATCCCAACAGTTTGCTCATCTTTGGATGAAGCACTGGATGCGCTAGATAAAGACCGTGAGTTCCTGACTCGTGGCGGCGTATTCAGTAATGACTGGATCGACAGCTATATCGAATTGAAGATGCAAGAAGTAAACCGCATCCGCATGAGCACTCACCCAGTTGAGTTTGATATGTACTACAGCCTTTAATCTAATCGATTAAATGTTCAAAACCCGCACTGGCTAACTAGTGCGGGTTTTTTATTGGCTAAAGAACACGCAATTCATCACGCTGCAAATGGGGCGCTTGCATCAGGCT
Source organism: Janthinobacterium sp. (assembly GCA_025360045.1). Lineage (GTDB taxonomy): Bacteria > Pseudomonadota > Gammaproteobacteria > Burkholderiales > Chitinibacteraceae > Iodobacter. The sequence continues at coordinate 19,647 of JANYCY010000068.1, read as the reverse complement.
GGTGACCGCGGTGCGCAGCATGCGCTCGCAATCTGGCAGGGCGGCTTGCGGGCGATCAGGATAAAGATCTTGCAACATGTCATACATACCATCAAAAACCGCATGCAAATACAAATTGCTTAGGCGTAAATCAAGCGTGTTGGGTAGCTCTTGATTTTGTACGGCGCGGCGCAAGAGGCGCAGGCTGTAGTGCATTGCTAGCTTGGTAATCAAATCCCGATGCCGAATCAAAGGCGTGTTTTCTGGGCTGCGCTCGCACTTAAAATACAGAATGGCAATCACCGATTGCGCCCTGCCCGGCTGGCAAAATAAATTTAAGTAATACATGCCGGTTTGCACCAGCGCTTCCATTGCATTACTGGCGCTGGGGCTAAAGTGCATGGCATCGAGCGCAAACATGCGCTCGCTCATGGCCTTACATACATCAATTTTATTCGGGTAATGACCGTAAACCGCGCCACGGGAAACACCCGCTGCATCGGCAATATCGGCCATCGTGGCCTGTGCTACGCCCTTATCCAAAAACACCTGCTCTGCGCCATCTAAGATGGCATCACGCGTTTTTTGCGCGTCTTCCTTGGTCTTTCTTGCCATGATGATCCTTTTAAGTTCCCGGAATTATTACATGGCATTAATTAATCGTGCGTGACTGATTAAATGTTAGCATCTTTAACTCCTTAATCCCGTGGCACTGATGTCGCAAGTGATCTTTTATGAGTCAACAAAATTTACAAGAGCTCAATGTCCTTCCTGTTAAAACCCTGTTTTGGCGTTATGTGATTCCCTCCATCGCTGGCATGCTGGTGATTGGCCTCTATACCGTCGTCGATGGCATCTTTGTAGGGCGCTATGTGGGTGCGCATGCGCTGGCCGCGATTAATTTGGTCTACCCCGTTATTTTGCTGCAAGTGGGCTTAGGCGCCATGATTAGCATGGGTGCCGCCACACGCATTTCTATCTTGCAAGGCGCTGGCCGCAGCAAAGAAGCACGGCAAGCACTCGCCAATACTCTGCTTATTATTACGGCGCTCGGCATACTTTTACCCATCATTGGGATTAGCCAACTAGAGCATCTACTCGCTTTGCTCAATGCAGATAATGATCCGGCCGTGCTGCTAGAAGCACGCTCCTATTTATCGATCATGCTCTGGGGTGGCCTCGTCACGATAGGCCAGATGGCGGTGATTTATTTGGTGAGAAATGATGGCAGGCCACAGTTTATTACCTGCCTAGTGGTGGCAGGCGGCTTGAGTAATATTGCCCTGAATTACTTTTTTGTTGTGATATTAGGTTGGGGTTTGGCTGGATCGGCATTTGCCACCTTGCTGGTTGAAACGCTTATCACCTTAGCTGGGCTGATCTATTTCTTTAGCCCCTTTGCACGATTGCGGCTTGCGCTAAAGGATCTGCGCCCGCACTGGCAAAGCATGTCTTCAATGCTAGGCTTGGGCGTATCCAGCCTGCTGATGGAAGTCAACTTAGCCTTTCTACTGTTTGCCCATAACTACCAGCTACTCGAGTACGGAAAGGGCAGCGATGTGGCCGCCTATGCTGTGGCAGGATATACCGAAGCGGTATTTATTTTGCTGATACATGGCTTGGCGCTGGGAATGCAACCCCTACTCAGCCATGCAACGGGTGCTGGCCAGTCGCAAAGACTGGCGCAAACTTTATCTTATGGATTGCGAGTGAGCCTAGGCATCAGCTTTACCCTACTGGCCGTGGTGCAGTTTTTTCCGCACGCCATTGCTACGCTTTACGCAGGGCAAGATCAGGCGCTTATCGAAGCGGCAACGCATGCCTTGCAAATCCACCTCTTTGCGCTGCCATTCGATGGCACCATTATTGTGGGAGTAATTGCTTTACAAGCCATGGCCCTGACCCGCTTATCGATGTTTGGCACACTAGGTAAAACGCTGATCTTAATCCCCGCACTTTGGCTGATGCCACAATGGTGGGGAGTAAATGGTGTGTATATTGCGCTACCATTAGTCAATATGCTGGTTGGTATAGTGATTGCTAGCGTATTATGGCGCGAATTACGCCGCCTAAAACAAGCACCACAGGGCCTTGGCATATTCGCCTAAGCGGCAAGAAAACGGTATGGGATTTGCAATAAGCACTTGATATTGCAAGGCCTGTTCCGTTTTTTTCGTTTAAAATATACAGCTATAATATTTTGGAGCGTGCACAAGATTGCGAATGGATTAGCTCCCCGCCCCAATAGCACCTACCCATCGTTGCGCACGCTTCTTAGGAAAGAAAGCCCACATGTCTGTTATTCAAGATCATTATGCAAAATTAGGCGTGTCCCCTGCTGCCAGCCTTGATTTAATCAAGTCAGCCTACCGAAAAAATGCCGCCAAATACCATCCAGATAAAAATCCAGACCCAAATGCAGCAGTGCAATTTAGGGCCATTCAAGAGGCCTATGAAGTATTAGCCGATTCAAGTCGCCGCCAAGCTTACGATGACTATAGACAGCGCAGCCTGATTGATAATCCGCTAGAAATTGCCCGCGAAATTGCCGAAAAATATATTAAAGGAATTACCCAGTGAGTATCTCGCCTTATTTCTCAGACCTATATGCAAACTACGAAGCCGAGCTAGAAGATTTAGCCAGCGATTCTGAAGGACGCTCTGTCCTTAAAAAACGATTAAATGAAAAACGCCAGCAAATTGAGCATATTTTACCCATGATTGAATTCGCACCAGAAATGGTTGCGGTTATTTTTCATAATGCCTTTAGCTTTAATAGCCCTAAAGTCATGCAAAATATTATTTTTAGCGAACCAGAGGGCTATGGCGATGACTTTATCGCATGGGATGAGCTAAAAGAGCATTTAACCATCGCGCCATGGGCAGAAGCATTGATCGCTGCCACTTTAAATGCTGATGGCGGTGATTTCTTTATGGTCATGGCCGCAACCTTAGAATTCCTACGCAATAATGGCAGCCATACGCCACACGCCCAAAGCGATGAAGCAGAGCACGAAGAAGATAACGATGATGACGAAGATGGTGCACTCAATTTAAATGAATCAGGATCAGATTGGCTCAATGAGCAAGGCTTTGAATCCATAGATAATAACTAGATCCATTTAATTAATCCCATCTTATTTTATTTGAAATAGACACCTACAAAGATAAAGGATTTCGAATGCATCCAGCCATTATCAATGCATCAAAATTAATTTTAGTTGGCGATATTAGCGGCGCGGAAAAAGCGCTCTCTGATATTGCAGATCAGCAAGGCGATTTCGCGCTCGCTGAAATTTTAGAAGAGATACCCGCTAAAGATTTACTCGCCATTATGCGTGAATATGATTCATCTAAAGAATCGATTCTTAGCCTGATGGTAACGCCCGAGCAATTTGCCCGTGCTATTGTTTTAGATACGCAGTATGGCGATCGCACTAAAGATAAATTGCGCGCTATGATGAATGTAGTGATTTATAAACATGCAGATTCAGCCGAAGAATACTTAGAAGCCATTTATGAAACTAAACCGGCAGGCATAGAAACCCTTGCCGATTACTTTCATGATTTTCATGAAGAAGTATTTAACTTTGTACTGCATGCTAGCGCCACAACCGTAGCCCTGCCCTTTATATGCGATGATGGCAGTAGCTCAAGCGATGAAATCAAAGAATTCTTTACGGTATTTCATTCTACAGAACATATTATTGATAAATTAAAATGGAATGTATCGCGGGCAGAAATCGCCGATAGCGACTGGAAAGAAACCATGTGGGTATTATTCCATGAGCTACCAGACGCATTTGATCATCTTATTCTTGAGCTGCAAGGGCGAGTATTAGCTAAATATATCAAGCTAGAAAGTAACCCTATCAGCGACTCAATGATTGAAGAGCTGATGAAAAAAATTGATCTTGAAAGTGATTCCGAAGAATCTGCAATCTAAAGGGCAAGGACATGAGCATCGTGTCAACCACACTATCCACTTTTGATAGCCGCCGATATTTTGATAAAGCACTCAGCCACGGCATAGAGCAAGGCTTAATTAGCCCTGAGCGCTTACAAACAATTCAAGCTGATTTAGCCAAAGGTATAGTGCAAATTGCCAATTACTTTGGCACCGCCTATTTACGCCCTGATATTGAGCTGGCCTTAATTCGCACGGTTAATTTAATCAGCCTCTATCTAGAAAACCTATCTCAAGGCGATCTTCAAGCCGCCGCGCTTTCATTGCGCAATAATAGTCTGCTATCCCACTCGAAAGCCGGTGCAGATATGCTCAGAAAATTGCATGGCATGCCGCGCGAAACGCTGCTGGTTTCAGCCATAAATGCATCCGTTGAAGAGCAGAAATCTTATCTCAATCAGCAAACTGCGGCTGAACGTATTTCTTTAGCTAACTATCAAGCAGAGATCAATAAAAGATCTGGCTATCAGCAAAAAATAGACTTGGGTTTTTGGCTGGCAAAAAAAATGGCCTTAGCCGCAGATACATTTTGTGATGCAGAATCACTTATTCAAAGTGTAATGCTGATTTTATGGGTTAAAGAAGCCAAATTAAAGCTACCGAATCGGGCGGAAATCAGCAAACTAATTAAATCGGCGACAAGTAAAAAAGCTGCATTCAATGCAGAGCGATTTAAACTATTTTTTGCAGCAGCACCCAGTCCTATCCAGCAGACGGCACAAATAGAAATGGATTCATTTATTGCTAATGAGCTAGCAAAAATGAAAACGCCCCAATTTATGCCTGAGGCTTATTATATCTGTGATGGCGATATCAGCGAAATTAGCCATCATGATCATGCAATAGCTAATAACTGGCGAAAACTCACCCAGCAAAATGATGATGACGACAGCGTCATTAGCACCTTATTTTTATTTGCGGCAACGGGCCTACCTTTAAAGCCCAGCATGCTCAAGCGTGAAGCCAAAGAAGTGATTAGCATCTTTAGAACATCAGGATTTAACGCTGAATCTATCCATCATTTTATTGAGAATAATATTCCTGATATCTATAAAGAGGAGTTAAAAAAATTCTGGTACAACGATTTAATACATGCTGCCAGCGATGGTCTTGCAGATAGCGATCCAGATCGCCCTGACTTTTATATGGAGCGTGCGCTCAAATACTTACAATCAAGCTGTAATGCCACGTGGAAAGGGCGTTATTAACTGATATTACGCAACAGAAAACCCAAATTTTGAACCACGCGGAGGGCACGGCGTTTCACGGAGAGATCCATTTAGAACTAAGCTGTTCATTGGGTTTTGAGTTGTTCGCCAGCAGCAGTGACAGCTTGTTGTTAGTCACTATCGCGATTTCCTTGCCAAAAGCGGCGGTATGACGTCAGAATAAACGTCTATTGCCGCCAAGGAAAACGCCATGAACGCTCTGCAAGCCTTCTTCCCTCCTGATACCATCATTTGTATTGTGTCTATTTTAATGCCGGTATTTATCGTGGCGATCGTATTCTACTTTCACCATCTGAAGCTTCAGTTGCAGCATGAAACAATCCAAAAAATGCTCGCCAAAGATTTGCCAATTCCACCAGAGCTATTTAATTCTCCTGCAAAAGAAATAATAAAAAACTTATCCTCTACAAAAATAAGCACGGCTAGCACTCGCTTACACCAAGCGCTCACCCTTATCGGCGTGGGAGCGGGCTTGTTGGTATTTTTCCGCTATAGCGATTTTCCATCCATATTCTGCTGGACAGGCGCTATTCCGCTGGCCATTGGCCTTGCTCAATTAATCGGTGTTTTTCTTGATCCTCTCGTATCAAAAAGGTAAGTATTGATGAATAAACCCTGCTTAATCCGCTATGCCAATTTAGATGACCTAAACCAATTAGCACCTTTATTTAATGCCTATCGTATTTTTTATGAGCAAGACAGTAATCTACAAATAGCACATGATTTTTTGCAGCAAAGACTCGCATTAAATGAGAGTGTCATTTTATTAGCCTGCGATCAGGCAGGAAAAGGGCTTGGCTTTATCCAGCTTTACCCTTCTTTTTGCTCAATCTCAGCGGCTAGAGTTTGGGTTTTATATGATTTATTTGTCGAGACCGCCGCCAGAGGCCTAGGTGTCTCACGGCTATTGATGGAAAAAGCCCGCCTGCATGCCAAGCAAACGGGCGCAATACGCCTTGATCTATCCACCGCCCATAGTAATCAGCCCGCACAAGCCTTATACGAATCGCTCGGCTATCAGCTTGATCAAACTTATCGCTATTACAGCCTAGAAATATAAGTACATCAGTCACTGAATAAAAAAATAGCTCAAGGGGTACAATACCCTCGTCTGTCATCTCTTGAGCCTATCATTATGACTATTCGTGCTGTTGTTTTTGATTTTGGTGGTGTTTTATTTGATTGGAACCCTGAATATCTTTATCAGAAGTTAATTACTGACGAAAAAGAACGGGCGTTTTTCTTAAGCCATGTTTGCAATGGGCAATGGAATATCGAACAAGACCGCGGCCGCAGTATTGCTGATGCAACCCGCATCAAGCAAGCCGAATTTCCAGAATATGCCGAATGGATTGCCGCCTTTTATGCCCGCTGGCCAGAAACATTAAATGGCACTTTAGCCGATGGCGTAGCGCTAATGGAACAATTAGAAGCGGCGCAGGTCCCACTCTATGGCCTAAGCAATTGGTCGAATGAAACCTTCCCTTATGCTTGGGAAAACTTTCCCTTACTCCACCGCTTTAAAGATATTGTGGTATCTGGCCGCTTAGGTTTAATTAAACCTGATCCCGCTATTTATCAGACAATGTTTGAACGAATCGCTCAATCGATTCCCGATCTACAAGCGAATGAGCTGGTTTTTATCGATGATGTAGCCAAGAATTCAGATGCCGCGACCCAATTAGGCTGGCATGGCATTCACCATCGCAGCGCAAATGAAACCGCAAAGCAACTCCATGAATTAGGTGTGCAATTTTAATGAATAAAAACATTTCCCCCCGTGTGAGCATTTTGTACTGCACACAATGTAATTGGCTGCTGCGCTCTGCTTGGCTAGCACAAGAGCTGCTTTCCACTTTTGCAGAAGAGCTAGAAGAAGTCGCCTTGCAACCTGGCACTGGGGGAATTTTTATTGTGCAATGTATGGATGTCATTATCTGGGATAGAAAAATTGAGGGACGTTTTCCCGAAGCAAAAGAGCTAAAACAGCGTGTTCGGGATTTAATTGCGCCCGAAAAGCAGCTAGGCCATAGTGAAGAGAAAAATAACAAAGCCTAATACTCTATTCTGGCTTGTGTTGATTCAACTATTTTAAACCCGTCCTGTGTTAAGTTACGCCCATGCTTAAGTATCTTTTGATTTCTATCCTCTGTATTGCCCCGCTGGCCCACGCCGATATTTATAAGTATGTGGACGAGCATGGCAATGTCACTTTTTCTAATATACCGATGCGTAATGCGCAGCGTATTTTGGCCGAGCCTGGTGCGCTGATTGCTGCGCCGCGCTCACGGGGTAATGCCGCGCCAAAAGAGCGTAGCCCGCAAATGGCCACGCCTGGCAACTTTCCGCGCGTGGACAGCGCCACGCAAAAAAGCCGAGATAGTAATCGCCAGCTTATTCTGAATGAAGAGCTAGCGAGCGAGCAAAAAAACCTCGCTGAGGCACGCCGCTTACTGGCAGATGCGGAAAGCAGTAGAAGTGCCGAAGAAAAAGCCAGCCCGCAAAAGTATGTAGAGAAAATGGGCCGTATTCGCAATAACATGACGCTACACGAAAAAAACATCAGCGCTCTGCAATCTGAAATTAGCCGCCTACGTTAATCGACTACGCACCATAAGCCACGAGTAATGCACCGCCTTGGTGCGTTGCTCGTGTATGCTCATCTCTCAAGTACCTAACTGCGCCATTCTTTAGCTGGCCCACAAATTGCTATAAATACTAAGATACGATCTACGGGGCCATGACATGAGCCATACTGCCTTTTCCGGTCTCGAGTTTCTTGACGATGCTGTCATTGCCGTTGCCTCAGACGGTACTTTAGTTTACGTGAACCCTGCGGCGACCGACCTGCTTGGCCTACGCCAAGATGATCTCGGCATGACACTCTCTGCTTGCCTAGAACCACATAGCCCAATAGTGAGCGCGGTGATTACCGCCTGCTCCGAAAACATCAGCATTACCGAGCACGAGCTGCTGCTTGCTACCAACCATGGCGATGTCTACGTCACACTCACTGCCAGCCCCATAGAAACCAGCGCAGCCGCAGCCTTGGTCGAGATTCGGCAAATGGATCAGCAACGCAAGATTGTCAATGAAGCGCGTCTGCAAGCGCAACAACAAGCCAATCGTGAACTGATTCGCAATCTAGCGCACGAGATCAAAAATCCCTTGGGTGGGATTCGTGGCGCGGCCCAATTGCTCTCCGGTGAGCTAGAAAGCCCAGCGCTCAAAGAATATACCCAAGTGATTATTGAAGAATCGCAACGCCTACAAAGGCTGCTTGATCGCTTACTCACCCCGCATCGTCTGCCGAAGCTAACCGAGCTGAACATTCACGAGGTATTAGAGCGTGTGCGCAGCCTTGCCTTGGCAGAAACCCCCAATGGCTTATCGGTTAAACGCGATTACGATACCAGCCTGCCCAGCCTGATCGCCGATCAAGAGCAGCTGATTCAAGCCGTGCTCAATATCGTTCGTAATGCCGTACAAGCCATGGCGGGTGTCGGCGAGATTTTCTTGCGCACCCGTATTGCAAGGCAAGTCACGCTAAATCGCCGCCGTTTTCCACTTGCGCTACAAATTCAGATTATTGATAACGGCCCCGGCATCCCCGAATCGCTCAAGGAAACGCTCTTTTACCCACTGGTTTCTGGTCGCCCCGGCGGCACAGGCATCGGCTTACATTTAGCACACACCTTTGTGATACAGCACCACGGCACCATCGAGTTTGAAAGCCGCCCCGGCCTCACCTGCTTTAGCCTCCTGTTACCGCTAAATGGCTGGCAAGAAGAACCTAAACTAACCCAGGAAACACCATGAGTGCAGTGTGGATTATCGATGACGACCGATCTATTCGTTGGGTATTCGAAAAAGCCTTGGCCAGAGAAAATATCTCGCACGCCAGCTTTTCCTCGGCAACCGAAGCACTCGCCAAGCTCACACAAGAGCAGCCCCAAGCCATTGTTTGCGATATTCGTATGCCGGGTGAATCTGGATTGCAATTTTTAGATATTGTGAAACGCGATTGGCCAGACTTACCGGTGATTATCATGACCGCGCATTCTGATCTAGATAGCGCTGTTTCCGCATTTCAAGGCGGGGCATTCGAATATCTGCCCAAGCCTTTCGATGTAGACCATGCCACCTCCTTGGTCAGGCGAGCCATTCAAGAAAGTGAGCGCTTTGCATTGGCAGACGGAGGCCCAGTAGTAGCCGCCTCGCCCGCGCCAGAAATCCTTGGCCAAGCACCAGCCATGCAAGATGTATTCAGAGCCATCGGCCGCCTCAGCCAATCTGCCGCCACCGTACTCATTACCGGTGAATCCGGCAGCGGCAAAGAGCTGGTCGCCCGGGCTCTGCACCGGCATAGCCCACGCGCGGCCAAGACTTTTGTCGCGATTAACACCGCCGCCATCCCAAAAGACCTGCTCGAATCCGAGCTATTTGGTCACGAGCGAGGCGCTTTTACGGGGGCTGATGCCAAGCGACAAGGCCGTTTTGAGCAGGCAGAAAACGGCACGCTGTTTTTAGATGAAATTGGCGATATGCCGCCTGAGCTACAAACCCGCTTACTACGCGTGTTATCCGATGGTTTTTATTATCGAGTCGGCGGCCATCAGCCGATTAAAGCCAATGTGCGCGTGATTGCCGCAACCCATCAGCACTTAGAAGAGCGCGTTAAACAAGGGCAGTTTCGTGAAGACTTATTTCACCGTCTCAATGTGATTCGCCTACGCCTGCCTGCGCTGCGCGAGCGCTCGGAAGATATCCCGCTCCTCGCTCGATTTTTCCTGACTAAATCAGCGTCCGAGCTAGGAATAGAAGCCAAACGCCTATCGGACGATGCCATGGCCAAACTCGCGGCATTTAGTTTCCCTGGTAATGTGCGCCAGCTAGAAAACCTCTGCCACTGGATCACCGTTATGGCCCCCGGAGCCTTAGTCCAAGCCAATGATTTGCCGCCCGAGCTGAGCGCCGAAAGTGGTGAAACCCAAACACGTAGCGGAGATTGGCTCAGTCATTTAGGTGCCGAAATCAGCCAACGCCTTGGCCGAGGCGACAGCCGTATTTTGGATGAACTCACCCCCGCATTTGAGCGCATGGTCATCGAGCGAGCCTTAGCTTTTACCGGCGGAAAACGCATCGAAGCCGCAGAATTACTTGGCTGGGGGCGAAATACTCTGACACGGAAAATTCAGGAATTGGGAATGGAAAGCAGCTGATTTGTTCTGAATGAGCAAAAACAAAGCCGCATGAAGCGGCTTTGTTTTGATTCAAGCTTATTACAACAATTAATTGCCAGTTGGCACAATACTATCACCGCTTAAACGAACCCGATCCCCTTGGCTAAATTGTGGGCGTTCTTGAAAGTTATAAGTACGCTCACTATCGTCATCAAAAGACACGCGAACCTCGTACACCGTCACGCTACGATATTGCTTTTCTGCCTGATGGCCCGCCACTGCACCACCGATCACTCCCAATACTTCGGCTACGGTACGGCCATTGCCGCCACCAATCTGATGGCCAACTACACCACCTAAGACACCACCAGCAATCGCTCCACCACCTGAGCCTTCTCCTTTCTTCTCAATGGTACGCACCGAGATCACGCGGCCACAGCTTTTGCATACTTCCTTAGCGGGCCAAACGATAGGAGCAGGCTTGGCTTCTTCTGTGCTTTTAGCCACTGGAGCAGGATGTGGTTTTGGTTTGGGATGAGGCTTAGGCGTTGGCACACGGGTAGGGGCGGGCGTGGACACAGGGGCGGCTGTAGGTAAGGACGTTGGCTCTACAGTAGGAATAGGAGCCAATGCCAATATTGGCGCACTAGCAATCGGCGCGCTCGCCACGACGGAGGCTACAGCCTGCGGCTCTGTGGGTTTGCCAACAAAACCTAGCCAATTTGCTACGCCTACGCCTGAGGCTAAAATCACTGATGCGGCCGCGGCCAGAAAAAGTGGATGAGTTTTAGGGGCTGACATCGTGCATCTCCAAAGAGTCATTTAGGTGGTTCGATCATGCTTATTGACAAGCCCAAGCATGTTGCGAAACGACCTTATGCCGCTATCGTGCCGCTTTTTGACAAAAAAAGCAGTGAAAATCTACACTAACACGAAGGTATTTTTCACCTGATGATTACTGTAAGTACTTGTTACTGATTGTGTTTTGGCAACCGATCATCGGCAATAAAAAAGGCCATGCTCAGCACGACCTTTTGAACGTCAGCTTAATGATTTTTTTACAATCTAAATTGCTTAATTAAGCCTTCTAGCTGATCCGAAACCTGCTTAATCGATTGTGCAACCGCCACCGTGCCCTGTGCAGCCTGTAATGAGCCAGATGCAGAGTTAGCTACTTCATCCACATCGTTACGAATCGCTTGGCTGGAATGAACTTGCGCCGCCAATGCTTCACCAATTTGCCCGACCACTAAAGCCGTTGCCGCAGATTCTTCACGAATCGCTTTCACTGCTTCACCGCCTTCCTTGGTTTGGCGAATCCCTTCTTTTAGCTGCACAACCATACCATCCATGCGTGATTTAGCCGTTTGGCCGCTATCTTGTACCGCATTAATGGTTTCACCAATTTCGCGCGTTGCCGTGCTAGTACGCTCAGCTAACTTACGCACTTCATCGGCTACCACCGCAAAACCACGACCTTGCTCACCTGCACGCGCCGCTTCAATCGCTGCATTAAGTGCTAATAGATTGGTTTGATCAGCAACATCACGAATCACCGCAATCACCGCCGAGATACTCCCTACGCGCTGAGCTAGATCATCAATACTGCTTTGAGTTTCGCCTACTGAATGTTCAATTTCAGAAAAACGATTCACCGCTGCAGAAATCACATTCAAGCCTTGAGCAGAAATTTGAGTCGCTGATTCACTCTGGCTACGTGCTTTATTCGCTTGCTGCTCGGCGAGCTGTGTTTGCTGAGTAAAATCTTCAGCAGTCTGCGCAATCCTTGTGGCAGCTTGGCTTTGCGCCTCTACCAATAGATTACTACTCTGCGCCTTAGAAACAATTTCATCGCCAGAACGATGTAAGGTGTGAACCACTGATGAAAGCTGAGAAATCACATCACGCAGCGATTCACGCATACGCAATACCGAGCCGTAAATACTTTGCGACGACACATTTTGTACACGACCGTCTTCTTTCAAATTGCCATCTGCTACAACCTGAACTAGCGCCATCACATCTTGTGGCTCACCGCCTAAATCTCTTAACAAATTGCGCACAGCGCCCAACATAATCGCCGCAACCAAGGCTGCCACGGCGAGGCAAATCAAGACCTGCCAACGCGCATTACTCCAAAAGCGAGCATCGGCCTCGGCAAAGCTAATGCCATTACCTACAATCCAGCCCCAGCGTGGGGTTTTTTGTGCTACAGAAAGTAAATCAACCACTTTGCCATCGCGCTTGGAAGTCCACCAATATTCAGTCAGCGCACCGCCAGATTTATCTAGCGCAGCCTGAGCAATTGCGCCTACGCTTTTGCCCTCTGCATCTTTAAAATCATTAAAACTGGTACCGTGCAATTGCGGATCGAGCGGCGTGGCAATAAAGTTTAGTTTATCGTCGACCACATAAACGTATTCTGATTTATGGTATTTATTTTCTCGCAGCAGCTGAATAGCAATTTCTTTTGCCTGTGCTTCAGGCACCTTGCCTGACGCCGCTAGATTTTCTAACTGCACAATGCCATTATAAGTGCTGCCCATTAATTGCTTAATACGGGCACTATTGTCGTCGTTACTCGCTTGGCGCATCGTCCAGAGCCCAACCAGCATAATGCCGATTAAAGCCAGCAAAATGCTCAATGCAAGCAAGTAAACCTTGTTACGTAGTGACATAAATTATTCTCCTTCAGCTTTTCTAAATTTTATTATTAAACATTATATGCTTATATACTATACATTTGCGAAGCTAGGTAAGAAGAAAAAAAAATTCATCACTAAACATTAAAAACAAGTAGTGATTAACTTTTTTCAGAGAATATTTAAATATAAGTACACATCAGCCTACTTATCAAGCAGATACATCATTTACATTAAGAAAATAGTTGAGTAAAAGCAAGTTGTTGTGCCTCAGACAATTGATCCCCTGCCAAATTAACCGTGGCCTGCCCTAGGCTCTGATAACAACGCCGAGTTGTGTTATTTAAAACACGCAGGTGTTTATCGACTGTGCTCTGATCCCCACGCACTATTGGCCCAGTTAATGCCGCAGCAGGGCCTAATACTTTTATATTTTCCAGGGTTTGCTGCATTAAATTCATCACCAGACTCTGAGCAATTTCATCGCTGATTCCTGCTTGCTGGGCTGTTTTAATAGATAAGTCAGCCAGCGTAACCAAAAAATTGGCGGCCATTGTTAATGAAGCGTGATAAGCCGCTTTACCGCCTTTTGCTAAAGTAAACGGCACCCCACCCAAGGCCAGTGCAAAATCATGCAAAGTATCGCAAGCCTCTATATCGCCTTCCAAGGCGCAAAGCGTGCCCGCAAACGTGCTGACTGCCCGTGCCGGATCAGCAAAAGAAAAAGCCGGATGCAAACTGGCAATATAAGCACCCGCCGCTTTTAAGGGAAGAAGTAAAGTAGCCTCGGAAGCACCGCTGGCATGGAACACCACATTACCAGCCTGCACCACACCGCTTGCCACCAGCTCGATTGCCATCCCTGCAATCATGGCATCCGGCACGGCCAATAGGAATAAATCAGCGCTAGGTAAATCGGCGAATGTAGCGCATGCCTGCCCAGCCCCAATAAACGCCACCGCCTCTCTGCTGCTGGCCAGTGAGCTGGCGCAGACCCCAGCGATTTGATAATTCGGCGCTGCTAATCGGGCAATTGATTTGCCCAAACGGCCAGGGCCGATAATATTAAGAGTGAGCATAAAGACACCTTTGCAAGCTGGCTGGCTTAGCTTTGCGCTCAAAACCTTTTACGAATTTGCAGGGCGGGTGAAACCCCATACGCGCTAAGCAATTTGCTTTTGCCTCAACAAACAACGAAAAAATGTAATGACCACAATCTTGGCGTAGGGCTTAAAAGTCCCCTTGAAGCACGCCGAAGCGAGGAACAAGCGGGCGGGGTTTCGGCGAGGACTGTCTGAGCGAAGCGAGTTCCGCAGCCGCCGCTCGATTGTCCGCAGTGAGGGGTTTCGTGCTTTAGGGGTTGCGGGTTGGCTTCGTTTCTTGGCCGTTCAAGAAAGGAAGGCCCCCGCGGTGGCTACCGCTCCAAAATCAACGTGCCGAAGGCACTAATATAAAAAGGTCTTTGATTTTGCTTAGCGCACATAGGTTTGCCCGCACCCTACAAATACTTGCTATTAACCGCGCAAACGCAGGGTTAAACCTTTTAAAAAGTTTCTTAGCAATTGGTCGCCACAGCTGCGATAGTGCTTATGATCTTTTTTACGGAATAAGGCACTTAATTCTGGTTTGGATACATCAAAGCCTGCTGCATCCAGAATACTGTGCATATCCTCTTCTTTTAATTCAAAAGCCACGCGCAGTTTTTTAAGCGCCATATTATTGCTCATTGGCAATTCAATCGGCTGAGCCGGACGGCTTTCATCTTTACCGCGCTTATGAAATACCAAGCCATCTAAGAAATAAGCCATAACTTCATCGCTACATTCTAAATAACCTTCTTCATCTTCTTTTTTCAAAAATGCCGCAACGTCTTCTTTAGCCAAATCAAAATCAGCCAATTTAGCAATCGCCACAATATGTGCATCGCTTAAATCCAGCATATAGCGCACACTACGTAAAATATCGTTATTAATCATTATTATTTCCTTATGCCTTACGTGTGAGCACAGCGCCCACTCAACTTAAATAAAAACAGGCTGCACAAGGCAGCCTGTGAGTTAACCATAATTGCCAAATTATGATGCACATGTTGGGTTACGCGGGCCTATCCGCCCAAAATCGGCGAATAAGCCCGCTAACCCAACCTACATGTCTATTGCAATTTAGCCAATTGGCTTTGTAATTGCGCCAATTTCTCAGCAAATTCAATCAATAAGCCCTGATCTTTTTCGACCAGATGCGCAGGTGCTTTATCCAGATAACCCGGCTTTTCAAACTTCGCTTTGATTCTTTCCAGATTCTCAGAGAGCTTGCCAATTTCTTTCGTTAAACGCGCCGATTCTGCTGCTTTATCAATTTCTACTTTCAGCATTAAACGCGTGCTGCCTGCAACGGCCACCGGCGCATCATCTTCAGGTAATTGCGCCACGATGGTGACGCTGGCAAGCTTGGCTAATGGCACTAAGTAAGCCGCGTACTGCTGCAGCTCTTCTCCGCCTTCCAGCAGCAGCGGTGTTTTTTGCGAGGGTGGCAAACCCATTTCGCCGCGCAAATTACGCACCGCAAAGGCCAGTGCTTTTAAGCTTTCAACTTGTGCATTAGCGGCTTCGTTAATCTTGCTTAAATCCGCTACCGGCCAGTCGGCCACCATGATGGACTCGGTCTTTTTAGCGTTCGCCAGCGGCGCTACAACCTGCCACAGCTCTTCGGTGATAAACGGAATAATCGGGTGAGCCATACGCAGTGTGGCTTCTAGCACGCGCACCAAGGTGCGGCGGGTGGCGCGCTGCTCTGCTTCATTGCCCGATTGCAATTGCACTTTGGCTAGCTCGATATACCAATCGCAGTAATCGTTCCAAACAAACTCATAAATGCCTTGCGCGGCCAGATCGAAGCGGAAGGTATCTAGCGCAACCGATACATCATGCTCAGCTTGCTGCAAGCGGCCTATCATCCATTGATCCGCAAAACTGTATTGCAGCGGCAACGATTCATCTTGGCCTACGTCTTTGCCTTCCACATTCATCAGCACATAGCGGGTGGCGTTCCACAACTTATTGCAAAAGTTGCGATAGCCTTCGCAGCGATGCTGATCAAAATTAATACTGCGGCCTAAGGTGGCCAGCGATGCAAAGGTAAAGCGCAGTGCATCAGTACCAAAAGCCGGAATGCCTTCTGGGAATTCTTTCTTGGTTTTAGCCGCTACTTTAGGCGCGGTTTCCGGGCGACGCAGGCCGGAAGTGCGTTTCTCCAGCAGCGTTTCTAAATCAATCCCGTCGATCAGATCAACTGGATCCAGCACATTGCCTTCCGATTTAGACATCTTCTGGCCTTCACCATCCCGCACCAAGCCGTGGATATACACATGCTTAAACGGCACTTTGCCGGTGAAGTGTTTGGTCATCATAATCATCCGGGCTACCCAGAAGAAAATAATGTCGAAACCGGTGACCAGCACCGATGAAGGCAAAAAGGCATCCAGCTCTGGTGTGCTTTGGCCGGGCTTCCAGCCCAGGGTAGAGAACGGCACCAAGGCCGAGCTAAACCAAGTATCGAGCACGTCCACATCACGGCGCAGTGTTTTGCCAGGTGCTTGTGATTCTGCTTCGGCCTGATTGCGCGCTACATAAACCTTGCCATCTTCATCGTACCAAGCCGGAATCTGATGACCCCACCATAGCTGACGACTAATGCACCAGTCTTGAATATTGTTCAGCCACTGGTTGTAAGTGTTCACCCAGTTTTCTGGCACAAACTTAACTTCGCCATCCGCCACAGCTTGCAAGGCTTTTTCGGTAATGCTTTGGCCGGTTTCATCGGCCTTACTCATGGCCATAAACCACTGGTCGGTCAGCAAAGGCTCGATCACCGAGCCAGTACGATCACCGCGTGGCACCATCAGCTTGTGTTTTTTGGTCTCTAGCAATAAGCCCTGCGCATCCAAATCGGCCAGCATGGCTTTACGCGCTGCTGGAGCGCTTAAACCCGCGTAAGCCGCTGGCAAATCAATACTGCCCAGTGCATCGCCATCAAAGCTAAATACCTGCGCCTTAGCCAGAATCGTCGCTTCCAAGCTCATCACATTAATCAGCTGGGTGTTATGACGCTTACCTACTTGGTAATCGTTAAAGTCATGTGCTGGCGTGATTTTCACCAAGCCGGTACCGAAAGCCGCATCCACATAATCGTCGGCGATCACGGGAATTTCACGGTCTGTCAGCGGCAATTTCAGGGTTTTACCCACCAGATGCTTAAAGCGCTCGTCATCTGGATTGACAGCTACGGCTACATCGCCGAGCAATGTTTCAGGACGAGTCGTGGCCACCACGATAAATTCATCGCTGCCCACTACCGGATATTTGATATGCCACATATGGCCGTCTTCTTCCTCGGAAACCACTTCGAGGTCGGAGATCGCGGTGCCCAACTTTGGGTCCCAGTTAGACAAACGCTTGCCACGGTAAATCAGGCCCTGCTCAAACAGGCTAACGAATACTTCGGTCACCGAGCCAGAGCATTGCTCATCCATAGTGAAGTATTCGCGCTGCCAATCCACCGATGCACCCATGCGGCGCATTTGCTGGGTGATGATGGCTCCGGATTCTTTTTTCCATTCCCAGATTTTTTCTACGAATTTCTCGCGGCCCAGTTCATGGCGGCTCACGCCTTGCGCATCCAGCTGGCGCTCCACCACGATTTGCGTGGCAATACCGGCGTGATCGGTGCCTGGCTGCCACAGGGTGTTTTCACCCTTCATGCGGTGGTAGCGGGTTAGGCCGTCCATAATCGTTTGATTGAAGGCATGGCCCATATGCAAAGTGCCCGTCACATTGGGTGGTGGCAACTGGATGCAGAATGATTCTGCAGCTTGCATATTCGGCTGAAAATAGCCGGCTTTTTCCCATTCTGGGTAGTAGCGGCTTTCGATCTCTGCGGGCTCAAAGCTTTTTGCGAGCTCTTTAGGCGTATTGCTCATGGGAAAGGGACTCAGGCGTTCATCGATTAACCTGTGATTATAGCCTTAAGCGCCGGATTTCATGAAGCATTAGGCAGCGGGAATAAAACAAAGCTTGGGCAATTGCTCGGCCAAAACATTCTCAAACCACTCTACAAAGGCCTGCACCCGTTGCGAGCTATTACGCTGATATGGATAAAGCACCGCTACAGCGAGCGCTGCAGCTTGGTATTGCGGCAAAACTTCGATTAGCTCTCCAGCAGCAAGATGCTGCACCACATCATAAGAGGGCACCTGAATCAGCCCAAGCCCAGCTAGGCCACAGGCGATATAGCTTTCTGCATTATTAACCGTGATCTGGCTCGCCATCACTAAGCTGCGGTTTTCACCTTTTTCTGCGTATTCCCATACTGCATCTTGGCCGTTTAACTCACGACTATAACCCACCAACTGATGCTGTTTTAAGCAGTCTAGCGCCTCAGGCATTCCCCATTTTTGGATATACGCAGGGCTAGCGTAATTGCCCTGCGGAAAATAGCCCAGCGGCTTAGCCAGCAAGCGTTCTTCACGTAAAGCCCCTACCCTAAGTACGCAATCCACGCCTTCACGCAGCAGATCAATCACATGATCACTCATGCCCATTTCAAGGCGAATATCCGGATAGCGCTGAAAAAACGTCGGCAAATTGGGCGCCAACAAGCTGCGGGCGATTCTTGTTGGCACATCAATACGCAGCAAGCCCTGAAATCCACGGTGGCTCCGATTGTTTTGCCAGACAAAATAGTGTTTTCATTTTAGCCGTATTTATCCTTAGCAGGCGGCGCAGCATACTGCATTCACTTCTTCTGAAAGCACTTTTTCAGATCCCCACTTCTTAAAGGAATGCAGCAATGTCTAAACAAACACTCGCAGGAAAAGTCGTTGTAATTGGTGGTGGCGCAAAAAACCTAGGTGGGCTAATCAGCCGCACTCTAGCCGCAGAGGGCGCATCCATTGTGGTTCACTACAATAGCGATGCAAGCGCAGCGGCGGCGGCAGAAACCGTGGCGGCGATTGAAGCCTTGGGTGGTAAAGCATTTGCATTTCAAGGGGACTTAAGCAAGGCAGCCAACTGCGTGGCTTTGTTTGATGAAGCCGTAAAACGCTTTGGCGGCGTGGATATTGCCATCAATACCGTCGGCAAAGTGCTCAAAAAAGCGATTATCGATGTCAGCGAAGAAGAATTCGATGAAATGAGTAATATCAACAGCAAAGCCGCATTTTTCTTTATCCGCGAAGCAGGCAAGCATTTAAACGACAACGGCAAAATTTGCACCATTGTCACCTCGCTGCTGGCCGCCTACACCGGCTATTACTCAACTTATGCGGGCACCAAGGCCGCCGTTGAGCACTTTACCCGCGCTGCCGCCAAAGAATTTGGCGCTCGTGGTATTTCTGTTACCGCCGTTGGCCCTGGCCCCATGGACACGCCTTTCTTTTATGCCCAAGAAACACCAGAAGCCGTGACTTACTTAAAAGCATCGGCGGATTTAAGCGCCTTTAATCAATCAGGCTTAAGGAACCTCTGCTCAAATCACCTGCTAAAATAACATCACATCAAGGGCGCGAGATTAAAAATGAAAAAATCTGGGCAGCTAAGTTTTTCAGATGCGGAGCACGCATTAAAGAAAAAACAAACGCGTCGTGAGCGATT
>JANYCY010000051.1 GCA_025360045.1 Janthinobacterium sp. | reverse complement strand
TGCTGCGTGGCTAATTGTTCAAGGGTTATTTTTTCTTGCTCGGTACAAGTGAGTGTCAGTTTACGCATCGTTATTTCAATCTGTTGATGTGTAATTGTAAGCCAAAATTAAAGTTTTGTTTAGTTGTGCAGGATTACTTATATAAAGAATATAAGCGTGGCCATTTGTGTTTACTACGTAGCAAGCAATGTAATACGGGAAATCAATCAGCCAGCCTATTTTCAAACCATTTTATGATTGGTTTCTCAAAAAAAATTA
This sequence comes from Janthinobacterium sp., assembly GCA_025360045.1. GTDB lineage: Bacteria > Pseudomonadota > Gammaproteobacteria > Burkholderiales > Chitinibacteraceae > Iodobacter. The sequence continues at coordinate 73,297 of JANYCY010000051.1, read as the reverse complement.
GAATATAGAAAGAATTACGTAAAGAAAAATGAAAGAATTATTGGTATTGGTAAAAAATAAAGTAGTGTGATTTACATCACAAAAAAATCATTCAATGATCTACTTATTTAGTAGCCAGCAGGTGATTACGTCTCAAGCAGACACTGATTGATTCAATACGATCTTACAAACTGTCGAGAATCCAATGTTGCCACTGGCTTCCCGACCACGTTTTTATGGATAGTCATTAAATCAGAGCCTAAACAGCAGCTAGTTTCTGAGCCAATGCGAGTAAGGCCGCTGGCCGATTAGAGCAGCAACTGAGTCTACCCGCCGCCTGAGAAGCCAAATCTAAGTCATAAGGCAGGCGCCCCGCGATCAGCCATAGTTTGTCTTGCGGTAAAGCAGCAATCAGTGCTTGCTGCTCAGTAAATAAGGTGGCGTTATAAGACACAAAGATGATTTGCTCGGCATGAGCGGCTTGACTAAGCACAGTATCCAGCTCGACGGCATCAGGCCGCAAGGCAATCCACAGCTCATCCACGCGATAACCTAGTTCACTTAATGGTTGAGCCAGCGAGTTACGTGCTTCTGGCGTTTTGCCAAGAGCGACTTCATCGATTTCGGAGTGCGTACGTACTTCGACGCTAATTAAAAAGACCGGCTTATTTTTATCTAATGGCAAGGCCTGCCCAGTAATCGCGGCGTGATGAACACGTGCAGATAATTGCAATGCTTCAGGGGCCAGTAAAGACGGCGCAAGATTTGCCCATGCCGACATCTGATAGCGCTGCTTTAAAGCCAAAATACGCAGCACAGATTCATCAATACGCTGGATCGAAATATCACCTGCTTTCACAGCCTGCAAAACTGCTGCCAAAGCGGCGGCTTGCAAGGCGGGAGTATGCGAAATCAGCACAATATCTGCACCGGCTTGAATCGATAATACCGCGCCCGCCACGGTCCCCCCCCCCTTGCCAATCGCATCCATTTCTAGGCAATCGGTAATCACCACGCCCTGATAAGCCAGCTCATTTCTTAATAAGCCAGTGAGGGTGGCGTGTGAAATAGTTGCAGGCTTGGCCTCATCTGGCTCAATAGCGGGGAAAACGATATGCGCTGTCATTAAGGCATCCAGCCCAGCGCCAAAAGCTGCGCTAAATGGAGCTAGCTCAACGGCATCTAATCGTGCTCTATCATGCGCCACCACCGGCATCCCGTGATGAGAATCAACCGCCGTATCGCCATGCCCCGGAAAATGCTTACCCGTTGCCGCCATGCCCGCAGACTGCATACCGCGCAAAGCAGCCAATCCAAACTGAGTAACCTCGCTCACGGTTTCACCATAAGCACGCACACCAATCACGGGATTTTGCGGATTATTATTAATATCCAGCACCGGCGCGAAGTTGATATTAATCCCCAGAGATTTCAACTCGGCATTACCCACCTTGGTAAGTGCTTCGCAATCTGCCTCACTACCGGTGCTTTTAAATGCCATAGCAGAAGGTAGAGGCGTAACGCCATGCTCGATACGCATCACCATGCCACCTTCCTGATCCGTACCAATCAATAGCGGCACAGCACTTTGCTCTGCGTTGATTTCTTGTAAGCGCAAGTTCAGGGCAGCAAGCTGGGAAGGTGTTTCAACATTACGGCGAAATAAAATAATGCCGCCAACTTGATGCGCCCTAAGCATCTCTTCAATATGCGAGTTGGGCACAAGACCATCAAATCCCACCATAAACAACTGGGCTACTTTCTGGCTAAGGGTAAGCGTTTGTAAGAGTTCAGTGGCGTGCATGGGCGATACTCCAAGGAGGGATGAAATGGTACGCCGCCATTATAAGGCGGCAGGTTTCACCCGCCATACGCGCTTTGTAATGTTGACAAGATGAGCAAAGTGATTTGCCTATGGCAAGCTAGATGTCGGGTTACGCTTCGCTAACCACGACCTACAAAGGCAAAATATCTGCCCTCCGCCCATAAAAAAGCCGAACGATTAATCGTTCGGCTTTTTCAAACCACCCGCGTTTAAGCCAAGCGTTTCAATACTTCAGTCTTTCCCAGCAAGGCCAGCACAGCATCCACCGAAGGTGTATGCGTAGTGCCGCAAACTTTGGCGCGCAGTGGCATACCAACTTGCCCCATTTTCACGCCTTGCGATTTGCAAAACTCTTTAATAAAGGCGGCGATACTTGCTGTATCCCATACTTCTAATGCAGCAGCTTCACCAGCAAAGGCAGTCAATCGGGCCAGATCGTCGCTGCTTAAATGCTTTGCCACAATCTCATCTGATGGTGTTAGTGGCTGATAAAAGTATGTCGCCTCTGTAGCTAGCTCAACAATAGTTTGCACGCGCTCTTTGAGCAGAGCGACGACATCAAGCAAGGCAGGGCCTTGGCTTAGATCTACACCCTTTTCATCTAAGAAACGCTTAGCCAAATCAGCAAGGCGAGAAGTATCGGCGGCCTTGATATGCTGGGCATTCAGCCACAGCAGCTTTTCTTTATCAAAGCGGCTTGGGCTAGCTGATACGTCTTTTAGATCAAACCATTCTACAAATTGCGCCATGGTGAAACATTCATCATCACCGTGGCCCCAGCCTAAACGGGCTAGGTAGTTGAGCAGTGCTTCTGGCAAATAACCGGCGCTGTCGTAATCAACCACACTGACCGCATCACGGCGCTTGGATAGTTTCTGGCCTTGATCGTTATGGATCATGGGCAGATGGGCAAATTGTGGCAAGGGTGCGCCGAGCGCGTTAAAAATGTGAATCTGACGTGGCGTATTATTGACGTGGTCATCACCGCGAATCACTTGGGTAATGCCCATATCCCAGTCATCAACCACGACGCAGAAGTTATACGTTGGTGTGCCATCAGGGCGAGCAATGATGAGATCATCCAGCTCGACATTACCAATCTCAATACGACCTTTGACCAAATCATCCCAAGCCACTACACCATCGAGTGGCGTTCTGAAGCGCAATACAGGCGTAACACCTGCAGGAGGCTCAGGCAGAACCTTGCCTTCCTCGGGTCTCCAACGGCGATCGTACTTGGCTTTTAAGCCCAAAGCCTCTTGCGTCGCGCGCATGACATCAAGCTCTTCTTTGGACATATAGCAAGGGTAAGCGTGGCCACTGGCTAATAGCTGTTTGACCGCTTCACGGTAGCGATCCATACGCTGCATTTGGTAAAACGGGCCTTCATCGTAATCGATGCCTACCCAATGCATGCCATCCAGAATCGCTTTAACTGATTCTGGCGTTGAGCGTTCTAAATCGGTGTCTTCAATGCGCAGCACAAATGCGCCGCCATTTTTGCGTGCATGCGCCCAAGAAAACAGCGCGGTGCGCACACCACCAATATGTAACAGGCCCGTAGGACTAGGGGCAAAACGAGTACGTACAGTCATAGAAAAGCTACCGAGAATAGTGCGTGGAAGGCGATATTGTAACGGATTAGCAGCATCGGCGGGTTGCACCCGCCCTACAAGCTCCCCCTCTCCCTTGTAGATAGAGAGATGGAGGCTGGCCACTTTATATCAAGCTTATAAAGCCGCAGTACGTACTTGCTTGGCTGCCAACACTCGGTTATTGATATTCAGCTGTAGATTGTTTGGATTTTGCACCACAATATTCTCGCTTAATACCGGCATCGTGCTTTGCACAGGGCTCTCGAAGCGGACCAAAATATCGTAGTAAGTGCGCAAGCGTTCAACAAAAATCACGGGCTCGCCACCGCGGGCATAGCCATATTTTGCCGATTTAAAATACTGCGGATTACGCAAAAGTGGCAGCGTAGTTTTCACGTCCACCCAGCTATCTGGGTTTTTGCCCAGCTTCACCGCCAATGCGCGGGCATCAAGCAGATGGCCCAAACCGACATTGTAGGCGGCCAAAGCCAGCCAAGTGCGATCGGGTTCGGCGATGTTTTCAGCCAAGCTGTCTTTCATGGTCTGAATATAACGCGCGCCGCCCTGAATGCTTTGATAGGGGTCGAGGCGATTCACACCCAAGCGCTCTGCCGTATCGTTGGTGAGCATCATCATGCCACGTACACCCGACATCGAAACCGCTTCTGGGTCCCACATCGATTCCTGATAAGACAGTGCGGCAACCAAGCGCCAATCCAAGCCCGTTTTGGCTTCAGCCTCTTTGAACCACTTTTTATAGCGTGGCAAAGTGGCTTTGCGCTTATCCAGAAACGCCATGGCATCAAGCTGGCCAAGGCGATTCACGTGGCCGTAATATCGGTCGAGTAAGCTGCGCATCTCACCGCTTTGGGCCATTTTGCTGAAAAAGCCTTGAAACCGTGTAAATAGCTCGCTATCTCCTTCAGGTGCAGCCCATGCAAGCTGTTGCACCGAGCCCATATCGCGGGAAATAGCGACTTTAGGGAAGTAATTTTGCGCAACATCTGCAGCGTGCGAATCAACCATGGCGTAACTAAGCTGGCCATTGGCAACGCGCTCGATCAAGTCTTCGCTATCGCCATCTTCAACCACTTGCCAGCTCAGATTCGGTTTATTGACCTTGAGCTTATTCAGCGCCATCACATATTGCGGCAGAGTGCTGATACTAGCCTGACCTGCGCTCAACTCAGCTAAAACACTGACAGCGGTTTTGTTGCTAGGGTAAATCAGCACCGGTTCAATGCTTTGGTAGGCAGGGCCGAATGCGAGTCCTTCGCTTTCAAAGCCTTTTTGCACCCCCACCGCAAAGTGAGCTTCATTCCCTTTCAACCTCGAGAGTAACTCGGCATAGCTGCTAGTCACAATGAAACGTACTTTCAGCCCATTTGCTAATGCAAAGCGAGTAACGAGGTCGTACTCCAAGCCTGCGTAATTGCCTTCAGCATCGACATAGAGTGTGGTCGGACCGTTTTGTACCAGTACGACGAGTTCTTGTGATTCTGCCCAAGGAAGAACCCGGTTGGAAGATTGTTCCGGCATATCGCCGCAACCCGTTAGGACAACTGTTGCTAGAGCCATGAGCCAATGTTTCATGCGCATCCCGTTTGTTGATACCGGCCGCATTCTGCACTATTTTTCGCTAAAAGCACAAACACAGCTTTGCCTTAGGTAAAATTTGCGCTAGAATTCGTCTCCTCTTTGGAGAGGTGGCAGAGTGGTTGAATGTACCTGACTCGAAATCAGGCGTACTCGCGAGAGTATCGGGGGTTCGAATCCCCCTCTCTCCTCCAGATTGATCAAAAACGGCAGGCCTTCGGGCTTGCCGTTTTTGCGTTGGAGGAGCGCCAATATAAGGCCAAGTCCCTATTCCACGCTGTGACAAATTACCCTTTTGTCATATCCGGCAGATCAACAATCGCAAATTTTTCCTTTTGGCGCAACTGCTTAATAGCTTCCGAGAGTAGAGCTTGTGCGGCGTGCGGTGCAAAATGCTGACCGCATAAATCGGATACTGGCAATAATCCCACTAGGCTATTTGTTAGCCAGATAGCATCCGCTTTTTTGATCTCGTCCAGCGTCCAGACTCGTTTTTCCACCCCAAACCCATGCTGCATTGCAGCATCAAAAACCACCTCACACATCACGCCTCTCACCCCACTTTGATCGAGCTTTGGGGTACTTAAAATATTGTCGCTTAAAACCAACACATTACTCATCACCCCTTCGATGACAAAGCCATCTCTATCTAACATCAGCCCTTCAAACACACTTGGATCACTCCATTCCCGCCGTGCTAAAACATTTTCTAAACGATTCAAATGCTTAACCCCAGCCAAGGCAGGTTGCCAGCTCGCCCGCGTGTTGCAAACACGCACTTTGGCCCCCTCTTGGTGCAATTTTTCTGGGTAGGTAGGCAAAGTGGTAGCCTGCACAATGCGATTAGGCTGCAGCTGATCGGGTACCACATAGCCACGAGCAGTTTCACCTCGAGTGATGATTATCTTCAGTGCTGCGTCAACCGGTGTAAGCCGACGCAAGTCTTCCAACAAGATCTCCTCACTTGGACAAACTATTCCCAAAGCCGTGCAGTCTTGTTGTAAGCGCGTGTAATGTCTACCCCAAAACTCAATCGACCCATCGATACAACGCATGGTACGAAATACCCCGTCACCAAATTGCAACGCTCGATCAGCCATACTAATGAGGTATTGGGGCTGGCCATTCAGTAATCTCATTTGCACACTCCCAAATAAATGCAGGGAGAGCAATGCCCTCCCTGTTCAATACTGATGCATAGGCATAATGCCCAACATCCGCCTATCCTTGCACACCCAAGGCACGCAGTAAGCCACGTGCTTTATGCCGAGTTTCTTGCAGCTCACGCTCTGGATCTGAATCAATCACAATGCCAGCGCCCGCTCTAAAATAGAGATGATCTTGCCTCTGCAAAAAGGTACGGATCAGGATATTAAGATCCATTGATCCATCTAGGTTGATATAACCCAAACTTCCGGTGTAAGCGTAGCGCGGTCTATCTTCCAGCTCCCTGATAATTTGCATACAGCGAACCTTAGGGCAACCTGTAATGGTCCCACCAGGAAAAAGCGCTCTGAGGATATCCGCCGGTGTTTGCCCCGCACTGAGCTGCCCACGTACATTGGATTCAATGTGGTGAACAAAGGCATAGGTTGCTACAGCCATCAGCTCATCCACTTGCACCGTTCCTGGCCTGCAAATACGGCCCAGATCATTGCGCTCTAAATCAACCAGCATAATGTGCTCGGCACGCTCTTTTGGCGTGGCTAATAGCCGCTCTTTCAGCTCAGCATCTTCGAGAGGGTCCAGCGATCTAGGATGAGTACCGGCAATCGGCCGTGTTTCGACCAGATCCCCCTTCACTTTCACTAAGCGCTCTGGGGATGAGCTGACCACAGCACCGTATTTGCCTAAATCAAGCAGAGTAGAAAACGGCGCAGGATTACGCACGCGCAAGCTGGCAAATAGCTCAGCAGGGCTTAAAGGCTGGGCAAGTTGCACATCCCAAGCGCGGGATAAATTCACCTGAAACACATCGCCTTCTCTTATATATATGAGCGCTCGCTCAGCGCCTTGTAAAAAGGCTACAGAGTCGTCCTCGGTAATCGATGCAATTTGCGGCAGAGCGGGATTAAATTCAGGTGTATTGGCGACTCGTTCGGCCAACATTTCTAGCTCTTCCAGCGTTTCTGCCACCAGCCAAGCTTGGCCAGATGGGCGCTCGAGTAATACAGCAGCAGGAATACGCAGCAGCGCCGCGACAGGAAAATCAGCCTCGGCGCGATGTGCGACATGCGGCTCAAAGGTAGAGAGCAGCTCATAGCCTGCGTAGGTGAACCAGCCTCCCGCAAAAGGCGCGTCAAGTGGCAGCTCTTCAGGACGGGGCAGATCGACATCCAGTGGCAAGCTGCGCAAATCGCTCACGAAGGCATCACCCTCAGTGGCCGCATAAATACGCACTTCACGTGGCAGGGCAAATAAGATATCCCACCCAGCATGCCCTCCCCCAGTCTCGGCAAGGGCAGGAAATCGAATAGGATCACTGGCATGCAGCGCTAATAAATCAGGAGCTTGGGGAAGAGATAAACAGAACATGGATGAGATTCTAGTCACGCAGAAGCGAAAAATTCCTTATACCCTAAGCCCGAAGTTAACGATATAAGAACACTAAATCCCTTTAATATTTTCACCAAAATATAATAAGGGTCAGCATATAATTCAACTAGGCTCGGTTGAGGTTTGTTTCACACCCCAGCGACGGGTAACAAACGCCAACCGAGCCTAGTGTGACGTGGCTTTCGCCAATTATAAAAATATTGAGGGCAAAAAATGCGTAGCGCTGCGATTTTACTCATGGCAATTTTCATGACAACCGCAAAAGCGGAGCCTACTGCAATAGCGGCTCTGGATGTGGATCGCTACCTTGGTCGGTGGTATGAAATTGCTAGTTTTCCCATGTATTTTCAGCGCATGTGCGTTGCAGATACTACTGCGGACTATAGCAAGCAGGGAGAAGACAAAATTGGGGTACTCAACCGCTGCCGCAAGCAAGATGGTAGCTTTGCAGAAGCGGATGGCCACGCCAGCGTGGTGCCGAATAGTGGTAATGCCAAACTCAAAGTCAGCTTCTTCTGGCCATTTTCTGCAGATTACTGGGTATTTGGGCTAGGAGAGGATTACCAATGGGCCTTAGTGGGCAATCCTAATCATAAATATCTATGGTTACTCTCACGCAGCCAAACCCTCAACCATCAAGACCTCAACACCGCGCTGGAGATTGCCAAAGAGCAGGGCTTTGATATCAGCAAGCTCAACTACACTTTACAGCGTGTGGATTGATGAGGGCCGATGCATTCGTCAAATGCACTGCTTGCTTTGACTAGAAATCGTCCAGATAAAAGAGACAGATTGTCTCCTCATCCACGCAAATCAAATACAAAAACACTATCTATATATAGTGCTTATTTTCAAACGCAAAAAAAGGCTACCGAAGTAGCCTTTTTGCTTGCTCGTTTCCGCGTTTAAACTTTGCGGAAAACCAGCGTGCCGTTGGTGCCGCCAAAACCGAAGGAGTTAGAGATTGCAACGCCAATCTTCATATCTCTTGCGGTATTCGCCACATAATCCAGATCACAACCGCCAGCGATATCTTGTTCAAAGATATTGATGGTCGGTGGGGATACTTGGTTATGCAGCGCCAAGATGGAGTAAATCGCTTCCACACCACCCGCGCCGCCCAATAAATGGCCAGTCATGGATTTAGTAGAATTCACCACTAGCTTTTTAGCATGATCACCAAAGGCAATTTTCAGCGCATTGGTTTCATTAGCATCACCCAGTGGCGTCGATGTGCCGTGCGCATTCACGTAATCCACTTCATCCGGATTAATGCCCGCATCTTTCAAGGCATTCGTTACGCCACGTGCTGGGCCTTCTGCCGTTGGTGAAGTGATATGGTAAGCATCAGAGCTCATACCAAAACCAATCAGCTCGGCATAAATGGTAGCGCCACGCTTTTTAGCATGTTCGTACTCTTCCAGTACCAACACACCCGCGCCTTCACCCATTACAAAGCCATCACGGCCAGTATCCCAAGGACGCGATGCCGTAGCAGGGTCGTCATTGCGAGTTGATAGTGCTTTCATTGCGGCAAAGCCACCCATGCCAAGGCGGGAAATCGCGCCTTCTGCACCACCAGCTATCATCACATCGGCATCACCATACTGGATGATACGTGCAGCATCACCGATGCTATGCGCACCGGTAGTACATGCAGAAACGATGCCGTAACTTGGGCCTTGGTAGCCTTTCAAAATTGTCACATGACCTGCAACCAAATTGATCAGGCAGCCAGGAATAAAGAACGGGCCAATTTTACGTGGGCCGCTTTCTATCATGGCCGCACTGGTTTGCTCGATAGACCAAAGGCCACCGATACCAGAACCAATGTTCACGCCAACGCGTGTTTTATCTAAATCCGCGACATCATCGAGACCGGCATCTTTAATCGCTTGCAGGGCTGCAGCGATACCGTAATGGATAAATACATCCATACGACGTGCGTCTTTTGCCGAGATGTACTCGGTAATATCGAAACCTTTGACCTCACCAGCAATGGTGCAGGCCAGATCACTGGCGTCGAAACGGGTAATTTGGGTGATGCCAGACTGACCAGCGAGCAAATTTGCCCAACCAGTAGCCACATCATTGCCTACCGGTGAGACGTGTCCCAGGCCGGTGACAACTACTCTGCGTTTAGACACGGGGCAGTCTCCGTGAGATGACCATATAGGCCAGATGGAACAAGACCTCCACAATCAACGCTTGCACGCTCATCGCAGAGGCCTCGAGAAAAACGAATTACTTGCTCAGGTTGGCATTGACGAAGTCAATAGCTTGCTGAACGGTAGTAATCTTTTCGGCTTCTTCGTCAGGAATTTCGCACTCGAATTCTTCTTCCAGTGCCATGACGAGTTCAACGGTATCGAGAGAATCGGCACCGAGGTCGTTTACAAACGATGAGTCAATCTTAACGTCTGTTTCTGGCACGCCAAGTTGCTCGGCAACGATCTTCTTAACGCGCTGTTCGATGTTTTCCATGAATTTAAGTCCCAAGCCTTGTCTGCTGATTGCTGAAAAAAACGTCGACATTCTACCAAAAAAACAGTCACAGCAAACGTTTGTCGAGTGACTTCGGTCAAATGCACAACCAAAAAACCATACGGAAGCACAGAAAAGTTCTGCGATCTGTATGGATACTGCCTTAATTCATATACATTCCGCCGTTTACATGCAGGGTGTTACCTGTAATGTAAGCGGCTTTATCCGATGCCAAAAATCCCACCGCATCGGCAATATCTTGCGGATTACCTAAACGCCCTAAGGCAATTTGCTCAACTAGTTTAGCCTTTTGTTCATCAGGCAGCGACTTTGTCATGTCGGTATCGATAAAACCAGGAGCGACTGCATTCACAGTTACGCCACGAGAACCGATCTCACGTGCCAGCGATTTAGTAAAGCCAAATAAAGCAGCCTTAGCCGCAGAGTAGTTGGTTTGCCCAGGATTACCTGTTGCGCCTACCACCGAAGCAATATTAATAATCCGCCCCCAACGCGCTTTCATCATGCCACGCATCACGGCTTTTGATAGCTTATACACCGGACGCAGATTGGTTGCCATCACCGCATCCCATTCTTCGTCCTTCATACGCATCAGGAGGTTATCACGGGTAATCCCCGCATTATTGACGAGAATGGTCACTGGGCCAAATTGTTGGGTAATAGAGTCAATTATCTCTTCACAAGCACTCTCTTCCGTCACTTGCAAACGTAAGCCACAACCTGCATGACCTGCTTCTTTCAAGTAAGCAGTAATCGCCTCTGCACCCGCATCGGTGGTGGCAGTGCCTATCACCAGCGCCCCTGCACGAGCCAGTTCAAGCGCAATGGCTTGGCCAATTCCTCGTGATGCACCGGTTACCAGTGCCACTTTACCTTCAAAACTCATGCAAAATCTCCAGATATTCTATTCGCGCCTTACAGCATCGCTTGTAATGTTTGCAGTGCCGCAGCATCGACCAAAGCCACTTGCTGTGCTTCTGTTGCAATTCGCTTATTTAGTCCAGCCAAGACTTTACCGGGGCCACACTCAGCAATAATGGTAATACCATCATTTGCCATCTTGGCAATGGTTTCTACCCAACGCACTGGCTCGTAAAGCTGGCGAACCAGTGCATCTTTAATTTGTGCTGCATCGCTATATGCGGCCACATCTGCATTATGCAAGACGTGAATCACCGGCGTATTAATGACGATTGTATCTAATTTTTGTTTCAATTTATCGCTAGCAGGACGCATTAAAGCGCAATGCGAAGGAACAGACACTGGTAATAACATCGCCCGCTTAGCCCCACGCGCCTTACATGCCTCACAAGCGCGCTCTACAGCAGCCTTGCTGCCTGCAATAACCACCTGCCCTGGCGAGTTAAAATTAACCGCTGCCACGACGTCGCCCTGAGCAACTTCTTCGCAAGCGGCAATGATCTCCGCATCTGCCAAACCTAGGATCGCCGCCATCGCACCGGTCCCCACTGGCACAGCTTCTTGCATCGCCTCAGCACGCAAACGTACTAATTGCAGCGCATCGCCAAAAGACAATGCTTCGGCGGCAACCAAGGCACTGTATTCCCCCAAGCTATGCCCAGCCAATACGGTTGGCTGTGCTCCTCCCTGAGCTTGCCAAGCGCGCCATACGGCCACACCGGCAGTCAGCATCAGGGGCTGGGTATTAACAGTAGCATTGAGTAATTCACTCGGGCCATCGGCAACCATTTGCCATAAATCCTGCCCTAAAATGGCCGAAGCTTCGTCAAACGTCGCTTTCACGACAGCCAAATCTGCCCAGCCATTCATCATGCCAATCGATTGTGAGCCTTGGCCCGGAAACACAAATGCTAATGCCATTTTTTTCTCCTACACGCCGCTGAAGTGCGTGACTTCAGCCAAATTCAAACAGTTATTTTAATGCCAGATAGGCAAACGGCGCATTGCTGCGCCGTTAAGAATTAAAACTGAACTAACACCGAGCCCCAAGCAAAACCACCACCAATGCCTTCCATTAACACCTTATGGCCTGCTTTAATCCGGCCATCCCGCACCGCGGTATCTAATGCTAAGGGAATCGATGCGGCAGAAGTATTGCCATGCTCGGCCACCGTCACCACCACTTTATCCATACTTAAGCCAAGATGCTTTGCGGTAGATTCAATAATACGGATATTAGCTTGATGCGGCACCAACCAATCAATTTCAGCTTGCTCAATCCCTGCGGCTTCAAGCGTCTCTACTGCAATATCGGCCAAGGCTCGGACTGCAAATTTAAAGACCGCATTGCCTTCCATATACAGCCAAGGGCTGCCCGTTAAAGCACCATATTTAACTTTAGCGTCTGCTTTTAAAATATGACGATAACGACCATCCGCACGTAAATGCGTGGCTAAAATACCGGTTTCTGTGGATGGCTTCAACACAACTGCGCCCGCACCATCACCAAACAAGATACATGTACCGCGATCATCCCAATTCACAATATGCGACAGCGTTTCTGCACCCACCACCACCGCACACTGGGCAGCACCGGTTTTTACAAATTTTTCTGCTGTGCTCAGTGCATAAATAAAGCCTGCACACACCGCCTGCACATCAAATGCCGGAAAGCCATGCACGCCTAATTTATCTTGCAAGATGCAGGCTGTCGAAGGGAAAATTTGATCGCCCGTTGTGGTCGCCACAATCAGCAAATCAATTTCTTCTTTGCTAACACCGGCAGCCGCAATCGCCGCCTCAATGGCTTTCAGCGCCATATCGGAGGTCATCTCACCTTCGGCGGCAATATGGCGTTCACGAATACCAGTGCGCGAAAATATCCACTCATCGCTTGTTTCAACGCGCTCGGCAATTTCCTGATTAGAAACGACACGAGCGGGTAAATAAGAACCTGTGCCAACAATGCGAGCGTACATACATAACCCCTTATTCAGTGACAGTCTCTTGAGCTGCCAATTCTGCGAGCTGATCTTGAACTTGTTCAGTGATGCGCTGAATCACGCCTGAGCGTGCCTCATCCATCGCCTGCCTCAGTGCCCAATAAAAAGCCACTTTGTCTGCACTACCATGGCTCTTCACCACGATGCCTTTTAAGCCCAGTAAGGATGCACCGTTATAGCGGCGCGGATCAACTCTGGCTTTAAAACGCGCCAATACCGGCCACGCCAAGAGTGCAATAATGCGCGTCCACCAGCTGCGGGTAAATTCTTGTTTTAAAAATTCGGCCAACATTTTCGCCAAACCTTCCGAAGCTTTCAGCGCTACATTGCCAGTAAAGCCATCGCAGGTCACCACATCGACCGAGCCACGATAGATATCATTACCTTCAACATTGCCATAAAAATTCAGGCGCGAAGCTTTCAGTAACTCGGAAGCTTCTTTGACTATTTCATTACCTTTTTGATCTTCTGAACCAATATTAAGCAAGCCAACAGTTGGGTTGTCGATATGGCGAGTCGCCGCCACAAGGGACGAGCCCATGATGGCAAATTGCAAAATATTGTGCGGCGTACATACCGCATTAGCGCCCAAATCCAGCACGCAAGTCTCGTTGCGACTAGACGGCATCATCTTCGCAATCGCAGGCCGATCAATACCCGGAATGGTTTTAAGCACAAAACGAGCAGTCGCCATCAGCGCGCCGGTATTGCCTGCTGAAACACAAGCATTAGCCTCGCCTGATTTCACCAAATTAATCGCCACGCGCATCGAAGAATCTTTTTTATTCTTCATCGCGGACTGGGGCGATTCATCCATGGTGACCACTTCACTGGCGGCGTGAACACGCAAGCGAGGGCCTACCGTGGCATGGCAAGCTTTTAATTCAACAGCAAGAACGTCAGGCAAACCAACCAGCACGACGTTTACATTGGGAAATTCTTTTAGGAAGCGAAGCACTGCAGGCACAGTAACGTGCGTGCCATGATCGCCACCCATTGCATCAACGGCAACGGTGATATCCATCGGGAGCTAAACGTCCTATAAGGAGCAGGAGAGTCATTTTTCGTAGCCAATCTAGGACTAGCAGGAAAAAATGCTTCAATCACGACTCCAATGAGGCACAGACTGGGGAATCCAGAACGGCGAACGGCGCAAGGGTTGCCCGCTTGCGCCGCATATTATAACCAAAAGGTTATAAAGGGAATTACTCGCCCTTAGCTTTAATAACGCGACGACCGCGGTAAAAGCCATTTGGGGAGATGTGGTGACGCAAATGTGCTTCACCAGTCGTAGCTTCAACTGCCAGCGCCGGAGCGGTCAGGAAGTCGTGTGCACGACGCATGCCACGCTTGGACGGGGACTTTTTATTCTGTTGAACAGCCATGATTGTAGCTCCTTGAAAACCAGTTTAATTGACAGTTTATTCCGCTTCCCTGGTTTTCAACTGAGCCAGGACAGCAAACGGATTCGGTTTTGAATCTTTTAAAATAATGCGATCTGCACCACAGTCTTCGTGTCGGGACGCGAAAGGCAAGGCAAGCAGAATTTCATCTTCTATCAACGCAATAACGTCAAGCTCGGGATCGATAACGATACCTTCGAGATCTTCGTCAGCGTTTTCCGCATCATTAAGATGGGTCTCGTCTGGAAACTGTACGAGAGTGCTACCCACATTAACAAAAAAGGGCATCGGCTTTAAGCAACGTTGGCAAACGAGTTGAACTTCGCCTTCCACATCAACAAATAACCACGGCCGCTCTAACTTATCAATGCCGCTAGACAACTTCCAGACCATGCTGCCCTCAGTACTAGCAAGCAGATCATGTAAGCGGCCTAACTCGGACAGCGGCGTCAATCCTTCAATCTTTTCGCCTTCAAGCGCGAATTGACCGCTGTGAATAACAGTCATAAGGGAACCAGAACGAATACAAGAAACCGCGCATGATACAATCTCTTAACTAGCCCTGTCAAAGTCATTTACGTAAGAGTCTAACAAATCCATGCACTTACCTCGTTTAGTCCTCGCTTCTACCTCGCCCTATCGCAAAGAATTACTAGAGCGGCTCGGTATCTCTTTTGAAACTGCTGCGCCAGATTTAGATGAAAGCGCCCTGCCCAGCGAAACAGCAGGCAACACCAGCTTGCGCCTAGCCATTGCTAAAGCCCGCGTACTGGCTGATCAATACCCAGACAGCCTGATTATTGGCTCAGACCAAGTCGCCCTTTTAAACGGTGAGCAGCTAGGAAAACCCGGCACTCATGAGCGCGCCGTTCATCAGTTAAGCAAAATGCGCGGCCACACATTGGCGTTTCATACCGCACTTTGCCTTTACAACACGGCAACGGGCCAAGAGCAGCATTGTGTAGATATTACCCGTGTCACGATGCGTGATTACACCGATGCCGAGATCGAATCCTACTTGCAGCGCGAAAAACCCTATAACTGTGCTGGCAGCGCCAAAACCGAAGGCCTTGGTATTGTGATGATTGCTGCCATCGAGGGCAAAGATCCTGCCGCCATTATTGGCCTGCCGCTGATTGAATTAATTACCATGTTAAAAAACGAAGGATTTCCACTGCTATGAGCGGCACCCTGTATTTGATTCCTGTCCCACTAGGTACAGACACACTGGCCAGCGTGATTCCGGCGGACGTACTCGCCACAGCGCAGCGCTTGACGCACTTTATTGTTGAAGCACCTAAAACCGCACGCGCTTTCTTAAAAGAATTTGGCACGCCGCACGAGCTGCGCAGCCTATGGATGGAAGAGCTAAATGAACACACCAAGGAAGACGCGCTCAGCGCCCTGTTAAAGCCGCTGCTAGATGGTCACGATGTAGGCCTAATGAGCGAAGCAGGCTGCCCCGGCGTGGCCGACCCAGGTGCAAACTTGATTCGTTTAGCGCACCGTAAAGGCATTAAAGTCGCACCACTAGTCGGCCCATCGTCGATCTTGCTCGCCTTGATGGGAGCAGGCGCGAATGGCCAGAAGTTTCGCTTTAACGGCTATATTCCTTCGCAAGACCCTGCCCGCCTAGAAGCAATTCGCCAGCTAGAAAACGACTCGTACCGCAATAAACAAGCCGAGCTGATGATAGAAACGCCTTACCGCAACGGCGCTTTATTTGATGCGCTTTTACTCGGTTTAAAAGGCAGCACTCAACTCACTGTGGCTTGTGACCTAACCACGCCCAATGAATTTATTGTGAGTAAAACAGCGGCAGACTGGAAAAGCGGGCCAAAACCCGACCTACACAAACGCCCAACGGTGTTTGTGATTTACGCTGCTTAAACGGCTGACATCAAAACCCACGTCTTGAAACACGGAGGAAAAGGAGAACACAGAGGGTCACGGAGAAAAACAAAAGAATCATAAGAGCCATTTAATTACCTCTTAAGAAGCCTTAAGATTTTCTCCGTGTCCTCTGTGCTCTCCGTGTTTCAAGGTGTGGGTTTAAAGATTTACCTCCCCAAACTTCTGCAATTTATGCCCCTGCTTTTTGAATTCTTTCTGAATCAGCTTAAATACATCGAGTTCAAACTGACGTGGCTTGGCCATTAAGGTGGCTAACTCGTCGATGTGATTAATCGCACCCAGATAGCACCATTGATCGAACACCTGTAGCACTGGCGCCCATTCTGGGCCTTCTGCTAGTGCGACTGCACCTTTGTATGGCCACACGGGGAAGCGATAGCGCTCCATTGCAGCAGAAAAACGCGCGTTGTGGGTGATGTCGCGGCCTACACAGGCACCACGGCAGCGGCTTTCTAAAAACGCCGAGCAAGGCGCAAGCGATTTAGGCTTGGGCTCTAGCCCCAAAATCTGCCGACAAAGGCCATGACCATCGATCATTTTATTCAGCACATTGGCGGCTTCACGGCGCGAACGGAAAGGGCCAAATACCGGCTCGCTTCCTACCTCTGCCCACTGCGTCCAATAGGGCTGCAGCACGTCGTCTTTAGAAACCAAGCGCCAAGCACCTAGCTCTTTAATCCGCCGCTGTGGTGGGTTGTAGCTTGGCTCTAATTGGGAAACAAGGCTGGTTTCTAGTAATAGCGCACCTAATTCACCCGCTGTTTCATGCCAAGCGAGGCGTTGAGTCCGCTTCGCCAGCTGTACTTCCTTAGGATTACCATCGCTAAAATGAGCCAGTACACGTTTGCGGATATTGTGATTTTTGCCGATATAAAGCGCCACATCGTCAGAGCCGTAAAAAATATATACGCCGGAAGACTCTGGCAATTCATCAATCTGAGCAGGGTCGAGCGCGGGAGGCAAGGCAGGCTGACGCAATAATTCGGCAATCGCTTGATGCAGCGCCTCAAAGCCATGATCTTTCAAAGCCACATCCAAAAACTGCTGCAAAAGCTCGGCATCGGTGAGAGCACGGTGACGACCACCGGAGAAAGTCAGCCCATAGCGTGCGATCAAAGCATCCAAGCTGTGCTTATGTTCGCTAGGATAAAGTTTGCGCGACAGCTTAACGGTGCACAGCACCTGCGCCTGCAAACGTAGATCGAGGCGTTTAAATTCTTGCTTTAAAAACCCGTAATCAAAGCGTGCGTTATGTGCAACAAACACCCGCCCCTGCAATAGCTCGAGCACTTGCTCAGCCACATCGGCAAAGGGTGGCGCGTCGCTTACCATTTCATTGCTAATGCCGGTCAACTCCTGAATAAACTCAGGAATTTCTTTGCCAGGGCTCACCAATTGCGACCAGCTGCGGCTACCCTGCTCGTCAATCTGCACAATACCCACTTCGGTAATACGATCCGAATTCGGGTTCGCTCCGGTGGTTTCTAAATCAACCAAAACGAGAGGATAGGAAAAATAGGGATTGTTCATTGACGGGGTAATCCAAACAAGCGGACATCATATTATCTGACTAAGCCAAATCTTAAACCACAGAGAAAAAGGAGAGCGCAGAGAGCCACAGAGAACACCCAAAACAGCTTATTCTCTGTGAGCCTCTGTGCTCTCTGTGACCTCTGTGGTTCAAGGTTTAGCCATGTTTAAATCAGGCTTTTACAAACCTAAAACACTGATGGATTTTTCGGTTGCGGAAGTCTTCTGGGACGGATTGCCCAGAGATATCGGTGCACATCGGCTTCAGCCAGTCATCCAGCGTAAAGGTGCGTAGATTATTAGAGAAGTACAGTACGCCGCCTGGCTTTAAAAGACCTAAAACGCTTTCTAACAGCCAAGAGTGATCGCGTTGAATATCCAAAATACCATTCATCTTTTTGGAATTAGAGAACGAAGGTGGATCCAAGACGATCAAGTCGTAACGGGTACTTTCACTTAAAGCTTCAGATAAAAACTCAAACACATCGGCACGCACGCGCTGATGGCGCGATGGATCCATGCCATTTAAAGCGAAATTACGCTCAGCCCATTCCAAATAAGTATTCGACATATCCACGGTGGTGGTATGTGTGGCTCCTCCCGCTGCAGCGTAAACGCTGAACGAGCCGGTATAGCTAAATAGATTTAAGAAGCGCTTGCCTTTGGCTTCTTCCATCACGCGCTGACGGGTATTGCGGTGATCCAGAAACAAGCCGGTATCCAGATAAGCACCTAAATTCACCCAGAATTTATTACCGCCTTCTTGCACCATAAAGTCTTCTGACAACTCGCCTTCTAGCTTTTCGTACTGCTGCAGGCCTTTTTGCCGCTGGCGTAGTTTCAGTACCACGGCCGATTCGTCAATCTCCAGCACTTCGGCACAGGCATTGCGAATCGCTTCTAGCCAATCGGCGTGGTCTTCATCGCTTTCCATCCAACCCGTTGCCACTTCTTGCAAGTGCACACGGCCTTCATAGAAATCAACGATCACAGGGAATTCGGGTACATCTCTATCGTATACACGGTAGCAAGTAATGCCCTGCCGGCGGGCCCATTTACCCCAATGTTTAACGTTTTTGGCAAAGCGGTTACGAAAGCTAGCGATATCAGCCATTTTTATAAAATCTTGAGCACATAAAAGCAGAAGTGTAACAGGCGAGGGAATATGGCGCACTGCGCTCTATCACTGAGCGACTAAGAACTGTCGCACGTAGAACTGAGCGACTAAGAACCATCGCACGTAGACCTGAGCGACAAAGAACCGTCGCACGTAGACCTGAGAGACGAAGAACTTGGTTCGTATTAATTTACCCGAGTGCCCAGCCTGTCATCCCCGAGTGTTTTTATCGGGGATCCAGCTGCGTAACTGGATTCCCGACAAAAGCATGCGGGAATGACGGGTTACCATATCAGAATTTATTTCGAGCCATATCCTAGGGCACAGACCTTCGTATGCCAACGCTCGCCCTATGCGCCTTCGGATTCAGAGATATCCAAGCTCAAGGTTGAGGTGCGAACAGCCCGCAGCGCCAAAAAGCGATTAAATACCGGCTCGGGCACATATTGCCGCACCACGCCTTGCCAGCCCGCGGGGCCTACGAGGCCTTTCACCATGGTCGAGCTGACTTCGGCTATTTCTCGCGGTGGCATCAGAAATACGGTGTCGATATGTGGGGCTAAATCGGCGTTAACGTAACGCATTTTGCGCTCAAATTCATAATCGGCCGCTTCACGAATGCCGCGCAAAATAAAGTTAGCGCCTTGCTCGCGGGCATAATTCACTAGAAATGAATTTTCAAAAGACTCCACACGCAAGGAAGGTAGGTGTGCCGTGGTTTCTCTGAGCATGGCTAAGCGTTCAGCCAAGCTAAAGGTGTAAGACTTATCTGGATTATCACCAATCGCAACGATCATTTCATCGAACATGCCAACGCCATGCTCAATCATCCATAGATGACCATTGGTAACCGGATCAAAGCTACCTGCATATACCCCTCTACGCATGGGTATCCTTCCTATTTAAAAGGTTGTGCCAAGATTAACCGGCAAATAAGTTCCCCGCCGTGGGGGCAAAAAAACGGCGTGCTCTAAGCTCCCTCTAGGTTGCCAAAGTATCACGCCGTTTGACTTACATATCATGCATCAACAGTTTAAGTTAAGCCTGAGGTGTGTCAATTTTAATAATTTGCAAGGTATTTGCGCCCAGACCGGCTTGTGAGCCCCAAGTCATGGCAAAACAATCCCCAGCGGCAACACGCTTATCACGCACTAAAGCCATTTTCACATGAGCAATTTGTGCATCGCGCTCATTACCCACTGATTCTGGCATCAAGGTAGGCTGAACATGACGATACAAAGCGAGTTTACGGTAAGTAGATACGTTTTGTGTGACCGCCATAATAGGCACGGCGCTGATATAGCGTGAAAGCCACAGCACCGAAGTGCCTGAGTCTGTCAGCGCCACAATCGCTTTCATCGGCAGATGGCTGGCCGCGTACACGGCAGCCATTGAAATCGCTTGGTCGATACGCTCAACCACCGCATCGCTAATAAATTCATTATCGCTTTGCATATCTGCGTGTTTTTCTACTTCTTGGCAAACGCGCAGCATGGCTTCAACCGCTTCAACTGGGTATTTACCCGCAGCAGATTCAGCCGACAACATCACCGCATCAGTACCATCGAGCACCGCATTGGCCACATCAGAAACTTCAGCACGCGTTGGCACGGGGCTAGTGATCATGGATTCCATCATTTGCGTAGCCGTAATCGACAATTTACGCATCTGACGCGCCATTTTGATCATGCGCTTTTGCAAGGCAGGAACTGCCGCATCGCCCACTTCAACGGCCAAATCACCACGCGCCACCATAATACCGTCAGACGCTTCGAGGATTTCTACCAGATTGGTGATGGCTTCGGTGCGCTCGATCTTAGCAATCAAGCCAGCATGGCTGCCTTCTGCCAGCAATAGAGTGCGCGCCAAATGCATATCGCTGCCACTCTTAGGGAAAGACACCGCAACATAATCAGCCTTCAATGCAGCCGCAGTTTTAATGTCTGCCATATCTTTTTCGGTCAGCGCAGGAGCAGTTAAGCCGCCGCCTTGACGATTGATACCCTTATTATTAGAAAGGATGCCACCGACCAAAACCTTGGTTAATACTTTAACGCCCGTTACCGAAATCACTTCCAGCTTAATCTTGCCGTCATCCAGCAATAAGATATCGCTTGGTACCACGTCATTTGGCAATTCTTTGTAATCTAGGCCAACATAATCCTGATTACCCAGCTCACATGCCGCATCCAGAATAAACGCTGCGCCTTTTTCTAGCTCAATTTTGTCGTGCTCAAACTTACCCACACGAATCTTTGGGCCTTGCAAATCAGCCAAAACCGCAACAGATTGCCCAAGACGATCTGCGATAGAGCGTACTAAATTAGCGCGATCTGTATGGTCTTGTGCGGTGCCATGGGAGAAGTTCAGCCTAACCATATTCACCCCAGCGACGATCAGCTGCTCAAGAACCTTTGGGTCATTGGAAGCGGGGCCGAGGGTTGCAACAATCTTTGTGCCTCTAATCATTAGCTCTTACTCCTGAATAAGGGGAATCTTCAAATCAAAAATATCTACGATAGTTTCTTTCTGATTTCTTGATTTTGTTCGCGATCATACCTACAAAATGCTTACTTTGTGCAAGCATACATTTTCGCCCTAGCCTATTGTGATTATCCCATGCACATGAATTGATTCCGTATCCACTGGCGTTTATCAATGCAAGGCGAGTAAAGCCCACCAAGAATCAGCATCAAAATACAACAAACAGCCGCCTCAGCGCTTCTATAAAAGAATAGCGAGCGCCAGTGCCACGCAGAATACGCCTTCCAAAAAAGAATTCTTAGATGTAAATCAGTAAGTATGTAGTCAAGCGATGTAAAGCCTTGAAATGGCGGGGCACGATGCTAATTCGAGTACAGACTCCACACCAAGTTCCGCAAAAGTGTAAAACAGGATGATTGCAATTCATGGGGGAAAGGAGGAATGAAGGTCTAATACGCACCAAGCAAGATCATCGTCATTCCCGCTAGCCCTTGGCGGGAATCCAGCTGCGCTGCTGGATCCCCGATAAAAACACTCAGGGATGACGGTTTAGCTTTGATAAATCATTGCGGGATTACTTCGAGCCTCATCCCAGTAGAAAAGCAGAATCAAGCCGCCTCACTTACCAATCCTTGCCATCAGCTCAGCATTTTTGGCTTTGCGCTCTTCCTTAGTCATGGCGGGCTTGGGCTTGTCCCCTGCCAATCGACCACTGATGACTATATCTTCGGGGGGGAGTTCTTTTAAAAAGCGGCTCGGCTCGGTAATTTGCCATTCGCCAGCACGGCGACGCTTGCCGCAATAGCTGATGGTGAGGGAGCGCTGGGCGCGGGTAATCCCCACATACATCAGCCGCCGCTCTTCTTCCACCATATTGCTTTCAATCGAATTCTGATGCGGCAGGATGTTTTCTTCGCAGCCAATCAAAAACACATGCGGATATTCCAGCCCTTTGGATGCATGCAAAGTAGATAACTTCACCGCATCGACTTCTTCTTCGTCACGCCCTTCCAGCATGGTGATCAGTGCAATGGTTTGCACGATATCGATCAGGCTTTTATCGTCTTCCTCGCCTTTTTTGGTAATCCACGCCACTAAATCTTGTACGTTTTTCCACTTAGCCTCGGCGGGGCGAGGCTCATCGTTTTCATACAGCCATGTTTCAAAATCAATCGCCAGCAGCAGCTCATTTAATAAAGGCCCAGCGGGCTCTTTATCTGCACGAGCTTGCATGCGATTAATAAAATCACAGAATAGCCGCAGCGGCTCGTACTGGGCGGCTTGCACCTGATGAATAAAGCCTTCCTCATACACCGCAGCAAAAAAAGACACATTGCGGGTGGCCGCGTAGCCACCGAGTTTTTCCAGCGTTACATTACCCACGCCGCGCTTCGGCGTAGTGACCGAGCGAATAAACGCCGGATCGTCGTCTTGATTGGCGATCAGCCGTAAATAAGCCAGCACGTCTTTGATCTCGGCCTTATCGTAAAAAGATTGCCCGCCCGAAATCACGTAGGGAATGCGGCGTCCCCACATCTGCTGTTCGATAATCCGCGCCTGATGATTGCCGCGATACAAAATGGCATAGTTAGAATACTTACCATTGTTTAAAAAACGGCTCGACTCTAGGTGATCCAACACCATGGCCGCTTCTTCTTCCTCGGTTTTGGTTTCGATCACCATAATCGGATCACCCACCCCCAAATCAGACCAGAGTTTTTTCTCGAATAATTTAGGATTATTGCCAATCACCGCATTGGCGCAGCGCAAAATACGCGCCATCGAACGATAGTTTTGCTCGAGCTTAATCACCTGCAGCTTGGGAAAATCCTCCTGCAAGAGGCGCAAATTATCCACATTCGCACCACGCCAAGCATAGATAGATTGGTCATCATCCCCCACTGCCGTAAACAAACCCGTCACGCCAGCCAGCAACTTAACCAATTGATACTGGGTGGTATTGGTGTCTTGGTATTCATCCACCAGCAAATAGCGCAGACGGTTTTGCCATTTTTCCAGCACTTCGGGATGGGCTTCAAATAAATCGACCGGCAGGCGAATCAGATCGTCAAAATCCAAGGCCTGATAGGCAAACAAAGTGTCTTGGTAAGAGCGGTACAGCTTAGCCAGCTGCAACTCGCCCTCTGATTGCGCCATAGCCAGCGCCTTATCTGGCGAGATGCGATCGTTTTTCAGCATAGAAATCTGGCTCATGCTGCTGCGTATCAGCTGCTTATCGGTGGTGACCAGTTGCTCACTAATAATCTTGGCGGCATCTGCCGAGTCCAAAATAGAAAACTGCGGCTTATAGCCCAGATGCCGCGCTTCTTCCCTCAGCATTTTTAACCCCAAGGAGTGAAAGGTAGAAACCGTCAACCCCTTGAGCATTTCCTTAGGCAGCAGCGCGCCCACCCGCTCCTGCATCTCACGCGCGGCCTTATTAGTAAAGGTAATCGCAGCGATATTCTTGGCATTCATGCCTGCCTTTTCAATTAAATACGCAATCTTCTGCGTAATCACCCGCGTCTTGCCCGAGCCAGCACCAGCCAGAACGAGGCAAGGCCCACCCAGATAAACGACAGCCTCGCGTTGCGGAGTATTTAAGAGATGCAGCATGAAAAACCCTGAGAGTGAAAGCGGGCGAAGTTTAACATGGGCAGGGCTGCCGCTGATCGGGGGAGGGCAAACGCGAGCAGCCCACACTCATTACGCCATAAGCCTATTTACAACAACTTCCTGCAGGCATATTACACAAACAATTCATACACTTACGCATAAAAACAAACATTGCGACAATTAATTACAATTAGATTACGAATATATTCGTAATCTAAGCAAACTATTTATCGCTGCCTAAGTTTTCCATAGCGGCTCGCCCCGAATGCGCATCACAGACATTTCCCCACAAAAGAGGAACTCCGTAATGAAACGATCATTTATATTTCTAGCTATTTTATCTGCATGCGCTTTAGCAAACGCCAGTGATCCTACGATTGAAGAAAGCAAAGAAATAAAAGCCCCAGAAGATGTGATTAAACTTGAGCAAATTGCAGTCACTGGCGTTAAATTCTCAATTGGCGTGCCATATAAAGAGGCCTATGAGATGGCGAGTAAATTTAAGGCCAATAGTGAAGGCTTAGCCGTATTAACAGTTAGCCTGCATTATAAATCTTTGGATAAAAATTCAAAAAAAATGCGCCTTGTTTTATCGTCTGAGGATGTTTTAGAAGAATTAGAATTGAATGAATATAATACTTTTGATTTGCCTATCAATAAACTAGCAGCAGAGCAAGATGCTAAGTTTAAGCTTGCTCGTTTGCCTAAAGGGGCGACTCTGCACTATACCGTTAGCTCAAGACCAACTGCAGCAATTGAAAATCTAACTTATGGGACGATTAAAAAATCACTTGATGTCGATCGTAAAGCCTTTAATAGTATTATGCCTTGGTACGTGGTCGCTTATAAAACGTTAACTAACTTTAAAGATGAATATTTCTCTGTCTGCCATAAAGAAAAAGGGCTGCCCGTTACCGTAATAAATGGCAATGAAGTATTAAATAAATTAGAAACGATAACGGAAGAAAAAGAACAAAATGGCGCAGTTTTATATTGCGCTAATTTTAATGGCAAAGAATCATTCCCGCTTATGGCAAAAATTCAATCTCCAGCGGGAGCTGAATTACGTTTTACAGGGGAATAAAATATTCAGTCGCTTGGGCAGGCTTTATCAGCCCAAGCTATCGAGTTCAAGGACGGTGGCTTACGCCAAATATCGCTGAGCGAGGTAAACCTCGCACGCAGACAGCTAAGCCCTCATCCTATCAACTTAAGCGAAATGTGTTTTGTAGGGCGGGTGAAACCCCATATGCGCTAACCAAAGTCAAAAAGATCTTTTTAGCGCCTTCGGCACGGTGTTTAGGTGCGGGAATCCCCCGCGAAGTAGTTGATTTCTGCTTCGCCAAGAAAGTAAGCAAAGAAGGCGACCCCACGAAACACGAAAGCCCCTGCGCTGCGGACAATCGAGTCGGCGGCAGGCGGGATTGGCTCGTTCCTCGCTCCCTGGCCGAAACCCCGCCCCGCTTGTTCCTCACTCCGGCGTGTTTCAAGGGGAGATTTAAGCCCCATGCTAAGAGAGTGGTTATTACGATTTTTCGTTGTTTGCTGAAATAAAATCGAATCCAGAAAATAACTTTTTAAACCCTGTTTTCCTCCGTGAAACTCCGTGTTCTCTGGGACCTCCGTGGTTCAAGATTTGGGTTTTGCAACGCAACATCTAATATCTAACTCGCCCCCAAAACCTGATTCAATGCCGCTCTGGCGTAGCTAATCGTTTCACTTGCCGTTAAACCAATTCCATTGGAATGTATCCTGCGCCAGTCGTCCGCTGCGCGGCCGTGCAGCCAGCTGCCGCTTTGTACTGCTTCTAGCGGGCTAAGTCCTTGTGCCATCAGGGCGGCGATGATGCCGGATAACACATCACCTTGCCCTGCACTGGCAAGGGCTGCATTGCCGCTGGCGTTGATGCTCCAGCTTTGCTCATTGGCACATATTGAGCCTGCTCCTTTGAGTAGCACGGTGGCTTTATAGCGCTGTGCGAGGGCGAGGGCGGATTCTATTCGATTGGCTTGCACGGCTTGGGTACTAGTGTGCAGCAGCCTAGCGGCTTCGGCAGGGTGGGGCGTGATAATGCTGGGCGATTTGCGCTTTCGCATGGCTGCGGCTAGCTCGCTCGATTCGGCCAAAAGATTGAGTGCATCGGCGTCCAGCAGTAGTGGTAAGGGGCTGGCGATGCTTTGCTTGAGCAGCTCTAGGGCTTCGTGGCTCTTGCCAAGGCCGGGGCCGATGGCGAGCAGGGTGAGTGCAGGATAATGAAGCGCATCTGTTGCGCTGTGTAGCATCAGCTCGGCTTGTTGTACGTCTACGCTCAGCACTTTATCAAGCAGGCCAAGGATGACTTTTCCTGTGCCTAAATTTAAAGCAGCTCGGCCAGCAAGGAGGGCCGCGCCAGCCATTCCTGATGCCCCGCCTAAAATCGCTAAGGTGCCATAGCTGCCTTTATGGCTATCTGGCTTACGCAGCAATTGTGCTAGGCAAGTGGGGGCCAGCATTTGGCTATGCCCATCAGCAACGGGGTAGAGGTCGTTGGGAATTTGTATATCATGCAGGCTGATGGTTCCGCAGACATCGCTGCCTTTGCCGGTAAATAGGCCGGGCTTATGAGCAATAAAGCTGAGCGTATGGGTGGCGTAGACCACGGCACCGGGCGCGTCGCCAGTATCAGCCATTAATCCACTGGGAATATCTAGCGCAATAATCGGGCAGGCGAGGGCGTGTAATTCGGCGATGATTTGGCGATCAGCGGCGACAGGCGGGCGATTCAGGCCGATCCCGTATAGGCCATCAATGGCTAAATCGGCCGCTATCGGAGTGCTGCTTAGAATTGGGCCACCGTGCAATTGCCATTCAGCCAGTGCTTGCTTGGCTTCTGGCGAATTGGGCTGCCCAGTGAGCCGCAGCAAAACGTTTTTTCCTGCGAGGCGCAATTGGCTGGCGGTAACTAAGGCGTCGCCGCCATTATTGCCAGAGCCTGCCAGCACATAGATGGTTTGTGCGGCAGGGTAGTATTTGATAATCCAGCCGGCGGCAGATTGTCCCGCTCGAAGCATCAGCGGCAAGCCTGCGTGGAGTGCGTTCGACTCGATTTGCCTTAGTTTGCTGTTTAGAAAAAGCGGAGGATTGATCATTCGCGTGAGATTCGTTGGCGCTCAATTTTATTGATAAAGCGTTGAATCAGCGTTTGCATCTTTCCTGATAAATCAAAGAAACGGCAGCCAACGCGTTGTGTCTTGATGCCATTTCTTAGGGTGACATCAATCACAATGCACACCTGCATATCGATTTCGATAAGCCCTATATCCAATAGCTGTACTCGGCAATTTTTTAAAGTATCGCCAACCAGCATCGGCAGATCAGGCGACACGCCAAGTAAGCTTAATCCACCAAGGCTGATGTCGGTCACGGATAGCTCAGTATGGCCTCCATTTTTTAATGGGATGGTGCAGTCCACTCTTTGTGACATAGGAATATCTAAGCGATAAAAATCTCGCCTTTGCATGCGCAGTGTTTGCACAGGGCCACTGCTGCGGATGGCCGTGCGGCCCTCAAAGGCAACCAGTTGAGCATTGGGCAGCTCAAATTGAACTTTTACTTTATTAACGACGCCAACTAATAACATGCGGGCATCTTTTATTAATGCGGCATTAGTGACTATATCGTTGCTGGCATCAAATATTAATTCATCGTCATTAATGTGCAGTAATGTACTGATTGCAAAGGGCTCTCGTCTACCCGCAGGGTAAAGACAAATAATTTCGCCTTTTTCTAATAATTGGCTGAGCAAGTACTTTATTTCAATCGTAGCGCTGACGAGATAAGGCCCTGTGTCTGAAACAAATACGGGCTCCAGCGTAGGTGGTTGTTGCATTGTGTAATCAGTAAAAAAGAGATAAGTCACTTTATATCATTGGCAGCGACTTAATCCTAGCGGCTATGGCTAATCGTCTTCTTTGATGGGTGATTGTTTAGCTTTCTTTTGAGTTTGGTTAACTCGTAATGGATAGTAAGGTTTCTAGCTCGCCCATCCGCATCCGCTCTTCTTTTTGTCGCTCGGCATCTTTGGGGCGGACATGCAGGCTGATTTGTGTGTCGTCAAAGCAAAAAGAGAGTGAGGGATAATCAGCGAGTTGCTTACCGTGTGCGGCAGGTAAAAGCTTATATGCAATTTGCTGATTGATGAGGAAAACTTCAGCTGACTTAGGGTCGTCCAAAAATAAGATCAAATTAATATCAGAATGAGAGCCCGCCACGCCAGAGAGTACCGATCCTGTGAGATAGGGGTGAAAGTGCGCCAACAGTTGCATCACTTTCAGGGCTTTATGCCTTAATTTATTTAGACTGTCGCTGTGTTCTGGGTGATAAACCGCCCGGTAGCTGGCCAAGGCGGCTTCTATTTCTTGATTGGAGGGCATCATTCGCCCCTCACTAATGCCAAGCTGCTTGGCCGCTTTCTTTTTAGCCAAGGCAAAATCATGTAAATGATCTTCTGCAATTAAACGCGCTGCGCGCTCGCTAATTTGAGCGCGTAGAGCGGAGGGGTGACGGTCAGGAGCGAATGGCTTACCCATCGAGAATATCCCTAAAAGAGTAATTCCTTGATCTCATCCAGTGGCTGAGCATTCCCAGCTCCACTACTCAAGCCTAATTCTGGATTGGTTTGTAAAAATTCGCTGAAGAAATATTCAGTATATGGCCCGCGTTCCGTTTGCATAGTCTGCGGTGTAACCCCTTCTGGCACTGGGTAGGAAACGTTATCTACGCCCTTCAGTGCCTTGCTCATATAGTTAATCCAGATCGGCAGCGCGGCTACACCGCCATATTCTTTGGCCCCTAAGGAGCGTGGTTGATCAAAGCCCACCCATGAAATGGCGACAAGGCCAGGTTGATAGCCTGCAAACCAAGCATCATTAGCATCATTGGTGGTCCCTGTTTTACCTGCTAAATCGCTTCTGGCCAGCACATTGGTTTTGGCGCCCGTTCCTTGGGTGGCCACATCGTGCAATAGGCTATTCATCACAAAGGCATTTCTAGCATCCAAGGTGCGCTGTGCATTTTCTCCTGCAACTTCGGGCTGAGTTTTTGCCAGCACATGACCACGGCTATCTTCGATGCGGTCCACAAAGTAAGAACGAACACGATAGCCGGTATTGGCAAATACCGCATAAGCCTCGGCCATTTGCAGCGGTGTGACGCTACCTGCACCCAAGGCCATGGTGAGATAAGCAGGGTGTTGCTTAGGATTAAAGCCAAAGCGGCTGATATGGGCTTGCGCATAATCCACACCGATGGCTTGTAGCACACGAATGGTGACTAAGTTTCTGGAGCGAGTGAGAGCGGTACGCACGCTCATCATGCCTTCAAACTTGCCATCACTATTTTTAGGCTCCCAGCTTTGGCCGCCTACCTGCGCTGGGTCAATCACGAGTGGTGCATCGTTGATTTGGGTGGCAGGCGTCACGCCACGCTCTAAAGCCGCCGAATAAATAAACGGTTTAAAGCTGGAACCAGGCTGACGCCAAGCTTGTGTAACGTGATTAAAGTTGCTGCGGTTAAAGTCAAAGCCACCCGCTAGCGCTCTGATTGCGCCATTTTGTGGATCTAATGCAACAAAAGCGCCTTCAACTTGGGGGAGTTGGCTAAGGCTCCAGCCTTTTTCTGTTTGCTTAATTCTAACGATAGCGCCGGGACGAATTCTAGTGGCGGGAGCGATTTTTTCTGAAAGCATCGCCTTGGCAAAACGTAAGCCGTCACTGTCAATTTCTATCTGTTCGCCGCCTTTTTTGTAGACTGTGACCGATTGAGTGCTGGCTTTTAAAACAATTGCAGGCTGCAAATCCCCTGAATCTTTCTGTTCGCTCAGGGCTTCATCAAGCAGCTCTTCCTTGCCGGGCAAGATCACTTCAGGGGCAACAAACCCTTCTGGGCCGCGATAGCCGTGGCGAACGTCATAATCTACTAAGCCTTGGCGTAGAGACTGGTAGGCTGTCTCCTGACTATCACTGCGAAGGGTGGTGTAAACTTTGAACCCTTCGGTGTAAGTGGATTCTTTGTATTTTTCCACCATCATTTGCCTAACCATCTCGGCTAGGTATTCAGCATGAACGGCATACTCTTGTTGCCCCCGCTTTAGAACCAGCGGTGCAGTTTGTGCGGTGGCGTAATCGCTATCATTGATGAATTTCAGCTCATGCATACGGCGTAAAACATACTGCTGCCTAAGCTGAGCACGTTTAGGATTTACAACTGGATTGTAAGCTGAAGGTGCTTTTGGTAAGCCTGCAAGCATTGCCATTTCAGCAGGGCTGAGCTGTTTTAGCTCTTTACCGTAGTAAGTTTGCGCTGCCGAAGCGAAGCCATAAGCGCGCTGGCCTAAGTAAATTTGATTAAAGTACAGTTCAAGAATTTGATCTTTTGATAGATTATGTTCAATCTTGAATGAAAGTAATGCCTCGTTAAATTTACGAGTAAATGTTTTCTCATTTGATAGGTAGAAATTGCGCGCAACCTGCATCGTGATGGTGCTTGCCCCAGATTTTGATTGTCCTGAGGTAATGTTGCTGATCATTGCTCTTAAAACACCCAGATAATCAATTCCACCGTGCTCATAGAAACGCTCATCTTCAGCGGCCAATATGGCTTGTTTCATCAACAAAGGAACTTGCTCTATAGGCGTAAAGGCACGACGCTCTTCACCAAATTCGCCAATCAACACATTGTCGCTGGTGTAAATACGGAGCGGAATTTTAGGCCGGTAATCAGTGAGCGCCTCCAAAGAGGGCAGACGTGGATAAGTGATCACTAGCGCAAATGCACCAAGGCCAGCGGCAAGAATCATTAGGCTAATTAAAATGCCGAAAAAAATAAGTAGAAGGCGTTTGCTCATCGCTAAGATTATGAAATTAGAGGTGATGCTAATTTACGCGAATATGAGTTTGTTTGTTTGGCATTTATTTTTTCGTACCAAATATTCAAAAAGCACTAATGTTAGTAATACGCTTGTATGACAATGGGACTTGCTGTTCTTTCTTTACAGGGATATGTGGCGCTGCTACGATCTAAAGTAGATTTGTAACAGTTGTTTTTAAGTGTTTTATTTAAAAAAGGAAAGTGAGTTGAATCTCGATTTCCTCAAGCCCAAAGCACCTGCGCTGATTGGGGTTGATATTAGCTCTTCGTCCGTAAAAATGGTCGAGTTGAGCCTATCTGGCACCACTTACAGCCTTGATCGCTATGTGATTGAGCTCTTGCCAAAAGACGCCGTAACTGACGGTAATATCGCCAATATGGATGCGGTGGTGGATGCTGTGCGACGCGCATGGCGGCAAATGGGCTCTAAAATTAAAAATGTATCGATTGCGCTGCCCGCAGCAGCCGTAATTACTAAAAAAATTCTGGTGCCATCTGGCCTGACCGAGCGTGAGCTTGAGATGCAGGTCGAAACCGAAGCCAATCAGTACATACCTTTTTCATTAGATGAAGTGAATCTAGACTTCCAAGTGCTAGGCGTCTCGCCGATTGCGCCTGACGAAGAAGAAGTCTTGATTGCTGCTGCAAAAAAAGAAAAAGTGGACGAGCGTGTGGCGGTGATTGAAGCTGCTGGCTTACGCGCCGTGGTGCTGGATGTTGAATCCTATGCCACGCAAGCGGCGTTTGAGCTGATGCAACCTCAACTCCCCAATAATGGTGATAACCAGATTGTGGCCGTGGTGGATATTGGTGCAACGGCGATGCATATGAATATTTTCAAAGATGGTCAGTCTATCTATAGCCGTGATCAGGCCTATGCAGGTAATCAGCTGACGCAAGAAATTCAGCGCAAATTTAATATGTCGAGTGATGAAGCTGAGCAAGCTAAAAAGCACGGCGGCCTCCCAGAAAACTACGAGCCAGAAGTCTTGCAGCCCTTTATTGATACCTTGGCTTTAGAAATCTCACGCTCACTGCAGTTTTTCTATACTTCAAGTAACTACAACGCCGTCGACCATATTTTGCTAGCGGGTGGATGTAGTGCCATTTATGGTCTTGATGATGCTGTTTCTAGCCGTACCAATGTCAGCAGCGCAATGCGAGCCAACCCATTTCAGGGCATGGCGACCGGTAAAGTGCGTGGTAAGCAGGTGCAGCTTGACGCACCGTCTCTTTTAATTGCCTGCGGATTGGCAATGCGGAGGTTTGACCCTTCATGATTCGGATTAATCTGCTTCCTCACCGCGAACAAAAGCGCGCTGCGCGTCAGAGTCGCTATTTTGTATTATTGGGAATAACCTGCCTCGCTGCTGTGGCAGTGATTGTTATGGGCTATCTTTTTTATGCGGCGCGTATCGAAACGCAAAATCAGCGCAATCAATTTTTGACTGATGAAAATGTTAAATTGGACCGTGAAATTTCTGAAATTGAAAAATTAAAAGCAGAAAAACAGTCTTTATTAGATCGTAAAAAAATTGTCGAACGCTTGCAATCTGGCCGCTCAGAAACGGTGCTTGTTATGGATCAATTGGTTCGGCAAACGCCAGAAGGCATTTATCTTAAAGATGTGAAGGCGGCGAATGATCAGCTCACCTTAATTGGTTATGCACAATCGAATGCACGCGTTTCTACTTTAATGCGTAATTTAAATGACTCCGAAATCTTTGAGCAACCGGTATTGATTGAAGTAAAGGCCGCTCAGGTGGGTAATCAAAAATTATCAGAATTTATGCTAACTATTAAAGTGACTCGTGCATTAGAAGAGGCCGTTAATGCTTCTGCACCTGCAAAACGTCAAAAGCAGGGTGGCTAAAATGACATTAGATGAGCTTCGGAATCTAGATCCTAAGGATGTGGGAAATTGGCCAATAGCCGCCCAAATTGGGCTAATTGTTTTGACTTTCGTTTTGCTAACGGCGGGAGGCTACTTTTATGTTTGGGGTAGCCAAATGGACGAGCTTGAAGCGGGTCGGGCCAAGGAAGAGCAGTTAAAAACAGACTTTGTTGATAAAAAAAGAAAAGCAATTAATTTGGCGGCTTATCGCCAGCAGTTGCAAGATATCCAACAATCTTTTGGTGCTTTGCTACGGCAGCTACCTAATAAGTCTGAAATGGAATCCTTGCTGACTGAAATTAATCAGGCAGGAGTCGGGCGTGGTTTGTTTTTTGAATTATTTAAGCCAGGCTCTGAAGTTAAAACATCTGAATTTGCTGAGTTACCCATCGATATTCGAATTTCAGGTAGTTATCATGATTTAGCGGCTTTTGTGAGCGATGTCGCTCAACTCTCCCGTATCGTTACTTTAAGTAATCTTCAGCTCACGACCACAAAAGATCCTGATGTCCTTTCTATGCAGGCGATTGCTAAAACGTATCGCTCGCTTGATGAGGCAGAATTGCAAGCGATGCATCAAGCTGCGCTCGACGCTAAGAAGAAACAGAAATGAAAATCCGGCCTAACTTAATTCTAAAAAAATCAAGTTTAATGATAACTTGCGCAGCCTTGGCCCTAACGGGTTGTTTTGGCGAAGAAAATAGTGATTTAAAAAACTGGATGAAAGAGAGTAGTGACGGTTTGCGTGGCAAAGTAGAAGTGCTTCCCGAGGCGAAGCCTTATGTTTCATTTGAATATAAAGCCTTTGATTTAAGTGATCCTTTTCGCGTAGCAAAAATGGAACTAGCCAAAAAAGGCTCGGGTGGAGGGCTAGCGCCTAATACTAATCGTGCTAAAGAAATATTGGAAAATTACGATTTAGAAAAGCTCCGTATGGTGGGGACTTTAACGCAGGGGAAAACCGTTAATGGTTTAATTCATGCGCCTGATGGCAATTTATATCGGGTTAAAGTCGGTAGTTATATGGGGCAAAACTTTGGCATGGTGACTGCGGTGACGGATACCGAAGTTCAATTAAAAGAAATTGTTGAGGACAGCGGGGGTGATTGGGTAGAACGCACTACCAGTTTATCCCTTGATGAAGCGGAGCAAAAAAAATGAAAATACTCAATGTCATCACGTCGGCTCTTTTAAGCTTGGCGAGTTTTGCTGCCTTTGCTGCTAGCAGTATTACTGCAGTGGATATCAGTAATGTATCGGCAGATAAACAAATTATTCGCTTAAGCTTTACTGGCCCTGCGCCGGTCCCTACTAGTTTTTCTGTCAATACCCCGCCTCGCGTTGCTTTTGATTTTGCAGATACGACTAATTTGGCAGGAAAAAGTTCCGTACAAGTCAACGGTGCTGCCCTGCGTTTAATTAGCTTGGCAGAAGGCTCTGGGCGTACTCGCGTGGTGCTGAATTTGCAAAAGCAGGCGGCTTATCAAACTAAGGTCGAGGGTAACGATTTTTATATTACTGTCGATGGCAGTAGTAGTGCCGTGACAGCCCAAGCAAGAAACACACACTTTGCAGAGAGTAAAGCGCCTGAAGTTACGACTAAGGTAAAGCGCGATAGCATTGAGAATATTGATTTTCGCCGTGGCAAGGATGGTGAAGGTAAGGTTGTGATTGATCTTTCTAGCCCGAATGTGGGTATTGATATTCGCCAGCAAGGGAAAATGCTGCTGATTGATTTTAATAAAGCATCATTGCCAAAGAAATTAGAGCGTCGTATGGACGTCAGTGATTTTGGCACACCAATTCAAAAGGTTGATTCGTATAGCCAAGGCGAAACCAGCAAAATGATTATCGAGCCCAAGGGGAACTGGGAATACTCGGCTTATCAGACTGAAAATCGCTTTATTATCGAAGTGCGCGAAGTGAATGATGAGCGTAATAAACAAGCTGGTATCAAGCCTGCGTTTAAGGGTGAAAAGCTGTCGCTGAACTTCCAAAACGTTGAGATTCGCACTGTTTTACAAGTGATTGCTGAATTCACGGGTCTGAATATCATTACCAGCGACACGGTGACCGGTAATTTAACGCTACGTCTAAAAGACGTGCCTTGGGATCAAGCGCTGGATATGATTTTGCAGGCTAAGGGCTTGGATCAGCGCAAAAACGGCAGCGTACTTTGGGTGGCTCCGCGTGAAGAGCTCGCTAGCAAGGAAAAGCAAGAACTGGAATCTCGAAAGCAAATCGATGAGCTAGAGCCGACTCGTACTGAAGCATTTCAGCTGCGTTATCAAAAGGCTGAAGACTTAAAGAAAATGCTGACGGATGATAAGCAGCAAATGCTCTCTAAACGCGGCAGTATTGTGATTGATGCCCGAACAAATACGCTGTTTGTACAAGATATTTCCAGCAAGCTTGAGCAAGTTCGCTCGGTAATCGGCAAAATCGACGTAGCGGTTCGCCAAGTACAAATTGAAGCCCGCATTGTAGAGGCCAATGATGGCTTTAGTCGTGAGCTAGGGGTGAAACTAGGGTGGGGCTCAAAAGGCCATTTAGGCAATACTGATTTAGGCTTAGGCAATAATTTGGATAATGCCGGTAAAGGGATTGGCGTTATTCCAAGTACAGGTACATCCACAACTACGCCTGTTAATAATATTTTAACGATGGGCAATAATGTGAACTTGCCAGCGATAGGCTCGGGCGTGGGTGCTCCAGGTACATTTGCCTTGATTGCTGCCAATGCTAATTGGCTACTGGGACTAGAGATCAGTGCTTTGGCTGCGGACAATAAAGGTAAGATTATCTCTAGCCCGCGCCTTGTTACTGCTGACCAAGTAGAAGCTTCTATTGAAAGCGGGGAAGAGATTCCTTACCAAGAAAGCTCACAAAATGGTGCAACAACCATTTCTTTCAAGAAAGCGACCTTGTCATTAAAGGTTACGCCACAGATCACGCCTGATGGTAATGTCATCATGAAGCTGAACGTGACTAAAGACAGCCGTGGTACGGTTACTCTAGGTATTCCATCGATTAATACCAAGCAGATTAATACGACTGTTTTGGTTGAAAATGGCGGTACGGTGGTGATTGGTGGTATCTACACACAAGAAGCAGGCTCGGATGTGACCAAAGTGCCTTTGCTTGGCGATATTCCT
Source organism: Janthinobacterium sp. (assembly GCA_025360045.1). Taxonomy (GTDB): domain Bacteria; phylum Pseudomonadota; class Gammaproteobacteria; order Burkholderiales; family Chitinibacteraceae; genus Iodobacter. The sequence continues at coordinate 37,298 of JANYCY010000051.1, read as the reverse complement.
TATTTGGGTAATCTGTTTAAAAATACCTTAGAAAAAGACATCCGCCGTGAGTTGCTGATTTTTATTTCACCTAAAGTGATTCAATCAGACCTGTCATTACGCTGATTTTGTAAAATAATTAGTCAGATAAGCGGGGCGCAAATCGCGCCCCGCTCTGCTTTCCGCTACAATGTGCGCATGAAACTGCCAGGCAATTTTTTTCTGGTCGGCATGATGGGTGCCGGCAAAACCACCGTAGGACGAGCGCTTGCTAAAGTCAGCGGTAAGGTTTTCTATGATACGGATCACGAGATCGAATCACGTACCGGTGCGAAGATTCCAATCATCTTTGAAGTAGAAGGTGAAGCTGGGTTTCGTCGTCGTGAAGTGGCGATGATCAAGGAGCTGGGAGCACAAAAGAATATTGTGCTGGCGACCGGTGGTGGAGCGGTGTTGAATGCTGCGAATCGTGCGGTTTTGCGGCGTGAAGGCTTTGTGATTTATCTACGTGCTAGCGTAGATGAGCTGTATTTGCGTACCTGCCACGATAAAAATCGCCCCCTGTTACAAACCGAGAATCCTAAGCAGCGCTTGCAAGAATTCTACGAAATTCGTGACCCTCTCTATTGTGAAGTGGCTGATTTGGTGATTGATACCAGTCGGCAAACGGTTCACTCCCTATTGCAATTATTGATGAAAGAGCTGGAGCTGCACGCGGATCGTTGAGCGTCCAGTAAGTCTTTTGCAATAAGCCTCTCAATTTGCCTATACCGATTTTGGAGCTCCATGCAGACCGTTAAACTAGACCTTGCCCATGCCCCTTATGATATTCATATCGCCCGTGATTTATTGACTCAAGTAGAGCTGATTAAGCCTTTATTGCTTCAGCCTCGGGTCGTGATTGTCAGCAATGCAACGGTTGCTCCGCATTATTTAAAACCTCTGCAAGATGCTTTAGAAGCAGCAGATATTCAATGCCACAGTATTATCTTGCCTGATGGCGAAGTTTATAAAACCTCGGAAACACTCAATCTCATCTTTGATGCACTGCTTACCGAGCGCTGCGAGCGTAAAACCACACTGATTGCATTAGGTGGCGGTGTGATTGGCGATATGACTGGCTTTGCGGCTGCGGTGTATCAGCGTGGCGTACCATTTATTCAGATTCCGACTACTTTATTGGCACAAGTTGATTCATCGGTTGGCGGAAAGACTGGGATTAATCATCCCCTAGGTAAAAATATGATCGGTGCGTTTTATCAGCCTAAACTGGTTTTGGCTGATCTGGCGACGCTGGATACCCTGCCGCTGCGTGAGTTATCCGCAGGCATGGCCGAAGTGATTAAGTATGGTTTGATTGATGATCTGGCTTTCTTTGAATGGCTGGAAGCAAATATCGAGCGCCTGATGGCGCGTGAAACCGAAGCGCTTGCCTATGCCGTTGAGCGTTGCTGTCAAAACAAAGCGCGTATTGTGGCTGGGGATGAAAAAGAGCAGGGCCAGCGTGCGCTATTAAATCTAGGCCACACCTTTGGTCATGCGATTGAGTCGGGCCTTGGCTATGGTGTTTGGTTGCATGGTGAGGCGGTGGCGGCGGGAATGATGTTGGCGGCCTATGCATCGCGCGAGTTGGATCAAATCAGCGACGACGATATTGCTCGGATTGAGTCTTTGCTACAAAGAGCAGGCCTGCCAATTAAAGCGCCAGTCTTGGGAAATGATCGCTATTTAGATTTAATGGCGCAAGATAAGAAAGTTGACGCGGGCAAAATCAAATTTGTGCTGATGCGCTGCCTAGGTGAGTCTTATATTGGTGAATTAAGCCGCGAAACGATTATTGCCGCTTTGGATGCGGGCTGTAGTGAGTCGCGGTAAAAAGTAAAAAGATCTGTAGACACAGAGTGAAAAGGACTCACGGAGAACACAGAGGAAAACATAACTATTTCATGGTTTTCTCTGAGTTCTTCTTAGGGCGGGTGAAACCCGCCGCCTTTTTGCCTTACAACGTAGTTTTTGTATTCTTCTGGGCATACTCTGCCAGTGTCATGCCCAAGACCCCTTTTAGTTCTTCATGAATATTGGTTAAGCCGGCCTCTAAGCGAGCCGAGAGGGGCGTGACCATGGTTTCAAATACGTCACGCAATGTGATGCGTTTCAGGTCTACCGCTAAAACCCATTCGCCGTCACGGGTTGATTCCACCCAATTTTTTAGTGCCATTTCTTCTAGTAAAGAGTAGCTGGTGTCTAAGCCCAGCTCGGTTCTACGCCGCAGTTTATCAATATGCAGTATTTCACCTCGGCTATGCGCTTCGGCTAAAACCAGTAGCAGGCGAATGGATTGCTCTAAGCGAGTGCCTTGATTGCCTTCCCAGCGCCATGCCGAGGCATGCCAGTAGGAAAGGCAGGCAGAAAGCACTGCGCCGCCTAAAATAATCACCCAGCTTACATAGAGCCACATCAAAAAGATGGGGAAGCTGGCGAATGCGCCGTAAATGAGCTTAAACGTGCCAAATTGCTGGATATACAGGCCAAAGCCACGCTTCATTAGCTCTAAAGCGGCAGCCACAACAAGGGCTGAAATAAAGGCATGGCTGCGTGGTACATAGCAATTAGGTACGGCTAGATAAAGCAGGGTGAGCGAGCCCAGCATCAAGAGCATAGGGCCAAGTTTGAGTAGCATCAGGTTCAGTAGGCTGGCATCGCTATGCAAGCCAGTCTGGGCATAAAGCCAGGAGGTGAGCGAGATACTAATACCGATAATCAGTGGGCCAAGGGTCAGCGCTGCCCAGTAAATAATCGTTCTTTGCAGTAGTTTTCTGGGGCGTTTCACTCCCCATACTTCGTTAAATGTTTTTTCAATTGTGAAAATCAAAAGCAGCGCTGTCACCAAGAGGCCAATCATCCCCATGGCGGTGAGGCGCTCGGCATTGTCTGAAAACTGCCGCATATATACGCTGATGACTTTGCCCGATGCATCTGGGACTAAATTAGTTAGCAGGAAAATTTTAAATTTATTGCTGTAGTCGCCAAACATGGGAAACGCAGAGAAAAGCGAGAGCGCAATCGTCAGTAAGGGAATCAGCGCCAGCAAGGTGGTGTAAGTCAGGCTGCCTGCCGTTTGCAAGCAGCGATCTGCCAGTAGCCTACGCCCCACAAAGCGGGAAAAACCGAACAGGCGTTGCAAAACACCGAGCTTAAATAAAGTACTAAGAGTCATCTTGTGCGATTAAATGAAGGATGAGCTTTATAATACCGCAGCCCCACTATTTTGGAATTGCAATGCCAGAGATCCTTGTCCTTTATTACAGCACACATGGTGCTACCCGTCAGATGGCGCAGCTGATTGCACGGGGGATTGAGTCAGAGGGCGTGACGGCCCGAATTCGCACCGTGCCGCGTATTTCCACGGTTTGTGAGGCGATTGAAGCCAGCGTGCCGGATGCCGGAGCCCCCTATGCGGAGCTGGCCGACTTACAAGAATGCATCGCCGTGGCATTGGGTAGCCCTACTCGTTTCGGTAATATGGCCGCGCCCATGAAGTATTTTTGGGATGGCACCGTAGGCGATTGGTTGAAAGGCTCTTTAATCGGCAAGCCAGCTTGCGTGTTTACCAGCTCAGGCTCGATGCACGGTGGTAACGAGTCGACCTTGCTCACTATGATGTTGCCGCTGCTTCATCACGGTATGTTGATTGTGGGTACGCCGTATTCTGAAACCATGCTGAGCACCACCACCAGCGGTGGAACGCCTTATGGCCCTAGTCATGTGGCGGGCAGCGAATCTAATCAACCGCTTTCAGAGTCTGAAAAACAACTTTGCATTGCTCAGGGTAAGCGCTTGGCAAATATTGCATTGAAATTGGTGGTGGCAGAATGAAAGATCAGCGCTTAATTACGTTTTCGCATTGGCTATCCGTGGCGAGCTTAGTGGCGCTGATTGCGCTGTGTATCTCTTGGGAGCTTTGGCTCGCACCTGCGAAAGAGGGCGGCTCTTGGTTGGCTTTGAAGGCGGTGCTTTTATTGCCGATGTGGATGGGGGTTTTGAAAGGTCGCCGTTACACCTATCAATGGGGGTCGATGTATATCCTGATTTGGTTTGTAGAAGGCGTGATGCGCGCTTGGGGCGATCATGGACTTTCGCAAATCTTGGCGGGGGTAGAAGTCGCTCTAGCTACATTGTGTTTTGCGGGTTTTGTTGCATTTGCATGGCTAACTCGGCCTTCTCTGGGAGAGGCGATAGCATAAATACACAAAGGCCAAAAACCAGAGGCTTAACTTTAGCTCTGGTTTCTGGCCTTTTGGTTTGAGTGTCTGCCCATTACAAGACTTGTGGCCCTGTTGTTGCAGATTGGGGATGGCTTGAGTAAAGCGTCCCCGACGGCTGGGCTGATTGGCCTGCCGTATCTCGGTCTTGAATGTTTAAACGGGGCCCTGTGCGTTAATGCGCGTTTCCTTGTTATGCAATTTGTTCAGCGCCGAGATATAGGCTTTGGCACTTGCTGCAATAATGTCGGTGTCAGCGCCTTGGCCATTAACGATACGGCCGGATTTCTCTAAACGCACGGTCACTTCGCCTTGGCTATCTGTGCCTTGGGTAATCGCATTTACCGAGTAAAGCTGCAACTCAGCACCGCTATTTGCCATGCTTTCAATGGCTTTAAATACCGCATCAACAGGGCCAGAACCGCTGGATTCGCCGTGTTTCTCATGGCCATCTTCACTCATTGCAATATGTGCAGATGGCATTTCACCGGTTTCAGAAACAACTTTCAGCGAGGTAAATTTGAAATGTTCTTGCTCAATCACCACCATTTCATCTGAAACCAGCGCATGCAAGTCCTCATCAAAAATCTCACGTTTACGATCGGCTAATTCTTTAAAGCGGGCAAAGGCAGCATTGAGTGCTTCTTCGCTGGATAAATCGATACCCAACTCGTGCAATTTGGTTTTAAACGCATTGCGGCCAGACAATTTGCCCAAAGTCAGGCGGTTGGTGCTCCAACCTACCGATTCCGCGCTCATGATTTCATAGGTTTCGCGGTTTTTTAGCATGCCATCTTGGTGGATGCCTGATTCGTGAGCAAAGGCATTCGCGCCTACAATCGCTTTATTGGGCTGTACTGGGTAGCCAGTAATGGTTGAAACCAGTTTAGAGGTCGGCACAATTTGCACCGGATCAATGCCGGTTTCTAGATTAAACAAATCTTTACGTGTGCGTACCGCCATCACCACTTCTTCTAAGCTGGCATTACCCGCACGCTCGCCAAGGCCGTTGATGGTGCATTCCACCTGACGCGCACCGGCTTGAACTGCGGCCAAAGAGTTCGCCACCGCCATGCCCAAATCGTTATGGCAGTGAGTCGACCAAATCACCTTGTTAGAGTTCGGTACGCGGGCAATCAGTTCCCGCATCCGCTCCGCCCATACTGATGGAATGCTGTAGCCCACGGTGTCTGGCACGTTGATGGTTTTTGCTCCGGCCTGAATCACCGCATCAAAAATACGGATCAGGAAATCCATGTCCGAGCGCACGGCGTCTTCGGCAGAGAACTCCACGTCATCGGTGTACTCAAGAGCAATTTTGACGGCTTTTACTGCTGCATCGACCACCTGATCAGGCGTCATGCGCAATTTATGCTCCATATGAATGGGGCTGGTGGCAATAAAAGTATGGATACGGCCATGCTTGGCGGGCTTGATGGCTTCACCTGCGGCACGCACATCTTTTTCATTGGCGCGTGCCAAAGAACAGACAGTGGAGTGTTCGATAATGCTGGCAATGGCCTTGATTGCATCAGCATCACCAGGGCTGGCTGCGGCAAAGCCTGCTTCGATAATGTCTACGCCGAGTTTTTCTAGCTGGCGAGCGATGCGGATTTTCTCTTCTTTAGTCATCGAAGCGCCGGGTGATTGCTCACCGTCGCGCAAGGTGGTGTCGAAAATATACAAACGATCGCTCATGCCATTTCTCTCAGGTATTGGTGCCGTGGCTGAAAAGTAATACTGAATGTTGAAGCTTTTACCTTGATGAGCCGCCAGTTGCGCCAGCTTATTGGTCGCACTGAGCGGAATGCTGCCGCGTTCACGCCACTTGTAGATGGCAGCGCGTGAGATGACATCATCTGGAAACAGATTGTTGAGCGCCTCACTTAATACGCTTGGTCCACCAAAATCAGCGATTAGACGTTCAATGTCTAATTCCACGGCTATCTCCTCAAGGTTTATGTACTCAAGATTAGCTTTGGCGTGACATTGTGTCAAATAATTTGTGGTTTATATTTATTTTTAGAGAAAAATATGTGGTTTATTGATGAAAATTGGACTTAATGTCTAATTTTTGAGGTGTGGTGTAGGGTGGGCAAGTTTTAATGCCCACGCGGGCGATGAGGGGGTGCGGTGTTGTAGGAGTGGCTTTAGCCGCGAATCGCTTTTACAAGCAGAGTTTTCGCGGCTAAAGCCACTCTTACAGAAAAGATTTTTTCAAGCATGTTTTGCTGTAGTTGATAGGACTTATACCTCGGGAAGAATACCTGCCGAATCTGTAGGTTTTAGCGGCTTAATCCAGCGATAAAGCCAATACACATAGCCGGAGATGCCGTAGCCAATAAACACGCAAAACAGCATCAGCGGTGGTTTGGCAACGATCACCAATAAAATCAGCGTGGTGATTAATAGCGCAAAGAAGGGCACGGTTTTACGCATATGCAGCTCTTTAAAGCTCCAGAAGCGCACATTAGAAACCATGGTTAGCCCTGCAAATAGGGTGAAAATTAAAGCAAGATAAGGGAGTGCGCCGCTGATGGGGGTGAGCTCTTCTGCATATTCATGGCTAATCCACACCAAGCCCGCTACCATGGCCGCTGCAGCGGGGGATGGCAGGCCTTGAAACCAGCGCTTATCCACCACCTCAATATTGGCATTAAAGCGCGCCAGCCTCATTGCGGCTCCAGCACAATAGATAAACGCAGCAATCCAGCCTAGTTTGCCAAAATCACGCAACATCCATTCATAGGCAACCAGCGCTGGGGCCACGCCAAAGCTCACCATATCGGATAGCGAATCAAACTGCGCACCAAATTCAGATTGCGTGTGGGTTAAGCGGGCCACACGCCCATCTAGGCCATCGAGCACCATGGCCATAAAAATCGCGACTGCGGCTTGATCAAAATTCTTATTCATCGCTTGCACAATGGCATAAAAGCCAGCAAACAGTGCGGCAAGGGTGAACAGATTGGGCAGCAAATAGATGCCCTGACGGCGGAAATTGATCGGGCGTTTAGCTTGCATGCATATTGCCTCTAAAACATGGTGAATTTGAATTGTAGCTGACACAGTAGCGGGTCGATAGTTCAGTTGTGGAGCGTTATTTGTCACGTCATGCTTCAGCTTACTCGCCCGTTATTCCCGCGTAGGCGGGAATCCAGTAGCGCTGCTGGATCCCCGACAAAAGCATTCGGGGATGACGACTTCAGAGCGCTTACAAAAAGTTCACGCGGGTATAGGGCAAGGTATAATCTGCGCTTTGATTTCTGCTGGGGATACGCCTGTGTCAGAGCGTCTGTTCGTTCTATTGCAACACGTCCTACCAAAACTTGCGCTCACGGCTTTGGCTGGGGCAGGTGCAAATTTAAAAGCGGGTGGCCTTAGCCAGTGGGTGATTCGTTGGTTTATTGGCAAATATAAAGTCAATATGAGCGAAGCCGCAGATGCCGATCCTGCCGCATTTGCCACCTTTAATGAGTTCTTTACCCGCGCTTTAAAGCCAGGCGCACGCCCCATTCACACTGCGCGTTTTGTTAGCCCTGTGGATGGCAAAATAAGCCAGCTTGGGTCGATTAAAGTAGAGCAAATCTTTCAAGCCAAGGGCAAGGAATTTAGCGCCACTGCGCTGCTGGGCGGCGATAGCAACTTAGCCAAGCCCTTTATCAATGGCAGCTTTGCCAATATCTACCTTAGCCCGCGTGATTACCACCGCATCCATATGCCTTGCGATGGCCGACTGACGCAAATGACGTATGTGCCGGGTGAGCTGTTTTCGGTAAACCCCGTGACCGCCCGTGGCGTAGATGGCTTATTCGCCCGCAACGAGCGGGTGGTGTGTATGTTTGAATCCGACTTCGGCCCCTTTGCCCTCGTATTGGTCGGGGCAACCATCGTCGGCAGCATGGCCACCACTTGGCACGGCATCGTAAATCCGCCAAGAAGCAAGACAGTCAGAAACTGGGATTATGCAGGCCAGAATATCGTGCTGAAAAAAGGCGAAGAAATGGGCCGCTTCCTGCTTGGCTCCACTGTGGTGATGCTGTTCCCTGAAGGCACATGCCAGCTTAATGTTGATTGGGCTGCGGAAAAAGCGGTGCAGATGGGCGAGAAGATGGGGGATTGATGGATCGTTTTTGTGGGGTGGCAACACGTAGGATGGGTTGAGCGTTAGCGATACCCATCACCTAAGCTGAACGCTGGGTTATGTACGCTGGGTGTTGATTATGACCGCATATCGCCGTGATTTTACAGCAGGTGGCACTTGGTTTTTCACAGTTAATCTGGCTGATCGCCGACGTAGCTTGTTGCTTGATCAGATTGATTTGCTGCGGCAATCATTTCGATATGTCATGCAAATGCACCCATTTGAAATTGATGCCATCGTCGTGTTGCCCGAGCATTTGCATGCGATTTGGACTTTGCCAGAAGGGGATGCAGATTATTCACTGCGCTGGCGCCTCATTAAAACTGGGTTTTCTCGCGCCATTACTCGCGGTGAGCCCATTTCGGCAAGTCGATTGACGAGGGGTGAGCGAGGTATTTGGCAGCGGCGTTATTGGGAACATTTAATTCGCGACGATGCCGATTTCGCGCGACATCTTGATTACATTCATTTTAATCCAGTGAAACACGGTCACGTACAGCGAGTCCAAGATTGGCCGTGGTCGTCATTTCATCGTTATGTTGCGGATGGAAAAATGGATTTAGAGTGGGGTGGCGGGGGTAGTGAGGGGGGATTTGGAGAGTGATGTGCAAGTGGTGATGGGTATCGCTGCGCTCAACCCATCCTACGGGTTGTGCCTATAATATAAGAAATTGGTGCATCTTTTAATTTATAAAAATTATCGATTCAGCCATAAAAAACATCACTCAGTCGCATTTTTTTTGTATTTTTTATCTGAGAGGCACTTGACTTTGATTTTCAACTTGAGTAAATTCCTATCTGAGCTTCCGCTCGCCCCCTCTCGCCTACTTAAGGACATATACTCTTATGAATTCTCCTGCCATTACAGCAAAACTTCTCCTTATTAATTTGTCGCGGTTTTCCGATGAAAAAAGTAAAGAGTTCTCGCGGTGTCGTATCTCTAAAACTACATTAAAACGAATTGCTATGCGTGAGCGCTTGCGTGAGGCTTTTACGGAAGCCCTTGCAGATGAGCTTCTTTGTCTTGGATGGCATCTAATTGACCACTCCGATACGGAGTATGCAATCATTCAAATTGATAAAATTGACGTTTGGCCAAAAATTGCATCATCTCGAATTTCTGATTTGGTGACAGAGTTGAATGAAACAATAGTTGATATTTTTGATGAAGAAGTTAGCTTGGATGCGTGATTATTAGCTGTCACTTTGAGAATAAATTGGTTCGGCTTTATACCAATTGATTTCATGACTGCAGTGGAAGTTTAATTTTTAAGGGAGTGAAATGGGATACGTCGTCGTAAAATATAGTGTTAAGGAAAAAGGAATAGCGTGGAAAAAAAACATATCGCATACTTTTCCTGATAATCAAGTTAAAACAGAAAGCATGGCAATACTAGCGCTTAAAGCTATACATAGAAACATTGAGGAATTAATCATTCTCGAAGTAAAAAAGAAATAAATGGGTAGGATGGGTTGAGCGTTAGCGATACCCATCATTCCCAAGTAAATGCCAAAAAAAAGCCAGCTCGAAAGCTGGCTTTTGCATTTCAAATCAAGATCAATTAGTTCTTAGTTTGATCTACGATTTTGTTGGCTTGAATCCAAGGCATCATAGCGCGCAGCTTGTTACCTACTACTTCAATACCGTGTGCTGCGTTGTTGCGGCGGTAAGCGGTCATGGATGGGTAGTTAGTTGCGCCTTCAACGATGAATTTCTTCGCGTATTCGCCGTTTTGAATGTCTTTCAGTGCTTGGCGCATTGCTTTGCGGGATTCTTCGTTGATGACCTTAGGGCCAGTCACGTATTCGCCGTATTCTGCGTTGTTTGAGATCGAGTAGTTCATATTGGCGATACCGCCTTCGAACATCAGATCAACGATCAATTTCAGCTCGTGCAGGCACTCGAAGTAAGCCATTTCTGGCTCGTAGCCGGCTTCAACCAGTGTTTCAAAACCCATTTTAACCAGCTCAACCGCACCGCCACACAATACGGCTTGCTCACCGAACAAGTCAGTTTCGGTTTCGTCTTTGAATGTGGTTTCGATAATACCAGTACGGCCACCACCCACGCCTGAAGCGTAAGACATGGCGATGTCGCGGGCTTTGCCCGATGCATCTTGGTAGATGGCGATCAAATCAGGTACGCCGCCGCCACGAACGAATTCGGAACGTACAGTGTGGCCCGGTGCTTTTGGCGCGATCATGATGACATCAAGATCTTTGCGCGGCACAACTTGGTTGTAATGAATCGCAAAGCCGTGAGCAAAAGCCAGTGTTGCACCTTGCTTGATATTCGGCTCGATTTCGTCTTTGTATAATTTTGACTGGAATTCATCCGGAGTCAGAATCATCACTACATCGGCAGAGGCAACCGCAGTCGCTACGTCAGTTACTTTCAGGCCGTGAGCTTCAGCTTTAGCTACAGTCGCTGAGCCTTTACGCAGGCCAACCACGATATCAACGCCGGATTCTTGCAAGTTGCAAGCATGGGCATGGCCTTGTGAGCCGTAACCGATGATGGCTACTTTTTTGGATTTGATGATGGAAAGATCACAGTCTTTATCGTAAAAAACTTTCATGGCTGAATTCCTGTCTAAGTGTTTGATTTTGATCTGAGCATGGCTACGCCACGCCCCATTAAACTTTTAAAATACGCTCGCCGCGACCGATGCCAGAGGCGCCGGTGCGTACGGTTTCCAGAATGGCTGCTGGATCAAGTGCCTTGATAAAGGCATCCAGCTTTTCGCCTGTTCCGGTTAGCTCTACGGTATAGGCTTTTTCTGTGACGTCGATAATGCGGCCACGGAAAATATCCGCCATCCGCTTCATCTCGTCTCTTTCCTTGCCGGTTGCCCGTACTTTAATCAACATCAGTTCACGCTCGATGTGATCGGCCTCGTTCAGGTCGATCACTTTCACCACTTCTACCAGCTTGTTGAGCTGTTTGGTGATTTGTTCGATGACGTCTTCAGAGCCATGGGTGACGATGGTCATCCGGCTCATCGTTGTGTCTTCAGTGGTTTGCACTGTTAACGAGTCGATGTTGTAGCCACGCGCTGAAAACAAGCCGGTCACACGGGATAGTGCACCTGCTTCGTTTTCGATCAGTACTGAAAGAATATGTCGCATTTTTATCTCCTCTCAGCACAGATTGCCGTAATCACGGTTATTTTCAAATGGCACCAATTGCATATCTTGCATATGTGGTGGTAAATCCATTTGGCTTAAGCCTTTCCCGTTTTGAATCATAGGGAAGACGTTTACTTCTCTGTCGGTAATAAAGTCCATAAACACGAGGCGATCTTTTAGCTTATCGCTGAAAGCTTCGCGCAGTGCTGGCTCTACATCCGACGGTTTTTCGATTTTCATACCAACGTGGCCATAGGCTTCAGCTAGTTTTACAAAATCAGGCAGCGCATCCATATAGGACTCGGAATAGCGATTGCCGTAAAAGAACTGTTGCCACTGACGAACCATGCCCAGATAGCGGTTGTTCAGATTAATAATCTTGGTCGGAATATGGTACTGCTTACAGGTTGAAAGCTCCTGGATATTCATCTGGATTGAGCCTTCGCCGGTGATACAAGCGACGATCGCATCCGGGTTCGCCAGTTGAGCGCCCATAGCCGCAGGAAGACCAAAGCCCATTGTGCCAAGACCACCCGAGTTAATCCACTGACGCGGACGTTTAAACGGATAGTATTGCGCGGCAAACATTTGATGCTGGCCCACGTCGGAGGTAATGATGGCATCGCCACCGGTTACTTCCCATAGCTTTTGCACCACAAATTGCGGCTTGATGACTAGATCAGATTGCTCATACCAAAGGCTTTGCGGTTTACGCCATGCTTCGATCTGCTTCCACCAGTCTGCCAAAGCCTCTGCCTGTGGCTTGATGCCGGTTTCTTTCAGGATGGCGATCAGGTCGATCAATACATGTTTTACATCGCCCACAATCGGTACATCGACTCGAACGCGCTTGGCGATAGAAGATGGATCGATGTCGATATGCACAATTTTTTTAGCTTGCGATAGGAAGTGTTCTGGCGATGAAATAACGCGGTCGTCAAAGCGTGCACCAATCGCAATAATCACGTCACTGTACTGCATCGCCATATTGGCTTCGTAGGTGCCGTGCATGCCTAGCATGCCAAGGAAATTAGGATCGGTGCCATCCAGCGCGCCAAGCCCCATCAAGGTATTGGTGCAAGGCAGGTTGAGCATCTTCACCAGCTCAGTCACTTCGGCGCTGGCATTACTTAAAATTGCGCCGCCGCCCACATAAATAAATGGACGCTTAGCTTCACCTAATAGCTGAGCCGCTTTCTTAATTTGCCCAGGATGGCCTTTAGTTGGCGGGGTGTAGCTGCGAATCGAAACCGATGCGGGATAAATAAACTCGGTGGTTTGAGCCGCAATATCTTTAGGTACATCGATCACAACTGGCCCAGGTCTGCCGGTGGTGGCAAGGTGAAACGCTTTTTTGATGGTCGGAGCAAGCTCACGAATATCTTTTACCAAGAAATTGTGTTTCACGATAGGGCGCGAACAGCCCACCATATCGACTTCTTGGAAGGCATCTAAGCCAATCGCATCGGTTGCAACTTGGCCGGAGAACACCACCATAGGGATTGAATCCATATAGGCAGTGGCAATGCCGGTAATGGCATTGGTCGCTCCCGGGCCAGAAGTCACGAGGGCAACGCCCACTTTCTTGCTGGAGCGTGAGTAAGCATCGGCAGCATGCACGGCAGCTTGTTCGTGGCGAACCAGCACATGCTTAAAATAATCTTGTTTAAAGATTGCATCGTAAATAGATAGAACTGCGCCGCCAGGGTAGCCGAAAATAAATTCAACCCCTTCTTCTTGCAAGCAGCGCGTGATGATCTCTGCGCCCGAAATTTCCATGGGTATTCCCTAGGTCAGAACGATAGGTAAATGGATGGAGCCGGTATAGGGCCATCCATTTGCAAATGATTTACCGGATCTTCCGCCGCTATAAACAGGTTTGTGACCCGTTTTGACGACCAGTGTGTGTCCGCTGGCGGTGATCTTTCGGCGCAGGCTGACTATGTAGAGTGCCGCCTGCATTGTTGGCTGGATATTGCCCTAGAAAGTTACCGCACTGCGGTATAAATGGCAAGTTCTTCTGGTTATTAACTTATTGACTTTGTTAGTATCGCAGCCTTGAGCTTTACCGAAATAGATTTACCTTTTTATGCTGAGCGTCTTAACCCTTGTGGGGGAAAGCAAGCCCATAAGAAATAATGAAAGCTTTTTGTTTTTATATGAGTGTGAAAAGAGGTTTTAGTTCTATCAACTCGGTTTATTAGTGAGTCTAAGCGATATATTTATAGTATGAAATCTTATGAATTGTTTGGCGTAAGTTTAATGTTTCGTATGTTTTAAAAAAACATATCTATTCAAATATGAGTGTTGGTTTATCTGGCATGATTCAGCCCATAAAAATAACCATGCACCACAAGGATTTTTCGTGAAGATTACAACGGGGCCAGCAGGCTGGTGGCGACGGATGTTCGCTTTTTTGTACGAGCTTTTGCTTCTGATCGCGGTGGTTTTACTGGCGGGAGGCCTATCTCAAGGCGTGTTTCAACTATTGACGGGCTTGCCTGTGACCGCACTGCCCGAGCATCTTTTGGGCAGCACTTTGCATTTTACGTGGGTAATGTCGGTGGCTTTTGTGTATTTCGCGTGGTGCTGGCGTAGCGGGCAAACGCTGGCAATGCGCACTTGGCATATTTGTGTCGTTAAAAACGATGGCAGCCGGCTAGGCTGGCGTGAAGTAGGCATTCGTTTTAGTGTCGTTGTGCTTTGCACCCTGCCTTGCGCACCATTCTGGATTTTTGCCCGCCATCATGCCGATTTACGCATCGTGGCTTGGCTGTTAACAGGCTTATTCTTTGTGCCTTTTTTATGGGCATTGCTGGATAAAGAACGCCGGTTTTTGCATGACAGGCTGGCGGGAACTCAGCTATTGATTGCAGCGCCTAAGATTTAACCGTGTAGGGTGGGCAAGTTTTTATGCCCACGGGGGAGATGGTGAGAGGTGGACCTCATGTACGCTAACTAATTTGTTTTTTCATTGGCAAGCAGCGAAAAACCACAAGAGACACGATCTCGGCATAGGGCTTTAAAGTCCCCTTGAAACACGCCGGAGCGAGGAACAAGCGGGGCGGGATTTCGGCAAGGCAGCGAGGCAGCGAGCCAATCCCGCCCGCCGCCGACTCGATTGTCCGCAGCGCAGGGGCTTTCGTGTTTCGTGGGGTGGCCTTCTTTGGCTTCGTTTCTTGGCCACACAAGAAAGGAAGGTCCCGCGGGACGCCCGCACCAAAATCAACGTGCCGAAGGCACTAAAAAGATCTTTTTGATTTTGCTTAGCGCACATGGGTGCAACCCGCCGATTTCGTAGTAAAACCGGTGCGCAACGACCCCTGTCCACTATCGCCGCCTGAGCAAGCCCAATCCTAGCAATAATGCCCCCAAAGCAATCAGCAGCGGGTAATCCCCTCCCCAAGCATAGGGTGGCATGCCGCTGCGGTTGTGGGCTGTGCCTTCCAAAATGCCTGCTGTTCTTTCTGGCAGCACGTCTTTAAACCGACCCTTCTCATCAATAATCGCCGTCACGCCTGTGTTGGTCGCTCGCAGCATATAGCGGCCGGTTTCTAAGGCGCGGGTTTGGCTCATTTGTGCGTGCTGCGCTGCCGCCCAAGAGCCATCAAACCATGCAAGGTTGGATAGATTAACCAGCATGGTGGCTTCGGGCAGGGCGTTGATGATCTCTCTGCCAAACACGTCTTCATAACAAATATTGGCGGCAATCTGGCCAGATGCCAGCGAAAACGGTGCTTGTTTGATCGCGCCTCGGCTAAAGCCCGAGAGTGGCATATCCATAAACTGATAAATCCAGTTGAATAGCCAAGGCAGCGGAATAAATTCGCCAAAGGGCACGAGGTGCTGCTTTTTATACAGTGGCAATGCAGGATCAGACATCACCGTGACGGCGTTGTAATACTCCGCCTCATGCTTGCCTAAGATTGGAATGCCCAGAATTAAATCCGCTTTACGTGGTGCAACCGCATCGCGCAGTAGCTCTGGATACCAATCTGGCACATCGCTAATAAATGAAGGAATGGCCGTTTCGGGCAAAATCACTAGCTGGCCGCGTGCTTTTTGGGTTAGCTCTAAATAGCTTTTCAGGCTATCCAAGTAAAAAGCGCTATCCCATTTTATTGTTTGCGAAATATTGCCTTGTACCAAGCTCACCCGCACCGGCGCGCCTACCTTTTTTGTCCATTCCAGCTGGTTCAATCCCCAGCCTGCGATCCAGATGCTGGCCACAATGCCCCAGCCCTTCAGCCACTTAGGCTTGCTGACAATCAGCGCAATACTCAGGCACAGCAGCCAGCCGATCAGATATACGCCGCCGATGGGCGCGTAGCCTGCAAGCGGCGTCATCGGGCTTTGTGAATAGCCGACGCTCGCCCAGGGGAAGCCTGTAAACAGCCAGCCACGCAGCCATTCCGTCAGAATAAATACTGTGGGCAGGAGTAAAACGCGCAGAGGTTCAGGGCAGGGCAGCCTGAGCGTTAGCCAGCCAGCCAAAGCGGGAAACAGCGCCATATAAGCGGCTAACACCAGAATTCCGCCTGCAGCCATCGGTGCAGGCATGCCGCCAAAGGTATTTAGGCTGATAAAAATCCAGTGGATATTGGCGAGGAAAAATCCCAGCCCAAAACTAAAACCACGCCACGCAGCGGCTTTAGGGGAAGGAGATTTTTGGATAGCAAAGGTTAGTGCGGCTAATGACAACCACATGAGAGGGAATAAATACAGCGGGGCAAAAGAAAAAACACTGATTGCGCCAAACAGGGCTAGCAGGAGATGAGGCAGGAGGGGGTTAAGTTTTTGCATCTGCAACACGGCTTGTGAGCGTTCCTGTTTGGGGTGGGGGTATTTTAAGGAGTAAAACATGGGACCGTAGGGCGGGTGCAAGCCGCGTATTTCGCGGGTTTCACCCGCCCTAAGTTTTATTCTTCCGCTGGCGTATCTGCTAATTTCTCTATCAATACAGAATAAATTCGGCGGCTGTCTGCACGCAGGATTTGGAAGCGGTAGCCGTCAAAAGCCACAATCTCGCCGCGTTTTGGCAGGTGGCCAAAGTGTTGGGTGATTAAGCCTGCCACCGTATCAAATTCTTGATCAGAGAACTTAGAGCCGATTTCTTCGTTTAAATCGTCAATCTCGGTCAGGCCTTTTACTCGCCAGTTGCCGCGTCGATCCGGAATGATATTGTCTTCGGCTTCGTCGTAATCGAACTCGTCTTCGATATCGCCAACAATTTGCTCCATCACATCTTCAATGGTCACCAAGCCCGCCACGCCGCCGTATTCATCGACCACAATCGCCATATGATTGCGATTATTGCGAAAATCTTTGAGTAGCACATTCAGGCGTTTAGCTTCTGGGATATACACCGCTGGGCGCAGCATATCGCGCACGTCAAATTCCTCGTCGCTGGCGTAATAACGCAGCAGGTCTTTGGCCAGCAAAATACCTAGTACTTTGTCTTTGCTGCCATCGACGACAGGAAAGCGCGAGTGGGCTGTTTCGATCACATAGGGAATAAATTTGGCGGGCGCATCATTGATATCGATGATGTCCATCTGGCTGCGTGGCACCATCACATCGCGCACCTGCATATCGCCGACGTTCAGCACGCCTTCGATCATGCCTAGGGCATCAGCATCTAGTAACTGGCGCTCAAAAGCAGAGTGGAGAATTTCTACAAGCTGGCCTCGATCTTCAGGCTCTCGTAATAAAAAGTGGGTCAAGCGTTCAAGCCAAGATGACTTGGGGATATTCGATTTCGGTGATACCGAAGGGTAATCATCCATTATGGAGTAAAGATCCAGAGACAAAGATGCCCGAATGATACCGGAAGATCGTGCTTTTTGGGTTACAGCGATGTTGGTGATATTGGGATTGTTGTAGTGAGGCTCTTACATGTTCTGTTTTTACGAGGGAAAGTATTTTTTTTGCTTCAAGATTTGCTTTCCCTTTGTAAGCTTTACTTTTCTTCCGAATAAGGATCGCTAATACCTAGGCCTGCCAATAGCTGGGTTTCCAGTGTTTCCATGGCGATGGCTTCATCTTCTTCAAGGTGGTCATAACCCTGCAAATGCAGCACACCATGGATGGTGAGGTGGGCATAGTGATCAATCAGACTAATGTTTTGCTCTAGCGCTTCTTTTTCTACCACTTGAGCACAGAATACAATGTCGCCAAGCAGCGGCAGGCCAGCCATAGCGGGCATGTCTTCATCAAAGGTAAAAGTCAGCACATTGGTGGCGTAATCTTTGCCTCGGTAATCGCGGTTGAGCTGCTGGCCTTCTTCGGTGTCCACAATTCTAAAAGTAATTTCTGCCGTGGCCACATCAGGCAGCAGCGCCGCTTCTGCCCAAGCTTGGAAGTGTTCTGTGCTAGGCAGGCCAGTGGCGGAGCTTTCTACTTGATGGCAGATTTCTAAACGTTGATTCATAAGTGATCTTTGTAAATGTTGTCGCTTAAATATTTGGCGATGCTGGGTTAATGTGGATGGGTGAACAAAATGTGGAAATCGGCTGATCCTGCCTTGCAGATCAGCTTCCGAACGATCTAACGTGCGGCACAACTTACGTATAAAGCCTCTGCTCCCTTGCCTGCAAAGCCTTCCGTCGACAATTCGCCATTTTTGCGCAAACGAGCCACGCCGCCATTTTTTTGCGGCTTGGATTTTTTGACTGCAGCCGTTAATGCTGCCTTGTCTGCATCGACCAGCATGGCCAGAAAAGGGACTTCACTTTCAAATAATATCGCGGATTGTACCGGCAAACCCTGGAAGGTATAGCCCGCTCCTACCTTTAGCTCTTTGCCCCAAACCTGATTTAGCGGCAAATTGGCCATCTGAGCCAACCATTTGGCAACTCCAGCATCGTTAAATTCCACGCTCTGGCAATTGAGGGCCTTTGCTAGATTCGGATTGACGGCTTGCTTGGTGCTCGCCACAGCCTTTGATGCAGCGCTGCCACCGCCATACTGATAGAGTCCATTGAACATTACATCGCCCCAATTGCTAGAACAACCCTCAACCCGCATCAATAAGCCATCTTTGGCTGTGTTCAAGTGCATTTGACAATTGCCTTCACTAAAATGCCAGCCATCGCTGACCGCTTTTAGTTTGCCTTCGCCTGATCCAGAACGGCTACTGGTTTCGGCTGACTGGCCTAGAATTTCTAGCGAAAACTGGCCGTTTTCCGTAATCACTAGAGTGCGCTCAAACAGTTTGTTGTTGGCATGATATTGCCCTGGCTTGGGCAGTGCCGCATTGTCGGCCCAAGCGGGCAAACTCAGGGCTAGGCTGGCAAGAAGGCTTAGTGAAAGTTGGCGTGGGATATGGCGTTTGTGAGGCGTTTGCATTAGAAATATTCTCCAAAGTTAGGCTTTTGTTTAAATATTCTTGAGCGCGCAATTATTCTTAACTCAAGCGGATTCCGAGAGCGCGGCATTTTGGTCCGAATCAAGGCTTGCCAGGTCAGGGTGGGTTGGTATTGATCAGATTGTTTACATACCACAAGCTGACAAGCTGCTTTGATCTTCTGTATTTAACAGCAAATCATCCTGCCATATTGTCTTGTTGTGCTTGTGTCAAGATAATTGTTGTAATTTCTACTTAATTTTTGCTATTTCGCCCAAGCTTATGCGCCATTAGAGTGGGCTAGCGGTTTAGCGTGCTACGCGCTTGGCCGCTTCACGTTCTTGCGTTTTCTTTGCGTAGGCGTTAACGATTTTTTGCACTAGCGGATGACGGACGACGTCTTCGCTGGTGAAATGGTGCAGGGCGATGCCTTTGATATCGACGAGTACTTCTTGTGCGTCGTTCAGGCCGGATTTTTGATGCTTGGGCAGATCGATTTGCGTTGGGTCGCCAGTGACAACGGCTTTAGAGCCAAAGCCGATGCGGGTTAGAAACATCATCATTTGTTCTGGCGAGCTGTTTTGCGCTTCGTCCAGAATAATAAAGCTGTTGTTTAAGGTTCTGCCGCGCATAAAGGCCAGCGGGGCGACTTCGATAATACCTTTTTCAAACAGCTTGGTGACTTTATCAAAGCCCATTAAATCATAGAGTGCGTCGTAAAGCGGGCGCAGATAAGGGTCGATTTTCTGTACTAAATCGCCAGGTAAAAAGCCAAGTTTTTCACCTGCTTCTACGGCTGGGCGAACCAAGACTAAGCGTTTAACCAGATCGCGCTCTAGTGCATCGACGGCACAAGCGACGGCCAGATAGGTTTTGCCTGTGCCGGCGGGGCCAATGCCAAAAGTAATATCGTGATCTTGAATCGCTTTGATGTAGATCGTTTGGCGGGGCGTTCTGCCGCGCAAATCATGGCGCTTGGTACGCAGCGGCGTGGTGTTTTCTTCGATATAAGCTGGGGCAGTGTTTTGCGTGTGCTCGATAATCGATAGCTGTAAATCATCCCGCTCAAGCGGCTCTTCAGCCATCGCATAAAAATGCTCTAGCAGGCTAATGCCCTGCTGCAAGTTTTTTGCGCCGCCGCTTACACGAAACTGCTCATTGCGCCTGACGATGGTGATATCGAGCGCGATTTCGATTTGCTTCAGATTTTCGTCGAAAGAGCCACAAAGATTGGCAAGGCGACGGTTATCAACAGGCGTGAAATGGATGATTTGGCTATTCAAAAGCGAGCTCTTTTCAAATAATCGAGAAGTAAAACCCAAACCTTGAACCACGGAGGACACAGAGAGCACAGAGTTACACGGAGAAAGGCCAAGGCAGAGTTAATGGTTATTGATTTCCTCCGTGGTACTCCGTGTTCTCCTTCCCTCCGTGTTTTAAGATTTATGGTTTGTTAGTGCAAATTCTTTGGCATTTCGCGGCGTTCTAGCCAGAATGTGCGGATTTCTGGGATGATATCGACCAAGGACGCGGCGACTTCGTGTTCGAATTCGGCCATATCTTGTCCGTCGCTTTCCAGATTGGCGCGGCCTTCGTCATCGGCGCAAACCAGAATCGGGTAGACAAGCTGGGCGTATTCTTCGTCGTCCATCATTTCTTGCCAAGCGTCTGGGTTCATCGATGTGCCCAGCGTAAAGCCGTAGCACCATTGCTGCGAGATATCTTGGCCGCTTTCTTCGTCCACATACACAATCGGGCTAAATGCGTTTTCAGCATCGGCCAGCTCGTCCATTAGCTGGTTATACAGGCGCAGAATCAGGCCTTCGATTTTCTCTTGCTCGGCTACAGATGCAAATTTTGGACGTTCGCCATTTTCGCCCCAAACCTGAGCAAACCATTTATCTGCATCGACCCCTTCTGGGCCTATCAGTTGCGCAGTTAAGAAACCATGCAGCATAGATAAATCCATTGCTTGCTCTGGGGCTGCATCTGATTCTAGAAAATCGGCTAATAGGTCGAGGTCGTCGTCGCTTAGTACGGCAAAAAGTTCAGCATCTTTTGGCGATAGCATGGTGTTTTCCTTGGGTAATGCGTATTAGGGCAAGGCTTGTAGGACTACATCCTAATACTTTTGGCGGGCGCGTTGATGACACGCGGTAATTTTATATCTTATACGGCTTAAAACATCTGACAAGCAATTGTAGGGCGGGTGAAACCCAATCCTATCAACGTAAGCTTATTGCATTGGGGGCGTTGGCATTTATAGGGTGTACAACGACGTAGTCGTTGCGCACCGAAAGCGGTGCGCAAGAAAAACGACTTGCACACCCTATAAGTACCCAAGCATAAATTATCCAATCTTTTTAAATCATGCATTTTTCGTAGGGTGCAAAACGACGTAGGCGTTACGCACCAAGGGCTGGTGCGCAAGAAAGGCACTTGCACACCCTACGAAAATCACATATTTTTTCCTTTAAAAATACGTGATAACTTATGTCGAACTACTTATAAAACCAACCATGTTTTGACCTTAAGTTGATGGGATTAGGGTGAAACCCGCCGTATTTTTAAATAAGAAAAAATGGCGGGCAGGGCTTACTTCACCACAATCTCGCCCTTCAGACTATGCGGAAAGGTTTCGGTAATCAGCACTTCTACAAACTGATTGATCAGGCGTGGGTTGCCGGCAAAGTTGACGATGCGGTTGTTGTCTGTGCGGCCAGCCAGCTCTTGCAGCTCAGGATTTTTACGCGCCATGCCTTCTACCAATACGCGCTGCACGGTACCGATCATGTTTTTGTTTACGTCTAGCGCCAGCTCGTCGATACGGGTTTGCAGGCGTCTTAGGCGAGTGAGTTTTAGCTCTTCAGGCACATCGTCTGGCAAATCGGCAGCAGGTGTACCGGGGCGGCGGCTGTAAACAAAGCTGAACGAGGCGTCAAAGCCCACATCGTTAATCAGCTTCATAGTGCGTTCAAAATCGTCTTCGGTCTCGCCTGGAAAGCCCACAATAAAGTCAGAGCTCAGGCAAATATCTGGGCGGGCTTCTTTGAGCTTACGCACCAGTGATTTGAATTCCAGCGTGGTGTAGCCGCGTTTCATATTTACCAGTACGCGATCCGATCCAGCTTGCACTGGTAAATGCAGATGCGAAACGAGTTTAGGCAGGGTGCGATAGCAATCCACAATTCGCTGCGTCATTTCACGCGGATGGCTGGTGGTGTAGCGCATGCGCTCGATGCCGGGGATCTCGTGCACGTATTCGAGCAGGGTGGCAAAGTCGGCAATCTCGCCGTCTTCCATCGGTCCGCGATAGGCGTTGACGTTTTGCCCGAGCAGGGTGATTTCTTTAACACCTTGCGCGGCAAGGCCAGCCACTTCGGCCAGTACTTCTTCAAACGGACGGCTAAATTCGGTGCCGCGTGTGTAAGGCACCACACAGAACGAGCAATACTTGCTGCAACCTTCCATTATCGAAACAAAGGCCGTTGCACCTTCGACACGCGCCGGTGGCATATTGTCGAATTTCTCGATCTCAGGGAAAGAAATATCCACCTGAGAAATCCCGCTGCTGCGGCGCTGAGCAATCAGCTCAGGCAGGCGGTGCAGGGTTTGCGGGCCAAACACCATATCTACATAGGGCGCGCGTTTTACGATGGCTGCGCCTTCTTGCGAGGCCACACAGCCGCCTACACCAATCAATAGATTCGGGTTTTTAAGCTTGAGCTCTCGCACGCGGCCAAGGTCTGAGAAGACTTTTTCCTGTGCTTTTTCGCGCACGCTACAGGTGTTAAATAAAATGACGTCTGCTTCTTCTACATTGTCGGTCTGCGTTAAGCCTTCGGACGCGTGGAGTACGTCGGCCATTTTGTCCGAATCGTATTCGTTCATTTGGCAACCAAAGGTCTTAATAAATACTTTCTTGCTCATTATTGCGTGCTCTGCTTGTTAAGTTTTACGTCACTACACTGATACGAATCGTATTCGTTCATCTGACAACAAATATTTTAATAAATACTTTCTTGCTCATCGATACATGCTCTGCGTGTTAAGTTTTACATCAAATTTATTGTCGAATCGTATTCTTTAGTGCTTATTTAATCTTGTAGGGCGGGTGAAACCCGCATATTTCTCAGTATGGCTCGCGGGTTTCACTCGCCCTACGAGTCATGCCAGTTATTCTGTGATGATCGCTTTCGGGCGTGCTTTTAAAGTGGCTACTTCATCATTTGTAAGTAGCCAAATACGCCATATCTGGCCCGATGTGGCTTCGAACTGATACCAGATCGAGGCTTGTTGTGGGGTTTGATTTTGCATAATCAGGGCATTATTGCTGCCGTAGATTCTAAGCCCTGGCGCTGTGCGGTAGAGCTTGCCATCAATTTTGACTTCAGGCAGGGCTGCGGCTTCCAAATCGCCTAATTGGCCTTGATTGGGCAGGATGCGAGCGGCGTAACTATGGCTGCTGATTGCAAGCGCTAGCCAAAACAAGAACTTAGGCATGGGGATTCTCGCCAGTAAAACCCGCAATGCTAACAAGCTAGCGGGCGTATTGAAAGCGCAGACTGATTTACGTGGGTGTGAAAACTGGGTTTTTTGTGCGGATTTTGGATTTTTTGATGCTAAGGCAAGAGATATGCTGCAGCAAAACTCAAATCATGAAATATAGAATTCATGAAAAATACGGCGCTTCAAGCGGCTAGCCCGATGGGAATCGAGCTAGCTTGCTGCATAGGTATCTACACAGGTTGATGGCAGCACTTCAGTGTTGCAGCCTCCCCCTTTTACAAAGGGGGGAACAAATGTGCTGACTTGTGTAGATACTTATGAGCTTGCTGCCTGTTATTACTTGGGCAAGCCTTGTGCCAGCTTAATGGTGGCGGCGATGTTTCTGGCGCAGAGCCGTACATTTTCTGCGGCATGGGCGAGTGCTTCTTCAATCGATACGGCCCGGTTAAGCACGCTGAATACGGCTTCAATGCCATGCTGGTGCACCACGTCTACATCGGAGCTGAGGCAGCCTGCGATGCCAATAACTGGGATATCAAATACCTTGGCCATTTGTGCCACGCCCATCGGCGTTTTGCCGTGGATGGTTTGGCTGTCCATGCGGCCCTCGCCGGTGATGACCAAATCTGCGCCTTGCAATAGGGCGGCAAATTGCACCGATTCCAGTACGATTTCTACGCCAGGGCGCAGGCTGGCATTTAAAAATGCTAGGGCCGCAGCGCCCATTCCGCCTGCCGCACCAGCCCCTTTGGCATGTGCCACTTCAATACCTAAATCCTGGCTGATTTGCTGGGCGTAATGGGTAAGTCCTGCATCGAGTAGGGCAACCATTTCAGGCGTGGCGCCTTTTTGCGGGCCAAAGATGGCGGCTGCACCTTGCTCGCCAATCAGTGGATTATCTACATCGCAAGCCACTTCAAATTTGCAATCTTGAATTCGCTTATCGACAGTGCTGAGGTCGATTTTTGCGAGTTGGGCCAGATCTGCACCACCAAAAGCCAGCGGCTTGCCTGCCGTATTTAAAAATCGCCCGCCTAAAGCCTGCATCATGCCCACGCCGCCATCGACCGTCGCGCTGCCGCCTATGCCCAGAATAATATGCCTTGCACCGAGGTCCAGTGCGGCCAGAATCAGCTCGCCAGTGCCGTAGCTGGTGGTGAGCATGGGGGTGCGTAATGCAGGTGGCACAAGGCTTAAGCCGCTGGCCGCTGCCATTTCGATGATCGCCGTATGGCCGTCACCAGACAGGCCAAAGAATGCAGGCACGCATTCACCGAGCGGGCCGGTGACGGTTTGCAGAATAACCCGCCCGCCTGTGGCGGCGACCATGGCTTCAACTGTGCCTTCGCCGCCATCGGCTACCGGCACTTTTATATATTGCGCATTGGGCAGCACTTCTTTGAAACCGGCTTCAATTTGTGTGGCCACTTCAAGGGCGGAGAGGCTTTCTTTGTAGGAGTCTGGGGCAATGACGATTTTCATGATCAGTAAACCTTAAAATTTGAACACACCAAAAATCAGCGTAGAGACAATCGTAATCGACAAGCCGACCGCTGTTTCGTAGGGAATTGTTTGATGATGGCGGTATTGCGTCGTCTAGTCACTTGTTTGCTTTAACTTGTGCAAGGTATGAAAGGTAAAAAAATATTGATGCATTGCTTGCTATCTGTAGCTACTCGTACTACGCAAGTTTCGTTGTTATTTTGCAACGGAACTGTTCGTGGTTTTTTTTGAGATAACATATTGTTTTATATTGCCATTTTATTGTATTGCTTATATTTATCCTTAATAGCCTTAATGCCTTACATTCGGTTTGTTTTACAAATAAATTGAGGTAATTTTACCTTTGGTTAATGATTGCATTGCGCTTAAGTGCCTTGACATAAATTATCAAACATTTTTCAATCCTGCATTTTTCTTAGGGTGTGAAACGACGAAGTCGGAGCGCAAGAAAGACACTTGCACACCCTAAGGGAACACTTGTTTTTGCATTTAAAAATACCTTATAACTTATGTCGAACTACTGTTAGTATTTTTTGAAAATACGAATTCGTTAAATGCGATAATGCCAGATGGCTAGGCTAGATTTTAGGGTGATAATGAAATTTTTTCTTTCTGTTCTAGTTGCGATTTTTTTTATTTCATCTAAATTTTTTATGCCTCAACCATGGAGTGATTATATCGTCTCAGCAGGTATTTTTATTTCATGTATTTGTTTTTTATTTAGGCTGATTTATGTGTTATCAAAAATGGATAAAAGTAGATTAACAAAAAAAACTAGCATTATTCTTGTATTTGAAAATATGTTGCCTAAAATCGCACAACAATTTATTCGACTGGATGCCTATGTTTATGGTGGTGTGTATCGAATGGCAAGAGGTATGCCTGCTAAATTACCAAAAATTGATGGTTTGAGGTTTAAGTTTTCATCCGCTCCACTTTATAATAAGATTCAGCGCTCACTATTTAGTGGTTTGTTTTTTGAAGTTGCGATGACTTTTGTGTTGATTCATATTTTTGTTGAAAATGCAGATGTTCGACTTGTATTGCACTGTGTTTTAGTGTTTTTTTCATTATATGCATTTTGTTGGTTGCTTTCTGATAAAAAATATGTAAATGAGAGTTTTCACGTTTTAAATAAGGATATATTGCATATTCATATGGCATTTAGGGTGGTCGGAGAAATACCCTTGCATGCGATTGAATGTATTTATTTATTGCAATCAAACTCATTGAATGATATTTACAAGAAACATGTTGTTTTAAAAGAAGATTTTATTGGGATAACTCCATTGGATAAACCCAATTTGTTGCTGATTTTTAAACAAAAATCTAATGTAAAATTGTCTGTATTCTCGAATTTAAAATTAGTAGCGAGAGGGGTTAAAATTTATGTTGATGACCCTGAGAAATTAAAAGCATCATTTGATGAATTAACGGTGGTATGAATTGCTAACATTCCTCCTTGAAATATTTACTAAAAAGAAAGGGAGCTGGAAAAAGCACGCTTGGATTTTTGTGATTTTCTTTGTCATAATTATGGTGACTAATCCTGAAATTAGAGTGTTGGTGATTTTTGTAGATGCAATTGGTATAGATATATTTATTATGTTGGTTGGCTATCAGTTTGCCATGTATTGGTCCTATATAAAGTCACTTGCACAAGAAAGATTCCCCGTTGTATTAAGCAGTGTTTCGTGGCATTACTTTTTGATCTCTTCCTGTGTGTTTGCAGCTTTGTATCCGGTATATCAAATTTGTAAATATATATTTTTATAAAAATAAGCTTGCGGTGGTATTGATAAATGATTTTAAAGTTTAAACCTTGGTCTTGGTCGAGAATTGTCATCGTTTTAAGCGTATTGCTACTCGCGGCTTTAGTCATTAAGGCGATTGCTTTCCCCGCAAAAACGCCTCCTCAGTACACCACCGCCAAGGTGGCAAAAGCTGATTTAGAAAGCGCGGTGCTGGCGACGGGCACTTTGCAGGCTTTTCGTAAAGTGGACGTGGGCGCGCAGGTTTCTGGGCAGTTGCAAAAGCTGGGGGTTGCGCTGGGTGACAGGGTGAAAAAAGGCCAGTTGCTGGCAACGATTGATCCTGAGCTGGCGCAAAACGAGGCGCTCAATGCCGAGGCTTCTTTGGAAGGCTTGCTTGCGCAAAGGCAATCGACGTTGCTGCAATTAGAGCAGGCCAAAATTGAGCTGGCCCGCCAGCACGCCATGCTGAGCCGTGACGCCACATCCAAGCAGGCGGTAGAAGATGCGAGCTTAAAGCACAGAACGCTGCAATCTGATTTGGCGCAGCGCGATGCCGATATCAAAAAAGCCAAGCTCACGCTTGATTCTGCAAAAACCCGCCTTGGCTACACCCGCATTCTTGCGCCGATTGATGGCGAAGTGGCGGCGATTACTACGCTAGAGGGGCAAACCGTGATTGCGGCCCAGCAAGCGCCTAATCTTTTAACTCTTGCCGATTTAGACACGATTACCGTGAAAGCGCAGATTTCTGAGGCGGATGTGATGAAAGTCCACGCTGGGCAGGTGGTGTATTTCACCACCTTGGGCCAGCCGGATCAGCGCTATTACGGCAAGCTACGAGCGATTCAGCCGACCCCAGAAAAAGTAAATAACGCAATTTTTTATAATGCACTGTTTGAAGTGCCCAATCCAAGGCACTCACTGCGACAGGATATGACCGCGCAGGTAGCGATTGTGCTGGAGCATGCAAAAAGCGTTTTAAGTATTCCCACCATTGCTTTAGGGGCTAAGGCCAAAGATGGACGCTACACCGTGCGGGTCGTTGGCGTGGATGGTATTGCGGTGGATAGGCAGATCAAAACCGGCCTGAATAATAATGTGCAGGTGCAAGTGCTCGAAGGTCTGAAAGAAGGTGATCTGGTGGTAACGGGCGATGCCGCTTTGGCTAAGTCCGAAGCCTCTGTCACAGTGGGGGGCTAGGCATGCGTAAGCCTCTGCTGGAGCTCAGCAATATTGTGCGCAGCTTTCCGGCTGGCGATAGTGAAGCCGTGGTGCTGGATCAAGTCAATCTTTGCATTCATGCTGGCGAAATGGTGGCGATTATGGGGGCTTCTGGCTCGGGCAAATCCACCTTAATGAATATCTTGGGTTGCCTAGATAAGCCGACTTCGGGCACTTATCTGGTGAATGGCCGCGATGTATCTGATCTGGATAGCGACGAGCTGGCCGGGCTGCGGCGGGATCGGTTTGGTTTTATTTTTCAGCGCTACCATTTATTGCCGCATTTATCCGCGCAGGGCAATGTGGAAATGCCTGCGGTGTATTCGGGGCTGGCTAAAGATGCGCGGCAGGACAGAGCCAAAGCTTTACTTAGCCGCCTTGGTTTAAGCGATAAATTTGAGCACCGCCCCAGCCAGCTTTCTGGTGGGCAGCAGCAGCGGGTCAGTATTGCCCGCGCTTTGATGAATGGCGGAGAAGTGATTTTGGCCGACGAGCCAACCGGTGCGCTCGATAGCCATAGCGGTGAAGAAGTGATGAATATCCTGCGCGAGCTGCACGCGCAGGGCCATACCGTGATTATTGTGACCCACGACCATAAAGTGGCCGATTGCGCCGAGCGCATTGTAGAAATTAGTGATGGCCGCATTATCAGCGATCGCAGCAAGCCGGTTGAAGTATTGGTGGAAGGAAAAGTTGCGCCGCACGGGCGGGAAGTTCAGTCACTGCGAGTGATCTTTGATCGCTTTGGGGCCGCTTTAAATATGGCTTGGCGGGCAATGTCGGCGAATCGGATGCGTACCCTGCTTACCATGCTGGGGGTGGTGATTGGCATTACCTCGGTCGTGTCGATTGTGGCGATTGGCGAGGGGGCAAAGCGCAAGATTCTGCAAAATATTGGTGAAATTGGCAGCAATACCATGACGATTTATCCTGGCAAAGACATGGCCGACGATAAGGCGGGGAGTATTCGTACTTTGCTGCCAAGTGATGTGAGTGCCTTACAAGCGATGACTTATGTCGATAGCGTTACGCCCAATACCAGTACTCAATTACGGCTGCGTTACCGATCCGTAGATGCAAATAGCATGATAAACGGGGTGGGTGAGCATTACTTTCGTGTAAATGGCCTACTCCCTGCAAAGGGGCGGTTTTTTAGTCAGGAAGACGTAGCACAGCAGGCTCAGCTGGTGGTGATCGATCAAAACACGCAGAAAAAACTATTTGAAAAGGGTGTGGACCCCATAGGCAAAGTGATTTTGCTTGGCAACTTACCCGCCACCGTGGTCGGGGTTGCTGCGACAGCTAAAAATGATTTTAAAGAAGGCGGAGGAGGGAAAAACTTACAAGTTTATCTGCCCTATACCACGGCTGCTAATTGGATTTTTGGTCAGCAAACCTTAAGCAATATCACGGTGCGAATTAAGGCGGGGCTGCCTGCGGCTGCGGCCGAGCAAAGTATAGAAAAACTACTGACTTTGCGTCACGGCAGTAAGGATTTCTATATCTTCAATATGGATAGCATCGTTAAAACGATTGAGAAGGTGAGCCAGACTCTGGCGCTATTATTGTCGCTGATTGCCTTGATTTCACTGGTGGTTGGCGGGATTGGCGTGATGAATATTATGCTGGTGTCGGTTACCGAGCGAACGCGGGAGATTGGCATCCGTATGGCGGTGGGGGCGCGGCAAAGCGATGTAATGCAGCAGTTTCTGACTGAATCGGTGCTGGTTTGTTTGATTGGTGGGGCGATTGGTGTGCTGCTCTCTCTGACAATAGGCGGCCTAGTGGCCTTGGCAGCGCCCGATTGGAAAATGATTTTCTCCCTAAGCTCCTTTATCGCCGCTTTTATTTGCTCAACGCTGATTGGTGTGTTCTTTGGCTTTATGCCCGCCCGTAATGCGGCGTGTTTAGACCCAATCGAAGCCTTGGCGCGGGAATAAAAATGAAAAAAATAATCTTATTTTCCACCGTTTTCCTCAGCGCCTGCGGTTCTTTGCTTAGCCCTAGCCCTAGTGCACCTTTACCCGCCGTGCCAGCCCAATGGGCTGAGCAAAATCAGCCGGCTAGCGTGTCTCAGGGGGCGTGGTGGCTGGCGTTTCATGATGCAGCACTGACTCAACTAATCGACGATGCTTTGCAAAGCAATGCTGATTTATCTGTCGCGGCCATTAGATTACGTCGTGCCTATCTTAGGACCGGCGTGAGCGAGCACGCGGCTTTGCCGGTGTTGAGTGGCAGCGGTAGCGGTAGTGTAAATCGCAGTTTTGATCCGGTGCTTAATCGCCAAAGCTACAACCTATCGGCCACGGCCAGCTATGAGTTTGATCTATGGGGCCGCTTGGCCAGTGATAGAGCCGCCGCCAGAGAAGAGCGGATTGCGACTGAGGCAGACAGACAGGCACTTAAATTATCAATCTCTACCTCGGTAGCCAGCCAATATTGGACGGTCGCTTTACTGGATCAGAAGCTAGCCGCTAGCACGCTGAATTTGCAGCAGCTCAGGCAGGTGATGGCCATTGCTCAGGCTAAAAATCAGGCAGGGGCATTGGCAAAAAGCGAGGTGCTGAGTGCCGAGCAAAGCTTGTTGAGTGAACAAGCCAGTCACACCCAGCTTTTGCAGCAAAGGAAAGTTGCGTTTTATAGCCTGAGTCTATTATTTGATCGGCCACCGCAGAGCTTTACTTTGGCAGGAGCCAGCTTGCCACGGGGTGATTTACCGGCTATTTCCGCAGGTTTACCCAGCGAAGTACTAGGGCGACGCCCCGATTTGCAAGCGATGGAGGCCAGATTAAGGGCGAGCTTGGCGCAAATTGATGTGGCCAGAGCCGCGTTTTATCCCAGCTTTTCGCTCACTACCAGCCTAGGTAGCAGTAGCTCTGCTTTAGCCGAGCTATTTCAGAACCCTGTTGCATCTGCAGGGCTGAATTTGGCACTGCCTTTTTTAGATTGGGAAAAACATCAGCTTAATCTGGATATCAGCCGCACACAGTATGAAGAATTGCTCACTACATTCAGGCAAGGTCTCTATAAAGCGCTGGCCGAAACCGAACAGGCGCTGGATGCTAAAGGGCGCTTAGGCGAACAAAACCAGCAGTTGGCTCAATCATTGCAGTTGGCGGCGAAGCTAGATGGTATCGCCCAAGCGCGCTTTGAAGCAGGGGCTACTGATATCCAGCCCTGGCTAGACGCCGCTGCCCGCCGTCGCAGCGCCCAAACCAGCCTGCTACAAAATCGCTTCGATCAGGCGAGTAATTTGCTGGCGATTTATAAGGCCGTGGGTGGGGCGGTGGAATAGGGGTATAGGTATCACTAAAGCTATGGAACGAATCGGTTCTTATAGGGTGTACTCCGACGCAATCGGAGCGCAGAAAACGGTGCGCAAGAAAAACGACTTGCACACCCTATGAGAACCAGTTGCTATGTTTTTGTATTAACTTGATGCGTATAGGACCGGTGGAGTAGAGGGCCTTTAGCGTCAAACCAAATGAAACTGCTGCATTTCTACAGAGAGCGCTTTGGATAGTTCACGTAGGCGGCGGGCGTTGCCGGCGGCTTTTTCTACTGCACTACTGCTGGCAGAGGCAAGTTGTGAAACGCGATCGATATTATCGACCACCTTATTAGCCTCTTGTGATTGCCGGTGTAGCGAGCTGCTGATATTGCTGATTACGTCGCCCATTGCGCCCGCATCGACGCGTATGGTTTCGATAGCCGTACCTGCGCGGCTGGCCAGCTCAACACCTATTTCTACCTTGTCCACGCCGTTATTCATATGCACGGCCGTGTATTCAGTGCCTTCCTGAATTTTGCGTACCTTCTCGGTAATTTCCTGTGTGGAGCTGGCGGTGCGCTCGGCAAGTTTTCTTACTTCATCGGCGACGACGGCAAAGCCACGCCCTTGCTCGCCAGCCCTTGCTGCCTCGATAGCGGCATTGAGGGCGAGCAAATAGGTTTGATCGGCAATGTCTCGGATCACTTGCACAATCACAGAGATTTGCTGGGCATGACCGGTAAGCATTGCTACGCTGCCAGAGGCTTCTTGAACGGTTGCTGCAATGGTTTTGATGCTATCTACCGTTTCACGAATGACTTGATCGCCACGGCTTAAGGTTTGGCTGGAAGACTTGGTCATATCGCTGGCATTGTTGGCGCTGCTTGATATCTGGCTGATGCTGGCTACGAGTTGCTGCACCGTTTCACGCATGGCGAGCATCGAGTCGGATTGATTTTTAACCAAATCTTCGGCTTCATTTGAGGCATCACTAATTGCATCTGCACCCCGCTCGATTTCTTGGGCGGCATGTGAAACTTGCTGCATGATGTGGCTGAGTTTGATTTGCATATCGCCCATCAGCGCCAGAAAGCTATCAGGAATACGCCCGCTCATTTCTATGCGGTGGGCAAAATCTCCTGCTGCCATATAGGAAATATGCTGGCGGGCTTCTTCTACAGTGCCTCCTATGGTGTTACGCAAAGCCACAAAAGTACGCCACAGCATAAATAGGGTGGCGAGTCCTACTAAAATAAAAATCAGTTTTGCAATGCTAGCGAGCTTGTTGGCATCTAGTACTGCTTTGGTTGTACGTGCTTCTAGCAGGGCGTAAAACTCATCGATAGGCTGCATAATTTTTGCTTTATTCGCATGATAAGTCTTGTCATGCATCATGGCTCGCGCTTTGGCGTAGCCTTCTTCAGCACCTTCCCCCGTTTTTTTGACTAAGCCCATCGCTTCTACTTCGGTATTCACTAGGCCATCGGAGTTTTTCTTGGCTTCAGTGAGCTTGCCAAATTCTTCATCGGTAAAACCCAGCTCTTTCATCATTTCTAATAGAGGGCGTTTTACTGCTGAGTCTGCTCTTGGTGCGGTACCTGTAGCAGCAACAAAATCCCAGTAGATACGGTTGTAGTTTTCTGGCCGTGCTTTTTCGCCATTACGAATCGCCAAAATATCCATATATTGCTTTTCATAAGCAGGATCGCGCGACACCACATAGGTACGGGCTAGTCGAGTTAAATCGTCGGAAGATTGGCGCAGCTCATCGGCGAGCAAATAAGACTGATAGCGCTGCAAATTAGCGTCGTCCACTCTGATATGTAGGCTGACATACACGGCAAACAAGATGACTAGCGTGATCAAACAGCCGATAGACGCCATCAGGTTTTTTTGGAAGGAAGACATTACATACCACCATTTTATGGTTACCGTTCATGCTTACTATGGCTGAGCTATTATTGCAAAGATGTAGCGCTTCTGTTTTAACTGACAGCAGGTCATATGTAAGTAAAGTGTATTCTCTTCACTTCTTTGCACGAAATGGTGTCATTGCTGAATTTGATGGACTTGATTGCAAATAGATATTGCTTTGCTTGCGATCTATTTTTGTAAGATTGTGGCGTGTTTTGTGCGTAGCAAGCCGGAGGGGCGTTCTATTGCTAAGAGAAAATACTTGGCTGTGAGAATAATTTAGTAAGCATAAAAACACGAAGATAAGACAAAAATCAGCTTGGGTAGCAGAGGTTTTGCCCTAGCTGAGCTGATTTTTATTGGGGCTGTTGGGGTGATGGGCCATTTTTAATGAGATTGAGCTGCGTTTGCTTTGTGTTGTGCTTGTGAAATAGCACCGTAGGACAAAGTGTAATTACTATAGCTTACACAAAACAAGTGCTTGCTCGTGGTAAAAAATAAGCAAAAAGCATTTTAAAGCGAAGAGGCTACCAAGATAAAAAATGAGAGGTGCTGCTGGCGATGAACGGTTAGCTCCGTAGTAAATGCGATCGCTTTAACAGAGCGGTCACCTTCAAACATTCTTATCGGACTTTTCATAAAAGCTGAATTTTTATTATTAACGACAATTCTTGAGGGTTGGGTTCGGTTTATGAATTTGTAGGGCGGGTGAAACCCGCCGAGCTTTGCGCTGAAATATGAAAAAACGGCGGGTTTCACCCGCCCTACGATGATTTAACGCCTTGTCATGATGAGGCTTATTGCTAAAATACACTGGCTACGATATGTCTAATAAAATTGAGCAAGAGGCATAATCAGGATAAAGTTTGCGCGGGTGTTATTGCCTGCGTATCTATTTGCTCACTCATTCAATGATGGCAGATTAAATCTAAGAAAGATTATTTGCCTCTGCGATGGGTAATCACCAATGAAATAATCTTAGCTCGGTGGTTATCTTTGGTGTCGCTGAGGCTATCGAGCACAATTTGCGCTGTTTTCTTATCATCGTGATGCTGGTTTCTATCCATCATATCTTCGAGCATCAGTTGTTTTAGTTTTAAATAGCGCTCATCACATTGAGCAAGTATTTGCTCGGCAATATAGCTTGGGGATGCAATAAATTGAATTTTTTCGGTTAATTCGACGTTAATGCACTTCGTCCATTGAGCAATTGCATCGCTCACTACCATTTGCCCCGCATCTATTTTCTCTGTTTCTGCCTGAGCTAATGATGAAAAAAGTGCAAATACACAGCAAATCATTCTGATCGTCACGCTAAACCTACTCATTAAGTGAATGGAATGGTGCATTAGCGTGTATATATATCACCACTATTACCTCCGGCATAGATCATAATCACAAATATGACGTTAGACTAATTGGCTGGGTGTTGTGTGATTATAAAAATACGAATAGTGAAATAGCTGGGTTGATTGATCGAGAGTAGCCAGCCCAATTGTTTGAGCTGGCTTTTTTACTTAATTAGCCTGATTTAACCACGCCAAAGCGCCTAATCCAGCTTGTCTGCCGCTGGCAAGGCAGGCGGTAATCAGGTAGCCGCCGGTGGGGGCTTCCCAATCCAGCATTTCGCCCGCGCAAAATACACCAGGCATTTTTTCCAGCATGAGTTCTGGGCTCATTGCCTCAAAGCGCACGCCGCCTGCGCTGCTGATGGCTTCGTCGATTGGGCGGGCGGCCAATAGTTTAAGCGGCAGGCCTTTAATGGCGGCGGCGAGTTTATTCATATCGTTAAAGTCGTTGCGGGAAATTTCTTCGCGCAGCAAGCCCGCTTTTACACCCTCGATGCCTAATTTGCGGCGCAAATGGCTGGCCATTGAATCCGCACCTCGTGGGCGCTTTAAGTCTTCCAAAACCCGCTCCAGCGATTTGCCTGGGGCCAGATCCAGCAGAATATCGGCGCTGCCATTGGTTTTGATTTCATCACGGATGGCGGCTGAAAAGGTGTAAATCAAGCTGCCTTCTACGCCGCCCTTAGTCAGCACAAATTCACCTAGTTTACGTACGCCTTTAAATTCAATGGCAACCGCTTTCAGTGGCGAGCCAGCAAAACGCTCGCTTAAGTGATCGCTCCAGCCAATATCAAAGCCACAGTTGGCAGGGCTTAAAGGCTCGATGGCGATGCCTTTTTCTGCAAGCAGTGGTTGCCATAGGCCATCAGACCCCAGTTTGGCCCAGCTTGCACCGCCCAAGGCCAGCACGGTGGCGTCGCTGCTGTGGTTGATCTCGCCATCTGGCGTTGCAAAACGCATTTGCCCTGCTTCATTCCAGCCCAGCCAGCGATGGCGCACATGAATGCGCACGCCACTGCTACGTAATCTGGAAATCCATGCGCGCAATAACGGTGCTGCTTTCATTTCTTTTGGAAACACACGGCCCGAGCTGCCAACAAAGGTTTCAATGCCCAGCCCGTGTACCCATTCTTGCAGGGCTTCGTTGCCAAAGCCCGCCAGCAAAGGCTGTAGCTCGCTACTGCGCTGGCCGTAACGGGCTAAAAATGGCTCGGCGGCTTCGGAGTGAGTGATATTTAAACCTCCCACACCAGCCAGCAAAAATTTACGCCCCACCGATGGCATAGCGTCGAAAATATCTACATCTACCCCGCCTTGGCTAAGAATTTCAGCGGCCATCAGGCCAGCAGGGCCACCACCAATGATGGCGACAGATTTGCGGGGAGTAGAAGTAGTGGTCATGACGAGCCTTACGGTAAAAGCGCCGAAATCTGCTGATTTGGGGCGGGTAGAGCAGACTAATGAGGAGCGATACAGGTGTTTAAAAGCGACAGCTTCAGACTGATTGCATTGCGTGAATGCGCTGCATTTTAGCAGATTAGCGGGCCTTATATGGTTGGGATAAATGGGCATTCCCTGCGGGGCGTTTTTCATAGTGTTGTTTTTTTATTCTGTTTGTTGTGAGTAAGGGTCTGTAAGCGTATAAAGTCGGCAAGCATGCCGTGTTCATAAACACACGGATGTGGGTATCAGTTTTTTCTCGCTAGATCACTCCTTTAAAAGAGCAAATGATGAATTTCATGGGTGTTTTTCAGCATATCCGTATTGTGATTGGGCTTGCTGTGTTGCTGGTTTTGTATATTGCGCTGCATATTTTTGTGACCTCGGTGTCGGCCAATCATGTGGGGGTTGAATTTAACCGGATTGATGGCAAGGTCGAGCCTGTTCCGCTGTCGAGCGGCTGGCATTTGATTGGGCTTGGCACGAGTGTGGTCGAGTTTCCGACTTTTACTCAAACCTATACATGGACAAAATCGGCCACTGAAGGCTCGCCCACCGATGAGTCGATGAATTTCCAAGTGGCTTCCGGCATTGTGATTAACGCCGATATCAGCATTTCATACAGTATCGATTCGGGCAAAGCGCCGGTTTTGTATCAGAAATACAAGCGTGGTTACGAAGAAATCACCAGCCAGATTATCCGTAATGGTATTCGCAATGCGCTGAATAATTACGGCAGCAAATACGATGCCGAAGGCTTGTTGGCTGGGGGCAAAATTAAGCTGGCCGAAGAAGTGCGCAGCAAGATTAATCATGAAATGAATCACTACGGCATCATGGTCGAGCAATTTGGCTTTGTGAACGAGCTGCGCCTGCCTTCGAATATCCAATCGGCCATCAATGCCAAGCTGCAAGCCACACAAGAGGCTTTAAGATCCGAAGCCATGCTGCGTAAAAATCTTGCCGATGCTGCTAATGCGGTGGCTGTAGCCAAAGGACAGGCAGATGCAAAAATAGCGGTTGCTCAAGGCGATGCGCGTGCTTTGGAAGTGGTGGGGGAGGCAATCAAGAAATTTGGCGTAGAAGCGGCACAAATTAAAAATCAGACGCTTTGGATAGAAAAGTGGAATGGGCAACTGCCAACTACTAGCTTAGGGGCCAATACCACGGCCATGATAGGGGTGGGCAAAGCAAATTAAAGTGCAGGGTGTAAATCATCTAGGGCGGGCATTAGCCCCAATCCTGTCAACTTAAGCTTATTAACATTGAGAGAGTTGGTATTTATAGGGTGTACAACGACGTAGTCGCTCTTCACCGAAAGCGGTGCGCAAGAAAAACGACTTGCACACCCTATAAAAACCAAACTTTTCCCTATTAAGTCCTTAGGTAAAAGTTTTCGAGCAAGGCATCCTGACGAAGACAGTATGAATAATACGACGAGGAAGGATAAGGAAGCTCGAAGATTTTTATTAGAGCAC
>JANYCY010000084.1 GCA_025360045.1 Janthinobacterium sp. | reverse complement strand
ACTTGTTTCGCTTCCGAATCAAGCACTCACACTCATCGACTGTATTTTTTTAAAGATCATTCGCTGCGGCTAGAACACTGTGTTGCTGTGTGTGCTGCAGCGAGAGGCCGAAATATACGGGCCTTGGCCGCTTCGGTCAACACCTTCCTGACAAGAAAACCCAACAAACACGGTAAGTTGTTGATTTACAAAAGGTCGAACTAAAGCACTCTTAGCGTAAATTAAGCGACAGCGTCTTTGATAGCTTTGAGCGGTGTGTACTTTAAGGCTTTTTTAGCGGGGATTTGTACTGGTTCGCCCGTTCTTGGGTTGCGACCGACGCGTGCATCGCGGTGTTTGACGGCTAATTTGCCGATTCCAGGCAAAGTGACTTCGCCGCCGC
Organism: Janthinobacterium sp.; assembly: GCA_025360045.1. Lineage (GTDB taxonomy): Bacteria > Pseudomonadota > Gammaproteobacteria > Burkholderiales > Chitinibacteraceae > Iodobacter. Next base: position 67,838 of record JANYCY010000084.1, on the reverse strand, counting down.
CCTTAAGTGTTGCACCGGTGACATCACCTAGCGCTTCTAAAGTAGCTTCAACGGCTTTTTTAGAGATACCTGGCAATTCGTACTCAGCAACCCTTAGTACGGCCTCGATGAGTTCTCGCTTATTCATAGTGAAATTCCAGATATTGAAATATTTGAAGCACATTGTGCCAGCCCTTATTGCTCCATGTCTGTTTGAAATTGAGAGAAAGATTATTTATTAGGCTTTGCTGCAACACTTATCTCATTTGGTATTTGTTTCTTTGAAAATAGGAACAACAACAATTGCGATTCCTGGTATTTGCTGAAAAAATGGCGCATGCCTCTTGTACTCAATCCCCTTCCCCATCCAATCCAAATTGCCGTGCTGCTTTTGCCGCCAGCACCACTATTAAGTATCGCCAGCATCGATACGGTATTGGGCTTGGCGAATAGCATCAGCGATGAAGCACTATATAAGCTGCAATATTACTCATTAGATGGAGCGGCCATTCCCTTGGCCACGGGCGGGCACTACCCTCAGTTGCCCGCCTTACTCGATAGCAAGGCTACGGATGTATTACTGATCGTTTCGCAGACTCCGCCTTTTGCGAACGATCCACGCCTAGCGCTGCTTAAACCCTTACTAAATAGCGCCTCGATTATTGGGGCAATTGATTGCGGTGCGTGGTGGCTAGCGGCCTGTGGCGTATTAGATCAGCACCGAGCCACAGTGCGCTGGCCTGAGCTACGGGCTTTTGCGGCGACTTTTCCACGCGTGATTTGCACGCAGAATGTATATGAATTTGATCGCGGCTATTTTAGCTGTGGCGCAGGCGTTGCAACGCTGGATGCGATGCTGGCCTTAGTGGCTAAGCAACAAAGCCTTGCTCTGGCCGAGCAAATTGCTGAATCTTTATGTATTGAACGCATCCGCACTCCCGACACACGTCAGCGTACTTCGCATGCTTTGCAACTCGGCCAGCGCCAGCCCAAGCTCAGCGCCGTGCTGCAACTCATGGAAGCCAATTTAGAAGAGCCCATCAGCAGCGACGAGCTAGCACAGCATGTTGATTTATCCCGCCGCCAGCTAGAACGCCTGTTTAAGCAACATTTAGATACCCTGCCTGCCCGCCACTATATGCAATTACGTTTAGAGCGAGCCCGCACCATGTTGCAACGCACGGGAATTTCCGTGGTGCAAATTGGCTTATCTTGTGGGTTTTCTTCCGGTGCGCATTTTGCAACCGCCTACCGCGCCCACTTTGGCATATCCCCCCGGGATGAACGTGCGGATTTCCCTAGGTCGTAAAGGTGCAAAGCTATAGCTTTATGTCGCATTTATAGAAGATTGATTAACGATGCCCGCTCTACACTGGATGCACTTTATCCCGTCTGTAGGATCTGCCCATGTCTACCGTAAATCGCGCCACCTTTGATCAAGTTATGGTTCCCAACTACGCCCCTGCGCCGTTTATTCCGGTAAAAGGCTTGGCCTCACGTTTGTGGGACCAAGAAGGCCGCGAGTATGTAGATTTCTCTAGCGGCATCGCCGTCACCAGCCTTGGGCATTTACACCCAGAGCTGACCGCCGTATTGCACGATCAGGCCGATCAACTTTGGCACTTATCCAATGGCTTTACTAACGAGCCTGCACTGCGTCTTGCACAACGCTTGATTGATGCCACTTTTGCTGAACGCGTGTTCTTTTGTAATTCTGGCGCTGAAGCCAATGAAGCCGCGCTGAAACTGGCCCGTCGTTATGCCGTGGATCATTTTTCCAGCGACAAAGACCAAATCATTGCCTGCACGCAATCCTTCCACGGCCGCACCCTGTTTACTGTGTCGGTAGGCGGCCAGCCCAAATATGCAGAAGGCTTTGGTCCAACGCCTGCGGGTATCAGCCATGTACCGTTTAATGATTTGGCCGCGATTGAAGCCATGATCAGCGACAAAACCTGCGCGGTGATTGTAGAACCCGTGCAAGGCGAAGGTGGCGTGATCCCTGCTACGCAAGAATACCTGAACGGCCTGCGTGCCCTGTGCGACAAACACCATGCCCTGCTGATTTTTGATGAAGTACAAATTGGCGTAGGCCGCTCCGGCTCGCTCTACGCTTATATGCACTATGGCGTCACACCCGACATCCTGACTTCAGCCAAAGCACTGGGCAACGGCCTGCCGATTGGCGCGATGCTGACCACGGCCAAAATTGCCAGCGCCTTTGTGGTTGGCACGCACGGCTCCACTTACGGCGGCAACCCACTGGTCACCGCCGTAGCTGACAAGGTGATCGAGCTAATTAATACGCCTGCTGTATTAGATGGCGTAAAACACCGCAATAAGCTGTTCGTGGATGGCTTAAATCAAATCAATGCAAAACACGGTGTATTTAAAGAGATCCGTGGCAGCGGCTTATTGATTGGTGCCGAGCTGGCTCCGGTATTGCAAGGCCGCGCCAAAGATGTGGTAACTCTCGGTGCAAAACACGGGGTAGTACTGCTGATGGCTGGCCCGAATGTGCTGCGCCTGCTGCCATCTTTGGTGATTTCAGAAGCGGATGTAGCAGAGGGCCTGCGCCGTTTAGAGGCCGTGATTGCTGAGCTGGTACCGGCAACTGTTGCGGCTTAGATTTATAAATATGCTCAAACCCACTTCTTAAACCACGGAGGACACAGAGAACACGGCGTTTCACGGAGAACAACAAATTCAGCACAAGCATGTCATACCCAACGGTTTTCTCCGTGCTCCTCCGTGTCCTCCCAAACTCCGTGGTTCAAGATTTGGGTTTTAAAATAGACTCTTCATCATTCCCGAATACCTTTATCGGGAATCCAGCCTCACAACTGGATCCCCGACTAAAACACTCGGGGATGACGGTTTTGAAATCTATTACGAAGCTGTGGCATAGAAAGATTTGTAATCCCAAATGGTTTTCTCCGTGTAACTCCGTGTCCTCCCCAACTCCGTGGTTCAAAGTTTGGGTTTTAAGCTCCACCATCCACCCTCATTCGGATCGCCCCTATGCTTATCGTAAGACCAGGAAAACTGTCCGACCTTGATCAATTGGAACGCATGGCGCGCTCTAAGGGGCCGATTTTGCATTCGCTGCCGCCAGATCGTGCACGCCTGCAAGAGCTGATTTTGCGCTCGATTGATTCCCTGCAAAACGAGATCGACTACCCTGGCGAAGAAAGCTATTTATTTGTATTAGAAGAAGATGGCGTTTTATACGGCTCCGCCAGCATCGTCGCCCTTGCAGGGCAGCACGAGCCTTTCTACGCTTTTCGCAACGAAGTCGTCGTGCACGCCTCACGCGAATTACATGTAAATCATCGGATTCACGCCTTAGTGATGTCGCATGAGCTGACCAGCTGTACGCGGCTGACTGGCTTTTATATCGAGCCGGAGAAAGCCGCTTATGCCGATTTGCTCTCCCGTGCGCGGCTATTATTTATTGCCCAGCACCGCCAGCGCTTTAGTAAAGATATTTTCTCTGTGCTGCCCGGCATTGCCGATGCAGATGGCAACTCACCATTTTGGGAAAGCGTAGGGCGCAAATTTACCCGTCGTGATTTTGCCGAAATGGAGCTGGAATCCGGCGGGCGCAGCCGCGGCTTTATTGCCGAAGTGATGCCGGTTGATCCGCTCTATGTGCCATTGCTGTCGATTGATGCTCAGCGCGTCATGGGTGAGCCACACGCCAGCGCTCGCCTACCTTATCAATGCCATCTAGACGAAGGCTTTGAGCCTGATCGCTTTATCGATATTTTTGATGCTGGCCCCGTGCTGACCGCCACGCTGGACGCCTGTTATTCGCTACGCCACAGCGCCTTGCACCATCTTGCCTACAGCTCCGAAGTTCACGGTGCGGCCAGCTATTTGGTTTGCAATACCTCCGCCAGCGATTTTCGCTGCATTAAAACCCATTTACCTAAGCAGCTTAGCCACGATATGGCCTTGCCACCTAACTTAGCCAGCGCACTGGAAGTGGGCATTGGCGGCGAAGTACGCTGTGTAAAATTGAATCACTCAGGGGCCGTATTATGAAAATTGTCCGCCTCTGCCAATTTAGTGACGTAGATAAACTCGTTGAGCTGGCGCATAAAGCGGGCCCCGGTATGACCACGCTTAAACCCGATCCGGGCGCCCAGGCCGCCAGAATTGACCGTGTTCGCCGCACCCTAGAAGGCAGCGCTGCGCTGGCCGATCAGGGCTATCTATTCTTAATGGAAGAAACCGACACCGGCGAAATCGTCGGCGTATGCGGCATTGAAACCGCCGTGGGGCTGGAGCAGCCGTTTTACACCTACCGCATCGACACCTCGGTGTACGCCAGCCGCGAAATGAACATCTGGAGCAAGATGGATAAGCTGACCATCTCGCACGATCTCACCGGCTACACCGAACTTTGCTCGCTCTTTTTAGACCCGCTGCACCGCGTGAACTGTAATGGCGCGCTTTTGTCCAAATCTCGCTTTATGTTTTTGGCACAATTTAGCGACCGTTTTGGGACCCGGGTCTGCGCCGAAATGCGCGGGGTATTTGATGAGCACAGCGATTCGCCCTTCTGGCGCGCGCTGGGTAGCCATTTTTATCGCATCGATTTTCATGAAGCGGATCGCTTGGTGTCGCTTGGTCAAAAATCTTTTCTGGCCGAACTGATGCCACGTTTTCCGGTTTATATCGACTTTTTGCCGGACGACGCCAAAGCCTGTATTGGGGCCACGCACAAAGACACCACCCCTGCGCGTCATCTATTAGAAAGCGAAGGCTTACGCTTAGAGCGACACATCGATATCTTTGAAGCAGGCCCCGTGCTAGAAGCCCGTATCGACAGCCTGCGCGTGATGCGTGAAAGTGGGCTTTGTAATGTAGTGATCAGCGACACAAAAAAAGCCCCATCGGCACCGCATCTCATCGCAACCAGCCAGTTAAAGAAATTCCGCACAGGGCTGATTTATACCGCGCCAGAGCAAGGCCTGATTATGCTGACACCAGCAGAAGCCAAGGCATTGCAAGTGAGCACCGGGGATCAGGTCAGAATGATGGAAGCTTATCCACGGAGAGTGGTGTAAGCCTCTAAAACATAAATCTGTAATTTACAGGACGGGTGCAGCTGCGTAGTTGCCTTCAATAAAGGACTTAGGCAGAGCTAAATCTTGAACCACCGAGGGCACAGAGAACACAGAGTTTCACAGAGAAAAGCAATGATTGAATCGTTTTCTCTGTGACCTCTGTGTCCTCGTTTTACTCTGTGGTTCAAGGTTTAGCACTCCATCCAGCAACGCCTCCCTCTGTGTCTACAGAACCTTTTTTATCAGTTATCTTTCAAGGACAGCAACATGGCTCAATTGTTTATTAATGGCCAATGGCAAGATGGCACGGGTAGTGAATTGATTTCTACCAATCCGGCAAATAACGCCGTGGTTTGGCAAGGTAAGAGCGCTAGCAGCGACGATGTCAATCTCGCCATGCTTGCCGCCCGCAATGCTTTCCCAGCTTGGAAACGCACTTCACTGACAGATCGACTCGCCATTGTGCGCCGCTTTGCAGAGCTACTGGGCGAGCATAAAGAAGAGCTTGCCCACGCTATTGGCTTTGAAACAGGTAAGCCACTATGGGAGTCGCGTCAGGAAGTAGCCGCGATGGTTGGCAAGATTGAGATTTCTATCCGCGCCCATGCTGAGCGCACGGGTGAGCGCAGCAGCGCGACCCCTGATGGCAACGCTGTTTTGCGCCATCGCCCGCATGGCGTGGTGGCGGTGTACGGCCCTTATAACTTCCCCGGCCATTTGCCCAACGGCCATATTGTGCCTGCGCTGCTGGCGGGCAATTGCATTGTGTTTAAGCCGTCCGAGCAAGCGCCGCTGGTGGCCGAGAAAACCGTGCAACTCTGGCAAGCCGCTGGCCTGCCTGCCGGTGTGATTGCACTGCTACAGGGCGAAAAAGAAACCGGTATTGCGCTGGCAAAACACGATGATTTGAACGGCCTGCTGTTTACCGGCAGCTCCGGCACTGGCGTGGCACTGCACAAGCAATTTGCTGGCCGCCCTGACTTTATGCTGGCGCTAGAAATGGGCGGCAATAACCCGTTGATTATTGCCCCAACCGAAGCACTGGATGCGGCGGTACACCACACCATTCAATCGGCGTTTTTATCTGCTGGCCAACGCTGCACCTGCTCGCGCCGCATTCTGGTGCCGCACGGTGAATTTGGCGATCGCTTCCTGGCCCGCCTGATTGACGTGGCTGGCAAACTGTCTATCGGCCATTTTGACGCCGCCGAGCAGCCTTTTATGGGCTCGGTGATCTCCTTAACCGCCGCACGCCAGCTGATGGCTGCGCAAGATAAGCTGATCGCCCTTGGCGCTGTGCCATTACTGAAAATGCAACACGCCGACCCAAGCAACGCTTTTGTGACCCCAGCGATTCTGGATGTCAGCAAGGTCACCAATCTGCCAGACGAAGAATACTTTGGCCCGCTAACACAAATCATTCGCTACAGCGATTTTGCCAAGGCAATCGAGATTGCCAACGATACAGCCTATGGCCTTTCTGCTGGCCTATTGGCCGATGACCCAGCGCTGTGGAATGAATTCAAAACCGAGATCGACGCAGGTGTCGTGAACTGGAACCGCCCAACCAACGGCGCATCGTCTGCCGCGCCATTTGGCGGCACCGGCAAATCCGGCAACCACCGCCCTAGCGCCTATTACGCGGCCGACTACTGCGCCACACCGATGGCATCCATCGAATCGGCCACGCTGGTGTTGCCAGCGCAGTTGTCGCCAGGGATTAGCTTATAGCTCGAATAATCCCGCCCGTCATCCCCGAGTGCTATTGGATCCGGCAGGGTAGCTGGATTCCCGCCAAAGGCGAGCGGGAATGACGATGCTTCGTAAACGGGAAGTTAATCGCAAATCCTAAGCGCTTAATCAATAAAAAACGGGCAGCCTAGGCTGCCCGTTTTTTATTGACTCGCTTGCCAACTTAATGCTCTCTCTGAGCAAAAAACCACAAACGCTTTAAGTAGTAATGCTTATTTTGCAGCTTGCAGCTTACGACGACGAGCAGCCATCAGACCCAACAAACCCATGCCCATTAAAGCGTAAGTTTCTGGTTCTGGGATAGGTGCTGTTGTGCTCATTGCAATATTATCAAGAGCAAAGTCATTGCCGTGAGCAACACTAGTAAAGTTAACCAAATTCAAATTAGCAGATACGTTTGAACCTGAATTCCAAACAGCATAAAAACTTTTCCAGCCGCCATCAGCCGTTGCTGTGAATGAATCTAAGCCAGTGCCATCAGCAGAAACTAGCTTTTGGCCGTTAATGCTAAAAGCCAGTGTTGCTGGGCTGTTCTTATCAAGAGAAGCCACCAAAGCAGAGAAGTAGTAATCTGTATTAGCCACTACTTGCACTGTTTGATTCCAAACACTCACATCACTAACGCTCGTGCCAGCAGTTGTTAATGCACCATTAACCATCATCATTTTAGTGCCAGTCTTAAACGAAGCATTGTCCTTGTTGCTAAACCAAGGGTTTGCCGCATTAGCATCAGCACCAACGATGTACGTGCCTTCATGCCAAATTCTCTGGCTGTCATCACCATCAGGAAGCTTCGTTTGGTCGCCTTTAGATGTGTACTCACTACCAAACCCAACATTGCCGCTCTCAAAATCACCATTCACAACCAAGTTGTCAACGGCGGCTTGAGCAGCAACAGAGAACGATGCAAGTACCATCAATGCTAAAAATTTCAGTTTCATTTGTATTTAACCTTTATTAAATGTATAGGCTCAAAGAAAAAAAGTTTTACCAATATAATCAAAAGCTAATGCAGTCAGAGCAAATTGTAATTAGCCGTATAAAAAACTAACAAATTCAATCGCTTAGATCTTACTCACAACAAGCATCTTAGATAAAATGACCAATGCATTTAAGAATACTTGGCCACTGTAAATCAGTAACAGAACAATTTCTTTGCAGTCGATAAAATTAAAACAATCTGTCTTTTAGATACAACAACAATAGATTTGTTGTCCATATCCAACCTGAAAATTACTCTTCAAGGAAATGCTGATTTATTCCGCTTTACCATTCCCGCACAGAGGAAAATCTAGTACTTGCGCTGAATCTTCGATAAAAACACTCGGGATGGCAATTACAATCAGAGATTTCTTAAACCCAACCAAGGGATTAACCCATACCACGAATATGACCAGCGCATAGTATCACCACGAAAAATAAAAATATATAAAATAAATAATGAAGTTCATCATCATAAAAAATAGAGCATTACCATTCATTAATACTCTAACTCTTATTAGTTTATTTTCAATACCTTAAGTATTTCCATATACAATTAATTGCTTATATACGACAAGTGTATACGCTCCCTATCAAACTTCATGATTTAACGATAGAATGCGCCCATAAAATTTAACCTTGGATAGAAAGAGCCTAAACATTGTTTTTTCATGAAAAAAACAGGCTCCACATCATCCTCATTACAATCAGACTATTCTTTCAACATTCTGGAAAACGAAATGTTCAAATTAAAATCCATCAGTGGATTCATTGCACTCGCCCTTGTGTTGAGTGGCATGAGTACACTCAGCTTGGCTGATGAGCAGCCTAAAGCCCTTAGCTCTGCCGATTTACTTGATAAATTATCGTCCCCGAATAGCACCAAACCGAAACCTAGTTTTGATGCAAAAGAATTTGCGGGCACAGGCAGTCAAAACCCAGCCGCAATACAGGCAGGCCCATTTTTCATTTATCCAACGCTAGGTATTGCCGTAGGTAGAGATAGCAATGTCGCCAAAACCAGTAGCAATGAAATCTCCTCTACCGGCACATTAATTTCACCATCACTTGTTGCTGATTTAGCAAGTAATGGCGACCGCTATGTATTTGGCTACAAAGGTAAATTTACTCGCTACGCCGACAGTAAAGAAAACGATACCGATAGCAATGAATTGCAATTTCAAGCAGACAACACCTATAGCTCTCGCCTAAGCAGCCTGCTGCTTGCCAACCTGCTTTATGCAGAAGACGCGCAAGGCACCACCGATAGCGGCTCCACAACACCGGATCGCTATCACTCCTTTGGCATAAAAGGATTAGTAGCCTATGGCGCGGTAGAGGCCACAGGACGAATTGAATTAGAAGCAGGCGCGCAAAGTAAGCGTTATACCAATAATGAAAGCATCACCCGCTTTTTTGATCAAGACTCCCTCTCTGCTGCTGCACGCTTCTTTTACCGTGTTGCGCCCAAAACAAGCTTAGTCTTTGAAGCCCGTGCGCAAAATTTTGACTATGTCGTGACTCCCGAGCTGCAAAATAGCAAGGAATATCGTCTTTATACCGGCTTGAAATGGGATATGGATGATTCATTTATGGGTACCGTGAAAGTCGGTATGCTTAATAAAAGATATGATTCCGATACTAAGGGTGAGTTCACTAAATTTAGCTACGAAGCCCTGTTGCGCTTTACCCCGCTCACCTATAGCAGCTTTGAAATCAGCGCATTGCGCACGCCATCAGAATCCACCGGCTCGGGTAACTTCTTGCTTGACGATGTCTTGAATGCCCAGTGGAATCACTCTTGGAGCAACTACCTCTCTTCACGTACCTATCTTACCTACGTAAACAGCGACTACTCCGGCATCACCCGCACTGACGACACTTATATCACTGGGCTGGCTGTGGATTACAAGCTAACCCGTTGGTTAAAAGTAGGAACTGAGTTTAGATACGAAAAACGTAACTCAAATATTACGACACAAGACTACCAACGTAATCTATTTATGGTTAATCTAAGTGGTTCACTGTAATATTTACTTACAATTATCTTAACGAGAAATTCAACTGATGCCAACTAAACTGTTGCTATCAACCTCGAAAATACAGGGCAACCTACATTTTCGAGGTTTTTTATCTTTCATGCTACTTGCCTTAATATTTCTAATTACAGCAGCTGCGGCCCAAGCTTCAATCTTTGATATCCCGCCAGTGCCAACCCCCGTCCCAAGTGCGGAGCCAGAACTGCCCGGCCTAAAACCGGTCAGTGTGCTCTCCAACTACAAGCTAGGTGCGGGTGATGTTGTCACCATTCGTGTATTTGGCGAAGACGAGCTAAGCCGCGAGCGCGTTAAGCTGACCGATGCGGGCACCTTGCAATACCCCGTGCTCGGCGAAATTGTGATCAAAGACCTGACCACAGGCGATTTACAACGCTTGATCACTACCGGTCTAAAGGGCCGCTACTTGGTCAACCCACGCGTTGCCGTTTTTATTGACGAATACCGCCCTTATTACATCAACGGCATGATTGCAAACGCCGGCGGCTACCCATTTCAGCCTGGCTTAACCGTATTAAAAGCCATTGCCTTAGCGGGCGGATTTAAAGAACGGGCCTCTAAAGAAAAAATATTTGTGATCCGCGCTGAAGATCCAAAGCAGATACAACAAAAAGTAGAATTGAATACACTCATCTTCCCCGGTGACATCATCACCGTACAAGATAGCTTTTTCTAACACAGATTAATTCGCCATCCTCCATCGGTAAGGCAAGGATTACGCAATATGAATCAAGCTAAACATCTAGCAGGGCGTATGCCCATGCAAGAAACACCCCCTCTAATTGAATATTGGCGCAGCATTTGTAAACGTAAATTAAAGATTTTTTTCTTTGCCATGACTGTTGCTGCAGTCGCCACCGCGATTGTTTTTTCTATTGCCCCCTCTTATCGATCAACGACCACCCTTTTAATTGAATCAAGCCGTCAAAAAATCTTATCCGTTGAAGAAGTGTATTCGGGCGTATCTGCCAATCGCGAATACTTTCAAACTCAAGCAGAAATTCTACAATCCAGAGATTTAGCTATCCGTACCATCAAAGCTTTAAAGCTTTGGGAAAACCCAGCGTTTGATCCACGCGTGGTTAAAAAATCTTTTTGGGCATCCTTTTTAAAAACCAATAATCCAGAAGAACAAAACGTTTGGACCGAAGACAAACTGGCTAACGCCATCTATTCCAACTTTGCAAGCAGCATTGATATTGAGCTAGTTCGTTCCAGCCAATTAGTAAAAATCAGCTTTACCAGTACCGACAAAGAACTGGCCGCAGCAGTGCCCAATAAATTGGCTGAAATGTATATCGATAGCGATCGTGATGCCCGCTTTGCTATGGCTCAAAGTGCCTCTCAATGGCTCAACGGCCGAGTAGGTGGCCTGCGTGAAAAGCTAGATAAATCTGAATATGCCTTACAACAATACCGAGAAAGTAATGGCATTATCTCTTTAAGTAAAGAAGGCCAAAACGGGACTAGCACGCAAATTGCAGATACTAATCAGCAATTAATTAGTGCCAAAATGAAACGCGCAGAAGCAGAAAACGCCTATCGGCAAGTGAGCGCAGTAAAAAATGGCGATTACAGCAGCGTTCCAGCCGTAATTAGCAATCCACAAGTGACGGACTCAAAAAGGCAAGAAGCCGAAGCCGAAAGCAAAATGGCTGATTTAATTCAGCGCTACGGTGTAGACCATCCCAAGATGGTACAAGCCGAAGGTGAATTACGCTCGGCCAAAACAAATGCCAAACGCCAAGTTGATGCCGTAGTAGGCAGCTTACGCCAAAGCTATGAAGCGGCACTGGGCACAGAGCGGGCATTAGAAGCCGTATTAAGCCAAGCACGCGGTGCGGTCTCTAATTTAAATCGCAAAGAAGTACAACTCGGTGTATTAGAACGAGAGGCTGCAGCCAATCGGCAGCTATATGAAAGCTTTATTGCACGCGCCAAAGAAACCGCTGTATCCCAAGACTTGCAATCCGCAATTGCTCGCATCATTGATAATGCCAGCACTCCCTCGAGCCCTATTAAACCAAAAAAACCACAAATCATTATGATGTCTGCCCTATTTGGCCTATTACTAGCCGCAAGTGCAGCCGTTATTTTAGACCGCTTAAATAACACCATTAATAATAGCGATGATGTAGAGCGCTTATTGGGCTACCCATTACTCACCAGCATTCCTTTACTCAATAAAAAATTGGCCAGTGATACAGGTAAATTAGTTTTAAATGACCCCAGATCAATCTATTCAGAGGCCATATTTACTGCACGCACCGGCGTTGCATTATCCTCAATTGATGTCACTCAGCGTAGCCTACTGATTACATCGAGTATGCCCAATGAAGGCAAAACAACTTTTGCCGCCAATTTAGCCTTGGCCTTATCAAACACCCGTAAGACATTAATTATTGATGCCGATTTACGCAAACCTGGCTTAGCACGCAAATTGGGCCTAAACCCAACTGCACCTGGCTTAACTAATCTAGTCGCAGGCACAGCCACATTAGAAGAATGCTTGCAAAGAGTAGGCGATAGCCAACTCTATTGCTTAGCCACTGGCGATATTCCACCTAGCTCCTTAGAAATACTCATGTCTAAGCGCTTTAGCGAATTACTCAGCCAATTATCCACCAGCTATGAAATGTTGGTCATTGATGGCCCGCCATTAAGCCTAGTCAGTGACCCATTAATCTTGGCCCCACTTTGCAGCGATACGCTGTTTGTAACCCGCGCCCAAGAAACGCCCCATCCCATTGCACGCAAAAATCTAATGCGTATTGCACAAGCAGGTGGACGAATATTAGGTGTGACCCTCAGCCATTTAGACTTTAAAAAGGCCGAACGTTATTACGGCCAATACGGCAGTGTTGGCCAATATGGCAAAGCGTATGGGGCAACTTAAACGCTTTGTGATATAGAAAAAGGGGCAACTTTTATTAAGTTGCCCCTTTTTTTTTAGTATGCATATATTGCACAGACTTTGTAGGGCGGGTGAAACCCGCCGAGCTTTGCTGAAACACGAAAAACGGCGGGTTGCACCCGCCCTACAAATTACAAGATTCAAATCCCCAAGCATGCGATAATTAAATAGCATGTATTTGATCACCCTTCACAATCAATAATCCAAACAAAGCCAAGCACCATGATTGATATTCACTGCCATATTTTGCCCGCCATTGATGATGGCCCTAGGAATATGGAAATGGCGCTGCAATTAGCAGCAGAAGCGGTTAATAACGGAGTAAAAACGGCGGTATTAACGCCACATATTTATCCTGCCCGCTGGAATAACCAACGCAGTGCGCTAGAATGCGAAATCGCCATTTTTAAACTGCATTTAGCCACAAAAAAAATCCCGCTCGACATTCATTTAGGTGGGGAAGTGCGTTTGGGTGAAGATATCTTGCCGCTGCTAGAAAACAATGAAGTGCCTTTTTTGGGCGAAGTGGATGGCATGAAGATCATGCTATTAGAATTCCCCGACCAAATGATCCCAGTAGGGAGCGAGCAATTTATTCGCCACTTTCTAAAACTAGGCATTCGCCCACTGATTGCGCACCCAGAACGCAATGCCGCGATTCAGGCCCGGCCAGATAAAGCGCAGCATTTAATTGATTTAGGTTGCTGGCTACAAATCACCGCCGGTTCCCTTTGTAACCAATTTGGTAGCAAAGCCCGCAAAACTGCAGAATATCTATTAGAAAAAGACTGGATCTATTTACTCGCCAGTGATTGCCATAATCTAGCCTATCGCCCGCCCAATCTACATTTAGGCCATGCGGCAGTAGCTGCATTACACGGCGCAGATTATGCCGATATGCTCACCATTGAACGCCCACAAGGGATTATTAATAGCCGCATATGAATATTAAATCACCCTACCTCATTCCCCTAATAGCCCTCGTAATATGGCTGGCCACACTCGCCATCTGGCCGAGCATTAAATACGCTTACTACGATATTCAAACGCTTGAGGCACGAAAACAAGTACAAAGCTGGCTGAGCAATCCACAACAGCCACTTGAATTAGCGCAATGGATCGCAACCCGCAATACTTTAGAAAAAGCCAGCCAAGCCTGCCCCAATATCGCCCAATACCCTATCGACCTTGCCCGATTACAAGTATTACGTGGGCTAAAAGCCGCAAATTTTAAACTGGTACGCGATGTGTTTTACCAAGAAGCCATTAATCAATACCGTGCCGCTTTGCAAGTACAGCCCAATAACGGCAGTACCATGGCCAATATGGTGCAATTTAAAGCCTATCTAAAACAAAACGATGCAGAATTTGAACAGCTCCTCATTCGGTCGGCGCAATTAAATCCATATGAGGCAGATAGCCAACTGGCATTGCTCAATGCGGGATTCCAAAATTGGGATCAACTATCCACCCCCGCACGAAAACAAATCACCCAAATATATAGCCAAGCCATACAGCAACAAAAAGATAATGTACTCAAGCTAAAAGCCAACTATCCTAAGCTTAATGTCTAAACAGCCCACTCAAATCGCCCATCATCAAGCCCCCATTAAGACAGGCTTGATTGTGCTAGCATTGAGTTTATGCACCGCCTTAAGTATTGCTGCGGGACTAACCGAATTTTCAGCCAATCTATTAAATGCCATTGGCAAGCGCTGGGGGCAAGCGGCCATTCCCAGACTATTAGCCTGGAAAGAATTTATTCAGGACGAAAAACCAGCCGTGCAAGGCCAATGGAGCCCACCTAAAAACCCCGCCGTAAACGCATTAAAAAACACCAATCGTTTTTTTAACCGCATTCCCTATCAAACGGACCAAGCCCATTGGGGAGTCGCAGATTATTGGGCCACCCCCATTGAAATGTTGGCATCTAATGCGGGTGATTGCGAAGATTACGCTGCAGCCAAATACTTTACCCTCAGAGATTTAGGTGCACCGGTTGGCCAATTACGCATGGTGTATGTGCGCGCGCTAAAAATAAATGAAGCCCATATGGTGCTGGCGTGGTATCCCACACCCGAAGCCGAACCCTATATTTTGGATATCCTCACCGGCGAAATAAAACCTGCCTCACAACGCACCGATTTAGAACCCGTATATAGCTTTAATGACGATGATATTTGGGCAGGAGATACCCAGAAAAAAGGCGGCGCAAGCCAGATTAGATTCTGGAAAGACCTAAAAGAAAAAATGGCCCGCGAGCAGGCCATGTAGTTAAATTTAAAATAGGTCATATTAAGTATGGCTGAATAATTTTTGCCCAGAGCTTGTATCCTTCACGATTCATATGCAAACCATCTGTGTTTTTATAATATACGGCGGAAATACTCCCATCGGCTTGTTGCATCGCAGAAGCAGTATCAATATATATACATTCTTGAGAACTATCACACAGGTTTTTAATTAATTGATTTGCTTTTTCTTGCTTCGATTTACTCCCCTGCCTTGAAAGACTGGGTTTTATAGAGACAAAAACGATTTTAGTTTTTGGCGTTATCTGCTTTGCTAAAGCAATAAACTTCTTAAAATCGTCTAACACATTCTCAGCAGTATACCCACCTTCAATATCATTATCCCCTTCGTACACAACAACCATTCTTGGTTGATATTTAAAAACAAACTCCTCACCATACTTCAATGCATCTTGAAAGTTAGAACCACCAAACCCCCGTCCTACGACATTCTTTCCCTTAAAATCTGCAGCAAGTTCTGAATTCCAATACTTAAATGTTGAGCTGCCATAAAATACAATAGACTGAGATGTTGGAGCAGCAGTTTTAGATTCAAGAGTTTGCAACTCTTGATAAAAATGCTCCGCAGCAAAGGCAAAGTTGTTTACGTTTAAAAGACATACCGCAAAGATGACACTAGATAACTTCATTATTTAACATCCTATGATGTATTTACTGTTTTCACCTAAAACCATCTTACCAAATTTTGCGAATAAAATAACAACAAATAAATTAATAGTAGAATACAAAAAAAGATCAAAAATCGGATAACCACTTCCCGCCAAAGGTAGTAATCTTTTTATCACAAATACAACATAAGGATGTAATAAAAATATTGTATAACTATAGCTTGAAATCAAAGATAATAATGGGATCTTTTTTTCATTAAAATATTTAAATACAAAAACAAACAAAAAAATACAAAAAGTAAATTTAGAAATAACCATTAAATCAGGATACTGAAGATCAAAAAAATATTTTTCCCTATTACTGTGCGTCCCCGTTAAATAATAATCAAAAAAACTTAAAGCAAAAAAAACAACAAGAAAAAAAAATATATATAAACTATTTGTTTTCATAACTTTATCATTCAAAAACAACATCCCGAATATAAAAAAAGGGAAGAAATAAACAAAAGCTTGAAATATATTAACATTACCAATAGGACGCCAAACTAAAGTAGAAATCAGCATTAAGATACTAAGTAAGATGCTTTGCATCAATTGGTTTAGCTGAAGAACTTTTTTAAATAAAGGCGTACATAAAAAAACAAGCATAATAAAAGGCACAAACCAATGCCCTGTCACACTTCTACCCGTAAAATACAAAAGCAAAGGTGCAGATAGTTGAACAGGCAGAAAATAAAAATCATGGAAAACAACAATGGGGTAGACACTTTTACTATAAATAGCAAAAAAAACACCAGGGGTTGTTAATATGAGGTAAGGTAAAAAAACCTTTTTAATCTTATTTTTAATATAATCTAGATACAAATACCGATCAGAATCAATATTTTTATAAACATACCCAGCAATCATAACAAATATAAATGTACCGCCAGTTAATAAACTCAATAAAAAATGGGCTACAAAACCACTTTCACTAAAGGCACAGATATAACTAGTGTGGCATACAACAATTAAAATCGTAGTAATGGCTCTAGAGTGGTCAATAAAATATTTTCTTGGCATTACTCAACAGATCCTTAAAGCTTATTAACAGTCATTATAATTACAAAAACAAATTAATATAAAAAACAACAGCGAAATTATTTATTTAACAAAAAAACCAATAGCAACTAAAATACCATTTTATTGTATTTTTTATAAAAAATAACAACGAAATATAAATTCCATTCAAATAAATATTACTTAAAAATCATGTACTATTAATGGAAAACAAAGAGTTATCCAAATCATATTTAATTTTAGTAAGTATTGCACTCGTCACATCACTCCAGTTGTAATATGAAGTTATTTTTTCTTGATTTAATTTTGCCAATTCTTTCCTAAGCAATGGATTAAGCAGTAATTTTAAAATTAAATCAGCTAAATCTTTTACATTTCCCTTTTCAACAGTAAATCCACTATCACTCATAATTTCAGGCATGGCGTCAATAGAACTACCAATACAAACTAATCCACTTGCCATGGCTTCTAAAAAAACAAGACCAAAAGGTTCATGATGTGAAGGCATTGCAAAAATTGAACATTTCAAATAAATACTTTGCAAAGCTATTTGATTGTTAACATGACCTAAATAAGAAACACCCTCTACGTTTGCAGCGGGGTTAATTGGCGGCCCTACAATAATAAGCTCAGCATCCGGAATTTTTTGTCTTACTACCGCAAAAGCAGCTAATAAATCATTCCCCCCTTTTCTATCAAAATCTTTTCCAACAAAGAGTATTCTTTTAGAATTATTTTCATCCGCTTTATGTTGCACTGGGAATTTTGACCCATAGCCAATAACTTCGCACTTACTGGGTAATACATTATAGTTTTTTTGCAAACATTCAATTATATATCTAGCAGGAATAAAAATTGCGGCTACTTTATTATAAAGCTTTTCTTCTTCTCTCAACCAAAGACTCATATTTTTTCTATCCAGTAATCTTGGATTATGTTTAATAGCTAACTGCATAGTGTAATCAGTAAATAAGTAATGCGGCACAGGTTTTGTTTCGTCTTGATTAAACGAAAAAGTAGCTGAAATCTGTAAAACAGCATCAAACTGATGCTTTATTTTATTTGCGGCCCTTGAAACAAACCATGATTTTATTTTAAAAGCTAAGTAGGTAGCATTCAGTTCACTATGGATTCTGATAGAATTTTTTTTCCATTGATTAATTGAAAAATTAAACCCTATCAAAACAGAAAGTAAGCGAAGAAAAGGAATTCGCCCCAAAGGAAGATCAACAACTTTTATTTGTTTTTTTTCCAATTCCTGAATAATGCTTTTAGTGACACCAGAAAAATCTATAGAAAGTATAAGTATTTTCATCAAGGTTCATTTTTTAAAATATAAGCCAGTTATTAAAATAAATATTAAACAAATTTAAAATAAAACTTACTCTTTCTCAAAGTACATGCAATATATAAGTAGAAATAAAACGCTAAGAGTAATGCTTTTTGCAACCAAACCAACACCAGACGAGGTGCTCACAAAAAAGAATGCGACAGGCCAATATGTAATTGGGCCACATTTATTTGCAAGAAGCACAATAATTTTCCAAGTAAAATAAAATAAAGTGATACTTATTAGTAGGCCATAGTTTAAAATCATGCCCACCCAAAATATTTCAATTCCATAAATAGTGCCATAGGCGACCTGACGCATACCTAGAGATTTATATATATCCCCAAATAACAACTCAAAATTAGATGCATCGGCTAATATTTGCATTGCCAAAACGCGGGTATAGCTACTACCATTATCATCTTGAATACGATCAATTAATTGATCGAACATACCCATTTGAAAGGCCACAATCAGTGCAAGTATAGCAACAGTGATTACTATCTTTATTTTAATAACATTAAAATAATTAGTCCCTCTACCAACTAACTCCATCCATAGACGCACTAGACTCATTAAAACCAAAAAAACTAACGCCATTGCAATACTGGTTCGTCCCCCAAACAATGGTAATGCAAGCAAACAATGCACCATCGTAAAATACTGTAAGCGTGAAGCGCGCTGAAAACAAATTAAAGAAAAACTCGCTACCACATATAAAGCACAAATTAATGTCGACGCCAAAGGGTGCCCAAATAGGCCTGAGGCACGCCATTCTCCCCATTCAGTGATATCTAAAACCTCCCCCGTCCCAGTGTAATCAATTAGTACCGAAGGAATAAGTGGAGCCCCCATTTTATATTCTACAACTGCCATTAATGTATTGATAAGCAATAATCCATGTAACAAATATTTTAAATATTTTATTTGGTTTTTATCTAACTGGATCAATAACGTCAATAATAGACCTGGTGTTAACCAGCTAACAATTAACGCGGATAAGGGCAACCCTAATACAATTTGAGCGTATACAATCGATAAAATGCAAACCAATATGTAAGAAAATGCCCCTTGCCTAAAAATACTATCTCCTAATCGTTGCTCTCCATGGGGATAGCCGAGGAACGCTAATAAAGAAAAAACAAGTGTAATTGTTGATGGGTGTATCTTTTCGAGAGCATTACCACCATCACCAACATAGTTATATCCTAAGAGTGCCAATATATTTCCTGAAACTCCAAGAAGTAAGAAAGCAGAAATGAACAACAATATATATGTTGCTTTTGGTAAACCTTGCTGCTGATATTCTTCGCTAGTAGCAGGCACAAACTGACTATCTTGAAGATTCATTTTTTCTACCATTAATTTTTATGCTTAAAATAGTGTTGTAAGCGCGAGCGATACCCAAAGGCTAAAGCCGTTGCATAAACAATAATTCCAATTACAATATTACTACCTAGATTTATTTTCAAATCAATAAATTCTGGTTTAATTAAAATGGCGGCAGCCATTGCAATTGTTGCTACAATTACTTTTAATGCATCTTTGGTAGGAAAACATAATTCACGGCTGCCCAGCAAATACACCAGTAAAATTAACACCACACCACTACTAGCCAGTACCATGGCAATTACTCCCCCCACCAAACCTAATGAATGGATTAAAGGAAAAGATAATCCAAGAGTAATCAAGGCCAAAGTTCCATCTACCGCAATCAAAGGGCGAGTGTTTTTAGTAACTAAAAAATAATGATTGAGGTAATTATAAATAAATGAATACAAGCCACCACTGAGCAATGCCCAAGGCAAAATCTCTAAAGTCACTTTTTGAAATTTTTTAGCCACCGCCAATTGCACTAAGTCTGGGCTAACCAAATATAATCCAACTAAACAAGGTAGCATGGTTGCTAGTAATAAAGCGCAATTTTCCGCCAATTGCTGCATTGCTGCAGCTATACCTGATTCCTGCATACGCAGAATAGCGAGCGGTAATCCTGCGGCAGTAACCAACATTGCCGCTAATGTAGCAGCCCTTTGGCCAAGACCAAAGCCCACGGCATAATCACCCGCTGCAGCCACGCCCAGTTCATGGTCAATAATATAGCGCGATAAATTGCCCGCACTCCAAGCAAGTGCCCCAGAAAGAATCAAAGGCAAACTATAGCCATAGGCCTGCTTTAATATTGAGCAATCGACTTGCCAGCCTACCCATCCTGATTTATTCCGCACTAATGAATAAATTAAACCAATAGACTCTCCCAATGCATAACCTAACAATGGATAAGCAGGGTTATCGCCAAAGAGTATTAATAAAACAACACCTATACCTAAGCCAAAAACTGGCCCAACAATGGATAGAATGTTGTAATCCAGCGTTTTGCTACGCGCAGCAGCAATATTAACGTTATGCTGATTAATACAGCGTAATACGACAAAAAACACCACCGATAGAACAAGCAGATGACTTGGCTCAGAAACGACAAACACACGTAACATTATCACTGCAGCAATACTTTGTGCTAAAGCAGAAACAAGTAAAACGCTATTTGATGTGCTTTGAAATACTTTGCCGCTAGCGTGTGCTTCGCCAATAAAACGCAAAGCATATTGTGACCACCAAGCGAGTAAAATCGTACGAATTAACTCTTGCTGCCCAGCTACTAGGGTAGCAATACCGATTGTTTCCGAGCTGGCAATATGCGTCCAAATAAGAATAGAGGCAAATTGAGCGAGCGGGCTTAATAATTGAGCAGGCAGTAATTTTAATGTTTTTTTAATTAACATATCATGTTTTCATATCAATATTAGTCATTTTTCCAACTGCAAAAATCATTTTTTCCTTGCTAAGAAACATCATAATTAACATTTGTAGTATATTTTTTAATTTTTTGAGTAAGCTAATTTGAGGCCAACATATAAATCTAGTAATACAATTTAAAGCTAGCATTGACCTAGTGTCATTATTAAAAGGGTGATTTATATTGTCAACAACAAAAGATATGTACCGCTCCTTCCAGTGATATGGGCCGAGAATCTTATTTTTTTCGATGATAATATTTTTCTCGGAAGCTAAAGACTCTGATATTTCCTTTGCATATAGGTCAGAAGCTAAGAGATTCTTTCTCAGTTTTATTAAAGATATTTTTGAATGCTCACTCAAACTAGCATGCCCAATTCGATATGCACCAAGCGCATAATTGATGGATGAAACTTCTCCATAAATCGGAGCCGTGAATGTAAGCAAATGATCAATCCAACCACATCTGCTAGTATCGAAGGGTAAATAATGAGAAAGAAACTTAACTGAATATGCAGCACCTGACATTGGCGCTGTTTGAAAATAACCATACTTAATTAAAAAATTTAAATGATCTTTAGCTAACAAATCAATATTTGGTAAAAATTTATTTTTTAAAATACCATCCTCATTACATAGCTGTAATTTATAAGCAATCATCGAATGAGATTCAGTATATTGCTTAGCAATTTCAGCACAGGCATTGGAAAACAGAAAATCATCTGAATCCAAAAAAATAACAAGCTGCCCAGTTGCAATTAAGAACCCCGCATTCAAGGCGGATACTTGACCACCATTAATTTGAAAAATGGGTGTAATATTTAAATAACTTTTAATAATCTCTACAGACCGATCCGTTGAGCCATCATCCACCACAATAATTTCAATATTTTTATATGTCTGATCTAGCGCACTTTGAATCGCCACGCCAACATATTTTTCATAATTATAATTATTAATAACAATACTAATTTTAGGCTCGAAATGGCTCATTTATAATGTGCTTCCTGTATTTTCTTATGGCGGCTATATAAAACATTAATTTGATTACTTGCTTTAAATGGCTCCACTTCAACATTGACTTGAGCAGGCAATAATTTACCCAATTGCATATTCTGCCAATACACCATTAAGCTACTCGCCAATTCTTCAACTCGTTCAGCACTATCATCATTCTCAGCCAATACAGTACCGCTACTTAATTCTTTTAAAACCAAATGCATTTGAGGCAAATGTACGGAGCAAACAGGGCGACCAGCGCAAAGTGCTTCTAAAACATAAACAGGCATGCCTTCAAACGTAGAAGTCACTAAGCCCAAATGCCAATATGGCCATAGCTCAGCAATTTGTGCTGAAGTTTGAAAGCCATGGCATGTTGATATGCTTTTAATAGCATTAAACTCAGGAAATACCGTTGGATCTGCAGCCCCTACATAATGAAAATGTGCACCGCTAGGTGATATTTCATTGATACGTTTAATCACATTAAACATCATTCCTGGCCGTTTAAAATGATCTAAGCGGCCAACAAAGGCAAGCTGAATAGGCCCATCTAAATTAAGATAAGGTGTCGGTTTGAATAGTCGATCGTCCACACTGACTGTCATAAATTCAGTTTTAGATGCTGCACCTTTAATTTTTGCTTTAATTCTTTCTGTTTGTTCTTTATTTACAGAATACACATGTGCCGCATACTTCACAGCATGCCGTTCATTAAAATGGTGAATATAGGGATACTTTGCTAATAAAGAATCCATAGGCTGATCTGGCCTCATATCCCCATGCGTGGTTAGCACATAAGGGCAACCAATTAACTGGCACAACCAAGAAAATTCGTAACGTTGTATATCAATTGAGGTTGGCATTTCTTTAGAAATAGCACGAATTCTTGGGAGATATTTAAGCACATTTTTGAAAAAATTAAGCGTAACCGATTGGGTTAGTTTTTTAGCAACACTATTCACTGCGCTTGCATTGCAATGCAAAATTGGCATAAACCAATAGCTAGACCCATTTTCATGAACTTCAGTGAGTTCGCCTAAAGGGTATTTACCAGAATCATCCACACCAATTAATATAATCCGCATATCTTTCGGACGATAACGCAGCACTTGGCGTACATGCGTTTCAATCCCTCCCACTTTGCTACCAAAGGGATCAAGCGCGTGCAGTGCAATGAGCGTACTTTGATATGCAGTTTGGATATTTTTCATGATAATGATTGATCTTATTTAATATGGTTTATTTATACATTGAAAGAATAACTCGCTCGTTTCTTTTGCGGCTTTATCCCAACTAAAACGTGCGGCATTTATTTTTGCTTTATTTGATAAATCAGCAAATAAATGATCATCTTCATATAAACGCAGCATGCATTGCGCCATGGCCTCTGCATCACCTTCAGGGAAAAACAAAGCCCCCTCTCCTGCAACTTCCCTTAAAACAGGGATATCAGAGGCAATAACGGGTAAACCGTATGATTGAGCTTCAATAACGGGCAAACCAAAACCTTCAAAATGCGAAGGAAATGCCAGATATCTGGCGGTTGCATACAAATGGCCCAGTTGTTCCGCAGAAACATAGCCTAATGATGATGGATATATTCCATTTTTTAACTCGCTGGCGAATGTTGCAAAGCGCCCCTGATCATCAGAGCCTACATGATAAATTGCAGGTGCTTTTCCCTGATTTTTTAATAGGGTCATTGCTGATACTAAGGTCTTTCCCCCTTTATTTGGGGACATATTGGCCACAAAAAGACCCGCTTTTTCAGTAGACCGTGCAGGCCGCTTAGCCATTATTTCTAGGCATGGTGCCTCATGAATCACTTTCGTTTTTTTAACTAATTGAGGGTGATAGCAATGCACATCATTTTGCGTGTTATTTGATACACAAATGAGTGCATCTGCTGCACGCCCAGCCATTGGAAAAAATAGATTCCATGCCAAACGGTGGTGCCATTTATATGACTGAGGTGATACATCAAAGTAAAGATCATGCGCCACGAACACTTTCTTCGCCTTACCACGTGTTCCACCAACAGGATTACAGTTAAAAACTAAATCAATGTTAAATTTTTTAATTAATTTCGGTAGTATCAGATTTTGGTTAAAAATATTTTTTGGCTGAGAGTGGATATAATCTTTTTGAATCACCGTTATATTTGCATTGGCAATAGACGCAGGTAGTTTGGAACGATCCCAGCAAGTAAGTAGCACCAATTCAAACTGATCCTGCTTAATCAATGCAGATAGCACACCAAATAAATAGTTACTAATCCCTGATAACTTATTGGCAGGCTCAAGTAGGTGATTAACTAGAATTATTTTTTTCATATTATTCAACTAAAAAATAAATTTAACATATCTTTTTGCTATGTACGTTATAGGAATAATAAGCAATAAAATTCCAATTTGAAATATTACTCTATACCCATCTGAACCTAACTTATTGGCAATAATAATTGCTAGTGGATGAACTAAAAAAAGTATTGTTGAAAAATCACGTAATAGACGTGTATTCTCGACTGTAACTTTTAAATTCAAACAACAAATAAGCAACAATGGTAAAAATAGTATATTGCTAAAAAGTAAATCCCTAGAAAACTTTACATTAACAATTAATTCTGGCTGTAACGCTGACTCAAGGACAACCCCCAACAGTCCAATTAGCAGCAATGGAACAAGAAATTTTTTTTTAATCCTATTTTGCACATTATATTTATTAATTATCCAGCCTATATATACATATGGCAGAGCAAAGAATAAGAAATTTCTTGAAAAAAAATCATCAGTGATAACAGTCCCTAATGCAAAACCAGAAAGATCAACCATGCTTCGCGTATATTGAATAATCACCCCCAATATCGCAATAATAATAAGCACAGGCATAATATATTTAAGCTCTTTAATTACATACAAAATGGCGCCAGCCAGCAACAAAGCCATTAAATACCATAACTGCCAAAATCCAAATATATAGGTAAAAAATGACTCTTTATAATAAAATGGCAAGTACACCATCATCCACGATAAGTAAATTAGTAATAATGTTTTGCACCACTTATATAAATCAGAAGTTGTTTTAACATTATTAAAAAAATAATACCCAGACACTGTAAAGAAAAATGGCACCCCTATTCTAAATATACCATTATCTAATATTGATTCAAAAACAGGCCCAAAGTGCTTCGCTACATTAGCATGTAAAAAATAGATAAGAATAGCACACACTACTTTTGCAATATCAATGCTACTATTTCTATTCATTTAAGCATTACCATAGAATAAGCCAACTCTCGATCATACTCTGCCAATCCATTCCAACATTCAATTGCATTTTTAGCCGCCGTGATTGAGGACTCAAAAATCCCTCCATCAATGACATTGGCTGCAATGGCACTACTCGCTTCATGCTCATTGCTATTGCTGATTAATACGGAATTAGTATTCGCGGTTACTTCTTTAAATACCGGAATATCAGAGGCGATAATAGGAATTCCACTATAAAGTACTTCTAATAATGGTAAGCCTAAGCCTTCATCGAGCGAGGTACAAAGAAATAAATGGCTTTGATCAAGCAATAGGCGCAATTCATCCATCGCTAAATAACCATGATAATGCACATGTGCATATGGCTTGAGTGTTTGAGCAATATCTCCCCAGCCTTCACGCCCAGAAATATGTAGCTCTACAGGGCGAGCCAATTTAATAGACAATTGCTGTGTCATTTTTGCTGCGAAAAGATAGTTTTTACGAGGCTCTAACGTGCCTAGCATGACTAATTTTAGCGCCGCATTACCGGCTGGTAAGCTGCGTTCTTTAAAATTAAAATTAAATATGTTTTCTGCCCTAGGCCTTAATTTATATATTTTGGCATCAGGGCGTGCAACTTTAGCAAGGTTATCTGCTGTTGTTTGTGAGTTCACAAAGAACATTTTTAAATTTTTAATTGCGTAAATAAAAGAGGGGCGCATATATAGCTTAGCTCGAATATTTAGCTCTTCTGGTCGCTCGAGTAAAAATAGATCATGAATATAGGGGATTATTCTTTTCCCAAATAGTATGCTGCTTACAATACTCGGCGGAAAACCTGGGAAGAGTATATTTGCTTGTGGATTTTTCCGTGCAAGCAAGGGGATATCTAGCCACTGAGCCTTAATCATGCCTAAAGCTGAAGCAGGCTTTGTATGCATCACCGCAAATTTTTTTAATGCATCTGGCGAAAAAAGCTCTGCCGAGATGCGTTCAATGCCGGTAATTTTCCGCCCCATATGCGAAAAATCAACGATCAATGAAGGAGGAATCATTTCTTTCACTATTTATTCTCACTACTCAATTTACGCTGATAGAGCATTTCTTTTCCAGCATAATAGAAAAATTTCCATGAATTAATGAGATAGCGTTTTGCTAATCTACTTGGCTCACTTGCTAGTCGCCAAATCCATTCCAAGCCATTATGTTGCATCCATACTGGCGCACGCGTCATGTTTTCACTAAAAAATTCAATTGCCGCACCAAAACAAAAAATATGCATATTCGCAATATGATCTCTATGAATATGCGCCCATATTTCTGACTTTGGCGCTCCAACTCCCATATATAAATGAGTGCACTCAACGTCTTTTAGCTTGCTGATCAATTGATTTGAATACTCGACATTCTTTTCAAAACCAAATGGAGGCACTTCAATCAGAAACTCATGTTCTTTAAAGCCTCGCTCTTTTAACCAGCTTTTTAAGAATAACTGAGTAAATTCAGTTGCAACCATAAAACAAGGACGATGCTTTTCAGGATGCATCGCCTGCATAAGCTTTGGAAATAAATCCGCCCCCGTGACTCGCTCAGGGATTTTTACGCCAACAAGTGCTAAAAACCGCTCTACAGGAAAACCATCTACAGTAAGCAGCCATGCGGCATGACACGCTTCTTTATAAGTATGGTTATTATGCAATGTGACGATATGGTCTACATTAGGGGTAATTAATAAACGAGATGAAAATTTGTGCCCAATGCCATTACAAGTTGCTTTATTAACCACTTCATCCAGCGTGAGCATGCTGAAATTTAAGCCAAAAACGGCTTTGCTTTTTATTAAATGGATTTGATTCGTTTCGTGCATTTTTTCTATAGATCCCTAAATTATGGTCAATAAATTACGAGTAAGCTCACCATTTTAAAAATGGCATGCTTATTTAGTAAGCATTTTTATTGATGAATCCTTTAAAGATAGTCAAAAACACAATTTTCAAATCTAAAAACAATGACCAGTTTTCTAAGTAATGTAGGTCGTAATCTACGCGTGCTTCCATTTTATCTAGGGTGTCCGTTTCACCGCGCAAGCCGTTGATTTGTGCCCAGCCGGTAATGCCGGGTTTCATTTTATGGCGCAGCATATAGCGCGGTATCAGTTCTTTGTAATGATGATTATGTTGCACAGCGTGGGGCCGTGGGCCGACGATGCTCATGCGGCCTTGTAATACATTTATAAATTGCGGTAATTCATCTAAGCTGGTGCGGCGCAAAAATGGCCCTATCGCGGTAAATCGGGCATCATTTTTTTGTGCTTGGGTAATGGTTTCTTTTGATTCTTTGTGTACTTTCATACTGCGAAATTTATACACTTTTATTTCTTCACCATTCCAGCCATGACGGCGTTGTCTAAAAAATACCGGCCCTGGCGAGGTTAGTTTTACGGCAATGGCAACGCCCAGTAAGACAGGGCTAATTAAGATTAAAATTAAACTCGCCAGTAAATAGTCTTCGACTCTCTTAACCAATTTATTCGTGCCGCCAAGGGACGAGGCGGAGATATCTAACATTGGCACCCCCATAATAAAGGTAATGCCATGATTCATAATTCGATAGGTCAGCATATCGGGCACCACGCGAATGTCGGCGGCGCTATAGCGTAGTGCGTGTAATACTTTTGGAATCAACACCGTATCGTGTGCGGCTAGGTTGATCCACACTTCATCAAAATCATTATTAGCGGCTAATTCTTCTACTTTTTCTAAAGCAAGTGCATCAACAACTTGGCTAATTTGATAGCCGCTCCAAGCCGATCTTTGCACGCGTTTACTTAAATCCGCACTCATTGGGCCGGTGCCCACCAACAATACATCTTTGGTGTTGTAGCCCTTCTTGCTTAGCCAGCGCATACCTAGCAAGACTAAAGATCGCTCTAGCACTAAAGCCAGCAACATGAAAAGCATCCACGTACCAATAAATAGCCGTGAGTAATTATCTGCGCTTTTTGAAAAGAACAACCATGCAACTAATAAGCCGCAAGCCACCAGCCAGGTCAGCTTTACGCGGCCTAATACCGCCAGCCAGCTGCCGCCTCGAAACGATTTGTAAACCGCAGATGAGCAGCCTGCCACGATTAAGCTAGTGGCTAAGACGAGGGTTGCGTAATTACCATCCAAATCTTCTGAGCCAAAACGCCATTTGGCCGCAGAAAACGCACTGGCCCATACGGCTAAAATATCGAAAAGTAAAATGAGCGTACTTAATAGTGGTGATCCATTTCTTGTTGCATTCGCCCGCATTATTGCTATCCACGCTGTACTTTAATTAACACACTTAACTATTGTTTTTATTGAGAAATTCATCAAAAATAAAACTCACAATAGCCACTTACACCTCACTCTGAAAAACACTAGATTCATCTGCGTACCAGAATAATGAAACAGATAAAATCAAAGCATCCCTAAGCGCATTCCACTATCTAATCAGCGGGCAGCACAATGCACACCTCGCCTTTATAAACTAAGAAAGCTGGATAAATTAGTATTTGCTTAATAAAGGATTAATCTACTATTTTTAATACTACGAATATTAGCAATAGCTGTTTTTCTTTTATTTTGTTTCCGCAATATACCACATAAATGTTTCATTTTTAAAGCAACAACACATTCACTACAAATAGGCTAAATATAATTGACAATAGCGCGGCTAATGCATACCCTCGCGAAATACATAATCCTAAATTTTATGGAGGTTAGCGTAATGAAACTTAAATTCTCCGTACTCGCTTTATCGGCACTCATGAGCGTAGCGGCTTACGCTGCTTTTGAAAAAGGTATGCCAGCTAATCAAGTTGAGCCATCCGTGGCTGAAATGAAGCTTGCTAAGAAAAATGCCGCAGAAATTATTAAATCAGGTTTGGCCAGCGATATTACCGCGCCAAACATGGCAGTGGCCTTGCTTAATCAGCGCTTTACCTGCCTACATGTAGCAGAAGGGATGGGCAAAAACGGTGTTGCACCTGCAACCATCCTACCAATTTTACTTGGCGCTTTATGTACTGGCCCTGAAATTGCGGGCGGCCTAGCGGCAGCTGGTATTGCCCAAGCAGATATTGTTGCAGCAGCGATTTCAAACGGTCTGGATCCAGCGGCATTTACTGCGGCAACGGCTGCAGGCCCTGGCACAGATGGCGGCATTGCCACACCAACTGGCGCTGGCGCTCCTGTACTCACAAGTGCAGCAGCCCCTACATTGAGTGGCGGCGGTACAACAGCTGTTTCACGCAATTAATTTAAATATGCACTAGCACGCTAAGAAGATGCCCTAGGGCATCTTCTTTTTTGTCTGCATTTTGTTATGTGCGCCGCAAAAACCATTATCTTGGGCGACTTTTCGCAGGGCGTGTGCGCAATCCGCCAGACTGTGGCATGAAGTTCGATAAAACGGCGGGTTGCACCCGCCCTACGATACTAAAAATTCAAAATTGAGCTGTAATGATAAATGCTTTAGATTCTCGCCATGATGAGCCTTTATTTTGGCTATTGATTGCACAGATTTGCTGGGCGCCTTTGCCCCTTGCCAGTAATCGCACTTGGGCGCTGGGGATATTGCTGGTTTTTAGCCTATTGCTTTGGCTAACGGCAGCCGTGCGATATCGGGCACACTGGCCCCTAGTTATTGATCGCTTAAAAATCTTTGCGCTGCCTTTAAGCCTACTACTGGCCCTATTGTGCTGGACGCTATTGCAAGCCACGGCACTGCCCTATGTCGTAATTCAATGGCTTTCCCCAAATGCAGCACAGGTATGGCAAAGCATTGCACCCGATGCCACAGCTACGCTCTCGCTCAATGCTGCGCAGACCCAATTGCAAGCTGCGCTTTGCTTTATATATGGCAGCGCATTTTTGTTTACTGTCTTGCTGGTGAGATCTTCACGGCGAATGATGGCCTTGGCCTATGCCTTGCTTTTTATGGCGCTCTTTCAAGCTTTATTAGGTGGATTTTTATATTCGTTTAATGCGCAATATGAGCTATTCACGAGCGATGTATTGCATGATCGTATGCGTGGCACTTTTGTTTATCACAACAATGCCGCAGCCATGTTGGCGATGTGCTTATCGATCGGCATTGGCTTATTTATTGTGCAATTAGAAAAAAACACCGGTAGTCCGCATAAAAAATGGGCGGTTAATTTGCTTGATTTTATCTTAAGCAAAAAAATGCTTTTGCGTTTGGGCTTAGTGATTTTAGTGATTGCGCTAGTGATGACGCGCTCTCGCATGGGTAATGCAGGCTTTTTTACTGCCATGCTATTAAGCCTTGCGCTCTATGCCGTGTTTAGCCCAAAGGGGCGCAAAGTGATCTTTGTTTTATTAATTAGCTTGGTGCTGATTGATATCTGGATCTTGGGCCAGTGGGTAGGATTAGACAAAGTCGTCGATCGACTTGAAGCCACTCAACTCAATAAGGCAGCCAAAGCCGACCCTATCAGCAAGGCACAGTCCACGCTGAATTTTGTGCAGCCCCATATCGAGGAATCGATCGAAGAGCGCACCCTGCCGCTCTCCTACGCTACACGGGCGGTGAATGATTATCTGTGGACTGGATCAGGCGCGGGCACGTTTTACTCTATCTTCCCGCAATATCGCCCCGCCAACTCGAAAGGCTATTACGATCATGCCCATAATGATTATGTCGAGATTCTGACGGACTATGGTGTGATTGGTGCAAGCTTTTTTGTGCTTTTGGCGCTATCCTCGCTATGGCGAATCATCAAAACCATTCAAATTCGTCAGCACCCAGTAGCACGAGGCATCGCGCTTGGGGCCTTGATGGCGACGTTAGAAATACTTTTGCACAGTCTGGTGGATTTCAACTTACAAATCCCCGCCAACGCCCTGCTGTTTACCGTGATCCTAGCGATGGGCTGGAGCACGGCGCAGGTGGATAAACAGGGGTGATTTGTAGGGCGCAATAAGTCTGAGGCTTTATCCAGACGCATTGCGCCGTGTGCTCAAGCACCATGCGGCGTAATGCAGTTTTATAGGGTGCAAAACGCCAGAGGCGTTACGCACCATGGCAATGCCGTAGCAAAAGCGGTGCGCAAGAAAAGCGTTTGCACACCCTATAAAACTACGCGACAGCGGATAGAATTTTGTAGGGCGGGTGAAACCCGCGTATTTTTCAGCATGGCTCGCGGGTTGCACCCGCCCTACGAAAAAACAAACGCACTCAATAGCCCACCACAGAGAATCAATATGTCCTTAAGGCTTAAATTTTTAATCGGCTTAACCCTCTTGTTTACGCTATTGATGGTCGGCTTATTTGTTGAGCGGGTGCATAGCACACGCCAATATGTGGAGGCTCAGCTGGCGTCCACTGCCCAAGATGCAGCATCGTCCTTGGTCTACCCCATCTCGCGTGCCTTGGGTAAAGGCGATGTGATTTTGGCGGAGACGGCGATTAAGTCTTTATTAGATAGAAGCTATTATCAGCGCATCGAGATTGTGGCTTTAAGCGGCAAAACCATGGCCAAGATGGAGCAGAGTAAGCGTATTGATAATGTTCCCGCTTGGTTTCTTGCTTGGCAGCATTTAGAGCCTGCCCCAGGTTCAGCTCTAATCAGCGATGGCTGGCGTCAGCTAGGCCGTGTGGTGGTGATTAGCGAGCCAGCTTTGGCTTACAAGCAGCTTTGGGATGTGCTCACGCATACGCTGGCTTTATTACTCATTGCCTATGTGATTAGCTTAGTGGTGATGAATTTCTTGGTGCGCATTCTGCTGCAGCCCCTCACCGCAATTGAAAAATCGGCCAATGAGGTGCAAGAGCGCGAGTTTAATCCGATTAATATCATTCCTAGCACCCGCGAGTTTCGCCGTGTGGTGCAAGCTTTTAATTTAATGATTGAACGCGTGCGCCAATTTCTCACGCTAGAGCAGCAGCGAGCCGAAGAGTATCGCCACCAAGCCTTTACCGATGCCACCACCGGCCTAGATAATCGCCGTAACTTGGATTTGCGCCTAGATGGCGTACTTAAAAAATTGCCACACGATAGCATCGGTGCCGCATTTGCAATTCAGCTTGAAGACCTAAGCCAATTAAATAATCGAGAAGGCTATCAAAAAGGCGACGCCATTCTTAAAAACGTGGCGAATATCCTGTTAGAAAAAATGGGCAAGCACAGCCCCTTAATTGCCCGCCTAAATGGCACCACTCTTTTTGCCCTGCGCTTTGATTTAAGTAGCGAGCAAATCGATCAAATGGGCGAGCAAATCATCGCCAGCCTTAAAATTATGCGCAGCGATATTCCGGTGCAATACGGATTAGCCATTGTTGATTTTGAAAATGGCACACTCAAATCTAAGCTACTTTCCAGCACCGATTTAGCCTTGCAACAGGCACTATTTAATGGCGGTGCGGCGTTTCAAAGGCTTTCTGCCAATGAATCATCGAATCAATTGCCTAATGGCTCGCAACAATGGCGCGAAGTATTACAAGCGGCTATTCAAGGTAAGACTTGGGGTATTCAAGCGCAATCGGTGCAAACCATTGCCAATAAAGCCACGCTACATCAAGAACTCACCGCCCGTTTACGTCATCAAGATGGCCCTTGGATTAGTGCTGGCCTGTTTATGCCGATGGCCGCAAGGCACGGTTTATTGCAAGCCGCCGAGCAATCTTTATTTGATTTAGCCATCGCTAAATTAGAAAACGCCACCGCATTACAAGGCCAATCGATTGCGCTGAATGTTGGTTTATTAGGCGCATTAGGCAACGTAGCTGGGCAAGATGAATTTGTTGCAAGGTTGGCCAAGCTTAAAAAACACGCAGCCCGCATTGCTTTTGAAGTGCCAGAGCATCAATTGCTGGCTATGCCCGAGCTAGCCCTCCGGTTTGCCCGACTATTACGTGAAGCAGGCTTTGGCTTTGGTATTGATCAATTTGGCTTTTCCGCCGCTGCCGCCACTTTAATTCGCGAATTAAAACCGCAATACGTCAAAATTGATCGCCGTTTAATTATTGATATGGTGGAGCATAAAGACACGCGAGAAATGATTCTTTCACTCATTCAAGTCGCCGAATCACTGAATATCACCACCATCGCCCAAGGCATCGAAACCGAATCACAAATCGCCCTACTCACCACAATGAGAATCAGCGCCATGCAGGGCTATTACCTTGGCAGGCCGAGTGAGGTGGTATAGAGATTGGGAAAATAAACCCAAATCTTGAAACACGGCGTATTTGTAGGGCGGGTGAAACCCGCCGGTATTTCTCAGAGAACGCTATGCAAACGGCGGGTTGCACCCCATGTGCGCTAAGCAAAGCCAAAAAGATCTTTTTAGTGCCTTCGGCACGCTGATTTAGGTGCGGGAATCCCCCGCGTGGGACTCACTTTCTTGAACGTCCAAGAAAGTAAGCAAAGAAGGCCGCCCCGACCAGCACGAAGGCCCCTCACTGCGGATAATCGGTTCGGCGAAAAAGGCTGCTCGCTCGCTGCCTCGCTACCCCTTTTCCGAAACCCCGATCCGCTTATTCCTCGCTTCGGCGTGCTTCAAGGGGAGAATAAAAGCCCCGTGCCTTGAGCCGCGATATAAATTCAAATGGTTGGATTTTAAAATACTAAAAACCTTATTTTTAAAGCTGTTTTCTCCGTGAAACTCCGTGTTCTCTGTGCCCTCCGTGTTTCAAGATTTGGGTTTGTATCCAACCCTACAACACCCTCACCCCTCAGCACACTGCTCCAGCAACCAATCCTTAAACACCTTCACCGGATAGGCATCGCGCTTGCTATGGGGGTGGACTAGATAGTAAGCATTTTTACTAAGCACCGGCCGATCGACCGCGATGACCAAACGAGCGCTGGCTAGCTCGTCTTGCACTAGAAAGAGCGGCAGCACCGCCATGCCTAGCCCCGCCAAAGCAGCCTGAATCACCATATAAAACTGCTCAAACCTTGGGCCTTTTACCGCGTTGATGCTAGGCTCACCGACGGCTTCAAACCAATCGGCCCATGCATCGGGGCGGGTGCTGTGCTGCAATAGGGTAAAGCCCAGCAAATCTGCTGGGCCATTTAAGCTGCGGCCTGCCAGCAGGCTGGGGGCGCAAATCGGCACGGTGAATTCGTTCATCAGATGGTGGTATTCCACACCTGGCCAAGACGTATCGCCAAAGTGAATCGCCACATCGATTTCTTCTTTTGCAAAATCAAACGGCTTTAAGCGCGTCAGCAAGTTAAGCTGGATTTCTGGGTAGCGTGTAGTAAAGCTCCCCAACCTAGGCACTAACCAGCGCGAGCCAAAGGTGGGCAAGATGGCTAAATTGAGCGCGCCGCTGGTGCCGCTATACGCCATCAAGGCCAGCGTGGCCGCCTCTGCCCTATCCAGCACATCCCGAATATCCCGCGCATAGGCTTCCCCTGCATCGGTCATGACTAAACGTTGCTTAATCCGATGAAAAAGCGCCCTACCTAAAAATTCCTCCAGCAAACGAATCTGCCGGCTGACTGCGCTTTGCGTGATGTTTAACTCTTCCGCCGCACGAGTAAAACTAAGCTGCCGCGCTGCCGCATCAAAACACTGTAAAGCACCAAGAGAAGGAAGAATGCGCCGCATAGAGTTCATGAGTTTTAGGAATGATGTAATCAGAATACATCGCTTGAAGCCAATCGCAAATCGTCACAGACTGTGAAATGGAAAACTTTGAAAAAAGCAGACCACTTAAATACAAGATTTGCGGCTTGCCGCCGACTCATCAACTTAAGTGAAATGTTTTTCTTAGGGCGGGTGCAACCCGCCGAGCTTTGCTGAAACACGAAAAATGGCGGGTTGCACCCGCCCTACAAATGCATGATTTAAAAGTTTTATCCGTAAAAAACACCCTGACAGAACCATAAGGCGGGTGTAATCCATGTATTTTCATAGCCATGCACAGCTTGCACACACACACTCATAAAAGGTCTTGCCAAAATGGAACAGAATGTCTTTGCAACATCCCAGCTTGCTCAATTACTGATTCGTGTTGCGGGTGCAGAGAAAGCGCAGCAGCTTTTTGCCATGATAGAGGTAGACCCACGCTTGCTGGGCGCGTCAGATGCCCACGTAAGCCGTGGCTTGCTTGCTCAAGCGATGAATATGATGTTGTTTGCGCAAAACTTAGCTGCGGTGCCTGAAGGCGCTCGTTATGTGGCAGAGAAATTGGCTGCGGGTGAGAAAGTATTGTTTGACCATGGTGCACTACGCACAGTTGATGCGCCACGCACCGGTGCTTTGCCCCATGGCGAGCTGGCGTTTAAACGTATTCTGGAGCCGCTGGGCTTTGCCGTTGCCAATGTCTATCCGCTTAAAAAGCTAAAAATGACCGGCCGTGCTTACTGCCATCTGGATTTACCCGAAGTCATTTCACAGTTTTTTGTTTCCGAGCTGCACGTTGAGCAGTTCTCAATGAATTTCCAAATTGCCGCCGAGCGTATCGTACACAACTCACGCGATCCGCTGAAACCTGAGCATTTAAGCCTGCTGGCGCAATTGAGTGAGCATCATTCCTTAAGCTTCGACGATGCCGTTATCCTCTTGCCCGCTTTGGTCGGCTGTTTTGATGTGCAACATGAAGTGCCACATTTAGTGGATTACGAAACACTGCTGGCAGAATCCGCCGAAATGGCGTGGATTAGCACCGAAGGCAACCGCTTTAACCACGCCACAGATCGCGTTCCCCATGTAATAGAGCTAGCCGACGAGCTACGCAATAAAGGCTACCCGATTAAAGACAGCGTGGAGATTTCTGGCTCAGGTGCGGTGCGGCAAACGGCACTGAAAGCGGCCATGGTGCAGCGGATTTTCCTCGACGAAAAAAATCACCCCATCTCCCGCACCGTACCTGGCTCTTTCTATGAATTTATCAGCCGCGACAAACTCCCCAATAGCGAAGCGCTAGATTTACGCTTTGATGCATCCAATGCGCAGGGGATTTTTAAGATGACGGCAGTGGCTTAGATTTAGATCGCTAAATCTTGAACCACAGAGAGCACAGAGTTTCACAGAGAAAAGCACCTGTAGGGTGGGCACGGTTTTATGCCCACGCGTCAATGTTGCGATGTGGCATTGCACGGTGCGTAACGCCTCTGGCGTTTTGCACCCTATAAACCAAAGCATCGAAGCAGTTCGATTTTATAGGGTGTGCAAACGCTTTTCTTGCGCACCGCTTATTGCATGCTACGCCATTGCTCCATGTGTTCAACGACCATGCGGCGTAATGCAGCCAAGCACGCTTGGCTTTATTAAACGCCCTACAATAAACCCATGCTTGTAAGCTATGGGCAAACAGCTTGCCCACCCAATATCCCCTCACCAGCCAAGATCTATGATCCCTCGCCTCTCTAAAACACCAGCACCACAGTCCCTCTACCTCGATTTTATCGCGGAGCTGCGCTTGCGTGGTTTTGCGGGGGAGATCCGCAGCACGCAGGCAGATCGCACCGTTTTAGCGACGGATAATTCGATTTATCAGCTGTTGCCGCAGGCAGCGGTGTTTCCCAAGCACAGCGATGACGTGATCCGCGTAGTGAAGCTAGCCAGCGAGGCGCGGTTTCACAGCATCAAGCTTTACCCGCGCGGCGGTGGCACGGGGACGAATGGGCAGTCTTTAGGAGATGGCTTAGTCGTCGATCTCTCCAAAAATATGAATGCCATTCTGGAGATTAACGCCGAGCAGCGCTGGGCTAGGGTGCAGACTGGCGTGGTGAAAGATCAGCTCAACAAAGAGCTGGCCAAACACGGGCTGTTTTTTGCGCCTGAGCTGTCCACATCCAATCGAGCCACCATCGGCGGGATGATTAATACCGATGCCAGCGGACAAGGCTCCTGCCTTTACGGCAAAACGCGCGATCATGTACTGGAGCTGGATACGGTCTTACTGGATGGCACGCTCTGGCATTCGCAGCCTTTAAGCCGCGACGCACTAGCAGAAGTGTGTGAGCAGGGCAATATGGTCGGCCATGTGCATGGCCTGATCGCCCAAATCCATAAAGACCATCGCCAGCAAATTACCGCCACCTTTCCTAAGCTCAACCGCTGCCTAACTGGTTACGATCTGGCGCATATTTACAACGATGCCGGCCAGTTTGATCTAAATGCGATTTTATGCGGCTCGGAAGGCACGCTGGGGCTGATTGTTGAAGCCAAGCTCAATGTGCTGCCGCTACCCAAATTCAGCGCGCTGATTAATATCCGCTACGCCAGCTTTGATGCAGCATTGCGCGATGCACCGCATTTAATGGCGCTGGGCGCGGCATCCATCGAAACGGTGGATTCCACCATTTTGCAGCTCGCCAAAGGCGATTTAATCTGGCACGGCATTCGTGAGTTTTTCCCCGAAGACACAACGCCGACGCTGGGGATTAATTTGCTGGAAGTTCTGAGCGACACGACAGACGATCTCGCCGCGCAAATCGCCCATATCGAGCAAGGGTTGCACGGCGCAGCGCGGCTAGGCTTTACCGTGGCGCACGGCGATGCGGCAGTCAAACGCATCTGGGGAATGCGTAAAAAATCGGTCGGCCTGTTAGCGAACAGGGCCGGAAACGCCAAGCCGATTCCCTTTGTAGAAGACACCGCCGTGCCGCCAGAAAATCTGGCCGATTACATCCACGATTTCAGAGCGCTGCTCGATCAGCACGGCTTGTTTTACGGCATGTTTGGCCATGTGGATGCGGGGGTTTTGCATGTGCGGCCCGCAATTGATATGAAAGAGCCGAACGCGCTTGCCATGCTGCGCGAGATCAGCGATGGCGTGGCGGCACTCACGCAAAAATATCACGGCGTGCTCTGGGGCGAACACGGTAAGGGGCTGCGCAGCGAGTATGCACCGGCTTTTTTTGGCAAGCTTTATCCCTGTTTGCAGCAGATCAAGCAGGTTTTTGATCCGCATAATCAGCTCAACCCAGGCAAAATCGCCAGCCCGGATGATTTAATCAGGATTGATGAATCGCCCACCCGTGGCGGGTATGACCGGCAAATCCCGATTCATGTCCGCAAAGATTACGATGGGGCGCTGCATTGCAATGGCAACGGCGCGTGCTACAACTTCGACCCTGATGACGCGATGTGCCCATCGTGGAAAGCAACAAGGGAGCGCCGCCACTCACCCAAGGGCCGCGCCTCTTTAATGCGCGAATGGCTGCGGCAATTGGCGGAGCAAGGTGTTGATCCAACATCAACAAAACCCGCCCATTTATTACGCCGCATCGTTAATAGTCTGAACAAAGATGGGGACTTTTCGATCGAGGTGATGGAAGCCATGAACGGCTGCCTAGCATGTAAATCTTGCGCGGGGCAATGCCCTGTGAAAGTGGATATTCCTGATTTACGCTCTAAATTTATGTCGCTCTACTACGGCCGCTATCTGCGCCCCGCCAAAGATTATTTGGTCGCCAGCTTAGAAGCCACGCTGCCTGCGATGGCCAAAGTGCCCAAGCTCTACAACGCGGCGATTAGCAATCCGCTAACCCGCAATATCATGCAGCGGCTTAATCTGATCGAAAGCCCTCTGCTTACCGGCGTCAATCTGCAAGCCACCTTACTGCAACGTGGCTTTGCAATGGCTGACGGCCAATATCAGCCCAACGCAGTGATCATCGTACAAGATGCTTTCACCAGTTATTTTGAAACCCAACTGGTGCTGGATGTATTCGAGCTGCTTAAAAAACTCGGCTTCACCCCGCTGCTTGCCCCATTTAAGCCCAATGGCAAGCCATTGCATGTGCATGGATTTTTAGATCGCTTTAAACAAGCTGCGACAGATAACAGCGCCATGCTGCAAAAACTCGCCCAAAACGGCGTGCCTCTGGTGGGAATCGATCCTTCGATGACGCTGACTTACCGCAGCGAATACGCCAAAACGCTGGCGAATCCGCCTAAAGTGGCGCTACTGCAAGAATGGCTGGCGGAACAATTTGCCAAGCAAGCGCCCGCTCTCAAGCTGAAAACCGCCACCTTTACGCTGATCCCGCATTGCAGCGAAAAAACCAATGTCGCCAGCGCATTTAGCGATTGGGATAAGGTATTTACCGCGCTGGGCGTAACGCTTACCACCCGAGCAGCAGGCTGTTGCGGCATGGCCGGCACGTTTGGGCACGAGGCGGATCACAGAGCGCAATCAAAGCAAATTTACGCGCAAAGCTGGGCTAAAATTGTGGCAGAGCAAGGGGAAAACCTACTCGCCACCGGCTACTCCTGCCGCTGTCAGGTTAAACTGATAGACAAAACCACCCTCCGCCACCCGGTGCAGGCTTTACTGGCCTGCTTTTAAAAACCCAAATCTTAAAACACGGAGGGAAGGAGAACACGGAGGAGCACGGAGAAAAGCCAAACATAATCACTCAGAAAAAACTTAAAGTGGACAAGATTTACCCTCGCATTCATGCCTTAATTGCGGCATGGACACGATGAAACGATGTACCCGCCCAAGGACATCAGTATCCGCATAAGTTTGATGTACTTGTTCCCCCCTTTGAAAAAGGGGGGCTAGGGGGGATTTGGCAATGCATCTTTTGATAAAAATGCGCCAAGCCACTTCAAAGAAAAATCCCCCTCAGTCCCCCTTTTACAAAGGGGGAAGCTGTAGCTGCAGTTTCGCCTCAAGCTGTGCAGATACTTATTGCCCAACAAGGCAGGG
Source organism: Janthinobacterium sp. (assembly GCA_025360045.1). GTDB lineage: Bacteria > Pseudomonadota > Gammaproteobacteria > Burkholderiales > Chitinibacteraceae > Iodobacter. The sequence continues at coordinate 28,052 of JANYCY010000084.1, read as the reverse complement.
GTTATTATGCAGGGCTGTATTTTGTTTTTCTCCGTGTAACTCCGCGTTCTCTGTGTCCTCCGTGTTTTAAGATTTGGGTTTGTTTGCTCACCCTGCCTAATAGGACCCCGCCATGCCACATACTCATCCTGTTCTTGCTGATTTTCTAAGTTTCACCTTACAAAATCATCCTATCGATATCGTCAAAGGCACTTTGGCAAGTGGGGTGCATTGGCATTATCTAGGTGAGGGCTTGCTGGAATTTGTGCCGCATCATGGCAGCGATCAGAGCTTGGTTTTGTCGGCAGGAATACACGGCAATGAGACTGCGCCGATTGAGCTGCTTAATGCCTTGGTGAAAGACTTGGCAAGTGGGCAGCTGGCTTTGGGCGTGCGGCTATTGGTTTTGCTGGGTAATGTCGCTGCGATGCGGGTTAGCGATCGCTATTTAGATGACGATCTCAACCGCTTATTTGATCACCGCCATACCCGCCTACCAGAGAGCCGTGATGCACAACGTGCCGCGCAAATTGAAGCAGCGATGGCGCAGTTTTTTGCCGGAGCCAGTGGCCAGCGCTATCACCTTGATCTACACACCGCCATCCGCCCTTCCAGCTTCACCCGCTTTGGCCTACTGCCTTACCAAACTCGGCCTTATGACACCCATTTGCTTAAATGCCTTGAGTGCTGTGATTTAGGCGCGCTGCTGATTAACCACGCCCCAGCAGCCACGTTTGCTTACCATTCCAGCCAGCACCACAACGCGCAATCGGTCACATTGGAGCTGGGCAAGGTGCAGCCCTTTGGACAAAACAAACTCGATGACTTTGCGGGCATCAACGCGCTCATGCAAAGCATGGTCTCCGCCACCGAGCCAAACTGGCCCGCCCAGCCCTATCAAGTGTTTAAAGTGGTCGGCCAATTAGAGAAACACAGCGAAGCATTTAAGCTGCACCTGCCGGAAGACGTAGCCAACTTCACCCGCTACCCCCAAGGCACGCTGATTGCATCGGATACCGGCTACGAATACAAAGTCAGCCACTTAGAGGAGCGCGTCGTCTTCCCCAACCCCAAAGTAAAACCCGGCGTGCGAGCGGGGCTAATGGTGGTGGAAGTGAAGGATTTTTAGCCTCTATCAGAGAGAGCAAAATCTTGAACCACAGAGATCACGGAGAACACAGAGTTCCACAGAGAAAGCCAACGATTGAATGATTTCCTCTGTGGAACTCTGTGCCCTCGTTTTACTCTGTGGTTTAAGGTTTAGCGCGTGATCCTTTCAATCAATGATGTTTTTTCGCAATTTTCAAAGCCTGAGTAACATCAGGTTTAAAACATCGCTTTTCGCTTACAATGCCCCCCTGTACTAAATAAAGGTTTACCTGTGTTTCCCATCAATACCGACATCCCAGACTATGGCGTTGATACGCATACGATTGAAAACTGGCAGTGGTTTCAGGCCGTTGGTCATTTGGTAGCGAGTGAGCTGGCCGCAAAGCCGCGCGGTACGGTGGCTGTGCTGGCAGAGGAAGAGCGGGCTTACTGGCTGGCACTGATTGAAGAGCAGTACTACCTCGCCACCGCGCCGATTATCGAAGGGGAAATTTACCTTGCCGCCGCAGCGCTGGCGCGGGATTTGGTCGGCGTTTGTGGCGATGAGCTGGCCTATATGCGCGGCGGATTGGCTAGCTGGTTGCTCAACCAAACCACGTTGCAAGTTGAAGCGCGGCAGCTGCAATGTTGGCAAACGCTGCCTACTTATGCGGGATGGGATGATTAAAAATTATGGGTTGGCGTGTCTTATCGCTTTTTAAGGCATCGCTCGTAAAGCTACATCAAGCTGATCGATCACCTCGGCCCAAGCTGCATCAACTGCTAGCTCTTCCTTTAAAAACGTCGCCTGACTTTCGATCCAAAAAGGCGCTTCGATCAAAGAAAAATGCGGAGCCAGCGGTGCGTGTTGCTGAATAAAGGCCACGATATCGTCGTCCCCTGATGCCAAGCCCAATTGGGCAAACAGGGCATTAAGATGATGGGTAAATTTTTCCATGTTCAGCTCCTTATCCTTAATAAAAAGGATTCCTTATAGTCTAGCAGCTGATTGCCCCTGCCACTTCAACCTATCTGCAACAGTATTCCCCATTCTACTTGACCCTAAATGCTACTCAGCCTACTGTGCCACCTCCATTCACCGACCGAGGACAAGCCATGAATACATTCGCGCCTATTTCCACTGCGGTCGGATACATCAGCTAGATTTAGCAGCCCAACTCTATCCGACCGACCCAGCTTCTTGCCTAGTAGCTTTCAATAGACTGCTGATGGCGTTTTGACTCGTCTTTCGGATCAGACCATGTACCCCTCTATAGAAAAACTACGTGCTATCGGCTTCGATCAGCATGCATTTCAAGCTTTCCATATCTCACAGCAACTCGCCCACACCAGTCATATTCAACGCGGCGTGGTTATGGATCAGCAGGCTTTACAAGCATTTCACCTCATTGAATCAGAACAAAGCCCCAAGCAGCCAGCGTTACAACTTGCCCGTATCAGCAATATTCAACGCGATCACGTCATGCTGCACGATGGTGCTTCTGAAAAACCTGCACGGCTACGGCCTGCGCTTCATCAAGATCTACAAGCCAGTGGTGAAACACTGGCCGTGGGTGATTGGGTGTTGTTTCGCCAGCAAGGTGAGGCATGGGTAGAAATCATCCTCCCCGCAAGGAATCGCCTTTGTCGCCGTAATCCCGAAGGCCAAAGACAGTCCTTGGTCGCCAATATTGATATCGCCCTCTTAGTGATGGGGCTAGATCACGATTTTAATCTCAGCACCATAAGCTGTTGCAGCGGTGTATTTTGGGCGATGGTGATTATTCAAGGCAGCGCACTCGCGCCCCAGTTAGAGATTGCAGGCCATCTACTCACTGGCGTGGTGGCGTTTTTGATGTGTATTCAGGCCAAGCAGCGCTGGCTGGGCTTTATACCGGGTACATTTATTGGGGCTTGCGCGACTTTTGCGGGGGGAGGCAACTGGCAACTGATGAGCACTTCTTTGCTGATCGGCTTGGCATTTGGCTATGCCATGAAAAACAGTGGCTTGTGGCTGGCTGGATTAAACCATCGCTCATCTAAGGATTAAAACAAGGCTTATATTTCCTTAAATCTGGCTTTTATATCTCTTACATCGGCCTATACTGAAAGTGTGCTGCGCATTTGCCGGCGCCCTCTAAGGAATATAGTCATGAGTAAATCTAAACAAACCCTTAAAGAATCAAAGAAGCAGCCGCTACTGAGCGCCAAAGAAAAGAAAGCCGCGAAACAAGTTAAAAAACACGCGGGCGATGCAGTACCCCATGCTTAGCCAATAAAATAAATTGAGCCCCCAGCCAATCCTTCTCCAAGGCGTTCGGTGCCGAACGCCTTATGGCGGTCATTTATAATCCCAACTTCTTCGGTCTGTTATTGCCATTTCTGGCATTACCCGCCCGAATACGATCCCAATACTGAGAACGCAGTGCGAAATTTTCTGAAGATTTAAGCCAGACTATTTTATCTTTCTCAGTTAAATTAGATTTAGTGAGCGTATTAGATAAGCCCTGACGCTGGCTTAATTGATTACTGACTGTTTTATCTAAAGTAAAGTTAATCCACTGTTCGGCTAATACTTTGTTTTTAGCCTGAATACTCACCGCCCAGCAATCTAACCAAGCTAAAGCGCCTTCCTTAGGAATAATATAACCCACGTCAGCACCCGCTTCACGCAGTAATTTAAATTGCTGATGCCCATAATTAGCAAACATTAAAGCGGCTTTATTTTTAACAAAAGCTTGCGTACCCTCATTAGGGCTATTATAAAATAATGGTGCTTGATCTCGTAGCTCTAGCAGCTTATTAACCGATCTTGCCATTTCGTCTTTAGACAAATCAAATGGATCTTTAACGCCTAAAGTCAGCGCAGTAAAACTAAAATTATGATTACTACCATCGTATAAAACCACTTTTCCTTTATATTTCTTATTCCACATTTCAGTCATCGATGAGGGTGCTTGCTTGATTTGCCTTTTATCATAAATCAAGCCCATTTCGGAGTAGACAAATGGAATAGCATATAAATAACCATCTCTACCAATATTCCCAGTTTTATTTAAACGCCTAAAACGGGGTAATTGATTTTTAGTATTAGGAATACGAATTGACTTAATAGGCGCAGTGATTGCCTGATCAATATAGCGCTGTAACTCGGCCGTATTTACAGCAAAAACATCAAAACTCTCACCTTTATTTTTACTCAGCTTTTCCCAAAGCGCTTCGTCCGTATCAATAAAAGTCACTTCCACGCGAGCATCGTAACGCTTTTCAAACTCGCTCACCCAATCACTATCTGCATACCCCGGCCAAGCTAACACCCGCAAGACATCCCCTGCCAACGCAGCAGCAGAGGCACTAAGGCACACTAATCCGAACATCGAACGCAAAAAGAAGCGTTTCATTTTGACTCTCAATCTAGGGGGCAAAAGGGCTATATCGTCCGGCATAATTAAACCTCAACTTTTTGTTCGCCCTAAGTTTATCGAACCGTCAAAGTACTCACTCCGAACAGCAGATTCATATTTTTATACGGCATTTCATCTAAATAACAAACACGAGCATATTGTAGTTACTTTATTAGTTTTTATTATAAAATGCACATGTAAGCAATTCAAGAAAAATGCCCATCACGCCCGTATTGTGGCACTTCTTTTGATTTTTATGCGAAAAACATAAAAAACTGAGGCAATATATAAACTAAATGCCAAAAATATATCGGCGGATATATCCCCCTAAAATAATGCCCCATTTCCCTCAAAAAAAACCGGCATGACATTTAAATAACCCCTCTATCCCCCCAACCCTATCCACTTAAGGTGGAAAAACAGGGCCAAGCTTATTTTTGTGCACGAAATACAAGCCGTTTTTCTTGCACAGCACTCTCTACGCTCCAGCTGCATCGCTGTACACCCTAAGAAATGCCGATTCATCTTAAGACAAAAACCTAATTTGATAGGATTGCCTATCACCCCCCTTCGTATTGACCGTCTTAATTACAGATTCTCTAATCATTTACACGAAAAAATGCTCGCAGCTCGCTGACTAAGCACAGCATGATCATCTATCCGAAAATTACCACTTCTGCCTGCGGCTACAAATAAAGTCATCATTAAGCGTTATCATGCTGCCCTGAATCTCACAGAAAAAAATACCCATGTCATTCAATTGGATCTCTATTACCCGCCTAGGCGAAGCAGGCTTACTTTTGCCACTCGCCTGCGCCCTACTCATAGGACTGGCCTTCTTACGCGCCTATCCATTACTGCGTCAATTTTCTCTACGTCTATTGCTCGCCATCATCATCACCCTAGTCAGCAAAATCGCCTTTTTTTCCCTAGGCATAGGCATTACAGCCCTCGATTTCATCGGCTTTAGCGGCCACACCCTACTGGCAACGGCTATCTTGCCCGTTTTATTTGGCTGGTTATTTGTCAGTAAAGAAGGGAATTTTAGCAAGCTAGGTGTGCTACTAGGCATCGCCATCGCCCTCTTAGTAGGATGGTCACGCCTTGAAGTTAACGCACACAGCAGCAGCGAAGTCATTACCGGCTGGCTACTAGGCTATATGGTCATCCACCCTTTCTGGACCGCCCACATCCAAAACACCAACCCACTCAACAGACTCATCCCCATTACCCTCACCCTACTCATGCTACTCATGTGGTCCCAACCCCAAGCCGCCTTACACATCCCCTCCTACACATGGGAACAAGACATCGCCAAATGGCTGAGCGGGAACAATGAGATATATACGAGGCAAGACCTGCATCAAAAACAGGGAAGTAAGTAGCTGTAGCTGGCTTGTACAAAAAAAACCCAACTCTTGAAACACGGAGGGCACGGAGAACACGGAGTTTCACGGAGTTTCACGGAGTTTCACGGAGTTTCACGGAGTTTCACGGAGATAAACCATTAGGCTCGTGCTTCGGTTTGGGTTTGGGTTTGGGTTTGGGTTTGGGTTTGGGTTTGGGTTTGGGTTTGGGTTTGGGTTTGGGTTTTAAACATTTCAACCCTATGCGCATCAATTTAATCGCTCGTCATAATGTGAGTCGATATTTTATAGGGTGTACAACGACGCAGTCGTTGCGCACCGAAAAACGGTGCGCAAGAAAAACGACTTGCACACCCTATAAAAATCAGCTTTTTTACTATGTTTTTGGTTTAAGTTGATGCGCATAGGATTTTAAACATTTCGACCCAACTATATGAATTCATATCGCAACTAATAGCACGGGGCTTAAATCCTCCCCTTGAAGCCGCGACACGAGGAACAAGCGGGCGGGGTTTCTTTGATGCCTGTTTGAGCGAAGCGAGTTCCGCAGCCGCCGACTCGATTGTCCGCAGTGAGGGGTTTCGTGCTGGCCGGGATGGCCTTCTTTCCGTATTATGATTTCTGTCCGTTCAAGAAAGTGAGTCCCCTGCGGGGGAATCCCGCCCCTAAATCAACGTGCTGAAGGTACTGAGAAATACAGATCATAACAAACCATCAATCCAATATATTTCAGCAAAAATAGGCAAACCTAGGCGCTTTATTGAGTAAAGGTCTCGATTTATCATTGCACGTTGGGCAGATAATAAAACATATCAAACCTACTGAGCTGAGATAAAAAAAACGGCTTTATGATAAACCGTTTTTTATCTTTAAACCTTCAATATAAATTAATCAAGCACTGCCTATTAATTGTGAATCAGTGATACCAAATGAATAAGGCATGCCCGCTGTATTTAATCCAGTTGAATTTAAGATGTTTCGAATATCCTTCATTGCGAGTGCCATGGAGGTATTGCTAACTTCATACCTTACCTGTGCACGCTCAATAATTTCCTTCGCATCATTATGATCAAGGCTAGAAGAAAATTCATAAGATGCTTGAAAATCAAATGAAGATGTCAAAATTCCTTGTCCATTTTCCCCATCATTCGATATACCAGAATTTACATCAATATGTAGTTCAACAAGTACAAAAGGAATATCACCTTTATTTTTAAGGCTCACACGAGCAGCAGGAGCAATATTAACAGGGACTCCACTCTGAGCTAAAAGTGAATTATTTATTTCACACTGTATTAAACGAAAGTTAATTAAATTATATTTAACTAGTGGCATATAACACCTGCGGATACATACTGAGGAGCATCAGATTTAAGAGCATATTGTGACTCATTAATAACAGATTCAAATGCAATATCAGCTGTGTCATGAAAATGGTGATGAAGCTGTACTTTAGGTCCTGAAACTTTCTCCTCTAAAGCACATTGAACATAGCTATTCAATGTTTTTCCTTCATTTTTTGCAGCAACAGCAGATTGCTTATGCAAAAGCGGAGGGATGCGAACATTAAAAGAACCTTTAAACGGCTTCAAAGGCTCAATATTCTTTTCTTCACACATAGTCAAATACTCATCAACTGAGGATAGAAACATTTCCTTTATTTCAGAAATATTCTCACCAGCATATACAATTGTTCCTTCAATAAATTGTACTTGACCAATTAAGCACTCATCATCTTTTGAGTACTCAATAGTTCCATGAAATCCTCTGTACTCTAGTAGATCGCCCATTAGCATAAGCTCCCAGTTTTATTTTATCTCACCAACTTCTCTAAGCGCATTTACAGCGAATTTTAAAGCGTATTTTTTCATAATATTTCCAGGATGAGGCTCATGAATACAAAATGGATAGCCAGATTCATGTATAAATTTACGCCCAGAACCACTCCCTGTATGTAACTCAAAATTATGCTGGCACATAACAATTTTAAGCTCGTCCCAAGTAAAGTCTTTAGGATAGCTTAACAACCTTGACAAGATCTTTTCTGCTTTAGACATTTTATAGTACCAGATGCTGTTTATCGTGTAACTAAAAAATAGTTACTAGACGACGTGTGGCATTTTCAGCAGCCGTCTAGCAACAGAACAGCCTCCTCAATCCCAGCTCAACGCCCCACCCGTTTGATACTCTGTCACCCTCGTCTCAAAGAAATTCTTCTCTTTCTTCAAATCAATCATCTCGCTCATCCATGGGAATGGATTGGTCACGCCGGGGAACATTGGCTCTAAGCCAATTTGTTGCAAGCGGCGGTTGGCGATAAAGCGTAGGTATTCTTTGAATTGCGAAGCATTCAGGCCGAGCACGCCGCGGGGCATAGTGTCTTCGGCGTAGGCGTATTCCAGCTCTACACCACGCTTGAATAGGCCGTAGATTTCGGCTTTGAATTCTTCGGTCCAAAGCTGTGGGTTTTCCATTTTGATGGTGTTGATCAGATCAATACCAAAATTGCAGTGCATGGATTCATCGCGCAGGATGTATTGGTATTGCTCGGCAGCGCCGGTCATTTTGTTCTGGCGGCCCAGCGCTAGAATTTGCACAAAGCCCACGTAGAAGAACAGGCCTTCCATAATGCAAGCGAACACGATGATGGAGCGCAGCAGTTGCTGATCTGTTTCTAAGGTGCCAGTTTTAAAGCTTGGATCGGTCAGGATATTGATAAAAGGAATCAGGAATTCATCTTTATCGCGGATCGAGGCTACTTCGTTGTAGGCGTTAAAGACTTCGCCCTCGTCCAAGCCCAAGGACTCAACAATGTATTGATAGGCGTGGGTATGGATGGCTTCGTCGAAAGCTTGGCGCAGTAAAAACTGACGGCATTCTGGCGAAGTGATTTGGCGGTAAGTACCCAAAACGATGTTATTAGCAGCAAGGCTGTCAGCCGTAACAAAGAAACCCAGATTGCGTTTAACCAAACGGCGCTCGTCATCGGTCAGGCCGTTAGGGCTTTTCCAGAGTTCGATATCGCGCTGCATGTTTACTTCTTGCGGCATCCAGTGGTTTGCACACTGCGCCAAGTATTTCTCCCATGCCCATTTGTGCTTAAACGGCACCAGCTGATTCACGTCGGTGGTGCCGTTAATCACGCGTTTATCTGAGGCATTTACGCGCTTGGCGGTAGCGGCATCCAGATTGATTGCGGTGGCTGGTGTGCTGATTTCATCGTCAAAGTTGAGCATTGCAAGTCCTGTCTTACTGATGTTGATGCTTACTGATTTAAGGCTCTCAGTAGGCGAGTTTTAATGTTACTGATATGAATGTTTACTGAGCTGGGGTGCTGAGTAAATGGGTTTTAATATTGCTGGTGTCGATAATGCCGTACTTCTGCCCCAGAGCGTAAAAATCGCGTTCGTGCTGATCGCTTATTTTCAGGCTGGATTTAAAGCTCAGTGCCAGATGGACTTCACCGAGGTACGTCACTTCACCCGCTTTTACTTCAAAACTTTGCCCCATCGGCAGTTGATCATGGCGTTGCTGTGGCCAGCCTGCTGCGGTGTAGCTCCAATCGCCCATCGCTTGCTGCACGGTATATTGGCCGGGGGCTAAGCTTAATAGATGTAGCTTGCCAATGGCATTTTTATTAGGTGCGGCAATGGTGTCGTGCAAAATACTGGCGTTTAAATCAATCGGCCCCTTGGAGCCTTCCAAGCGCAGCCATGCATTTGCGCCATCCTGATCAAAGGAATTAAGCGTTAAGGCCACCACTACATAGCCTTGATCCGCTGGCGGGGTCAGCTTGCCTTGCAGCACGGCCACGGGTGCGGTGGCACAGGCGCTTAAAAATAAGACGCTGCTGAGCATTAAACTTTTAAACATTGGGCTACCTAGTGCAGTAAACGGGTCGTGATACCACTGGTATCTTGTACTCCCCACTGCTTTAGTTGATAAAAATCGCGCGGTGTTTGATCGCTATAGCTCAGGGCTGGGGCAAAATTAAGCTGGGCGTTGATCTCGCCTAGGTACAACACTTCGCCTGCAGCAATTTGAAACTGCCGCTCTATTTTAAAGTGCGGCTGCCCGCCCCGTCCGTTCGCCCCCTTAACCGCCCATTCTCCCAACGCTTCACTTACCGTATAGCTACCCGCTGCCAACGGCAAAACCCATAAGCGCCCGCGTGTTTCGGCGTCTGGCCCGCTGATCACATCGCGGCTGATATCGGCACGCAAGCTGTGCTTACTGTTTGCACCGACCAGCTCCACTTGCAGCTGGGCCCGATCCGATGACAAAGATTGCACGCTTAAAGCCAGCACCACATAGCCCTGCCCTGCGGGTGGCGCAAGGCGGCCATTTTCGATTTGCATGGCGGGCTGCGCACCACAAGCAGCAACGAGCGCACTGGCTACACCCGCCACGGCCTGCATACATCGTGATAGAAAACTCATTTAGCGATACAGGCGATGCGTAATACTTCGGCACGCCAGCGCGCTTTATCGGCGTCCGGCAACCAAGAGGCTTCAAAACTGTGATTAATCAATTGAACGATCTCACTGGCGGATAAATCCAAAGCAGCACGGCAAGCTAATAAGTTAGCGTTGAGATAGCCGCCAAAATACGCCGGATCGTCAGAATTCACCATGGCGCACAGGCCTGCTGCCAACAAATTACGTAAATTATGTTTGGATAGATCATCCACCACGCAAAGCTTTAAATTAGAAAGCGGGCAAACGGTGAGTGGAATCCGCTCGGTGGCTAGGCGTACCACAAGGGTGGCGTCATCAGTGCAACGCACCCCATGATCAATACGGCGCGCCCCCAGTAGATCGAGCGCCTCAGTAATATAGGAAGCAGGGCCTTCTTCTCCGGCATGGGCCACAGCAGGCAGGCCCAGATCACGACAGCGCTTAAATAATTTTTGGAATTTGGCAGGCGGATGGCCCAGCTCACTGGAATCTAAGCCCACGCCATCAATTTGCGCCAGATAGGGCAACGCGGCGTCCAAGGTAGCTTTGCCATCGGCCTCGGATAAATGACGCAAAAAGCACAGAATCAGTTTGGAACTAATGCCCAGCTTATCAGTAGCATCTTGCAAAGCGCGAGTAATACCGCTAATCACGGTGCCAATATCAATGCCACGCGCAGTATGCGTTTGCGGATCAAAAAAGATCTCGGTGTGCACAATATGGTCGGAATAAGCCCGCTCGCAATAAGCCCAAGTCAGATCGTAAAAATCTTCTTCAGTCACCAGCACGCTGGCACCGGCGTAATACAAATCTAAAAACGATTGCAGATTATCAAAGGAATACGCGGCGCGAACTTCTTCTACATTGGCGTAAGGCAGTGAAATGCCATTTTTTTGTGCCAGCTCGAACATCATTTCAGGCTCTAAAGTGCCTTCGATATGCAGATGCAGCTCGGTTTTGGGTAAGGCGAGGATCAGTTGATCGACAGGGTGCAGGGCTTCGGTCATTTGACTCTCAAGGTGTTTTTTTTTGGGGATATTGAAGGGTGTAGGATGGGTGGAGCCGGCCTTTTGGCGATACCCATCATCGGCGAATATTGATGGGTATCGCCGCAAAACCTCGGCTCCACCCATCCTACATATCACATTCGCAAGCATTGCATTATTTGTAGGGCGGGTTGCCCCCACCCTACATGTTTACTGGCAGCTTTCGCACTCTGGGTTATCAATCGAGCAGAATTTCATATCTGTTGCAGGTAATTCAGCGTCGATTGCGGCCATGGTTGGCGCGGCGCTGATCGAGTTTGCACCAGCGGCGGAGGTTTGGGTGTAAACACCGTCTACCGCAACTGCGTTCAACTCGCCACCACTGCCGGTGGATTTTTCTGCTGCCGTCGCTGCCATGGTGCGTAGGTAGTAAGTAGTTTTCAGACCACGCAACCATGCAAATTTGTACAGCTCGTCCAGCTTCTTGCCCGATGCACCAGCCAGGTAGAGATTGAGCGACTGACCTTGGTCGATCCACTTCTGGCGGCGCGATGCGCATTCAACCAGCCAGCTTGGATCCACTTCAAATGCCGTAGCGTATAAATCACGCAGGTCTTGCGGGATACGCTCTACTTTAGATACCGAACCATCAAAGAATTTCAGGTCGGAGATCATCACTTCATCCCACAAACCACGTGCTTTTAAATCACGCACAAGGTATTCATTCACCACGGTGAACTCACCTGACAAGTTCGATTTCACAAACAAGTTTTGGTAAGTAGGCTCGATACACGCCGATACGCCGATGATATTGGCAATGGTTGCGGTTGGCGCAATCGCTAGGCAGTTTGAATTACGCATGCCGTGGGTGCGAACGCGTTCGCGCAGCTGGGTCCAATCTAAGCGTGAGCTGGTATCCATTTCCAGATAGCCACCGCGCTCTTCCGCCAGCAATTTAATCGAATCTTGTGGCAATACACCACGATCCCACAGGCTGCCCTTGTAGCTAGGGTAAGTGCCACGCTCTTGCGCCAGCTCGGTCGAAGCCCAGTAAGCATGGTAAGCCACGGTTTCCATCGATAGATCGGCAAACTCAACCGCTGCATCCGAGCCGTAAGGCAGGCGCAACATATGTAAGCAATCCTGAAAGCCCATAATGCCCATGCCGACCGGGCGATGCTTCAGATTAGATTCACGCGCTTTACGCACTGGGTAGAAGTTAATGTCGATCACGTTATCCAGCATGCGCATCGCGGTGGTGATAGTGCGCGCCAGTTTATTGGTATCGAGTTCGCCATTTTTGATGTGGTTCACCAAGTTCACCGAGCCCAAATTACATACCGCAATTTCGTTCTCATTGGTGTTCAGGGTAATTTCTGTACATAGATTCGAGCTATGCACCACGCCTACGTGTTGCTGTGGGCTGCGGATATTGCAAGGATCTTTAAAGGTAATCCAAGGATGACCTGTTTCAAACAGCATAGAAAGCATCTTGCGCCACAAGCCCAGTGCAGGAATCTTCTTGGCGATTTTCATTTCGCCACGGGCGGCTTTCGCTTCGTAGGCCACGTAAGCTTTTTCAAAATCTTTACCAAACTTGTCATGCAGATCAGGCGCTTCGGATGGGCTGAATAAAGTCCACTCGCCGCCCTGCATCACGCGCTTCATAAACAGATCAGGAATCCAGTTGGCGGTATTCATATCGTGCGTGCGGCGACGGTCGTCACCGGTGTTCTTACGCATTTCGAGGAATTCTTCGATATCTGCGTGCCAAGTTTCAAGGTAAGCGCATACCGCGCCCTTACGCTTGCCGCCTTGGTTAACTGCTACGGCGGTATCGTTGACTACTTTAAGGAAAGGCACAATCCCTTGTGACTTGCCGTTAGTGCCCTTGATATGGCTACCGAGGGAACGCACCGGCGTCCAATCGTTACCCAAACCACCGGCGTATTTAGACAGCAACGCGTTTTCTTTCAGCGCTTCGTAAATGCCTTCCAAATCATCAGAAACGGTGGTGAGGTAGCAGCTGGAAAGCTGGCTGCGACGGCTGCCGGCGTTAAACAGCGTTGGGGTCGAGCTCATAAAATCGAAACTAGACAATACGTTGTAGAACTCGATCGCACGCTCTTCGCGGTTGATTTCATTCATCGCCAAGCCCATCGCTACGCGCATAAAGAAGCTTTGTGGCAGCTCGATGCGCGTGTCTTCGATATGCAGGAAATAACGGTCATACAGGGTTTGCAGGCCAAGATAGCCGAATTGGTAGTCACGGCTATGATCCAGCGCAGCGCCCAATTTAGCTAAATCGTACTGAGCTAGATTTTCATCAAGTAGCTCAGCATCGATACCGCGCTTGATAAATTGCGGGAAGTAATCGGCATATTTAGACGCCATTTCTTCATGGCTCACTTCCTTGCCCAAGACTTCAGAGCGCAGATTGTTCAGCAGTAATCGCGCTGTTACAAAGCTATACGCTGGGTCTTTTTCAATCAGCTGACGCGACGACATAATCAGCGCGCGGCGAACTTCTTCCGCCGGTACACCGTCGTAAACGTTTTTCAGTGTTTCAGCCAGCATCGCAGCTTGATCGGTGGTGTCTTCCAAGCCTTTGCAGCAAGAAGCGATCAGCTCTTTTAATTGCGCTAAATCGAGCGGACGGCTGCTGCCATTTGGGTACAGCACATTAATCGCATGATGATGCTCTGGCTCAAAGCGCGAATGACGCTCTTTGCTGCGCTCTTCGCGGTATAAAACATAGGCGCGGGCTACATCGTGCTCACCGGCACGCATCAGCGCTAGCTCGACTTGATCTTGAATATCTTCAATATGAATCGCGCCGCCTTCTGGCTTACGACGCATCAGCGCCGATACAACGGATTCAGTCAGTTGAATGGCTTTCTGGCGCACGGCGGCACTAGAAGCGGCATCACTGCCTAATACAGCGATAAACGTTTTGGTCACTGCTACAGTGATTTTATTCGGCGCAAAAGGCACCACCGATCCATCGCGGCGAATGGTTTTGTAATCGGCATAGCTGCTGTGCTGCTGAGCAGTGTTAACGCTATCGGTCATAGGGCTCTCATTGAGTTGCGCGTGCGGCTAAGTGGGCACGTCTCGCTGTGGATAATTCTGTGGATTTCTTGTGGAGAAACACTATATGTAGTGTTTACCAAGAAGAGTTAACACAAATACTAGTGTCTTTCGGGGAATGAGGCAAGTAGATGATAGAGAAGAAAAGGAGCGAGATGAGCGCTAAAAAAAGCAACTCCAACAAAGTGAGTATTTATGCGGTTTTGGCACGGCAGTGGGAAAACGACAGCAGCAAAAAAACCACAAATCAACGCATTAAAACAAGCAAAAATAGCCCCAAATAGGCATCAGAGGAAAGACACCTTAGCACCAGCCCAATTAAGGAGCGATTGCCTAATAAACAATCATCGTGCTTTTTTAAGGCGCAATCGAGGCGTGGCCCTGCACACAAAAAAAGAGCTTTGCCAGCGTTTAATCTAGGCAAAGCTTTTTTCATCTCATCACAGGGCTTAATCCAATAAATCCATATAGTCTCTTTTTCTAAAACCAGCCGTACTTAGCCAAGGCATGCTTTTAGGCATGGGTTTTGGCTCAATGCTGACACGGCTCCAACTACCACCGTTTTCATTGCCGGTTTCAATCACCTTAGGTAGCTGTAATTTTTCTGACCACAGCACCATGGTGTACATGCCATTTTTTCGGTTTTCTAACCATACTTCACCCGCAGGCGCAGGTGTGGCGCGTTTCGTCATTTGCTTTAGCTGCTGGCGATCAATCATATACACCGCGTTTTCCCAACTGCCATCAAAGCCAATTTCGCGAAAATCTGTCTTGCCCATGGCAATAATTTGCTGCATTTTCATCCGAACTAAATTGAGCGTTACTTCGCCATTCGCTTCACGCTCGATGGATTTTGCCGCTAAGGCAAAATTCATATCGTGGTTATGTCCTTCATGCCCCTTAGGCTGCATGCCATTGACGGCTGCAGCTTGGGCATTTTGTGGCACCAGCCTTTCACTCCAAACTCGATTTTCTGTACGCAGCCAACTTTCTTGAAACTGGGTAGATTTTGTCACGCCCTCGGGGGTCACAACGCGTGTTTCATAAGTCACCAAAGCGGCCATATCTGGTGCGGCGGCTGCACTTAGCGCGGAGCACCCCGCCATCATCAACATAGGAATGAGGTATTTCATTGCCTTATTTCCTTACAAAAAACGGACCAACAATTCCGTCGGCCCGTTTTATACATCAGTGCAAATTAAAAACCAAAGGTGTCTTTTACTAAGCCAAAGACCTTGGTATTCACCATCGTGCCTTTAAATTTCTTAGAACCTGCACCCGTAGCAAACAACATGACATCACCACCGCCGTGTGTTTCGCCCCCATCGCTCACCTTAATGCCACCTTCTTGCTGATAGTCGTCATGCAGAACCTGTGACTTGTCTGCATTACCTTCTACCAACATGGTGCGAGTTGGCTTGCGATTTGGGCTATTACCAAACACGAGGGTGGTGTAATTATTACCGTCGGCATCGAGCGAATCTTTGCCATCACGATAATTTTTAACCGTACCCAAAATATTGCTACCGCGCTTGCCATAGCCATTAATGGTTAAAGTGTGGTCATGATCTGCAGTGACAACGATCAGGGTGTTTTTCAGGCCCGGATCACGTTTTTGCATCTCATCTAACGCAGTTTTGATCGCGTCATCAAAAGCAATCGTGTCATCCATCACGCGCTTTGCATTGGTGCCGTGCAAGGCGTGATCGATACGACCGCCTTCAACCATCAGGAAGAAGCCTGCTGGCTTTTTAGCCAAGACTTCAATCGCCTTGGTCGTCATCTGGCTCAGGCTAGGCTGATCCAAATTCTTTTTAACGCGATCTAACTCGTAATCCATATGGCTAGAAGTAAATAGACCAAACAGCTTTGTTGCCTTCGCCGTATCAACTCCAGCTAGCTCCGTACCCGTACCTGCAAAGGTGTAGCCATTGGTTTTCATTTCAGCAATCAGGTCACGGCCATCGGTGCGGGCGCCTTTTGCTGTGGTCGGTAAGAAAAACTTGCTACCGCCCCCCATCAATACATCCAAGCCTGTACCTAGCTTGGCGTTATAACCCGCACCACCAGGTACGGCTTGCGCAGCAATGGTGTTTTCTGCATCTCGGTGGCAAACGTGAGCGTAAGTTGTAGCTGGCGTAGCATGGGTGACACGCGTTGTGGTGATCGATCCCACCGCCTTTCCCTTGGCCTTAGCGATTTCTAAAATCGTATCAACGGCCTGCCCGTTACTTGCTGGGCAAATACTGTCTGTACCTTTCAGATAAGCATTACCAGCGGCATCCACAGCCTGCGTTTCTGGGCTCATCGAGATGACTTCATTGTTCATCTTTACGCCGGTCATATAAGCGGCCATCGATGGCGCAGAATCCGTGGTTTGAGCGTCGTTAGAGTAAGTCTTAATACGAGCTGTACGGGCGGCACCGTCCAGCTTTTCCATATTTAAAGCACCTTCTTCTTTGTATTTATAAATACGTGCCGCGGTAACCGTTGCGGGGCCCATGCCGTCGCCCAAGAAGAAAATAACATTCTTGGCTTCGCCTGCGGCCTGCGCGCCTTGCGCAAAAGCCAATAGGCAAGCGCTAGCAATGAGTGATTTTTTCATCATAATGTTTCTTCCTTGATTCCTAGCCGGTTATAGGCCAGCTGCGTCGCGAATAAGCTTAAAGACCTTGGTGTTATCCATCACACCAAAGAATTGATCGCTGCCCTTACCGATTGCACCCAAAAACACATTGGTGCCACCGTGCGTTTCGCTGCCCGCAGCAACACGAATCGCGGCTTCTTGGTGATAGGTGTTAGCAAACACCGCACCATCATCCAAAGCAGCAAAGGTTTTTCTATCGCCTTGAGCGCGGTTCTCACCATTACCAAAGCCAATAATGGTGTAAGGCATACCATCTGCATCTAAGGTCGCTTTTGTGCCTACAACATCTTTTACCAATCCCAGCACGCCCGGATTAGTTGGCGTCGATTTACCTGTGCGCTTGGCGTAGCCATTCAATACCAGCGTGTGATCATGGTCAGCCGTTACCACAATCAGGGTATTTTTTAGCTCAGGGTCAGTCTTTTTCACTTCAGCCAATGCCGCTTTAATTGCATCGTCAAAGGCAACGGTATCTTGCAAGGCTTTTTTAGCCGTGGTTTCGTGCAAGGCGTGATCGATACGGCCGCCTTCTACCATCAGAAACATGCCCTTCTCGTTTTTCTTCAGGCCCTGAATCGCTTTCACGGTCATTTCAGCCAGGCTAGGCTCTTTGGCTGCATCACGATCAAGGTCGTAGCTCATATGGCTGGCGGTAAAGAGGCCCACAAATTTAGCCGTTTTAGTCGCATCTAATGCATCAAACTCTGCACGGCTACCGGCATAGCTATAGCCAGCGGCTTTAAGCTCAGCCAATAAATCCCGGCCATCCGTGCGCTTACCTTTAGCCGCTACTGGTAAGAAAAACTGGCGACCACCGCCCATTAAAATATCTACACCATCAGCCAACGCCACGTTATAGCCCTTGCCCGCTGGCACAAATTGCGCGGCGATATCGTTTTCTGCATCACGGTGACAAACATGGGAATAGGTGGTCGCTGGGGTAGCGTGAGTAACGCGCGTGGTCGTGACCACACCCGTTGCAAGACCCGCTGCTTTAGCAATTTCTAGCAAAGTGCTAACCGGCCTGCCATTGCCAACGGGGCAAGTTGCATCGGTACCGTTTAAATAAGCATTGCCCTTAGCATCTGCAGCTTGGGTATCTGGGCTCATAGATATCACTTCATTATTCATCTTCACGCCCGTCATATAGGCGGCCATCGATGGCGCAGAATCCGTAACCTGCGCATCGTTTGAATATGTTTTGATAAATGCGGATTCTGGCAGGGTGTCCATGGTCAGATCACCGTCTTCACCCACGGCGTAAATACGCGCGGCGGTCATAGTGGTCATTCCCATGCCATCGCCAAGGAAGAAAATCACATTTTTAGGGGACAATGCTGCAGCTTGCGCAACATTAACCATGGAGAAAGCGCTGGCCAGCAGGCCTGCAATAAGAAGGCGTTTCAATTTGACGCTCCTGTAGAGGAAGAGCGCAAGGTATGCTTGTTACTTTAAATATTTGTTACAAATATGCGAATAAAATATTTCAATCGCAACTTTGTTTCATAAGACGCCAATAAATTGGCGATTTAATACCCAATGCCAGCTTCATGATGGACATGCAGATATCATTTAAATATAAAAGTGTAATATTTACTCTTTGTGACAACCGTATTTAAATGTTTTACACAAAAAAAAGCGAGCCTAAGCTCGCTTTTTCTAAAATCACACCACCATCATATTAGTGATCGTGGCCGTGCTCGCCGTGTACATGGCCGTGTTCAAGTTCTTCTTCACTTGCTTCACGAACCGCAGCAACGGTACCAACAAAACGAATGACCATACCTGCGAAAGGATGGTTAGCATCTACAACAACGCGGTTACCTTCGATTTCGGTAACACGGAACAACAATACTTCGCCCGTTTCAGGATCGTCGGCTTCAAACATCATGCCGGCTTCAACTTCCATCGGGAATGAAGATTTTTCTTCTTCACGAACTAAATCTGCATCGTGTTCACCGAAAGCGTCTTCTGCTTCCATAGTCACGTCAATGCTGTCACCTACGTTTTTGCCTTCGAGTGCTTCTTCAACCAAAGGCAGAACATTATCGTAACCGCCGTGCAGATACTCGATCGGCTCTTCGGTTTTGTCGATTTGCTTGCCAGTGGCATCAAACATTTCATAATTTAAAGTTACAACGGTATTTTTTGCAATTTGCATGGGTTCACCCTAGCTGTTTCACGAGTTTAAGAATTTCCGCCGCATGGCCCTTAGGGACAACGTGATAAAACGCATGGCGGATCACGCCGTCCTTGTCGATTACAAACGTGGAACGGTCTATGCCGTATCTTACCACGCCATGTGCCTCCCACTCATGTAGAGCGTGATAGAGCCCGCTTACTTCGCCTGTTGGATCGGCTAATAAATCAAATTCTATGCCCTGCTCGTCTTGAAACTGCTCATGTGACAAGCAATCATCCATGCTCACCCCAAGGATAACTGTGTCATATTGCCGAAATGCTGCAACTCGATCACTAAATTCTACCGCCTCAATAATACCGCCTGGCGTGTGGTCCTTATTAAAGAAGTACAACACCAGATGGGATATGCCACGAAACTGCGCCAATTGCACATCTTCCATCTGAGCATCAGACAAAATAAAATCTGGCGCAATATCACCAACGTTCAGCATGTGTTCTCCATGCGATAATTGTTGTAATCCATTTTGTTATAGAGCAAAAACATGCAACTTTTAGGCGGACTCAGTCCAGAAGAATTTTTAAAAGAATACTGGCAAAAAAAACCATTACTGATCCGCAATGCCTGGAGCAACTTTCCTGAACTGATTGATTACGCACGCCTCACCGAGCTAGCCCAGCACGAGGATGTAGAATCTAGACTCATTGAATATAAAGAGGGTCGCTGGAAAGCCGAATCCGGCCCTTTCCGCCCATCACGCTTTGCCCGCCTGCCCGAAACCGATTGGACGGTGTTAGTTGGCAATGTGAATCACCTCGTTCCGCACATTGCGGATCTACTCTATCAATTTAATTTCCTGCCTTACACAAGGCTGGATGATTTAATGATTTCTTACGCCCCACCGGGCGGCACGGTTGGTCCACACTACGATTCTTACGATGTGTTCTTATTGCAAGTAGGTGGAAAGAAACGCTGGCAGATCTCTAGCGATGACGCGAGCGGCTTTATTGAAGACGCGCCCATTCGAGTATTAAAAGAGTTTCATCCCGAGCAAGAGTGGGTACTAGAGCATGGCGATATGCTGTATTTGCCGCCGATGTACGCCCATTACGGCGTAGCCATGGAGCCAGGAATGACTTATTCCATTGGCTTTAGAGCGCCCAAAACACAAGAAATCGCCGGTAAATTCTTAGAGTTTCTGCAAGACGAGATGTGCTTAGAAGGGATGTACAGCGATCCTGATCGCCAGCCCACCCAAAAGCCTGCCGAAATTGATAGCGAATTTGTTGAGCAAATCGGCGAAATGCTAAAAAACATCACTTGGAACGATGAAACGATCCGCCGCTTTGTCGGCAGTTATTTCACCGAACCTAAGCCCCATGTATTTTATGATCAGCCTGATGAGCCACTCGATTTGGATGATTTTGCGGCTGAAGTGGCCAAGAGTGGTATTGCCATCGATAGCAAGGCACTGATGCTGTATGAAAAAGACCGCGTTTATGCCAATGGCGAAGCACTCGAATTTGAACCAGAAGCACTGCCTTTTCTTCAGCAACTCGCTGATCAGCGAAAGCTACCCGCAGCAGACTATCCTGAAAGCCTGATCACTATTCTTTATGAATGTTATGAATATGGATACTTGCAACTCGCTTGAATCACAGCCTTTTGACAGCTACGCCGAGTACCGACTCGCCGTAGCTCAGATCGTTTGTGTGGCAAAAAATGAGTTATTGCTCTGTGAACACAACTTTTCACAGAGCGATTTAGGCAGCAAAATCGTTTGCGATGCGCTTTGGGCATTTTTCACATTAAATCCAGCGGCCAATCTGCGCCTTATTGCTTTTGATGCCACTTATTTAAGCAATCGTTGCCCGCAATTTTTACAATTGACAGTAAAATTCTCGCATCAAATCGAATTGAGATTAGCGCGGGAATCCTGCCATTACTGGCAACAAGGCTTTATTTTATCCGATAAAAACAAGCTCTTACGCCGCTATCACTTTGCTTGGCCACGCGGTGAAATCACGACAGATACACATCTTGTTGCGATACTGCAACAGCAATTTATCTCACTTTGGGATCAATCTGAGCCATGCAATGAATGGCAGCGCTTATATTTATAGGTATTTAACATCTTGTTACATGGCGTTGCAGAATTCTCGTCTAAATAGCGGTATTCATAATGCGATGGACTGTTCTTTCAAATAAAACGTGATATTATTTGCGCTGTCGGTCGGTCACTGAATGATTGCAGTTTTTCAGCATCGATCCACGGTTGATTGCACCTAATTAATTTCGTTTGTCCCATTCGTCTCTGTCAAAGGTAAGTTCATAATGAAAAAGTCCCTGCTAGTTGCTGCTCTGATCGCTGTTGCTCTGTCCGCTTGCGGCAAGAAAGAAGAAGCTGCTGTTGAAGCATCTGCTGTTGTTGAAGCAGCATCTGCTGTTGTAGAAGCTGCATCTGCTGTTGTTGAAGCTGCTCCTGCTGCTTCAGAAGCTGCTGCTTCAGAAGCTTCTGCTGCTAAGTAATTTGCAGGCAGTATCGCTTTAAAAAAGCCGACCGCAAGGTCGGCTTTTTGTTTTTCTAATCAAAGCCCCGAATACCCCCAAGCAATATCAATATATTCGCTTAGCATTAAAAACAGAATCAAATCAATTCTTCCTTTAGAATCAAAGCATAAATCGCTATCGCTCTTCCCTATTTATGCCTATTAGTACAAAAAAATATCCACCTATTATTATCGATTAATTCGAGATGATTCCATGCAGATCATTGCGCCACGCTGGCTAATACCGATTGAGCCTCAAGCCCAGATATTAAGCGACCATGCGGTCATCATTGATCGTGAAGGAATCATTCAAATCATGCCGCTCAATGCGGCGCGTAGCGCCTACCCTGCCGCCCAAGAAATCCAGCTAGCAGAGCACGCCCTTCTTCCCGGCTTAATTAATGCTCACACCCATTCCGCCATGAGCTTATTACGCGGCTATGCGGATGATCTAGCACTCATGACTTGGCTACACCAGCATATTTGGCCCGCCGAAACGACTCATCTTTCAGATGATTTTGTTTTTGATGGCACGATGCTCGCCATTATGGAAATGATTGCTGGCGGCACCACCTGCGCCAATGATATGTATTTTGAGCATGGTGCCGTGGCTCGCGCCGCTGTTTCCAGCGGATTTCGGATGGGTATTGGTTGCACCATTTTAGAATTTCCAACGCCTTACGCCTCTGATGCAGATGGCTATATCAAAAAAGCGCTCGCATCACGCGCCGAATTTAGCGGCGAGCCCTTGGTGCATTTCACCCTAGCCCCGCATGCGCCTTATACGGTGAGCAATGACACCTTTAGCCGAATCATTACCCTGGCTGATGAGCTTAATCTAGGCTTGCACTGCCATATCCATGAAACGCAAGATGAAATCAAAAATAGCCTAATACAATATGGCGTGCGCCCACTAGAGCGACTCGCCGCGCTAGGGTTTTTAGGATCAAATCTAGTGGCAGCACACATGGTGCATACCAGCGATACAGAAATCGCCCTACTTGCAAAATACGCCGTAAATATTGCACATAATCCTGCCAGCAATTTAAAGCTTGCCTCTGGTATTGCCCGCATCCACGCCATGCAGCAGGCAGGAGTCAATGTCGCCATCGGCACCGATGGGGCTGCCAGTAATAATAAAATCGATCTATTTTCCGAAATGCGCCTTGCTGCACTGCTCGCAAAGGCCCAAGCAAACGACGCCCATGCCATTCCCGCTTGGCAGGCTTTAGAAATGGCCACCATAAACGCTGCCAAAGCCATGCGCCTCGATGATAAAATAGGCAGTATTAAAGTCGGCAAACAAGCAGATCTGATTGCCATTGATCTATCTGCTGCTGCAACCCAGCCTTGCTATGACCCCATTTCACAACTTGTCTATGCAGCGGATCGCTCACAAGTTAGCCATGTTTGGATTGCCGGACGCTCTGTTTATCAAGCTGGGCAACACCTCAGCTTAAACGCTGGCGAAACGCTAAACCGCGCTCGCCGCTGGCAACAACGCATCAAAAAGGAAGCCTGATGACTGAAGCAAATATCAATGTTGACCCTTCCGAGATCGCCAAATTCTCTGCCCTTGCCCATAAATGGTGGGATACCGAGAGCGAATTCAAACCTCTGCACGAGATCAACCCGCTGCGCATCGACTTTATGCAAAAGCACATTGATCTGGCTGGCAAAAAAATCCTCGATGTAGGCTGCGGCGGCGGCATTCTGGCCGAAGGCTTGGCTCGCCATGGCGCACAGGTCACCGGCATTGATCTGGCAGAAAAATCGCTTAAAGTGGCCAAACTGCATTTATTTGAATCAAAACTAGAAGTGGATTACCGCTGCGTGCCAGTGGAGCAGCTCGCCACGGAAGAGCCAGAAAGTTACGACATCGTGACCTGCATGGAAATGCTGGAACATGTGCCCAGCCCCGCCAGCGTAGTTGCAGCCTGCGCCCGCCTCGTAAAACCCGGCGGCTGGGTATTCTTTTCTACCCTCAACCGCAATGCCAAAAGCTATCTGCTAGCCGTTGTTGGCGCTGAATACGTCTTAGGCATGCTGCCACGCGGCACGCACGACTACGCTAAATTTATCAAGCCGTCCGAGCTTGCCCGAATGACTCGAAACGCAGAAATCGAAACCGTATCGCTGAGCGGCCTAAGCTATAACCCGCTCACCAAAATCTATAAGCTCGATGACGATGCAGCCGTGAACTACCTGATTGCCACGAGGAAAGCCCCTTAAATCAAGCAAATCCATTTAAACCTCACAAGGAAAACACCATGATTACCGCAGTCCTGTTCGATCTTGACGGCACGCTGGCTGACACCGCACCTGATTTAGGCGCAGCGCTCAACCGCCTGCTTGCCGAAGAAGGCCGCAAGCCGCAACCTTACTCCGCCATCCGCCCACTGGCATCCCACGGCGCACGCGGCCTGATCGAGCTGGGCTTTGGTGTGATCCCGCAAGATAGGCAGTTTGCTGCGCTGCGTGAGCGTTTTCTGGCACTATATGAAACCGGCCTCTGTGAAGAAACCGCCCTGTTTGAAGGCATTCACGCCCTAATCGAAAAAATTGCCGCCCGTGGCATGCAATGGGGCATCGTCACCAATAAGCCTGCCCGCTATACCGACCCACTGATCGCACAACTGCCCTTCCCCAGCCGCCCCGGCGTCGTGGTTTCGGGGGACACCGTCGGCGTGGCCAAGCCGGATGCCAAACCCATGTACTTTGCAGCCGCCCAACTCGGTGTTGATCCAGCCCACTGCATCTATGTAGGCGACGCCGAGCGTGATATCGAAGCAGGCCGCAAAGTAGGCATGCGCACCGTACTGGCCGAT
The DNA here is from genome assembly GCA_025360045.1 of Janthinobacterium sp. Classification (GTDB taxonomy): domain Bacteria; phylum Pseudomonadota; class Gammaproteobacteria; order Burkholderiales; family Chitinibacteraceae; genus Iodobacter. The sequence continues at coordinate 3,516 of JANYCY010000084.1, read as the reverse complement.
TATGGCTATATCAGTGGCAACGACAAACCCCATGAATGGGGCGCAGACCACCGCATCGCCCACCCGCTGGACCTGCTGCAACACCTGCCAAGCTAATTTAAATACAGGGCGGCAATAGGCCCACCTTTATTTAGGCTCACATAAGCCTTTGTTCTCTCTAAAAAATCAAGCCATCACAGGCAGCAAGCTTCACTAGAAACAGGTACTAACAAAGGCTATCGTTGTGCAAGGGCAGGCTTACGCGTATAATCAGAGATCTTCATTGGGGCCGCCATGGTTTCGACGGGGGTTGCAAAGTGGATGAGGGCATACCGGGGTCTCAGATTCCCGTAAAACACTGAATTTATATAGTCGCAAACGACAATAACTACGCTCTAGCCGCTTAATCGCGCTAGACTCTGCACTACAGGGCCCATCGGGTAGGTCGCCTAAAAACGATACGCAGAGTCATTAAGATGGGATCGCTTTTGCTCGGGTTACTTGGGCAGAGGCTAAATCTAAGGTAACTCGTTCTCTCCAAGCCTGTCTGTCGGCGTGGTCGGGAATTAAAACCAAATGACATGACTAAGTATGTAGAACTCACCATAGAGTGCTTCCGGACGCGGGTTCGACTCCCGCCGGCTCCACCAGTACACAAACCCCTACTGTTCTCAGTAGGGGTTTTTTCCTTTCTAAGCCCGCCGTTACAAGCCTTATGCAGCAAGGCTTCCGTTGTCATGTCCGAGTGTCCGCCAAGTTTAGCTGAGACTAATTGTCAGCATTTTTTAAGCAAAACCAGCGATTTTCGGCTTGATTTTCACCTCAACGCGAAATCCGTTGGTCGACGCCAGACATTCCGCTAACTATATTTTGGGCTAATTACCGAAAAGCGACGTGTTTCACCCTCCGTTTTGCGGACAGTCAATTTTGCAAAGAGCGTGCATACAAACTATTGCCGCAGGTAATACCCAGCCAGCAAACCATCCAACGCCTCAACCAAAATAGGCTCACTGTCTGACTGCTGGATATCAACCCACGCCCGCCCTTGCCAAGCGTCAGCGGGTGTAAGTCCAGCTAGGTTTTGATGAGGGCGGATGAAATTGTAGAACAAAGAAAACTCAGCTAGCGCACTTTCCAGCGCTAGGCTATTTGGCAAATTAAGCTGACGCAATAAAGGTTTGAGCGTGCCGAATAGCCGCTCGATTCTGCCGTTTTGCCAAGGGCAACAAATTTGGCTTTGTTGATGTCGAATACCAAGCAATTTGAGCGTGGTCTTGAAAACCCAGCTATTAAACACGCCTTCGTTGTCGGAGCGGATTGCTTTCGGCTTGCCGTGTTGACCCATTGCCAAGCAAAGGTGCCCCAGAATAGTCCAAGCCCGTTTATTGACAATGACTTTAAGGCTAGTTGCCAAACGCGAGCCATGGTCGATCACACCTAAGACGGTATGGGTATTTTTGGCGGCATCGGTATAAAAAGTGAGATCAAGTGCCCAGACTGCATTAACGCGATAAGGTCTCGGCGGCTTATTACGGATATTTCGTTTGGCACACGCTAGCTCGTATTGATGTGAAATCAATAAATCAGCGACGAAGGTTTTGCCAATCGATATTTGTGCGCCATGCAGGCGATTGAAAGTCGCTGCAATTTTACGCACCCCAGCGCCACTGCCCATCAGCGCTTTCAAACGCAAAACTTCAGCGATCACCCAATCGGGCTTACCTTTCTTTTTAGGTGGCAGGGGCTTGGGGGAGGCGTTGGGCGGATGGCGGTGAAATATTTTTGGCCGTCGTACGGCGCGGGGAAGACATATAAATAACAGCAGCAAAACAAATAATAGGCAAAGCACAGGTGCTGCTCTTTAAGCAAAAGAAACAGCTTACACCGTTATCAAATAAGCCTTTGCCTTACATAACAGCAGTCAATGTCATATATTTTGATAACTAATTTCGTGCACTTCATTAAAAATTAGGCAGCTGTGCTTAAGCTACCTTAACTCTCATTTTTTAACCGCCACGGATGATTATGCCGTAGCGCTAACTCCAAGGTCAGAGAAATTGCTAATCTTGACCGCGCCATCAGGAAAACGTGCAACCACCTCCAGTTGCCCGCCCATCGCTTCGATATGGCTGCGCAATGTAGAAAGATACATATCTGTGCGCCTCTCCATCTTAGCAATAGAGGGCTGCTGAACATGCAAGACATCAGCCAGCATCTTTTGCGACAGGCCACGCGCTTGACGCAACTCGTTAAGCGGCATTTCGGCGAGCATTGCTTGAGCCTTGGCTCCAGCACGAGCCTGAGATTCTGGCGACATGCGTGAGCGTAGTTCTGTAAATTTATTAGCCATTAATCAGCCCTTCCTTTTGAAGTTGCTCTAAATGTTCATCGTAGAGTCTATCGGCAATAGGAACATGCACATCGTACCAACGACCATCACCTGTTTTATCCCCGCCAATCAGCAAGATTGCTGACCTCAACGGATCAAACGCATACAATGTTCGAAACGGTCGACCATCATGCTGCGTGCGCAGCTCCCGCATATGGCCATGCTTCGAGTTATTGATTCCGCTGCTATGCGGAAAGCCCAAATTGGGGCCACGATTTTCTAGCAAGCGCACCGATGCATCCAGTGACTCCTGCTCATCTTCCCCTAAGCCCGCCCACCAATTGCCAAACTCATCAGTATATTCAACAGTCCAGTTCATTGAACAAGTATAGATCCGACAAAGTATTCCGTCAATGGAATACATAGTGCCATTGCCCTAGAAAATTACTGTGGTGTATGTGCCAGCAACGCGTTGTATTTTAAAGAGCCTTTTAATTTAGCATTATCAAATCAAAACATTCTTTAATAGCACAGTCCATAATTAAAGAGCCTTTTAACAGCGTCGGCCCCAAGGATCCGCCAAGCCTGCTTATTCAGGTAGTTAACTCATAAATTGGCAAACGCAGCAAAGCTCGTGCCAGAGGGATTCAAGTGCCGAACATAACAAAATGCCGCAACCATTACCCACTCTTACCCTGTATTACACGAGAATAAGTTGTAGCTGAATACCCAATTGCATAGCAGTTGTAGGTCGCAAAATCAGCACCTGGAAAGTCAACATTTCTCCCGAAAAATGGCTGGATCTGATATGATTCGGCTTGATTTTCGATGGCTGATCAAGTTGAACCACGCAAAATTCATGCCGACGACATTAAACGGTGCGTAATAAATAAAACAATAAAATCATTACCCACTGTTACCCTGTATTACCCGCCATTGCCAAGAATAAGTTGGAGCTAGGTACTGAACTGCACCACCAGTACACGAACCCCTACTGTTCTCAGTAGGGGTTTTTTCCTTTCTAAGCCCGCCGTTACAAGCCTTATGCAGCAAGGCTTCCGTTGTCATGTCCGACTGTCCGCCATGCCTCCCCGAGGCCCAGAGTCAGTATTTTCAAAGCAAAACCAACACATTTCAGCTCAATTTCTACCTAGAGCGGAATTCGATATGCGTTGGTTTAACTATTTTTTAAGCACCCCGGCAGCTCC
>JANYCY010000082.1 GCA_025360045.1 Janthinobacterium sp. | reverse complement strand
CGGTGTGGTTCTGGCTAGCGGATGGATTGTGCTCATGTTGATGCCTTGGTTGAAAGTGATTGAATCAGATCATGCAGTAGATCTCTGGCTTGGAAAAGTGGCCAGCTGCGAATAGGAACAGAATGACCCGAAACCCGACATCTAAGGCGCAATATGATTTTTATACAATTTATTGTATTCAGATTCACCAAAATACTTAATATATTCTTGCGTAGCAAAAGCGTCCATGGTGCCGGAGATATAATCGGTAATCAGGCGAGTGGTGTTTTCTTTTCCCACGCGGTAGCGCAGCTCGGCAGGGAAGAGTTGCAGGCCTGGGTTATATTGCTCATCTGAATAAACTTGAAATAGCCCACGAATAATATTTTCACCGCGTTTTTCGTATTGCAGAATACTTTTCTTTTTAAGAATCATTTTAGATAACACATTCTTTAAGCCCGCCGCTAGCTTTGCATGCTGGCGATAGCCAATTTCTTCTACCCCATTATTGTTTACCACGGCAATGTCTTGGCAAAGGGTATGGATAATGGTTGAAGTAAGCTCTTTAATAAAAATATAAGAGAATTCTTCCGAGGTGCGCATTAAATAAGCGCCGCCCGCTTCTTTTTGGCAGGCGTCAATAATTTCTTTAAAAGTATCGTAAGCATCATTGTATTTTTCGCTGATTTTAAACGAGTACAGCAGCTCGCCCATATCCACCATATCGGCATTAATAGCGTCTTCTAAATCATGCGCAGCATAGGCAATCTCATCGGCGATGTCCATGATTTGCGCGTCGATGCTTTTTATATCTTTAATAGCGTGTTTATCTAACTGCTCTTTTAAGAAATGGTAATTGTCGTCGTAGAGGAATTTATTCGGGTTTTCTGCTGAGGTATGAAAGTATTTAATCGTGCCCCAAATCGTGCGCAGGGTTAAATTTAGGCCGGAGTAATGAATACTTTTGGTTTCTAAGTTGTGCACTATTCTAAATGCCTGCGCATTACCCTCGTAGCCGCCTACTTCTTTAGAGAGAGAATGCAAAATTCGCTCGCCATGATGGCCAAATGGCGGGTTGCCAATATCATGAATCAGCGCGCAGGTTTCGGTAACGGCTGGGTACTTTAGGCCTAAATCCATGGCAATGCTGCGGGCAATCTGGGCCACTTCTAAGCTATGCGTCAGGCGGTTGCGGCTAAATTTGGTGTTGTTTACGCTAAGCAGCTGCATCTTGCCTTGCAAGCGGCGGAAGGATGAGCTGTATAAAACACGGGCGTAATCGCGCATATAGTTATCACGATCTCTGCCGCCCATGCTTTTTTCGGCGTGGAAACGGTAAGCTAATTTTTCTGCTTCATTCTCTTTATGCTGCGCAAATTCTATAGTTTGGGCTGAGTACATGGTCATCCTTAAGTGCTGCAATCTCAGGCTGAATATTGGCCGAGATGTTTGAATTTGTAGGGCTGTGTTTGTCTAGCTAAAAACCAATCCCATCATGGTACGGCCACGCAATGACAAGCATTAAATCATCGTAGGGCGGGTGCAAGCCGCCGTTTTTCAACATGGCTCGCGGATTTCATCCTAATCCTGTCAACGGAAGATCAAAGTGGGGTTTTTATAGGGTGTGCAAGTCGTTCTTCTTGCGCACCGTCTGGTTGCGGTGCGTAAGGCCTATGGCGTTTTGCACCCTATGTATCGTGGCTTGTTCTGTTGTCAGATTACACAGTCCTTCCCCAAGCTTAAAGCACAGCTTAGCTGATTCATTCAACTGCCTGTGTACCCTTATCTCTGCCTGCCTGTGTCTTTGATTGGGCCGCGGGGGCAAGTATAAAGTGGCTTTTGCTGATTGGATTTGTGCCATGTCCGCCAAGCCTGTTAAAGCCATGCCCATACAATTTTATCCGCGCTTGACTAAGGGGCGGTTTAATAATTGGCGGGTATTGATGATTATTATTACCCAGTTGATTTTCTTTGGCTTGCCGTGGGTGCATTGGCAGGGGCAGCAGGCGGTTTGGTTTGATCTGGCGCGGCAGCAGTTTTTTGTGTTTGGGATGAATTTTTGGCCGCAGGATTTTATCTATTTAATGGCGCTGATGATGGCGGGGGCGTTTGCGTTGTTTTTTTGGAGCACGCTTTCTGGGCGCATCTGGTGTGGCTATGCCTGTCCGCAAACAGTGTATTCCACCATTATGCTGTGGATAGATCGCCTAACCGAAGGCTCGCACACCCAGCGGGCTAAGCTGGATGCCGCGCCGTGGTCGGTGAAAAAAGTGCTGCGTAAATCCAGCAAGCACGCGCTGATGCTGCTGTTTTGCTTTTGGACCGGCTTTAGTTTTGTTGGCTATTTCAGCCCGATTCGCGATATGGCGGGCGCTTTGCCGACCTTGTCTTTTGGGCCTATTGAATGGCTATGGATTTTTAGCTACGGCAGCTTTACCTATGTGCTGGCGGGTTTGCTGCGTGAGCAGGTGTGTAAGCATATGTGCCCCTATGCGCGTTTCCAAAGTGCGATGTTTGATCAGCAAACCTTGGTGGTGGCTTACGATGCCGTGCGCGGAGAGCCGCGTGGTGCTCAGCATAAAGCCGCCGCGCCGCAGGGCGATTGCGTGAATTGCAATATCTGTGTGCAGGTTTGCCCAGTGGGTATTGATATCCGCCAAGGCTTGCAATACGAGTGCATAGGCTGCGCCGCCTGTATTGATGCCTGTGATGTGGTGATGGATAAAATCGAAAAACCACGCGGCTTGATTCGGTTTACCAATGAGCAAAATATGCAAAAGCCCGGCGCGGTGGGCTTAAGCTGGCAGCATCTGCTGCGGCCAAGAGCGGCGCTGTATGGTCTAGCCGTGGTGCTGGTATTGGGCATTGCCAGCGTGTCGCTGATGCAGCGCCAGCCGCTCAAATTGGATATCGCAAGGGATAGAAATATCCTCGCCCGCGAAACAGCCCGAGGCTGGCTGGAAAACAGCTACACCCTGCAACTGGGCAATAGCTCGGCCAGCGAGCAGCATTTAGAGCTAACGGTAGAGGGCCTGCCCGGCGTAGAAATCTATAGCGACGAGCCAGTGATTGCCCTGCCCGCAGGCAGCAACCGGCAGATTACCGTAAGGCTGGAAGTCGCCCAATCCACTGGCAGCGTGCCGATTGTCTTCACCGCCAAAAGCCGCAACCACCCCGCGTGGAAAGTCAGCGCGCAAAGCAGTTTTCTGGCCTTACATTGAAGCTCTATTTTTTGATTTTTGCGTAAATGCTCATTAATGGATTATTTAATGCTGCTTACTAAAGCATGGGGCTTAGGAAATCCCCCTGAAAACGCGCTTCGTTACGAACAAGCGGGCGGGGTTTCTTTGATGCCTGTTTGAGCGAAGCGAGTTCCGCAGCCGCCGCTGTCCGCAGCGAAGGGGTTTCGCGTTTTGCTGTTGTCGCTTGGCTTCGTTTCTTGGCGACGCAAGAAAGGAAGGTCCAGCGGGACACCCGCACCTAAATATTGCGCCGCAGGCGCTAAAAAAGGATTTTATCTCTTTGTTTCCCGAGTATCTGGAATTACCAATGCTTTACACTATGGCTGAGCGGCCTGTCAGGCCGCAATCTAGCCCTGAGTGTATGAGCAAATTTCAGCAATTAATCGACTTCTTTACCCTTGCCATTGATAGGGGGGATTACCAGCTTGGCGATAAGCTGCCTTCCTTACGCTCGGTCTGCCAAACGCATCAAGTCAGCATGACCACCGCCAAAAAAGCCTTTTATGAGTTAGAACGGCTGGCCTATGTAGAGGCCGAGCCGCGTGCGGCATTCAGGGTGATTGTGGCGGGGCAGGGCAGAAAGATTGATGCGCTGGCTGCTGGCGAGTTCGATCCGCTCTGCTTGTTAGAAAACGTTGCTGCGCCTTGGGGCTCGCCTTTTATCAATGCCGGGCTGCTCGATACCCGCGCCCTGAATCGTGAATTAATGCGGGCCATGGCCTCTTACCCGCAAGCGCTTAATCATCAGCCCATGTTGGGTTTAGATCAGCTACGTCGCCAGATTGCTCGCATGTATCATAGCGAAGGCGTGCATTTGCATTGGGAAAACCTGATCGTTACCTGTGGCGGTATGGAAGCCTTATCGTTGGCGATTCAAGCCGTAGTGCAAGGCATTAGTAAGCCGTGCCTTGCCGTAGTCACCCCCGCTTTCCCCGGCGTGCTTAGCCTGATTCGCCAGCTGGGGATCAGCGTGGTCGAAGTCGCTTCCGAGCCTTACTTAGATCTGCCCGCACTTGGGGCGCTCTTGCAAGAGCAAGCCATCACCGCCTTGTTGGTGATGCCCAATTTTCAGCACCCCAGCGGGCGCTGCATGCCCGAGGCAGATAAACAAGCGCTGCTCGACTTAGCCTATCAACACCAGCTGGCGATTATCGAAGACGACACCTACCGAGCTCTGCACTTTGCCGATAAAGCCCCCCTGCCACTTAAAGCTTACGACAGGCTGGGCCTGGTGCTGCATTGCTGCTCATTCAGCAAAACCATCGCCCCCGGTTATCGGGTCGGCTGGATAGAGCCCGGCCGCTGGAGCGATCGCATACGCGCCTTAAAGTTTTGCAGCTCACTCAGCTCGCCACTCCCCAGCCAACTGGCGCTGGCCGCCTTACTCGCGGGCGATTTACACACCCGCAGCATCGCCAAATTACGCACTGAATTACAAAAACGCACGGACGCCATGCGTACCGACATCCTCGCCTGCTTTCCCGCCGGCACCCAAGTAGAAATCCCCGCTGGCGGCTACCTGCTATGGATCACCCTGCCGCAAGCCATCGACCTAAGCGCCCTATTAAAAAAAGCCCTAGCCCAAGGGATCCACTTCGCCCCCGGCTGGCTCTGCTACCCCGAAGGCGGGCCGCTGTGTAAGCAAATGCGCCTGAATGCGAGTTTTTATTTGGGGCAGAGGGAGGAGCTGGGGTGGTTGGGGGAGGGGGTTGTTTGTGAGGTAAAACAGATTGGGTAAAGTTTCGTGTAATATGCCTTTGTTATGCTTTCTGAACATGCACGCCTATTCTGTGGGTTTAAGTGTTAGTTAATCCTTGTGTGTAATTTTTTAGATTATTTCTGGTTTACCCATAGCTTTAGAGTGTAATTAATAATGTTTACGTTATTATTAATTAGAATGTTTTAACTTGACCAATTTCGGAGTAAATATGGGCGCCCTTATTGATAATAACGACAATCAAAATGAGGTTGTCGTTGATGGTAGAAATGGTTCTGTGGAAATTAGTTTGCAGACTTATCAAGATATTTATAATCAAATCACTGGGAAAAGTGAAGAAACTACTAAAATTTCCAAGAAATCAATCCATGTAAATTTTGATGATATAAAACAATTAGACTCTAAAATAAATCAAATATTAGAGCAATACCGTGTTGTTTCTTCTAATTCTACTTTTACTATTTTCTTTGATAAAAATCAGAAAGAAACTTATAGTTCTTTAGAGCGGTTTTCTTCTTTTAATAGCTCTGTAAATGCATGCACTGAAAGTGTTGTTGTGAAATATAATTTTGCAATAGTTTTGCCTCAGACTAATCGACCTCAGAATTATACAATAGCAATCCGTTTGATTAGCAGAGTTACTGCTAAGAGAAAGATGCTTGAAGATTTTCCAGTTGGAGTTAATCGATCATTCTTAATGATGATTTCGTCGAAAACTTGTGAAATAAAAGTCTCTTACGTTGATTATGTTGTTTCACGAACAATTATTGCTGCATTTGATGAATGGCTTGATGCATTGGATTCTTCTAAAGAATCAAAGTATATTAACACGGCGAAGAGAGTGTCTCATTATGCGTCGCCAGTTTTTAAATATTTAAGTTTGATATTTTGCTCTTGTGTTGTGATTAATTTAATGCCTTATATGATTGGAACTGATCCTAAAGTGCCTCAACTTGCTAGTTTGTCACTTTTGATCTTTCTTTTTCTTTTCTTTGCATATAAGTTTTCAGCAATTTTAGGAAGGTTTGTTGAGAATTCGATAGATTCATCTAGTGATATATCATATATTAATATTACGAAGGGGGATGCTAAAATGATAAAAGATGTGCAAGGCGAAAATAAGAATGCAATTATTAAAGCTTGTGCTGGAACATTAATAACATTTGTTTTAAATTTTTCAGCAAAGTATCTTGCTTTGCATTTGAAAATATAGATGAACGTATATTTATATTTTGTTGGCAGATTTATCAAGTGCGGGTAGGTTGGGTTAAAGCTTTATCCGTCTAACATTTCGTTGCACGGAAAAGCGGTGGGTTACGACAAAGGTAAAGCGCTTTTGTCTAACCCACCCTACGAAAGTCATGTGATGTTTGCTTTTGATATGTTTTTAAAATGAACTAAACGAATATTTACTACTAATTGCGATGATTGCATTGGGCTTTTGAAAGTCCCCTTGAAGCACGCCGAAGCGAGGAATAAGCGGCTCGGGGTTTCGGAAAAGGGGTAGCGAGGCAGCGAGCGAGCAGCCTTTTTCGCCGAGCCGGTTATCCGCAGTGAGGGGCTTTCGTGCTGGTCGGGGCGGCCTCTTTGCGTACTATGATTTCTGGCCGTTCAAGAAAGGAAGTCCCACGCGGGGGAATCCCGCACCTAAATTAACGTGCCGAAGGCACTAAAAAAAAGACGCTACGCCCCTATATAAATCAACATTCCCCCTCCCCAAACTGGCATCAAAAGTCAGTTTCAGGCAGACTGCCTGTTCCATTCCTGATTCCCCTGAAGTGATCCCCAGCGTGAACAAATACAGCCAGATTTTTGCCGATATCGTTGCGGATATTGATAATCAGCGTTTGCAAAAAGGCGAGAAGATTCCTTCTGAATCCGAGTTGATGAATAGCTATGGGGCAAGCAGAGGTACGGTGCGTAAGGCGGTGGATCAGTTGCAGGAGCGTGGTTATGTGCAAAAAATCCACGGCAAGGGCGTGTTTGTTTTAAAACCGGGCAATATCGAATTTCAACTTAGCGGTATTGTTAGCTTTAAAGAATCTTATGAGCGCCTTGGGCGGGCGGTGACGACGCAGATTGCTGATTTTCAATTGATCAGCGCAGATAAATCGCAGGCTAAGCTTTTGCAAGTGCCAGAAAAAACCGAGCTGGTGCGTATTAAGCGGGTGCGTAATATCGATGGCGAAAATGTGATTCTGGATATTAATTATTTCGTCGCCGAGCTGATCCCTGGCCTTACGCCGCAAATAGCGCAGAATTCGATTTATGAATATATAGAGAAAGTGCTCAAGCTAAATATCTGCTACGCCCAGCGCGTATTTGAAGCCCAGCCCTGTATTGAAGACGATCGCCGTTATTTAGATTTAAATGGCATGGATCATGTGATTGTGGTGAAAAACCACACCCATTTCTACGATGGCCGTCAGTTTGAATACACCGAGTCTCGGCACAGGCTGGATAAATTCTTTTTTTCTGACATTGCACGGCGTTAATTGCTACCGTCCGTCGGTTTTACCTTGCGACAAATGTTTGATTTGAAGGGGGCTAACTCTTGAGCCCTCTGTTTTTTATTTTATGCCCTGAATGGCCCTGTTTTCCTCAGTTTGCTGAGTGAGCACAGGGCCATTTTTTTGCCTGCTTGTGGCTTATTTTCTTCTTTTGTATTGGGCTTGCCCTAGGCTAAATACTTATCCTAGGAATTAAACTACTCGTACATACGAGTATTGACACTACTCGTCTGTACGAGTTAAATGCGTCATTGTGAATATTACACAAAGGAGCAGAGAGATGAGCTACGACTACCGGCAGATTGCACAGCAGATCCTTGATTCAATAGGTGGGGCAGAGAATATCGAGCAGGCGGCACACTGTATTACGCGGCTGCGGATTGCTTTAAAAGACGAAGGCAAAATCAATCATGAGGCGCTGAAGGTGGTTGATCTGGTTAAAGGCCAGTTCAGCAATGGCGGTGTGTTTCAGATTGTGATTGGCTCGGGCGATGTGGATCGGGTTTATGCCCAGCTGATCGATCTGGCCGGCAGAAGCGCCGCCACCGTGGCCGATGTAAAAGGCAAGGGCGACAATAAACTCAACCCCTTGCAGCGCTTGGTCAAGATTTTCTCTGATGTGTTTATGCCGATTCTGCCCGCGATTATTGTCGCTGGCCTCTTAATGGGGATAAACAATCTGCTGGGCGCTAAGGATATGTTTATCCCAGGCAAAAGCTTGCTGGATGCATATCCGGGCCTAAGTGGTCTGTGGCAGCTGGTCAATATGATGGCCAACACCTCCTTTGTGTTCTTACCTGCCTTGGTCGGCTGGTCGGCTGCTAAGCGTTTTGGCGGCAGCGAGGTGCTGGGTATTGTGCTGGGCCTTTTGCTGGTTCACCCTGATTTACTCAACGCTTGGAATTACGGCAAGGCCGCAGCGGGGCTAGATGGCCAAGCGATTCCTTACTTCGATATTCTGGGCCTGTTTAAGATTGAGCGCGTGGGTTATCAGGGCCAGATTCTGCCTATCCTGGCGGCAACATGGGTGATGAGCCAGGTTGAAATTTGGCTCAAAGCGCGCGTGCCGAATGCGATTCAACTGCTGGTGGTGCCGATTACTACGATTGTGATTAGCGGCGTGCTGGCTTTGGCGATAATCGGGCCGGTGGCGCGTGGCCTCGGCGTGTTGATTACCCAAGGTTTGGTGCAGGTTTTTGAAGTGGCCCCCGTGCTGGGCGCGGCGATTTTTGGTGCGCTGTATGCGCCGCTGGTGATTACCGGCATGCATCATATGTTTATTGCTGTCGATTTACAGCTGATTACCAGCCACGGTGGCACTTTTATCTGGCCAATTATTGCGCTATCCAATATTGCGCAAGGCAGCGCGGCTTTGGCGATGTTCTGCATTGCAAAAAGCGCTACTGAAAAAAGCATGGCCTCTACCTCGGCAATCTCTGCGTTCTCAGGCATTACCGAGCCAGCCATGTTCGGGGTAAATCTGCGCTTTAAATACCCTTTCTACGCCGCATTGATAGGTTCAGCCTGCGCATCGGTGTTGATTACCCTAAACCACGTTTTAGCTTCCGCGATTGGCGTTGGCGGCTTACCCGCGTTTATCTCGATTGTGCCGGTGCATATTCCAGTGTTCCTGCTCGGTACCTTAGTTGCCGTCATTGTACCCTTTACGCTGACATGGCTATTTGCCAAACGTATGGCGTGGAAGGCTGAGCCGGTTCTGGCTGGGCAGTCTGTGTAGATATCCGAAGCGGCAACGCCTCAGTTTTTTAGTACGCAGCGCCGTCTCAGTGGCGCTGCGCAGGGAGTTTTTAGATGCAGCAAGACTGGCAATCATCAGTGGTATATCAAATTTATCCTAAAAGCTTTAGTAGCCATCATGGCAGGGCAACGGGCGATATTTTAGGCGTTGTAGATAGGCTGGATTACCTGCAATGGTTGGGCGTGGATTACCTGTGGCTGACGCCTATTTACGCCTCACCGCAAAAAGACAATGGTTACGATGTTAGCGATTACTACGCGATTGATCCTGCTTACGGCAGCATGGCTGATTTTGACTTGCTGCTGAGTGAAGCATCCGCTCGTGGCTTGCGCATCATGCTGGATATCGTGGTGAACCATACCTCGGTACAGCACGCTTGGTTTCAAGAAGCTTTAAAGGGCCGTGATAACCCTTATCGTGATTTTTATATCTGGCGCGATCAGCCGAATAACTGGCAATCAAAATTTGGTGGCTCAGCGTGGGCGCTTGATCAGGCTAGCGGACAGTATTACCTGCATTTATTTGATGAAAGCCAGGCCGATTTAAATTGGGAAAACCCCAAGCTGCGCCAAGCCGTGTTCGAGATGATGCAGTTTTGGGCCGATAAGGGCGTGGCAGGCTTTCGCCTCGATGTGATTAATCTGATCTCCAAGCAGCAAGATTTTAGCGATGACGATAGCGATGGCCGCCGTTTTTATACCGATGGCCCACGCGTGCATGAATATTTGCAAGAAATGCACCGCAAGGTATTTGCTGGGCGAGATTTGCTAACGGTGGGCGAAATGTCATCGACTACCTTGCCGCATTGCATTAATTATTCGCGGCCAGATCGGCATGAATTATCCATGACGTTTAATTTTCACCACCTGAAAGTGGATTACCCGCAGGGCGAAAAATGGCTGGCTGCGCCGTTTGATTTTATCGAGCTAAAACGCATCTTGTCGGATTGGCAAAGCGGCATGAATGAGGGTGGTGGCTGGAACGCTATTTTCTGGTGCAACCACGATCAACCGCGCGTGGTTTCACGCTTTGGCGACGATGGCCGCTATCGCGTTGAATCCGCAAAAATGCTCGCCACCACGCTGCACGGTCTGCAAGGCACGCCCTATATTTATCAGGGCGAGGAAATTGGCATGGCTAATCCGGCCTTCACCCAGATCAGCGATTACCGTGATGTAGAAACGCTTAATGCCTACCAAAGCCTAAGCGCAGCGGGCGTGGCCGAGGCTGACATCATGGCGGCGATTAAGCAAAAATCCCGCGATAACTCGCGCACGCCAATGCAGTGGGATGATGGAATCAACGCAGGATTTTCTAGCGCTGAGCCGTGGATAGGCATCGCCAGCCAGCCGGAACAAGTCAATGTGGCAGCGGCGATGGCCGATCAAAACTCGGTGCTATATCACTACCGCCAACTGATCGCCCTACGTAAAACATCGGCGGTGCTTAAATACGGCGAATACAGCTGCTTAAGCGCTGATGATCCCGCCATCTGGGCGTATAGCCGCAGCACCGATGGCGAAACCTTGCTGATCGTGAGCAACTTTAGCGCTAGCGAGGCAGATTTCGCCCTTCCATTGCTGACTGTTCCGGCGGATTGGGCGGCTGAAGTGCTGCTGGCTAATTACGAGCACAGCATTAACGATTTCAAACACTTTAAATTACGCCCGTATGAATCGCTACTGATTCGATTTAGCCCTTCTTAATAAGCTTCAACCCCCTGATTTCTGCCGTCAGGCAGTTTTGTCCCCGTCGCTGCTATGCGCTGCGGGTGGGGACGCTTTTGCTTGTAAAAACATAAAAGGAGTAGAGCGATGTATAACTCATCGATGAAAGCCATGCTGTTGAGTAGTTTGTTGATAAGCCTGCCCGCAATGGCATTCGAGTTTCATGGCTATGGCCGGATTGGCTCGGGGGCTTCAACCGGCTCTGGCGGCGCGCAAAGCTGTTTTCAGCTGGCGGGTGCCGAAACCAAATATCGCCTTGGCAATGAGTGCGAGATTTATGGCGAGCTGGAAATCAGCCACGATTTTTTTAAAAGCGAGCAGGGCAGCACCTTTACCGTGGTGGGTATGGGCAGTCTTTATAACCGCAACGACAGATCGCCCACTTTTCAACCAGAAGATGGCAGTGCCAGAGCGCCGCAAATTTACGCCAAATACAGCAATATCCCCGAGCTAAATGGTGCCACGCTATGGGCTGGCCGTCGTTATTACAAGCGCCATGATGTGCATATCACCGACTTTTATTACTGGAACCCAAGCGGCACGGGGCTGGGAATTGAGGACTATAAAGTCGGTGATTTAAAGCTTAGCTATGCCTTCTCGCGTGAGGACAATATCTATCAGGCGGATTACGCCAATAAGCATGATTTTCAGCTTGGCGGCATTGCCACGAATAAAGGCGGTGAAGTGGCGCTGGGCTTAAGTTATATCCAAGCTGCAGGGCAGGTGAGTGGGGCCAATAGCGGCTGGTCGCTCACTGCGCAGCACGAGCAAAAAGGTTGGCTGGGTGGCACCAATAAATTTGCTATTCAGTATGGCGTAGGCCCTGGTACGGGGCTTGGTTATACCGGCTCTTTGCTAGCAGATCAGAGCAATAAACGCCTTCGTTTGGTCGAGTCTTTTGATTGGCAGGCCACACCAGAGTTTGGTGGCCAGCTGACGGCGGTGTATCAGCGTGATCAAAGCGATGCAGGCAGGCAAACGTGGTGGTCGGCCGGAGCAAGGCCGGTTTACGCCTTTAGCCAGAGTTTTAAATTAGTGGGCGAGGTGGGCCATGATCGTGTGGAGGCTTTAGATGGGCAAACGCGCAATTTGAGTAAGCTGACCATTGCGCCAACCTTTACTCTGGATAAAGCATTTTGGAGCAGGCCAGAGCTGCGTTTGTTTTATACCTACGCTCGCTGGAATGAAGCTGCGCAGAATGCCGCCTCTACCGGATCGGCTTTGTCTAAAACCGGCACATTTGGCCGTGATCTGAATGGCTCCACTTACGGCTTGCAGCTTGAATACTGGTGGTAAAACGCTTGGATAAATAAAACAGCGGGCTGGATGCTCATTCTGTCAACTTAGATCTATCTATTGCAAGCGCTGAAACATCGTAGGGCGGGTGCAATCCGCGTTTGTTTAGCATCACTCGTGGGTTTCACCCGCCCTACAAGCGTGGCCTAAGTTGATAGGATTGGGCTGCATGTGCCCCTATTTGTGCTGCTAATTTATAGTGATTTTTCAAACTGCTGCACCAGCTGATGCAGCTCTCCCGCTATTTGGGTGAGCTGCGATGCGGTTTCGCCAACGCCGATAATACGGCTGACGTTTTGCTCGGTAAGCGCGTTGATTTTTTCCATGGTCTGCGCTACGTCTTCTGATACGGATGATTGCTGATCCAGCATCTCCGCTACATGGCGGGCAGATTGATCTACGCCATTGCTAGAGGCGGCAATTTCGCCCAAGGTGAGCGTGCAGGCATCAATTTGTGCGGTGCCGTGATTTACCGAGGCCACCGCCTCGCGCATGGTAGCAAGGGCTTCGTTGGTGCGGGCCTCTACGCTGCTGATGGTGCTGGCAATACTCACCGTGCTAGCGCTGGTGCGCTCAGCTAGTTTGCGTACTTCATCGGCTACCACGGCAAAGCCACGGCCGGTTTCGCCTGCTCTGGCCGCTTCGATGGCGGCGTTGAGCGCCAGCAGATTAGTTTGGTCGGCAATCTCACGAATGGTTTTAGTCACCACGCTGATTTCCCGCACCGCATCAGAAAGCTGGCCTAGCGTAATACGGGCCTGATCAACCACGGTAACTACTTCTTGCGTCGCCGTTTGCGCCGCGCCCATTTCGATCGCACCACGGGTAGCTAGCTCCTTAGCTTTGGAGGCATGCTCTGCGCTAATCCGCGTAGCAAGGCTGATCTCGTTCACACTACTTGCCATTTCTTCTAGTGCCGCTGCCGTGGTTGCCACGCCGTCTGATTGCTCTTGGCTGCGCTTAATTAGCTCGCTGGCGCTGTTGGCAACATCCTGAGCGCGTTTATCCACGCGGTTGCCTGCCAGTACCACGTCGGCAATGATGGCGCGTAAATTAATCCGCATTGATTCCAGTGCAACCAGCAAATGGCTGAATTCCTTAGGCGCGCTGGCATCTACATCAAAACGAAAATTGCCTTCACTTAATTGTGAGAAGGCGTATTCAATATTTTGAATTGGGCGCTGGATGGATTGCGTTAAATACCAGCCGCCCCAAGCCGCAGCCACCGCGGATACGGCTAGGAGCGGGGTGGAAAAAGGTGATGCCAGTGCTGGGATTAATACCGCAGCCAGCACCAACCATATTCTCTGCAGCATAGAGCGCTGCTGTGGCCATTTGGTTTTGGCTAGGGTGGCTTGGCCAGCATTGATCTTGGTATAGAGGGCCTCGGCGGCAGAGATTTGTGCGCGGCTGGGGGTATTACGCACCGACATATAACCCACTTTTTGGCCGCGCTCCTTTATGGGGGTAACAAAAGCCTCTACCCAATAATGGTCGCCATTTTTACAGCGGTTTTTAACAATGCCTCGCCAAGGTAAATCTTGTTTTAAGGTTTGCCACATATCGGCGTAGGCACTGCTGGGCATAAAGGGATGACGAACAATATTGTGTGGCTCGCCAATAATTTCTTTATCGCTAAAGCCCGCCACTTCCTTAAAGGATGAGTTAGCGTAGCTAATCTGGCCTTTTAAATCAGTTTTGCTGACAATAGGGCGGCGCGGGTCAACGGGAACTTCGTGTTCGGTAATTGGTAAATTGCTGCGCATTACGGAATCCAGGCGGGAGAATAAATCATGAATGTGTCGGCTGGCCGCTACTGATTGATGAGCACTTTAAATAACAGCAAGCGGGAGAATGACGAATATATATTAGAGATTACTACTTTCTTGGTGTTGCTGACTATTAAGATAAGCCCTAGGTATTGTAGGAGTAATGGCCAGTAGGTGGTGCGGGGCAGAGAAACAGTAGGCAATAAAAAACCCCAAGACCTAAGTCTTGAGGTTTTAATATTTGGTCGGGGCGGTGGGATTCGAACTCACGACCCTCTGCTCCCAAAGCAGATGCGCTACCGGGCTGCGCTACGCCCCGAATCTCTTTCGCATTGCTGCGAAGAGGTGCGCATTATCACTGAGAGCGTACCGCTTGTCAACTGTTTCTGTTAATTGATATATCGGCCAGCATAAGTAGTGATTGCAAATAAGGATTCATCGCTAATCCTTCTAGGCAATCCTTAGCCAGTTGCGCTTCTTGGGCAGCAACCGCACGCGCGTATTCTAAAGAGCCGCTGGCTTGTACTGCTGTGAGTACAGCGGGCAGTTCATCACGGTTGGCGTGTTGCAAAGCGGTGCGAACAATATTTGCAGATTCCGCAGTGCCGTGGCTCATTACATGAATCAGTGGCAGGGTGGCTTTCCCTTCGGCTAAATCATCGCCGAGGGTTTTGCCGATTTCACTGGTTTTGCCAGAGTAATCTAATACATCGTCAATAATCTGGAAGGCGGTACCCAAGTGCATACCAAACCGTGCCATGCGATCTTCGGTGTCAGGATCACTTTCAGCAAGAATGGCACCAAGGCGGGCAGCTGCTTCAAATAATTTAGCCGTTTTGTAGCGAATGACTTTTAAATAAGCGGCTTCATCGATATCGACATTGCCGATATTCATCAGCTGCAGCACTTCGCCCTCGGCAATGATGTTGGTGGTATCGGCCAACACTTGCATAATTCGCAAGGAACCACAGCTCACCATCATCTGAAATGCGCGCGAGTATAAGAAGTCGCCAACTAAAACCGATGCCGCATTACCAAACAGCACATTGGCTGTGTCGCGGCCACGGCGCAGATCGGATTCATCGACCACATCGTCGTGCAGCAGCGTCGAGGTATGAATAAACTCGATGACACCTGCTAGCTCACGGTGATGGGTGCCTTCATAGCCTAAGGCTTTCGCGGATAGCAGTACCATCATCGGACGCAGGCGTTTGCCACCTGAGTTCACAATGTACTCGGCTACTTGCCGCACTAGAATGACGTCAGAATAGAGGCGATCGCGAACCACTTGGTCCACCGCCTGCATTTCCTCGCCAATAACTGATTTTACGAACGCCATTGCCACGCTTGTGCCCCGTACTGCTCGTGCATGAATTAATCGCGCATGTTAGCAGAAACTTCGACACTCCGCTCTGTCCTAGCCATTGTCGATAGCCACTATGTCCATGTGCCTCTAGTCGTTGGTGTGCGTAAGTGCTTGACTTGATTAGTTCTTCAGCGTAGCATCGCGCGTTTCCCGATTCGGGAAGACGTTTTGCTGCTCGCGCTATTTAATAATAGAGGGCGTGACAGGTAGTAAAGCGCAAGACCCAAACTCTCCAATGGAGCTTGTTATGTATGCAGTCGTAAAAACCGGGGGCAAGCAGTATAAAGTTGTCGTCGGCCAAAAACTTAAAGTAGAACAGATTACTGCAGACATCGACAGCCAGATCGTACTGAATGAAGTATTGATGGTGGCAGACGGTGAAACAGTGGTGATTGGTGCCCCACTTGTAGCTGGTGCATCTATTTCCGCAACCGTGGTAACACACGGTCGTGGCGATAAGGTGACCATTTTTAAAATGCGTCGTCGTAAGCATTATCAGCGCCATCAAGGCCATCGTCAGAATTACACTGAATTGCGTATCGACGCGATTGTTAAGTAATTCCGCCTTTTCGTAATTCAGTAGGAGTGTTGCAACATGGCACACAAGAAAGCTGGCGGTAGTTCACGTAACGGCCGCGACTCACATTCAAAACGACTTGGTATCAAGGTTTACGGCGGCGAATTAATTCCTGCTGGTTCTATTATCGTGCGTCAGCGCGGTACAGAATTCCACCCAGGCGATAACGTTGGTATCGGCAAGGATCACACCTTGTTTGCGCTGAAAGATGGCTATGTAAAATATGCAGTGAAAGGCGCTCTGAAGCGTCGCACTGTAATCATCTTGCCTTACGTTGGTGAAGAAGTAGCTGCTTAATTTATTAAGCAATACTGGTATATTTTAAAGCCCTGTCCATCATGGATGGGGCTTTTTTTCTATCGGAAGTTTTGGTTCTGTTGCTTATTATTTTTGCCCGTTTATGCTTTAAAAAATAACAAGCAACAGTGCCTCGCCCAAACGGGCAGCCTTCGAAAGTATTTTGTTGGAGCTCTACGCATGAAATTTATTGATGAAGCAAAAATTGAAGCCATTGCCGGCAAGGGTGGTAGTGGTTCCGCAAGTATGCGCCGTGAGAAGTTTATTCCTCGTGGTGGCCCTGATGGCGGCGATGGTGGTCGTGGTGGTAGCGTTTGGGCGGTTGCGGATGAAGACATCAATACATTGGTTGATTACCGTTTTGTAAAAAAATATAAAGCACGCGATGGCGAAAGTGGCCGCGGTGCAGATTGTTACGGCAAGGGTGGCGATGATGTTGAATTGCGCATGCCCGTGGGTACGACGATTGTGGATGCAGAATCAGGCGAGCTGATTGCAGACTTAACCGAAAGCGGCCAACGCGTTGTGATCGCTAAGGGTGGTAAGGGCGGTTTGGGCAATTTGCACTTTAAATCGTCTGTTAACCGCGCACCGCGCCAAACTGCGCCAGCGGAAGAAGGCGAGCGTCGTGAGCTGCGCTTAGAGCTTAAAGTGCTGGCTGATATCGGCTTGCTGGGTATGCCTAATGCAGGTAAATCAACCTTTATTCGCGCTGTTTCTGCGGCTAAACCAAAGGTTGCTGATTACCCGTTTACCACTTTATTCCCTAATTTGGGCGTAGTGCGTATCGATGATAATCGCAGCTTTGTTGTGGCTGATATTCCTGGCTTGATTGAAGGTGCCGCTGAAGGTGCTGGCCTGGGCCATCGCTTCTTGAAACACTTGCAACGCACCGGTATTTTGCTGCACATCGTTGATTTGGCACCGTTTGATGAATCAACCGATCCAGTGGCTGAAGCCTGCGCCATTGTTGAAGAGCTGCGTAAATACGACGAAGAGCTGCATCAAAAACCGCGTTGGTTGGTGCTCAATAAGCTGGATATGATTCCAGAAGAAGAGCGTGAGGAACGTGTCGCCAACTTCTTAAAAGCCTATGGCTGGGAAGCTGGGAATCATGATGCATATGAAGCATTTGATCCTATGCAGCCGCGCCTGTTTACTATTTCTGGCTTAACCGGTGAAGGTTGCCGCGATCTAACTTACGCGATCATGGATTACCTTGAAGCCGCGCGTATTTACACGCGTAATCAAGACAAAATCCGTGCTGAACAATTAGAAATCGCCCGTGAAGCTGCTGCTGTTGCAAAAGCGGCCGCTGACGCGGAAAAAGAAGCCGCCAAAGAGGCTGCAAAAGTAGCCGCTACGCAGGAAGATTTACTGGCTTCTGACGATAGCGCTAGCGCGTAATTAGGTTTAATACTTCGCCAAGAGCTGGCCTGAGCGTGAAATGTTCGGGCTGGTGCTTGGCGGATGTACGCGTTAAGCTCCCTTCCCTTTAGTAATCATCTGCCGGTCACATGCAGAACGACTCCGCTCTCTTAGAATTTTTTCAGCCTGGCTTTGTGCCACTCGATCTGCCGCCATTGGCAGGGTTGATCCGTGCCCGTCCCTATTTAGACGCTTTTATCACGCTCTTTCGTGGGGGGGAAGAAGAAGTCATGGTGCGCCTCTTGGTGCTGCGTGAAATTGGCGCGCGTGCACAAGCACCGCGCTGGACTCCGCAAGACTTGCAAGCGCACTTTGCCTATATCAATCCTGTAAAGCTTGAAACCGTTCTAAAGCGGATTCGCGATAACGGCCTCTTGGTTTGGGATTCGGACGAGCAGCTTTACTCCTTGTCCGAGCCAGGCCGCATTGCCTTGGCCTCTATCGGCACCTTGGTGCAGTTTTCGGATGGCGATGCCGAGCTGGGGTATTTAACCGCACAAGTGGCGGCGGGGCAGTCGGTTGGGCGCGTGGCGCATGAAGCGTTGCAGCATCTCTTGGCTAGGTTGAACGAGCTTTATCGCGATTTTGAAGAAGCACTCGAATCGCAATCTGAGTTCCAAATTCGCAAGGCGCAATCTAAGCTGGAAAGTGTCTGGAAGTGGGTAGAGAAAGGCACCGAAGTCATGCATGCCATTTTGGATGACGACACGCTGGATTTGCTGACTCTTAATCAGGCGCAAGCCATTGCCACCGCACAAAGTCGTATGCTGCGTTTAACTAGCGTATTTCAGCGCCGTTTAAGCGAGCTGGCCGCACAGCGCGTGCATTTGGGCGAATCTGGGCTGACTTCTACCAATGTGGCCGATTGGCTACGCAGCCTTGATCAGGATGTATTGGCTGATTTAGGGCGTGATCTTTTGATTTTCCATCCGGAGCCAGTGTTTGTGACTGCGGATGAGTTGTTAGATATTTCCGAGTACGAGCTGGTTAGCCGTGAGCGTCTTGAATATATCGAGAGCGCCCTGCCGTCGAGTGAGGTGGCAGAAGACGTTGAAGCGATGGAAGTGGAGCGCCTCCTGGATGCAGAAGCGCTGTTTGAAGAGCTGGGCGCCTTAGCTGCCCGTGGCGGCACGGCCGAGCTGTTTGAGCAGGTGGTCGCTGATACTTACAATGTCACTGCTTATCGCTTATCTTTGCTTTCTTTGCTTGGCGACGCCGATGCTGCACTAGAACAAAGTGTGGTGGCAGATTTAGTACGCCTGCCTTTGTTCCTAGAGGTCGAGGAGGGGGTGGAATTGCTAGATCACGTAGAAGTAGCCGCAATTAGTTGTGGTCGTTTACGGCCTGTTGACGCACGTTAGATTGAATATATGCGTATGGCTTTCTGTATTAGACAGTGTTAATTTGAGTCTAGTCAAAATGTTGTGGAGTGCATAATGGGTCTTTTGGATGATTTGAAGCAGCAAGCCGCGTCAGTAGAAACAGATGGCGCAGAGCAAAGACGAGTTTACCTTGCCAATATGGGCCTGATCGACTGTGCAATGCGTGCGGTCCTTGCTTATTTTTATGAGCTGGCTAATCAGCTTAAAGTGGTAAAACCGGCCAGCCCACATACCTATCGGGTATGGGGCGTCGGAGAATTTACCCAGATGAATATGACCTTGGCTGCGGCCAATTCGCGCAATAAATCGCTCGAAGGCGGCGATCATCCTGATTACATCGAGTTTATTGTCGAGTGGCAGGGGAGGGAGCCTTTGACTACCGTTTGTTCATCGCAAAGTGCCGCCAAACACTTAAAAGAGCAGATGTGGCAGTACGGCTGCAAGCTAGAAGAAAAAATTCAAGCGGCTCCTGATGGTAAGTTTGTCCGCTCGGCGATTACGATAGCGCCTTTGGTGCCAACACGCTTTCGTTTCGATGCAGTATATGAAACCGGCAAGATTCGCTTAAATATCCGCAATTTGGCTAATTTGGGTGAAGATCAGCATCTATTAAGCCCTGCGCAATGCACGCCTGTGCTTTGTGAAGAGTTGGCAAAAGCCATGTTGGGTAAGCCGCATCATTTGGCTGAGTTGCTTGGCTAGTCGAGCATTCATGTTGTTGTGTTGAGTAAGCTTCGCCGTTCTGTTATTTGTTTAATTTTGGCGTTCTAAATCTGTATGGGTGTACATGGATCAAGCTCTTAATATTTTGGTCGCGCGCCTCTTGGCGCATCGTTTTTTACCGCGCAAAGATCCTTTAGCACGGCGCGCTTTGATTGATGAAGCGTTCCGTGAATCGCTGGATCACCGGCTGGCCGGTTGTGGCCTGCGCCTCTTAGAAAATCCTTACGCAGAATATATCGCCGTCGGCCTTGCTACCGAGATGGAAGACTGGGTGTTCGGTGAGGGCGAAAACTGGTTGTCCAATAATATGGGCATGCCAAGGGACGCGATTGCTCTCTTGATCGTGGTCTGGGCCTTAATTATTCTGCCAAAACGCCAGCGCCAGATTGCTCTGTCGGCCTCCGACCCTGACGATATGTTTGGCGAAGCATCGCCGATTGAGTTTGGCGATGAAGTGGCTCCGGGTATTCCAGAAGAAGCGATTTACGCTGACTTTGGTAAAAAGCTCGGCGGTAAGGCACGCTTTTCTATGAATTTAAGCCAGCTTGCCAAACTCGGCTTTATTAATCGCCGCAATAAAATGGTCTTTGAAGGGCCGCTGCTTGATCTGATGATCGATTACGCACGCTTAGCTCCGCGGATTATTAATGGTGCTTTGGCTGATTTGTTGAAGATTGATGTTGTCCATGTGGCAGAGCAGGTTGAGGACTAATGTTTCAAATACGTGAAATAGAAATGGTCCATTGGGATTTCTGGCGTGCGATTCGTGTGCCGCTGGATGCTCAGATTGTGACCATTGTCGGGCCAAATGGCTCAGGCAAAACGACGATGCTGGACGCGCTGCGTACCTTGCTGGCTTTGCGCTGCTCGGGCCGCCGTGATTACAAGCGCTATGTTCGAAATAACAAAGAAAACTTTGCTTGGTTACGTGGTGTGGTTTCCAATCCGCGCCGTGGCGAAGGTGGTTTGTTTCCCTATTTGTTTTTCCCAATTACTAGCCCTGAAGTTACACTGTTTTGCCGCGTAAAAAAGCAGGGTGGAGATTGGGTGCGCCACTACGCCATTGCGGAGGGCGTGGTTGAGTTAACGCCAGAAACCGAAAGCGGCCTGCAATGGCTAGGGGTGAATGAATACAAGCGTCGCCTTGAATCGGCGGGCCTGACTGCGGCGATTGCCGAAGTATTGGCGCTAGAGCAGGGCGACACCGATAAGCTGTGTGAGTACAGCCCTAAGGCTTTGCTTGATTTGGTTTTCCAGGTGTTTGGCGATAAACAGGTGCTAGACAACTATCAGGAAGCCAAGCTGCGCCTAAAAGAAACCGAAGGCGAGCTGGGTAAAGTCGAGCAACAGATGGCCCAGATTGGGCTGGATGTGGAGCGGATGAAGCTGCGCTCCAATAGCTTTTTGGAATGGCAAGCATTACAACGCGATGTGGTTCGCCTAGAAAAAGATGTTGTGCCTGGCCTTAAATATTTAGAGCAGTGGGATGGCTTGCTGGCAGGTTTGCAGCAGTTCCGCCTTGCGCGCACTAATTTGCGGGCTAAGAAACAAGAGTTGGATGAGTTAAATCTAGCGTATTCAGAATTCGATCAGCGCCGTGAAGCCGCCTTGGTGGGCGAGCGTGAAGCCAAGCAGGCTTACGATAATCACTTTGCTCTGTTCCAGCAGGTGCGTGATGCGGCCCGTGATACAGAAAAACTGCTGAAAGAAGAAACGCGCTTGCGTGAGCTGGCTGAGTCAGAACATGGTCGTGATGCAGTCAGCATTAATGACCGATTACTGGCTTTAAAAGAACAGCTTGCTAGCTTAAGACAGTGGCTGCGTACCGCCAAAGAAGAACGCCAGCAGTTGGCCGATATGCAAAATACCCTGCAAGCGGGTAGAGCGCCATCGCCAGATTTTACTCGGAATATGCGTTCAGCCTTGGATGAGGCGGCGATTCCGCATCAAGTGCTCACTGAAATCGTTGAAGTCACCGATGCAAGCTGGCAGCAGGCAGTAGAAGCCTTGCTGGCTCCTTATCGTCATATCGTATTGCTCAAGCGTGCTGGTGATAGAAATCGCGCATGGGAAATTGCCCAGCGCTTACGCTATCGTCACTTTATTGTGCCTGATAGCGAGCCTGTGCCGCGTGCCAATAAAGGCTCGGTACTGGAAGTGGTCGATTTCAATGGCGATGCCCCAAGCTGGGTGGTGCAATTGCTTAACCGCACTCAGCGTGTTGTTACCGTTGAAGCCGGTGGTAAGGTCGATGGCGACTGGATCACCAAAGAGGGTTATCACAAAGAGCGCCGTGGTGGCCGCGATATTAGCGTGCGCCCGAGTGATTTTGCTTTTGGTGAGGCCGCTCGGCAATCACGCTTAGGCGATGCACTGAGCCGTTTAAAAGTATTGAATCATCAAATCTTAGATGCAGAATCGCGTGATGTAGATTTAAGTCGCGACATCAGCGCCCATACCGAGCAATTGATGGGCATGCAGGCGGTGGTGCAGCTGGCTGCGCGTCAGGAAGAATTTGCCGCAGCAGCGGCACGTTTCCCTGGTGAGCAGGAATCTGTTCAAAACTTAGGCGCCGAGCTGGCTGCAGCACAAGCCGCTTGGGAAGCCGCAAGGGATGCGCGTGAAGAATTGCGTGTGGGTTTTGAGCGCAGCAAAGATCAGCGGGAGCGTTTGGCTGGGCAAGTTAATTATCAGCAAGATCAAGCACAACGTCAGCAGCTGGAAATCCATAAGCAATTGCGCCAGCTGCGTGAGCTAAAAACCAGTATGCAGGATCATCTAAGCGATGTATCCGCACTAAATGCTGTGCGTGAGCAATTTGGTAGCGTGCGCGAAGTACAGCATTTGCTAGAGCGCCAACGTCAGCAACTGGCTAATGGCCAGTGGGAAACCGACGAAACGATTCTGGCCCGCCGCGACAAGCTGCAAAAAGATTATGACAATGTACAAAATGATGCCGAAGTTCATTACAAAGAAGTACAGCGTACTGGGGATCTGACGCACGAAGCGCGTGCCGCCTATATTAATAAGCTGCGTGCCACGGTACGTGCTTACTGCCGCAATATTGCTCGTCTGGGTGAGCTGGCAGGGATTGATGTAGAAGCTGAAATGCCGCATCTGGATAACGATGATGCCGTGCTGGCGCAAGCGGGCTTGGCGGCGCGTTTCAATTTTGACCAGAAAGGCATGATGGGCATGAACGACGGTGAAGCGTCGGGTGGTCAGCAGGTGATGAAGTCCTTGATTCTGCTGATTGGCTTGATGATGGATGATGCCAATCCATCGGGTTTTGTGTTTATTGACGAGCCATTTGCCCACTTAGATATCTTTAATATTGATCGCGTTGGCGCTTTCCTGAAAGCCACGCAGGCGCAGTATTTAATTACCACGCCACTGACTCATAACACCAATGTTTACGCGCCATCTGATTTGACGCTGACCACACGTAAAAAGCGCCCAGGGGATACTTGGGCGCCACTTATTCTTCAAACTCGTCGCCGAGTAGACCCAATTCAATCTGAGCAGGCACAGCTAATCGTATGAAACAAGTATTCCATTTTTTCGCCCCCTGCCCACGAGGTCTAGAAGGGCCTCTCGTTGCTGAATTAGAAGTGCTTGGCGCTGATCAGATCAAAGCCACCGATGGTGGCGTGGGTTTTGCTGGCTCTTGGGTTTTGATGTACGAAGCCAATCTGCAATCCCGTATTGCCAGCCGTATTCTTTGGCGTGTGGCAGAAAAAAGCTGGAAAACAGAAGACGATCTTTACGCTATGGCGCGTGATTTAGATTGGGCCGAAATGTTTTCTGTGGATTGCACCATCAAGGTGGGCGTCACGGCCTATCGTGTACCGCAGATTCGCAGTCCAGAATTTGTTGCTTTGCGCATTAAAGACGGCATCTGTGATCGTTTTCGTCTGAAAGGTGGCAAGCGCCCAAGTGTGGATACGGCCGAGCCAGATATGCGTATCCAGCTTTATCTCACCGATCGCAATGCCACTCTTTATTTGGATACATCAGGCGACGCGCTGTTTAAGCGTGGCTATCGTATTGAAACCGGCGAAGCACCGATGCGCGAAAATCTCGCCGCCGGTATTTTGGCCTTGATCGGCTGGACGCCTGTCGAAGCGCTGTACGATCCAATGTGTGGTTCGGCGACTTTCTTAATTGAAGCCGCCATGATTGCACGCAAAATTGCGCCAGGTGCGCGTCGCGAATTTGCATTCCAAAAAATGCGTTTGCATAGCGAAGAGATGTGGCAAGAGCTGGTTGCTGCGGCAAAAGCGGCTGAAACCAAAGAAATCTTCCCTATCTATGGTAGTGATGTATCAACGGCAGCGATCGCTCATGCGCAAGCCAATTTGGATTACGCCCGCTTTGACGACACCATTCATCTAAAACAATTGAACGCGATGGATGCTAAGCCGCCGTTTGATATGCCAGGCGTGTGGATATCTAATCCACCTTATGGCGTACGTTTGGATGAAAAAGAAAAGCTGGCTGCGCTTTATCCACAATGGGGCGATGCACTGAAAAAGCGCTTTTCAGGTTGGAGGGCTTATTTTCTGACTGCCGATATGGATATCACCAAGCATATGGGTCTTAAGGCCTCTAAGCGCACACCTTTATATAACGGTGGCTTAGAGTGTCGTTTGTTTGAATACATCATGATCACAGGCGGCATGCGCCGCAAACCTACTGGTTCGGACGAATAAAAGACTGAAAATTGAAACAAGCCGCTTAAAAAGCGGCTTGTTTGCTTTGTTCTGCACGATTTTGCATTTGCGTATAACTAGCTAAATAGCTGTTATCGAAAGTGCTCGCTAATTAGA
This sequence comes from Janthinobacterium sp., assembly GCA_025360045.1. GTDB lineage: Bacteria > Pseudomonadota > Gammaproteobacteria > Burkholderiales > Chitinibacteraceae > Iodobacter. The sequence goes on along the minus strand of JANYCY010000082.1, from coordinate 195 downwards.
TTGTTTTAAAATCAACCGCTTACCCTGTTTGATACACTTTATTGCTACACAGGGGTTGACCGAAGCGGCCAAGGCCCGTATATTTCGGCCTCTCGCTGCAGCACACACAGCAACACAGTGTTCTAGCCGCAGCGAATGATCTTTAAAAAAATACAGTCGATGAGTGTGAGTGCTTGATTCGGAAGCGAAACAAGT
>JANYCY010000074.1 GCA_025360045.1 Janthinobacterium sp. | reverse complement strand
AAGCCCTAGGTAGAAGAGTTACTCCTGCCGCAAGTGGCAGACCGCCCAAGAAAAAAACCCCACACCCGTAAGGATGTGAGGTTGTTTTTAAAGCATAAACGGAGATAAACCTAGAGGAAACCGTGGTCTGTCCCCGATTTCGCGTGGTCTGTCCCCGATTTCGAGGAAAAAGGCATAGTCTGTGGTCTGTCCCCGATTTCGGAGGAAAAAGGCATAGTCTGCATAATAAGTCTCCAGTTGTACTTTTAAAGTGTACAACAGCCTAGATAAAAAGGGAAACTCACTCACCCAGCTTGTTTGCAGTGAGAAAACTGGGGTCAGAGAAAACTGGGGTCAAGAGAAAACTGAGAGAAAACTGGGGTCAGACCACAGTTAATCCCAGTTCCCCCTCATGATCTATCCTTATATTCATCATTCAAGGTGATCACCATGCCTCGTCGTCCTCGTATTTCGATGTCAGATGTTCCCATGCACGTCATACAGCGCGGGAATAATAAACAGGCCTGTTTTTATAGCAATGAAGATTACATCACTTACATGGTCTGGCTAGAAGAATACGCAAAAGAGGCTGGCTGCCAAATACATGCTTACGTACTGATGACCAATCATGTTCACCTGCTACTGACTCCCAAGCAAGATAATTCCTTAGCTCACATGATGAAAGCGCTTGGGCAGCGCTATGTGCAATACATCAACCGAACTTACCAGCGCAGCGGCACCTTATGGGAAGGGCGTTTTCGTTCTTCTTTAGTCAATGCCGATGACTATTTATTCGCATGTATGCGCTATATCGAGCTGAATCCAGTGCGTGCCAAAATGGTTAAACACCCAGCGGACTATCTCTGGAGTAGTTATCGCTGTAATGCCCAAGGTGAAATCAACACCATGATTCAGCCACACCCACTTTTACTTCAACTCGGCTTAGATAGCTCCGCCCAACAAAAAGCATATAGAGCCCTTTTCCAAGCACATGATCCCCAAATAGCAGATCAAATCAGACAAGCGACCAATGGAAACTTTGTGCTGGGTAACACCCGATTTGTTCAGCAAATCACCGAAGCCCTAGGCAGAAGAGTTACCCCTGCCGCAAGTGGCAGACCGCCCAAGAAAAAAACCCCACACCAGTAAGGATGTGAGGTTATTTTTAAAGCATAAACGGAGATAAACCTAGAAAAAACTGTGGTCTGTCCCCAGTTTCTTGAGAGTTTCTTGAGGATATGAGGTTTTTTTAAAACATAAACTGTGAGAAACCTAGAGAAAACCGTGGTCTGTCCCCAGTTTCTTTGTTTTTTAATAGCAGATCAAATCAGACAAGCGACCAATGGAAACTTTGTGCTGGGTAACGCCCGATTTGTTCAGCAAATCACCGAAGCCCTAGGTAGAAGAGTTACTCCTGCCGCAAGTGGCAGGCCTCCCAAGAAAAAAACCCCACATCCGTAAGGATATGAGGTTTTTTTAAAACATAAACTGTGAGAAACCTAGAGAAAACCGTGGTCTGTCCCCGATTTCTTTATAAACGGAGATAAACCTAGAGGAAACCGTGGTCTGTCCCCGGTTTCGTTTTCTCTGATGCTTAGATCAGACTAATAAAACTTCATTGCTCTATTAAATAATTACAATAATACTTAAGCCACACACCCCTTTGGCTTGTATTTATCAGCAATATTAGTTACGGCACATCCAACGCCACCTGCAGTTGCAGTAACAGCAGGAGGACCAGCGCTTGCCTCCGTTGCTACAGTGTGAGTCAACGCAATTTTTGCGCCAGCACCTAATTTACCGGAATCTTTAATTGTGCATGTAATAACCAGAGCATCAACTGTACCACTGATTACATTAGCACAATTACCTGTTTCAACTTTAATACCAAGCTCCGCAAGAGTAGGTGTTGCAGTATTATCTTTCTGCCACATAGAAACATTTGTTTTAGCTTCTGATAATTCAGCATAAGCAGCATTTGCTTTTGAACGAGCAGTGTAATCGGTGTACGAAGGAATCGCTACAGCAGCCAAAATACCGATAATCGCTACAACGATCATCAATTCAATCAGGGTAAAACCTTTCTGCATGTTTTTCATTTTTGTCTCTCCCGTTAAATGTTTAAGAAGGAAACCCTACGCTTCGCTTAACTCAAACATTCAGCATACACAGTCATAGCAATATGCATGCCAGATAATATATGCAAGCTATTACAATCAAATTTACCGATGAATGAGCGCGGAACTAGGCAAGACTCAGCAGCAGCGCAAATAGTTTGCTAACGCCCATAAAAAAACTCCCGTATCCTTTAAAAGATGCGGGAGTTTTTTTAAGCAAAAACCATTGATTATCAAATACTTACAATCCTTTTAACATATACGACTAGTAACACAACCGCCGGTTTTCGCCCATGACACTCCACCTGCTCCAACCGTTGGCGTTAAGATAAAAGTGTCTGCAGCAGTGATACCGCCAGCAGCCACAGGAATAACGGTAATAACTCCCGCTGCAACCGTAACACTCGCAACCCGTGGAGAAGCAGTAGAGGCGACTGCAATAATGCCATTAGTGCCAGAATCACAGCCTGTCGCTGCTGCTGCAGCTGCAATACCCAAATCTTGAATACAAATTTCTACCGCAGTTTTAATAGCAGCTGTCGCCTGAATCGCTTCCGTAAACTTCGCTTTCTTGGTGTAATCCTGATAAGAAGGAATCGCCACTGCTGCCAAGATGCCGATAATAGCTACAACAATCATCAATTCGATCAGGGTAAAACCCTTTTGCATGTTTTTCATTTCTTGCTCCTAACCTTTGATTTAAAAGCTTTTTTCCCTGAGCACTGATATGCAAAATATATTCTTTGCTTGGGTATGGTCTGTGCAATATGAGTGCCTGACTGCATAGGTTTTAGGGGTAAGCTGATTAACGGCTGGATTTATCGGCAGACCAACGGCGAGTGCTTTATACTTTGGTGAGGAACTGCCGTTGTAGCTCAGTTGGTAGAGCAACTGATTCGTAATCAGTAGGTCGGGTGTTCGACTCACCTCAACGGCACCATCTGCTTTAGACGTAAAAAAAGACCCACTTGGGTCTTTTTTTATTGCTGGCGCTGAGTGCAATGTGACGAAAATGGTCAGGTAGCGACCATTTTTGACAGGCTATTACAACCCAGCCAGCTCATCCGCGGCTAGGGATGCACTGGCAATCACATGGGCGGGGAAAAAACGTAAATGTTGCGGGTCCAGCGGATACTGCGGTAGATAGGCATGCAGCAGTTGGAGGACCAATTTGGCCTGCGCCAGATCACGCGGACGTTTCACCGGATCGCGGCCAGGCTGTTGCGATAACCAAGCTTTGTGGATTGCAAAGGCTTGTGGGGACGGTACTTTAAGCGGCACCGGCCCGCCATCCATCCCAATAGCCATGACGCTAATTTTAGGGGCATTGATCAGCCATTCCAAACTAGGGACTTCAACACCACTCAGATCATCAGGGCTAAATGTGGCCATGGGCGGCTGGCGCATATCAGTGGGTGGCAGAATTAAATCCACCATAAAACGATCGGCATTAGCAGCACGAAAGGTTTGCCCTGGCAAAGCAATAAAACTGCTGTCGATACGCTGTAATAGCCCCATCAAACCGTGCTTTTCGAGCTTGCGGCAAGTCAGGCTTAGTTTTTTGCGTGGATCATAAAGTAGATCAATATCGCCCGAAGCTAATAGCTCGGCTTTACATTGCACGCCCGCCATGGCTTCATAAGCCCAAAGTGCATGAGTGCCTAAAATGCAAAATTCATTAAATAGCTGCCGTTGATCCATTTCACGCAGAATCCGTGCGATCAGCTGCGGTATTCGGCTTAAACGCACCGCTTTATTCATCCTTGCTTGCTCTGCAAGCTGCTGCTTTAGTTGGGAGAACCTTTGTGCGCTGCGCTCTTTCCCTAGCTGAAATGCCAAATAAATGGCTTCGGTTTCAGTACTGCGTGCCCCCATTGATTTGCCACGCCCTTGTGCATCTTGCAGGCGAATTAGATATTCACGCCCCTTCGCTTTACCCCATTTCATGCCATATTTGTAAGATTGCACCTGTTGACGCGCATGCTGGTAGTTATCCCATAGCTGATGGGTTTCAATATATTGCAAGCGTTGTTGTTCATTCAAAGGGTACACGACGGTTTACCTGTTTTTATGATTATTTATAATTTACAGGTAAACCAAGCAGGGGACAAGAAGGGGGATCAGGGCATGGTTCATATTAGCTTTCTGAAATGACACCATCGTCATCTCCGGATGCTTGTATCGGGGATCCAGCAGCGCAGCTGGATTCCCAGCACATGCCCCCGGGAATGACGCTGCACAGCTTTGGGTGGCTAAAAACGGCGGGTTTCACCCGCCCTACGAACGCACATTTCGGCATTTTGAGAAGTAGTTTGAACCCTAGCCTACACCGCTAACAAACCCAAACCATGGCGGGCGAGCAGGACAGCGGTGTCGTGCAGGGGCAGGCCCATTACGCCGCTGAAACTCCCTTGCAAATCTGAGATAAACATTCCCGCTGTGCCTTGAATGCCGTAGCTACCGGCCTTATCCATCGGCTCGCCACTGGCCACATAGGCCGCAATTTGCGCGGCGCTCAGTGGCATAAAGGTCACGGTGCTGACCGACAGCACGATTTCTGTGCCGGTATGTGTGCGCAAACCTAGGCTGGTGAGCACTTGGTGGCTGCGGCCTGATAGTTGCTCTAGCATGGCGATCGCATCGTTGGCATCTAACGGTTTGCCGAGAATTTGCCCATCCAGCACCACGGTGGTGTCGGCGGCTAAAACGGGTAGGGGGTATTTGCCTTGCGCCAGCATGACTTGCCAACCTGCTTCTGCCTTGGCTTGGGCTAGGCGCAGCACGTAATCTTTGGCGCTTTCATTGGGCAGAGGTGTTTCGTCGATAGGGGCAGAGATGCGTTCAAATTGAACGCCAATTTGCGCCAGCAGCTCTTGGCGGCGCGGGCTGCCAGAGGCGAGGTAGAGTTGAGTCGTTGGCATCGTTTTTTATATTAGGTTTTAGGATAAATAGATGGCAAATTGGCTTGATGGGTATCGCCAAAAAACGGCTCCACCCATCCTACAAGACCATGCATTACTCGCGATGATAAGGGTGGTTATTAATGATCGATACCGCCCGATAAAGTTGCTCGGCCAAGATCACTCTCACCATGCCGTGGGGCAGTGTCATGGCGGAGAGTTGTAAGAGCTGATCGGCGCGCTTTTTTACGCTTGGGTCTAGGCCGTCGGTGCCGCCGATAATAAATACCGTTTCACGGCCATCGATTTGCCAAGTTTTCATTTTCTCGGCCAGCTGCATAGTGGTCCAATTGGCACCATGCTCATCCAAAGCCAATACGCGGGCGTCTTGCGGGATGGCAGCCAGAATGCGCTCGGCTTCATCCACCATCACTTGCTGCGCGGTTTTGCCGCTGCCACGTTTATCTGGCTTTAGCTCGAGCAATTGCAAGGGGAAATCGCGCGGCATGCGTTTAGAAAACTCTTTATACCCAGAGTCGATCCAATCCGGCATCTTGTGCCCAACAGCAATTAAGGTCAGTTTCATACGGCATCAGGCAAAGGATTGGAGCTTAGCGGTTTCAGCGTTGTGGGGGTAGACCCCTGCAAAAATTGCCTAAGCTCGGCAAAGGGCATCGCCTTGGCATACAGCCAACCTTGCCCCCATTCAACACCCATTTCTTTCAGTATTTCTGCCTGCTCGGTGGTTTCAATCCCTTCTGCCACCACACTCAAACCCAATGCTTTAGCCATTTGCACAATATGCGATGCCACATGATGCGTGGCAGCACCACTACCTAGGGCTTGTATGAAGCTTTTATCAATTTTAAGAATGTCCACAGGCAACAAAGTGACTGCCACACAGGCAAGAATCGAGATTAAAATGGTTTGCCAAAATAGTTTCTTTTTATGCATATTATTATTATGCTCATGCCCTAGATCGATCATTGATCGCCATCACTTTAGCCTAGCCAAGCATGCCCCCACATACAAGCCATCCACTTATTGCCTTTGAGCATTCCGATTTTCTAGTCGCCATCAAACCTACTGGCTTATCTTTTCACCAAGAAGCAGGGGAGGCAGGTTTTGTTGAAGTATTGCGCCAAGCGCTAGGTGGCATGCCACTTTGGCCTGTACATCGGCTAGATAAACTCACCTCTGGTTTACTGCTTTTTGCCAAAAATGCCGAGGCCGCCCGCTACTTTGGCGAGGCCTTTGCCGAGCATCGCATTAGCAAATATTACCTAGCCATTTCCGACAAAAAACCCTCCAAAAAGCAGGGCTTGATCAAAGGTACGATGGAAAAGGGTAGGGGAGGCTCTTGGCGTTTAAGCCGCGATGGCGATTTAAAAGCAGCCACGCAGTTTTTTAGCTTTGGGGATATGCTGCCCAAGCAACGCTTATTTGTGCTTAGGCCGCTGAGTGGCCGCACTCATCAATTACGTGTTGCACTTAAAAGCTTGGGCAGCCCTATTTTGGGCGATGAGCGCTACGGCGGCACACCAGCAGATCGTGGCTATTTACATGCCTGGGCTTTAGATTTTGATTATCAAGGAGAGCAGCAGCGAATTTTGCTATCCCCAGAATCAGGATTAGCGTTTCAGGGGCTAGAGGCTCAGCTTGCGAGCATAGCCGCGCCTTGGGATTTGGCTTGGCCCGAAGTAAAGACGAGGGCATGTGACTTGTAGAAAACGGCGCACTGCGCTCTACGCTTTGTGATCTTTTCGCTTGAGCCTGTTGGGTTACGCCAATTTATCCGCTAAAACCCGCGAATAAACCGTCTAACCCAACCTACGCCCTAACACCTGACACCTACCTCCCTTCACTTTCCAATTTTTTCAGCTCTTTAATCACATGCTGCTGCCTGCGGCTCACCGCCAAACGCTCGGGTAAATCGCGCAAAATCACCTGCCAGTGCGCTTCGCTGCCACCCACCGCTGATTTTTCAAAGCCCGACATCATGTCGCGTGCCACTAAGCAGTTGCGATGAATTCGCACAAAATGATGGCCGAATTCTTCTTCTAAGCGGGTTAGCGAATCCTCAAGTAGGTATTCACGATCACGCGTGCGCAGCGTAATGTATTTTTGCTCCGCTTTTAAATAATAGGCGTCTGAAACGGGGATAAGATGCACGCGCCCTCGCTCAGTCACACTGAAATGGCTGCGAGCATGGCTGGCCGGCTCGGCTTGAACTTTAGCAGAACGCATATCCTGTACCCGTTTTAAGGCAGAAATCAGCCGCTCTTTGCGTATCGGTTTTAGCAAATAATCTACCGCACGCACTTCAAAAGCGGCCACACCGTATTCTTCAAATGCTGTAGCAAAAATCACCACAGGCGGATGCGAGAAGTGGCTTAGCTCACGGGCCAGCTCAATCCCGCTCATTTGCGGCATTTGAATATCCACAATCACCGCATCGGCATCGGCCTCAGCCAGCGCCGCAAGAGCGGCCATGCCACTGGTGGCGGTGCCAACCACATCGTGTGGGCATTCGTCGCTAATGTCGGCCAGCACATCTTGCAAGCGGCGCAAGGCAGGAATTTCATCATCAACTAGAAAAAGGCGCAGTGGTGTTCCCATGGGGAATCTCCCGATAAGGCAAGACAATATGTACTTGATAATAGTCGTTATTTGCGTAAGTGCTTAGATTGGCTTCTGCATCGAAGTGGAGCAACAAACGCTGACGGATGTTTTCTAGCGCCATTCCATTGCCTCTATGCTGACTAACCGTGCCTGCCGGTGGTAACGAATTTTTTATAAAAAGATGCAGCTGTTTTTCTTTAAGACTGATGCTAATTTGCACCGGCCCTGGCTCCAATATAGGTTCTACACCATAATAAATTGCATTTTCTAAGAGCGGCTGCAGTAATAAAGGGGGCACGGTTGCAGCCACGGGCATCTGTGCAATATCCCACTCCACCTGCAATCTATCCCCCAAGCGCACCGCTTCGATATTCAAATAACGCCGCGCAATTTCTATTTCGCATTCCAAACTAGAAAGCTGCTGCTTATCCACCATCACCACTCTAAATAAATCCGCTAAGTCTTCTAAAACCTGCTCAGCCCGCCGTGGCTCGCTACGAATCAAAGACAACACCGCATTCAAGCTATTAAAAAAGAAGTGCGGCCTAATTCTGGCTTGCAGCGCTGCCAGCTTGGCTTCGGTTAGCCGAGGAGAAAGCGATTTCCAGCGTAAACGCATATACAACATTAAAGACACTACCAACATCATGGTAAACAGTAGCGCAGGAAGCAAGGCCGTAAAAGGTTGTAATAAAGACATCAACAGCATTCTTTGCCCACCTGCCAAGCCCATAGCCACCAAAACAACTAGCAAAACACCCATCCGATAAGACAAGCGCTTGTAGTAAGGCATCCCCAGCGCAAGCAGCATTAAGGTGCCAAGCAGCGGCGGCTCTACCCACATCGCCGCCTCGCCCAGCTTGATGGGCCACTCATCCCAGCTCGTCAAACCCGGTAATACATAAGCCAGCATCCCAAGATGCACAATCACCAAAATGCGCAATATCACGCCAAAATTACGAAAATCAGGCAGAGGCACAGGCTCTTCAATCGGCTTATCGAGCAGCATACGATCCATCCATTTATTAGAAAAACGGCAGGTTTCACCCCAATCCTATCAACTTAAGCGAAATGTTTTTCTTAGGGCGGGACCCCGCGAGCGATGCGGAAAAATACGCGGGTTTCACCCGCCCTACATGGCCTAAATGCCCTTGGTTTAAATGGTATGTGTCGCTGGAAATCCATCAGGTCTGACGGCTTATCCATTTGCGACCTACACTATAAAAATCACACTCTGAGCTTGCTGAATGTCACTCGCCATTATTCATAGCCGCGCCATGATCGGGATTGAAGCGAGTGCCGTCTTGGTAGAAATCCATCTGGCTAATGGCTTGCCCGCCTTTAATTTAGTCGGCTTGCCCGATTTAGAAGTTAAAGAAAGCCGAGAACGCGTTCGCGCCGCCTTGGCCGTGTGTGGCTTTGAATTCCCCAATCGGCGGATTACTGTAAACCTTGCTCCTGCTGACTTACCCAAATCATCTGGCTTATTTGACTTACCAATTGCCGTCGGTATTCTGGCAGCTAGCGGTCAACTTCCTTTAGAGCAACTGAATGATTTTGAGTTCGCAGGTGAATTAGGGCTATCGGGTGAATTACGCTCTATTCGTGGTGCACTAGGTATGGCTTGGGCTGCACAGATCGTGGGTAGAACGCTGATTTTGCCAGCCGATAGTGCTGCAGAAGCCGCCTTACTCAGCAGCGCCAGCGTGCTTTCAGCGAATCACCTGATGCAAGTTTGCCGACATTTACTTGGCAGCGATCAACTACCTATCGCGCTCCCCATCACCATCAACGCCCCACCAGCGATGCTTGATTTAAGCGAAGTAAAAGGCCAGCAACAAGCCAAACGCGCCTTAGAAATTGCCGCAGCAGGCAGGCACAGCCTGCTGCTGATTGGCCCACCGGGCACAGGGAAATCCATGCTGGCGCAGCGTTTACCCAGCTTACTGCCCGATATGAGCGAGCTAGAGGCGCTAGAAGCCGCCAGAATTCAATCCTTAGGCAGAGAACGCCTAGACGCCAGCCGCTTTGGCGTGCGCGCTTACAGATCCCCTCATCACACCGCATCTGCCGTGGCACTGGTGGGCGGGGGAAGTGTACCTCAGCCGGGTGAAATTTCTTTGGCGCATCACGGAGTGTTGTTTTTAGACGAATTACCTGAATTTGATCGAAAGGTTTTGGAAGTCTTGCGTGAGCCACTAGAAAGCCAAAAAATCCACATTGCCCGCGCCGCCCACTCAACGGTTTTCCCTGCCGATTTTCAACTGATCGCCGCGATGAATCCTTGCCCCTGCGGCTTTTTGGGCCACCCTAAAAAAGCCTGCCGCTGCACACCCGATCAAGTCGCCCGCTACCGAGGCAAACTCTCCGGCCCCTTTATGGATCGAATCGATTTAGTGATCGAAGTGCCATTATTACCAGAAAGCACTCTACTTGCCGCAGCCACTGGCGAGACATCGACCATCGTTAGAAAACGCGTAGCAGCCGCCCATTTAAGGCAAGCAAAACGGCAAAATACGCCCAATGCTCGCTTGAATGGCAAGCTGCTTGAGCAGCACTGCCCACTCAGCGATGAAGCACGCGGCCTGCTACAAACAGCCATCCAAAAGCTATCGCTCTCAGCCCGCGCCACCCACCGCGTATTAAAAGTAGCCAGAACCATTGCCGATCTAGCAGGGGACGAAGCCATCACCACGGCGCATATTGCCGAGGCAATTCAATATCGGCGGGGCTTGGGCGGGTGATTCATACACGGAGCTGGTTTAAAAAGTTCTGTAGACACAGAGGACGCTAAGAACACAGAGCACACGGAGAAAAATATAGTAAGGACTTGGCTCTTATTAATTTCCCGCTACGAAATATCGTCATTCCCGCGTGTCTTTGGCGGGAATCCAGCTGCGCTGCTGGATCCCCGACAAAATCATTCGGGGATGACGGGTTTGCGTTGATGAGGCCACAGGGACGTTATTTGGAGCCATGTCCATAGGGTGCAAAACGCCGTAGGCGTTACGCACCGAAAGCGGTGCGCAAGAAAACCGACTTGCACACCCTATAAATCCCAAATCGTCACCCCGAGTGCTTTTATCGGGGCTCTAGCAGCGCCACTAGATTCCCGACACCCCCTCGGAAATGACGATTTTTGAGTGTTTATGACAAGCACCAACGGCCACATGGCAAGGCTAACTCGGTGCCTACAGGTTTTATTTATGTGGCCTTGTGGTAGTTATATTTGTCTCAGCTTGCTAGACTCGCGTCAACTTTAGTAATCGGTTTCACGTGAAACATGGCAACTCCTAAATACGACGAATCTTCCGTTAAGGTCTTAAAAGGCCTTGATCCTGTCCGGCACCGTCCCGGGATGTACACCCGCACCGATAACCCGCTGCATATTTGCCAAGAGGTGATCGACAACGCCGCCGATGAGGCCCTAGGCGGCTATGCCACCCAGATCGACGTGGTGCTGTACCGCAATCAAAGCGTGCGCGTCAGCGATAATGGCCGAGGTATTCCGGTAGGGCTGCACCCCGAAGAAGGCGTGCCAACGGTACAGGTCGTATTTACCCAGCTGCATGCTGGCGGTAAGTTTGATAAAAAAGACGGCGGCGCTTACGCGTTTTCCGGCGGTTTGCATGGCGTGGGCGTTTCAGTCACCAATGCCTTATCTACGCGTTTAGAAGTTGAAGTAAAACGCGAAGGTCAGCAACATCGGCTTGTGTTTGGCTCAGGGGACGTAATCGAGCCCCTAGTGGTGCTGGGCACTTGTGCCAAAAAAGACAGCGGCACCAGCGTGTATGTAGAGCCTGATCCTAAGTATTTTGATTCGCCTAATATCCCGCTGGCCGATCTGGAACATCAACTCAAATCCAAAGCGGTGCTCTTGCCAGGGCTGGTGGTGAACCTGGCGATTGAGCAGGCCAATGGCGAATTAATCAATAAAAGCTGGTGCTATCCAGATGGCCTAACCGGCTACTTATCTGAGAAAGTAGCCGGCTATACCCAGCTGATCCCGATATTTGAAGGCGAGAAGTATATCGAGCAGGTGGACGATACTTTCTCACTCGGTGAAGGCTGCGCTTGGGCGCTGACTTGGACCGAAGACGGCCCAGTTAATCGTGAGTCCTATGTGAACTTGATCACCACACCAGTCGGTGGCACGCACGAATCGGGCCTGCGCGACGGGGTGTTTCAAGCGGTTAAAACCTTTATCGAATTCCACAGCCTGCTGCCTAAGGGCGTGAAAGTGCTGCCGGAAGACTTATTTGGCCGCTGCTCTTTTGTGCTATCGGCCAAGATTTTGGACCCGCAATTCCAAGGCCAAACCAAGGACAAGCTGACCAGCCGTGATGGCTTAAAGCTGGTCTCTACCGTAGTGCGCTCGCCGTTTGAAATTTGGCTGAATCAACACGTTGATCTAGCTAAAAAGCTAGCCGAGTTGTGCATCCGCGCGGCGCAAGCACGGCAAAAGAACTCGCAAAAAGTAGAAAAGAAAAAATCTTCCGGCGTGGCCGTCTTGCCCGGTAAGCTAACCGATTGCGCATCGGATGAAACCGAGCGCTGCGAGTTATTTTTAGTCGAAGGTGATTCAGCGGGCGGCTCGGCCAAGCAAGGCCGCGATAAGGATTTTCAAGCGATTCTGCCACTACGCGGCAAGGTGCTGAACACTTGGGAAGTTGATCGCGATCAGATTTTTGCCAATAATGAAGTACACGATATGGCCGTGGCGATTGGCGTTGATGCGCATACCTTAAGTGATAACAAGGTTGATTTGTCTGGCCTGCGCTACGGTAAAGTGATCATCATGTCGGATGCGGACGTGGATGGTAGCCATATTCAAGTGCTGCTACTCACGCTGTTTTACCGCCATTTCCCGCAGCTAATTGCCCAAGGGCATGTGTATGTGGCACAACCACCACTCTACCGTGTAGACGTAGCAGGCAGCGGTAAAGCGAAGCCTCCGCGTAAATTCTATGCGCTGGATGAAGGCGAATTAACCGCGATTTTGGATAAGCTACGTGTAGAAAAAATCCGCGAAAATGCTTGGAGCATCAGCCGTTTCAAGGGTCTGGGGGAAATGAATGCCGAGCAATTATTCGACACCACCATGAATCCAGACACCCGCCGCATGCTGCGCGTTGGCATTAACGACGATGTGGCGCTGAATACTCGTGAGCTGATGCATATGCTAATGGGCAAATCCGAAGCCAGCAGCCGTAAAGCGTGGCTGGAAGCAAGGGGCAATGAGGCTGAGGCAGATATTTAAGCTACCTCGCGTAAAAAACCATGGGCCGATTGATTCGGCCCATTTTTTATGAACACCTCAAAACTCTGTAGGGCGGGTGAAACCCGCCGATTTCATAGCTTTTCATGCCAAAAATGGCGGGTTTCTCCCGCCCTACAAATGGGAAAAGGTAAACATTGCCCTAAGTCAAATATGCAACTGTCTTTCTGCGTAAAATCCGACGTGTTAGTCGGGAATTATTAGGAGAGCATCATGTCATTGTTTTCTGCCGAAACGGTCACCTTTGAAACACCTATCGCCATGCTGATCGCCTGTCACGACAGGGTGCGGCAATATGCGGCATTAACGCTCAAGCTGGCTCAACACCTGATTAAAGAAGGTGTAGATGCCAAGGCACAAGATGCTGCCACAGGCATCTTGCGCTATTTCGACGTGGCAGCCCCACTACACCACGACGATGAAGATCTCGACGTATTTCCGCTGCTTAGTCAATACGGCGATGAGGAGCTGCAAGCCATCATTGCATCAACCAGCGCCGAGCACGAAATGCTTGGCCTGCTCTGGCAAGATATCCGCAGCTATTTAATTCCGCTAGCTGCAGGGCAAGATGGCAAGCTGCCACTGCCTTTGGCAAGCGAATTTGCCAAGCGCTACACCGATCACGCCGATCTGGAAGAAGCCTGTATTTACCCAAGCGCCGAATTGCTGCTTGATGCCCCTACGCTAGCGGCAATGGGGCAGAACATGGCTGATCGACGCACCCAAAGCAGTGATAAAACCTTATGAAAACCTTTCTCAGCGCCCCTCACCGTATTGGTTTTTTTTGCGGCACTTTATTACTAATCGCAAGCCTTGCTTGGTGGGCTAGCGAAATGCTGCTTAGGGCCAGCGGCAGCAGCATGCCCAGCAGCATTGCGCCGATGTTTTTGCACGGCTATCTGATGCTATATGGATTTTTCCCGCTATTTATGCTGGGCTTTATCTACACGGCGGGGCCTAAATGGCTGGGCGTGGACAGCCCTTCAGCCAAGCTTTATGTGCCGATTTTTATCAGCTATGCCATAGGCAGCGCCCTCTTGATTGCCGCGCTATTTTGGCAGCCACTGCTTAGCCTCGGCATTACTCTACATTGGATCAGCTGGGGAGCGGCCTGCCTTGTCTGGCTCGGCCGAGTACAGGCCAGTAGCGCCCCAGATCGTGGCCACGCCATTCGTATTGCACTTGCCTTTGCCATGGGCTGGATAGGGCAGACGCTGGCCCTGTATTGGGCCGTGTTGGGTGCAACGACAGGCTGGCTGAGCATGATAGAAATCGGCTTATGGGGATTTTTACTGCCGGTGTATTTAACTGTTAGCCATAGAATGCTGCCGTTTTTCTCTTCCAACGCCATCCCAAACTACAGCGCATGGCGGCCGCTATGGCTGTTAAACGCCATGATTGCCTTGTCTTGGGGCCATGGGGCCTTAAAGCTGGCGCATTTCAACAGCCTCCCTGTTGATGCCCTGTTTGCTGGGCTGCTGCTTTATACCAGCTACCACTGGCGCCTATTTGCCTCACTCCAAAACCGGCTCTTAGCTATGCTGCATCTCGCCTTTGCTTGGGCGGCGGTCGCGATGCTGCTTTACACCGTACAAGATGCGGCCATGCTAGCTGGTTCGGCCATTCTGGGATTTGCTCCGCTACACGCCATCAGCATCGGCTTTTTTGGCACGATGCTACTGGGCTTTGCCACAAGGGTGAGTCTGGGCCACGCAGGCCTGCCACTCATCCTCAGCCGCCTTGCCTGGACGCTCTATTGCCTGCTGCACGGAGTGGCCATTGCCCGTGTACTGGCCGAAGTGCTGCCCTGGCAAAACACCCTGCTCTGCGCCGCAGCCTTGGGCGCATTGCTGGCCTTCTTGCTATGGGGCAGCCGCTTTATGCCGGTGTATTTGAAACCGAGGGCAGATGGGAAGGCGGGGTAGTTATATCTCATCAGATAAATCGTAGGTTGGGTTAGCAGCTTTATCGCGTAACCCAACATTCTTTTGACCATAAACGTTGGGTTACGCGGGGTTATCCGCCAAAAATAGGCGAATAACCCCGCTAACCCAACCTACGAGAGCATTACTCCGGCAGATTCTTCATTTGTTTAAAAAAGTCGCTATCCGTTTTTTTGAGAAATTCAAACTCGCACCAAGGTATATCATTCCCCATCCTTTGCCCTTGGTTTGCCCATGCTTCACACCGAAGTTCTTCTTACCCAAATCTCGCTTAATCCTTCGCTAAGCAGCGATTCGCTCTCGGCCAGTAGCAAAACCAAGCTGGCGACGATGCAATCGCCTGCCCGTGCTCAGCAATTTATTCTTGGCCGCATGCTGCTCGCCCAAGCAGCGACACGAGCCTTAGGGTTTGATTACGCAATTGAAGATATTGAAGAAGGCGAGTTTTTCCCCTATTTAAGCAAGGCTGCTCATTTGCACGCCAGTATTTCGCATAGCGGAGATAGCTTGGGGGTCACGGTTAATACTGAACGAGTAGGGCTAGATATTGAAAGCTGCCGCCCTAAGGCCAATATCGCCAAGCTGGCCGCATTTGCACTGCATCAAGATGAAGCCAGCTGGGTAAATGCCGTAGAAGCAGAATCTCAAGAGCGGTTTTACCTACTTTGGACGCTACGTGAAGCGGCTTTTAAAGCAGGGATTCGGGATCAGGTCATTCGCGGTAGCAGCCTAATCATTGATGACCATATCAAGCTAGCTTGGCACTGGGCGAGTGCGAGAGAGCCCCTATATAGGGCCAGTATTGCCTGTAGAGCGCCCTGTACTATGGTTTTAATCCACAAAACGCGGCTCTAATCCACCCAAGAGGCGGTATTCTGTCAAATATTGCCCTAGCTCCTTATTTGCTGAAAAACACAGCAAAACTCAGGCTAAAAGGCAAAAAATAGCGGTAAAACAGCATTTGTAGGCCATAAATAAGGATTTTTTACGGTTTATGAGTACAGTCTACAGGCTTGATCTGCGTTTTACACACGACTGATAAACGACACTTTGCGATAGTACGGTATATGCAAACGCAGAGTTAAGGTAAGCTACCCCTTCATACCTACCCTAGTTTTCTAATGATGACCGATCAAAACTCAGCTTTAGCTCAAGCATTCCAATCTGCCATTGGCGAGAAATCTGCCCGTCAACAGCAAATTATGATTATCGAATTACTTTATCAGCGTTATCCGGTGATGAAGCAGTTCAAGCCTTTAATGATCGGTGTTCACAAAGAACTAGAAAAAGCACTACCGCAATTTGGTGCCAATCACGTACATCGCTCGATTGCCGCCCATTGCCGCAAAGTGCGCTACCTGAAAGCGGTAGCCCGTGGTGGTAAGCGTTTTGATCTGAACGGTAAGCCAGTAGGCGACGTTACCCTTGAAGAAAAAACCGCAGCAGCTAAATTCGTACAAAATATCGAAGACCGCAAAAAGCCAGCAACAGCCGTAGTTGCAGAAGAAGTGGCAACTGATGTAGTTGCAGTAGAAGCAGCGGTTGAGCAGCTAGTGGTTGCTACTGCCAGCGAAGTGATTACTGAACCAGCAATCACTGACGCAGAGAGTAAAGCAGAGTAAATCGCTTTAGCTCCATAGAAAAAGGCCGCATCAGCGGCCTTTTTTATTGCTTCTCTCTATAAAACGCTGTGTTCTCATAATAAAAGCATCGAATCATCGTAGGGCGGGTGCAACCCCATACGTGTTAAGCAAGTTATTTTTTTATTAGCAAACAGCAAAAAAACGCAATAACCGCACTCTCAGCATAGGGCTTTTACCCCCCTGAAAACACGCCGAGCGAGGAACAAGCGGGGCGGGGGTGTCGTCAATTCGTGTTTGAGCGAAGCGAGTTGAATTGACGCCGCCTCGATTGTCCGCAGCGAGGGGATTTCGTGTTTTAGGGGCGGCCTTCTTTGGCTTCGTTTCTTGGCCGCACAAGAAAGGAAGGTCCTGCGGGACGCCCGCACCTAAGTCAGCGTGCCGAAGGCACTAATAAAAAAGGTCTTTTGACTTTGGTTAGCGCCTATGAGGTGAAACCCGCCGTTTTCCGTAGTGTTTCATGCCAAAATCTGGCGGGTTTCACCCGCCCTACAAAATCCTACTTCACTATCTTATCTCTGCACCAGCTGCCCTGCTTTATAAACAATACTCTCGCCATCCTTTGCCATAAAAAACATCACATATCGCAGCGCTACATAGCCCACAATCACCGTAGCAACGCCTAATTCAAACTGTGCTAGCCATTGAATCTGATCCACATAATCTGCGGCAAATTCCCACTGCCCAAGCAGATGGCTAACTTTAAATAGCGCCGTAGCACCAATCACCAGCGGAAAAGTAAACGCAGCATAGCCAGGTGAGAAAGGCAGGCTTAGCAGCTTGAAAAAGGCGAGATAAATAATGCCGGTCATCAGCAGGGCAATCCCAAACAATAGCGCCACAATCAACAGCGATGGCTCGGTAGTTACGGTTAAGTAGCCAGCAAGAGAGAGGCTAGCAGGTGCGGCAAGAATGGCAATGGTGGGTTTGGCCGCATCGGGTACTTCGTGGCTAAAGATCAAACGATAGAGCATCAGCGGCAACATCACGGCGTAGCAAAATATCCCAAACCACAATAAGCCATTGGCAAGGGGCGCAAACTGCCCGCCGGGGAAAGCCACGTCGGCCACGATAATACCTACCGGCGGCACAAACCAGCTTGGCACCATATGGTGAATTTCAAAGTCTTTAGCGCGATGCCAAATAAACGTCGCCAGAAATACCATATGCAGGATCACGGCAAACAACCACAGGCCCTCAGCAAAATCAGGGGTGAATTGACCTAAGGCCTTAGATACCACCATCGTTGCCATTGCAAAGGTAGGCACTACGCTACCCACGACGGGGTGAGCCAAATCTTTCAATAGTAAACGGGGGTGAAGCACAAATTTGAAAGCTAAGATAAGTAACAGCAAGGCGGCAATTACCGCGCCTAATAACTGGGCTTGACCCGAAAAATCGCCAGCGTTTTCCCAACACCATCCAAGGCTAGCAAGACCTAAAGCTAAGCCCGCCATAGGAGTAGGGGCAGCGGCAAGTAATTGATGTGTTCGCTTAAACATACGACGACCTTGTTATTTATTACAGTACAAATAGGATAACGCTCAGATTTTGTTTATCATATCTAAATGATTTGAATAAGGTGTTTAGTAAAATCAAATGAAGCTCACTCTGCAACAGCTAAAATCCTTCGCTGCCATTGCTCGCTATGGCAATCTTGGCACAGCTGCCAATGAGCTATGCCTGAGCAAGGGCGCGGTTTCGCAGTCTTTGCAAGAGTTAGAGCGCCAGCTGGCAACGCCGCTATTTGATCGGGTACATCCACGCCTGCAATTGAATGCAGAAGGTAAATTATTACAACCCGTGGCCGAAGAATTACTCGCCCGAGTGCAAGATATTGAAACGATGTTTGCCAGCGATAGCGAGCCGGTCGGCCAACTCCGCCTTGGAGCTACCCAAACCATCGGCAACTATCTGCTCCCTATTTTGCTGGCTCGTAGCGAGCAAGCCACCACACCACGTATATCGATTGCCAATACCCATATACTGAGCCATGCGCTCGCCCATTTTGAACTAGACCTCGCCTTAATCGAAGGTGAAAACCACCACCCCGATTTAATCGACTATCCTTGGCTGCAAGATGAAATGTGTATCGTGGCTACAGCTGCTCACCCCTTAGCCAAGCAAACTGAGTTGACTATCTCTGCATTAAGCAGCGAAACATGGGTGCTGCGTGAACCTATGTCTGGCAATCGGGAGCAATTTGAACAACTGATCCAGCCACAACTCAGCAGCAGCCGAATCGGGCTGGAGCTCAATACCCTAGAGGCGGTGATGTTGGCTGTAGAGCAGGGACTAGGAATCAGCTTTATATCCAAGCTGGCAGCACAAGACCGCATCACTAACGGACGATTAGTCTGCCTCGCCATGCAGCAACGCTTCCCACGCCAGCTTTACCTTGCTTGGCACAAACAAAAATACCATTCCGCAGCCTTGCGCCGGTTTATTCAGTTTTGTAGGGATCAGGCGGGAGTAATTTGCTAGCTAATACCTTTCATTTACAAGCATTGAATCATCGTAGGGCGGGTGCAACCCGCCAGACTTTGGTATGAAATACGGTAAAAACGGCGGGTTACACCCGCCCTACATACAGCTCAACCCTCTTTCCCAAGTACACAACAGGACTCGGCATTGAACAAATTCTTTCTACGTGCCATCCCTGGGCTGGGCGTATTCTTTAATTACCCACGGGATTGTTGGCGGCAGGATTTGCTGGCGGGATTATCTGTGGCGTCCGTCGCGCTGCCAGTGGGTGTGGCCTATGCCCAGCTGGCAGGGATGAGCCCGATTGCTGGCCTTTATGCCAGCATTCTGCCCATGGTGGCTTATGCGCTGTTTGGATCTTCACGGCAATTGATCGTTGGGCCAGATGCCGCGACTTGCGCCATGGTGGCCTCCACCCTGCTGCCGATGGCAATGGGAAATTCTGAGCTGTATATCTCGCTTTCTGTGGCTTTGGCGCTGATTACTGGGCTGTTTTGCCTGCTGGCTAGTCGTTTTAAGCTAGGGTTTCTGGCTGACTTTTTATCCCCACCGATCTTGGCTGGCTTTTTAAACGGCGTAGCGATCAGTATTGCGCTGGGGCAACTGGGTAAATTGCTTGGTTTTACTTTTCAAAAGCATGATTTTATTGGCAGTATCCTCGAGCTGCCAGATCGCCTGCCTGAGCTTCATCCAAGCACCGCCCTGATTGGCCTTGGCACGCTGTTAACGATTCAAATTATTAAACGCCTGCTGCCTAAGCTGCCCACCGCCCTTGTTGCCATGGGGCTGGCAGGATTAATCATCTTTAGTCTGAATTTACAAACTACAGGTATCGCCGTTATTGGCCTGTTGCCCGCCGGATTACCCACTTTGCACTGGCCCACCATCCCCAGAGCCCATCTGGGTGAATTACTCGGTGCTGGGGCAGGGCTGGCGCTGATCAGTTTTAGCAGCGCCATTCTGACCGCCCGTAGCTTTGCCGCCAAAAATCGCTATGAAATCGATGCAGATAGAGAATTTACCGCGCTGGGGATGGCGAATATTGCGGCAGCGTTTTCACAGGGGTTTGTGATTAGCGGCGCGGATTCCAGAACGGCAGTCAATGATAATGCCGGCGGTAAAACACAAATGGTGAGCCTAGTTGCGGCGGCAGCCATCGCCATTGCCATCGCGCTATTTACCACCCCGCTGCAATATGTGCCGATTTCCGCGCTGGCCGCCGTGCTGATTACCGCCTCGTTTGGGCTGATGAGTTTTGCCAATTTTATTTATTTTCGCCAAGCCAGCCGTGGCGAATACGGCATTGCTATCCTCACCGTAATCGGCGTGGCCTGTGTAGGCGTGATGCAGGGCATGTTATTTGCCGTGTTAATGGCGACGCTGCGGCTACTCGTTAAGCTGGCCCGGCCACATGAAAGCCTGCTGGGTGTTTATCCAAATAAAAACAGCTTTCACGACCTATCCCACCACCCCGGCGCAGCACCGATTGATGGCATGCTGGTGTATCGCTTTGATGCTTCGCTCAATTTCTTTAACGCCAATTACTTCCGCCAGCGCGTTTTATCTTTAGCCGACGGTGCAGGCAGCCATGTCTCGTGGGTGGTGCTGGATACCGTGCCGATTAATCAAATCGATATCGCGGGCATAGAAGCCATTATTATTTTGCAAAGAGATTTAAAAGAACGCGGCATCGCACTGGCGCTGTCTGGACGCAAAACACAGACCGAGTTTATTGCCGCCCGCCACCATAAGCTGGATGAATTACAGGCCAACTTTCTGATTTTCTCTAGCCTAAAACAGGCTTACCGCGCCTTCAGGCAGCAAGTGCTGATACAAACTGAAATGAAGCAAACTGCTGCTCAATTGCCGCTAAGGTGGCAGGCTGAGGAAACTGCGCAAAATGAAGCTGCGCGGAGTTAATCAAAGCAGGCTCAGCACACCCAGCAGAGCGGAAAGCTTGCAATACATAGCGCTGCACTCCTAAGTCGCTTAATGCTTGGGCAAGGGCAATCAGCTCATCCTCGCTATGCAGGCTGGGATGGATAGTGCTGCGGCATTCCAGCGCCACCTTGCTCGCCAGTAGCAGCTTTAATGAGGCACTCGCAACAGCACCACTGCCAGTAACGGCAGTGATTTTTTCGTAAAGCATAAAATCGCTTTTAATATCAAAACCCACCCAGTCCAGATAGGGCAAGCACTCCTGCAAACGCTTGGGATAAGCCCCACCGCTATGCAGGCCAATTTTGAAGCCCAGTGCTTTTACAGCACGCATCATCTCGGGTAACTGAGGCTCGATCAGTGGCTCGCCGCCCGAAAAAACCACCGCGTCTAAGAGACCACGGCGCGTTTTTAGCCAGATGAGGATTTCATCCCACTGTGGTGCTGCATCGTGCTGCTCTCGCGCTTGTAAATGCGGATTATGACAATAGCCACAGCGCCAAGGGCAGCCCGCCAAAAACACCACACAAGCAAGCTCGCCGGGATAATCACAGCTAGAGAACGGCACCAAGCCGCCAATCTTGGGCGCGGGCATCATTATTGAACGGTATTACATTCGTTAAAAAACTGCCGTTCTTTAAACTCGCCCTTCTTACCAATATTAAAACTGCTCACCGGCCGGTGATAACCCATCACCCGAGTCCAGACCTCGCAGCGAGTGCGCTCTTCATCTTTAAGCTCAGGGGCCAATTTTGCTTGAACCGATAAATCACTCATGATTTTTTCCTGTTAAGTTTGATTAAGATTTGAACCCAAATCTTTAACCACGGAGGACACAGAGAACACGGAGTTTCACGGAGAAAACCTTGTTTTGATTTCCTCCGTGTAGCTCCGTGTTCTCCTTAACTCCGTGGTTCAAGATGTGGGTTTAATAAAATGCTTTCTAACTCGATACACAACACTTCTTTGCCAGCAACTCGCTATCGCACTTTGGGCAAAACTCGTGGTGGCCGCTCAGGTAACCGTGTTTCGGGCAAATAGAGAAAGTTGGCGTGATGGTGATGTAGGGCAGGCGATAGTTAGTTAGCGCTTTTTTCACCAGTGCTTTACATGCTGCAGGGCTAGAAATCGCCTCGTTCATATACAGATGCAATACCGTGCCACCGGTGTATTTACGCTGCAATTCCTGCTGACGCCCCAAGGCCTCAAACGGGTCATCCGTAAAGCCAACCGGCAGCTGGCTGGAGTTGGTATAGAAGGGCTGCTCTAGCGTTCCTGCCTGCAAAATATCGGGATAAAACTTTTTATCTTCTTTGGCAAAGCGATAAGTCGTGCCTTCGGCTGGCGTGGCTTCCAGATTATAAAGATGGCCAGTTTCTTCCTGAATTTCGGTCATTTTGGCGCGAATATGATCGAGCAAACGGATGGCTAAGGCATAGCCCGCCTCGCTGCTGATATCATCTTTATCATCGCTAAAATTGCGAATCATCTCGTTAATGCCATTCACCCCAAGCGTGCTGAAGTGATTACGCAGCGTGCCTAAGTAACGCTTGGTATAGGGGTAAAGACCGCCATCAATTAAGCGCCCAATTAATTTGCGTTTAATTTCTAAAGATTGCTTGGCCAAATCCATCAGCTGATCAACACGCGCCATCAGGCCCGCTTCATTGCCTTTAAATTCGTAACCAATGCGAGCGCAGTTAATGGTGACCACGCCCAAGGAGCCAGTCTGCTCAGCCGAGCCAAATAAACCATTGCCGCGCTTTAACAACTCGCGCAGATCAAGCTGCAAGCGGCAGCACATGGAGCGCACCATATGCGGCTCTAGATCCGAATTTAAAAAATTCTGGAAATAGGGCAGGCCATACTTAGCGGTCATTTCAAACAAAAGATCGGTATTGGGGTGATCCCATGCAAAATCTTTGGTGATGTTGTAGGTGGGAATCGGGAAAGTAAATACGCGGCCCAGCGCATCGCCTTCCATCATCACTTCGATATAGGCGCGGTTAATCATATCCATTTCAGTTTGCAAATCACCGTAGCTAAATGGCATTTCCTTGCCGCCCACATAGGGAATTTGTTCGCGCAAATCTTCTGGGCAGATCCAATCGAAAGTCAGATTAGTAAACGGCGTTTGCGTGCCCCAGCGGCTAGGCACATTCAGGTTATAAATCAGCTCTTGGATATACTGCTTTACCTGCTTGTATTGCAGATTATCGGCACGAATAAATGCCGCCATATAGGTATCAAACGAGCTAAATGCCTGCGCACCCGCCCATTCATTTTGCAAAGTACCTAAAAAATTAACAATCTGGCCAATAGCGGCGGAGAAATGCTTGGGTGGCTTGGCTTCTACCTTGCCTGGCACGCCATTAAAACCCTCTTGCAATAGGCGGCGTAAAGACCAGCCTGCGCAATAGCCAGACAGCATATCTAAGTCATGAATATGCATGGCACCAGAGCGATGTGCCTCTCCAATTTCCGGCGGATAAACATGGCTTAACCAGTAATTGGCTATCATCTTGCCGCTGGTATTTAAAATTAGCCCGCCCAAGCTCCAGCCCTGATTGGCATTGGCATTTACCCGCCAATCTGATTGATCCAGATATTCATTAATCGACGATTCAACATCCACCACCGTACGCACATCCGAGCGCAAACGCGCATGCTGGCTGCGGTACGCAATATAGGCACGGGCGGTTTTTAAATAATGATATTGCAGCAGCGCTTCTTCAGCCTGATCCTGAATCTGCTCGATGGTGGGGGTGAGATCACCCTGCAAGTGGCTGCTAATCAGCGTGCTTAAGCGGATTGCTTCTGCCTCATCAAACTCAGCGGTTACGCGGCTGGCATTCAGCAGAGCAAGGCGAATTTTATCGATATCAAAAGGCACGATGCGGCCATCGCGTTTCAGCACATATTGCGGGTATATGGTCATTTTTCCCCACCTGGATCAGGGTAGAATATTTTTACAGACCACAATATATGGTGTTTTATCTAAGGATGCTTAACTAGATATGGGGTATTTGACGTTAATCAAATACTTTCAGAATAGATTTGCAGAGCGAGCAGAATGCCCGCTCTGGATAGGAATTTTCTAATCTACAAGATTCGTCGCGAGCCTTGATAGAGAGCTAAACCTTGAACCACAGAGGAAAACGAGGCCACAAAGGGCCACAGAGAAAACCATCAAATCTATTGCGTTCCTCTGTGAAGCTCTGTGCTCTCTGTGTTCTCTATGGTTCGAGATTTTGCTCCCTCAGCTTTAAGCTGACGTACCTTTAGGAGCAGGAGAAATTTTAATAATCAGGCTGGCCGTGTGCGGTCAAAATATAATCGTTTTTCGCCAAATCCATCAGCTCGCCCACATAGGGTTGCAGCAGGGCAATACGGGCGGCGTCTAGCATATAAGAGAGCTTCATTTCAGGATCAGGCTGATCTTGCTCATGACGAAATAAGCTAAGCAGAAACTCAACACTGATGGTTTCGGCTATGGCTAAATGCCCGATAAAACCGCCATCCATGCCTTTTTCCCAAACTTCAATATTGCGGATAATTTTCATAAACCGTTCCTATAAACACCGAAATCAACGTTTTTGCTTTGAATGAGCTGTTATTTTACCCACCCTATTTGTACAACTTAAGATCAACAATCATGCATGGCTTGGTATTTCGTAGGGTGTGCAAGTCGCTTTTCTTGCGCACCGCCTCTCGGTGCGCAACGACTTCGTCGTTTCACACCCTACGAAACAATCTCCTCAGTGGCTCAATATCTGGATTTTTCGTGAGCACGGTAAAGCGTTATTCCCACCCTACAACACCAGAGCAAGCATGCAAAATAACAACCCTGTTTCGGTTATTTCTATTCCTGCACCCAAGCAATCCCCGGTCATTCCACCCAATTTATGCATCAGCCATTTGGCATAAGCCAAAATCAGTAGCGGAGCCATCATTAGTGCGGGAGCTATAAAATAGGATGCCAGCAAAAGTGTGGCCAAAAGAATATACAACGAGTAGCTGGTTTTTTGCCAAGCAAATTGCTCGGCCATGCCGGGCGCTAAGGCCGGTAGGCGGCTCCAATACAAAACACCAAAGCGCGCCCATGCGGGGATCAGCAACAGCGCCAGCCATTCTTGCTGCTTTGCCAGCAGCATTAACAGCACCAGCTTGGCGGCAGACTGGCAAATCAGCGCCAACACGCCAAAGCTACCCAGATGCGGGTCTTTCAGCACCGCCAAAAACCGTTCCGGATCACGATGCGCAGCGCCTAAACCATCCGACATATCGGCAAGGCCGTCTAAATGCAAGCCACCGGTAATCCATGTCCAGAGCAAAAACCCCAGCAAAGCCGCCAACCAAGGGTCTACTTTGGCAGCAAAAAACACCGCCGCGCTTAAAAACGCACCAATCAATAGCCCAACCACAGGAAACCACGGCGCGGCAGCTGCGAGTAAAGTCGGCTCAAACTGACGAATCTGCGGCGTTGGCAGCCGAGTTAAAAACTGCACCGCCAGCACAGGCTCGCGCCAATCAAATTTCATTCTTTATTCCTATTTCGTAATGATTCAGGTGCGCTAAAGCAGATACCCACAAAAAACACATAAGACACGAAAAAATGGATCATTTATCTTGGTTTTCTCCGTGAAACTCCGTGTTCTCAGTGCTCTCCGTGGTTCAAGATTTGGGTTTTGTTCGCACACCTATCCCAATAGCTCACACACCCAACAAAACTTCATTATCAATCCCCTGCAAAATAGGTGGATATTCATCATCCCAATAAAGCGTAATCATCCCCGCGTGCGCCAGCCAAAATTGACTATGCCGCGCTGCGGGCAGGCCCAGCCACTCTAGCAATAGCGCTTTTGCCACACCACCGTGGGTAATCAATACCCTATGATCCCCTTGGCCAGCTTGTAACCATGAGCGGAAAGCCGCATTGACCCTGGCAGAAAAATCCGCCCAGCGTTCAATACCAGCAGCCGTATTTTCCTCAGGATTGTGTGACCAAAGCGCCCAAGCAGCCTGCTGTTGTTCGCTCCATTGCGCCTTGGCCAAACCATCCAGTTCGCCAAAACACATTTCGCGTAAATTGCGATCGATATGGCAATCCAGCCCCGCTGTTGCCGCCAACTGCCGAGCAAAGCCCGCACAGCGGCCTAGATCAGAGCTGGCAATGCTGCTTGGCGGAAAGCGGACAAAGTGATCATTGCGGCTAGCCAACTGCTGCTCGCCCAATAGGGATAAAGGCAGATCGGTATGGCCGATTATCATCCCCTTTGGGGCAACCGTAGCGCCATGCCGCAAAAGCGTAAGACGAAAACTACTCATGATTAAATACCGAAAGCTGAAAAAAGGTCTGTAGACACAGCTAAGGGAGCCAAACCTTGAACCACAGAGTAAAACGAGGTCACAGAGGTCCACAGAGAAAACCATCGAATCTATCGCATTACTCTGTGAAACTCTGTGTTCTCTGTGCCCTCTGTGGTTCAAGATTTAGCTCAATATCAAGGCTAACTGAAGATCCTTACTCATCAGGATACGATTTAACTCTTATGCTTTTCTCTGTGTGCTCTGTGTTCTTACCAGTCTCTGTGTCTACAGAACTAAGGTTTTTTTAGAGGGCCACGCACAGCTGGCTCATTACTTCGTCGTAATCCCCGCCGATGAAAACGTGGCCATATCACGGTGTAGGGCGAGGGCGCTTTGGATGAGGGGGAGGGTGAGTGCGGCTCCGCTGGCTTCGCCTAAACGTAGGCCTAATTGCAAGATCGGCTCCAGCTGCAAGGCGGCCAATGCAAGGCGATGGCCTTTTTCATCTGAGCAATGGCTGGCCAGCAGCCAATCAGCCACTTCGGGCTTGTTTTTAACGGCAACCAAGGCCGCAGCTGTCGTAATAAACCCATCCAGTAAGACCGGAATACCCGCCTCGGCAGCGCCGGTATAAAAGCCAGCCAAGGCGGCGATTTCTAAACCGCCGACTTGCATCAGCCAATCTTTAGCAGTCACTGCACCGGCAGCACGAGCGCGGGCCAGCGCGTCTTTTACCACTTGAACTTTATTTTCACGACTTTGGGCGCTAATGCCTGTGCCTAGGCCGACAATTTCTGTCGGATCGATATCCGTCAAAGCACAAATCAGCGCGGCGGCGGCGGTGGTATTGCCGATGCCCATTTCCCCGCCAATCAACAGCGTTTTGCCACGAGCTAGGCCTTCTTGTGCGCTGCCCACACCAATCGACCATGCCTTATTGCATTCTTGTTCGCTCATTGCAGGCTCAAGACGCAAATTAGCGGTTCCTGCACGCACGGGTACTCTAAATAGCTGGGCACTACTTCCCGCTGTAACGACGTAATGGCTGGCAACACCTACATCCACTACCGATAGGCTAGCTCCTGCTTCACGGGCTAAGACACTAATTGCAGCACCACCCGCTACAAAATTAGCCACCATCTGGCCAGTCACTTCAGCAGGAAACGCAGAAACGCCCTCGCTTGCCACGCCATGATCGGCAGCAAACACCACAATCGCAGGCTGTAAGCGACTAGGCATGGCCGAGTTTGAGCGCGCAGCAAACCAGATAGCCAACTCTTCAAGTTTGCCTAAGCTGCCCTGCGGCTTAGTTAATTGAGCTTGGTGAAGACGTGCAGCAGTAGCAAGCGCTTGATTTGGAGTAGACATAATGGAGCCAAGCAAAAAGAATGCACCGTAGACGATGCACATTCATCGTGCAAGTAGATAAGTAAGGATATGGCTCATATTTACTTCCCACTACAAAACGTCGTCATTCCCGCATGCTTTTGGCGGGAATCCAGCTACTCTGCTGGATCCCCGATAAATACGCTCGGGGATGACGCTTTTGCATTAATAGGTCACACGGGATTTATTTTGAGCCACATCCTAAAGCTAATACATAACTTTATTTGGCCCAGCCGCCATTGCGCTTTGCAAGGCGGAATCTGCGGCTAATAATAAATCTTCTGTGCTATCCATTTCATTTTGAGTTTGCGCCACGCCAATACACACGGTCATGGTGAATTCCAAGCCATCGGGCATCGCAATTCTATTTTCGGCCGATTTTCTACGGATGCGCTCAGCCACAACAATAGCGCCATCTAAGGGGGTATCAGGCAGGAGCAGGGCGATTTCTTCTCCTGAAAATCGAGCAATTAAATCGAAATCTCGTACGCTTTGTCGGCAGGCTTGCGCTAAATGATTAAGTGCTAAATCGCCCCCAATATGCCCATAGGTTTTATTAAGATGGCGTAAATCATCAACATCAATGATTAAAGCGCTCAGAGGATTAGAAAAACGCTGACTACGATTAATTTCACGCGCGGCGATATCTAAAAAATGTCGACGATTAGATAAACCTGTAAGGAGATCTTTGCCGATTAATTCTATGAGCTTTGTTTTCTGTATGCGGCGTATACGTTCGCTCCATAGCCATAAGCCAAACATAAACAGCGCCAGTATCCAGGAAAGAAACAGTAAACTATGGTCAGTCATCATTTACTAGTCCTGTAAAAATGCGTTGTTCTCAGTGTAGTTCTTATAAAGCAAGTGCGGGTAGAATGCTGCCATGTTTCAGACCCTCATTATTCGTCTCTCCTCGATGGGAGACATCATTCATCATTTTCCTGCTCTGAGCGATTTAGCCAAGCACAGGCCCGACATTGCCATCGATTGGGTGGTAGAAGAGGGCTTTGCTGCCTTGCCCGCCCTACACCCCGCAGTGCGCACGGTGATTCCGACTGCATTACGACGCTGGCGTAAGGCTCCGCTTAAATCCAGAGCAGAATTCATTCACTTTCGCCGTAAATTACGCCATTGCCAATATGATTTAATTCTTGATTCTCAAGGCTTAATTAAAAGTGCCTTTATTGCTAAACAAGCACTTGGCCCAATTAGCGGTTACGACAAAGCATCGGCAAGGGAGGGCTTAGCCAGTTTGGCTTATCAAAACACCTACCCAGTGTCACGTAATCAACACGCCATCACCAGAAATCGCCAGCTAAGTGCTCAGGTATTTAACTACACGATCGATGACAATATCGTTTATGGCCTCAGTGTTCCTAAGCTAGCTTTAGCATGGCGGCCAGCGACGCCTTATGCCGTCTTACTTTCGGCGACCAGCCGTAGCGATAAGGAATGGGCTGAAGAAAACTGGATTGCTCTTGGCAAGCACTTAGATGCCATGGGCATCCATAGCGTATTGCCTTGGGGTAATGCTATGGAACAAGAGCGCAGCCAGCGCCTTGCTGCAGCCATCCCGAATGCAGTTTGCCCACCCCGGATGAGCTTGGAAGAAGCGGCTTCGCTACTGGCATCTAGCCAAGTTGTGGTTGGCGTAGATACTGGTCTTGCCCATCTTGCCGCCGCCGTTGCCGTCCCCGTGATCGCCATTTTTTGCGCATCAGACCCAGAACTAACTGGCGTATTAGCCAGCAGCTATGCGGTTAATTTAGGCAGCAATGGCGCACCGCCTAGCTTGGAATCAGTTTGGCAAGCCACGCTGGATGGCATGAAATGAGTCACTGGATTTTACGATGTGTGGCTCAGATAAATGGGGGCAGGGCATGAGCCGCGAGCAGCTACGTTGCGTGACTCTGTTTACCTACCATCTAATAACTGGAGATAGAGCATGAGCCGCTGGCTTTATCGCGCGCTGCTCTGCTGCGTTTTCCCGCTTATCTTTTTATATCTACTTAAACGCTCCAAACGCCAGCCAGCTTATCGCCAGCACTGGCGTGAGCGGCTGGGCTTTTATGCCAGCAAGCCAAATAGCACTCCTTTAATTTGGCTACACGCCGTATCGGTTGGCGAAACCCGTGCCGCAGCGCCCTTAGTTACGGCGCTTAAAACAGCCTATCCTCAGCATCGTTTTTTAATCAGCTGCATGACGCCAACAGGCCGAGCTACCGCGCAAGAGTTATTTGCCGACTTCGCCGAAATCGTCTATCTGCCTTACGACTATCCCAGCGCAGTAAGGCGCTTTTTAAAGCATTTTCGGCCCAGCTTTGGCGTACTGATGGAAACCGAAATCTGGCCCAATCTGATTCATGGCTGCGCCGATTTTGAGATGCCCTTGTTTTTAGCCAATGCGCGTTTATCCGAGAAATCGCTTAAGGGCTATTTAAAAGTCAGCTCCCTCATCAAACCTGCCGTCGCTCGGCTTGCCGGTGTATTGGCACAAAGCGAAATGGATGCAGCACGTTTAAAGCAATTAGGCAGCAGCAACACGCAAATTATCGGCAATATCAAATTTGATAATTTGCCCGATGAAAGCGCCATCGCCCATGGACTAAGCTGGCGCTCCAACTTCGGCCCCCACAATGTGCTGCTGTTTGCATCCAGCCGGGATGGCGAAGAAGCACTGCTGCTTGATGCCTTAGCCACTTGGCCAGAATCACTGCTTTTAATTTTGGTGCCACGCCATCCACAGCGTTTTGAAGAAGTCGCCATGCTGGTAGAGGCTCGTGGTTTACAGCTACTCAAGCGCAGCACTTGGGATGAAAGCCCTGTAGCAAACCATGTGCAAGTCTTGCTAGGCGACTCGATGGGGGAAATGACTCGCTACTACGCAGCCAGCGATCTCGCCATTATCGGCGGCTCCATCCTGTCCTTCGGTAGCCAAAACCTCATCGAAGCCTGCGCCCTAGGCACCCCCGTATTACTTGGCCCATCCACCTATAACTTTAGCCAAGCAGCTAAGGAAGCCATCGCTAGCCATGCAGCATGGCAAGGCGAAGACATCCACGCCATCATCCAGCAAGCCAAGTATTTGCTTGCCCATGCAGACGAGCGCAAAGACATGGGGCAAGCAGGCAAAACCTTCGCCAGCGCCCATCGAGGCGCTACCCAAAAGCTGCTTTCGTATTTGCCACCTTGCGTAGAGATACCTAAATCTTGAACCACGGAGACGTGTAGGGTGGGCGCAACAGCGTACCCTACAGAAATCAAGCTAAGCTTTAGTCATAGAGCGAATCGGAAATTATAGGGAGTACAACGACGCAGTCGGTGCGCAGAAAACGGTGCGCAAGAAAAGCGACTTGCACACCCTATAAAAATCAGCTTTTTTACTATGTTTCTGTCTTTAGTGAGGCTTATGGTAGGCACAACGACGTGCCCACCCTACAAATATTGTCTACTCACAGAAAACCTAAATAAATCATATGGTTTTCTCCGTGAAACTCCGTGTTCTCTGTGACCTCCGTGGTTCAAGATTTGGGTTTTTGCCACATTCTCTAAATCACCCCCTCCCTCGCTGCGCCAACAAATGCACCGCCAGCCCCAGCAAAATACACGCTGTTCCCCAAATCAAAGAACCCGAAACTTCTTCGCCATTCAGGCTGTATCCCGTCCATAAAGCAGTCGCTGGCGTAATCAGGGAAATAAGTGACACGGTAATCGGCTTGCATTCGCGGATCAGCCAGTAATACAGGCTAAAGCCCAGCACTGAGCCAAACACAGCTAAATAGCCAATCGCAGCTAAGCTTTGCTTGGGGAAAATTAAATTCGTGACATCGGTTTGCCATACACACACCGCGCTCAGCAGCACAGTTGCAATGCTCAATGCCCCTGCATTCACCGCCAGTGGCGATTGCCCAGCGGCTAGTTTTTTAAGCTTTACTGCAGCTGCCGCCTGAATCAATACCGCAAGCAGCACCACCGCCACGCCCACTACGCCGGCCGAATTTAACTTTTCAGCAAAAATAATCAGCAAGCCTGAGATCCCTATCACCATCGCCAGCACTTCAAAACGACGTAATTTTAAGCCCAGCCATAGCCATGAAAAACCGGCCGTTGCTAAAGGGATCAAGCCAAACAGCACCGCAACTAAACCAGACGATACGGTTTGTGATGCCCAATAAACACAGAGCATCGCCAAAGAGGTGGCAAAGCCAGCACAGGCACTGGCTGGCCAGCTGCTAGCAGGTATTTTTTGCCTGCAAACAATCAACACAAGGAGGGCTAAAGCAGCGGCCAGCCCAAACCGAGCAGCAAGTGCGGCAGAGTAGGGCACGCCCTGTACGCTCCAATTAATCGCCAAAGGCGTGGTAGACCAAAGTAAAACCAAGATTAAATAAGCTATTTTTTGCATGAATTCATCTTATTTTTTTGACCTTTTACATACGTCAATTTCAACAGAAACAACACAAGACATAAAAAGTGAGTAGATTCGGGCAAGGATCTAGGCATACTATCTTGCCTTCAATGCAAGCCCAAGTAGATGCCCAGTCGTTCTTCATCTAGATGCAAGGACATTCTGACATTTTGCATGCTTGATAATTCGCTACAATCCCATCCTCAAATGTTCCACGTGAAACCATGACTCAGCACGATATAGAACCTAATGATGCCGACGAGTTGGAAAGCATCGCAGATCAAGGCCCGCGCCGTTTTGTTGAAGCGCAGATCTCTGCTACTCCAGACGATGCCGAATCCGTACAGCTAGGCTTGTACGCAGAAAAAAGCTATCTCGAATACGCGATGAGCGTGATTAAAAGCCGCGCCTTACCTCAAGTAGAAGACGGGCAAAAGCCGGTACAGCGCCGTATTCTGTTTACCATGCACGGCCTTGGCCTCGTTGCTAATGCCAAGCCGATTAAATCGGCACGTATTGTCGGTGATGTGATGGGTAAATACCATCCGCACGGCGATCAATCGGCCTATGACGCGCTGGTGCGTATTGCTCAAGACTTTTCCTTACGTTATCCGCTGATTGATGGTCAGGGCAATTTTGGTAGCCGCGATGGCGATGGCGCAGCGGCGATGCGATATACCGAAGCACGCTTAACGCCGATTGCCGAGCTATTGCTCAGCGAGCTAGATAAAGGCACCACCGATTTTGTGCCTAACTACGATGGCGCATTCCAAGAGCCATCCTTGCTGCCCGCACGCCTGCCTATGCTGCTGCTTAACGGCGCATCGGGGATTGCTGTGGGGATGGCAACGGAAATCCCAGCGCACAATCTGGGTGAAGTCGCCGATGCGGCCATTGCGCTGATTAAAAAGCCGACGCTGACCACCAGTGATTTGCTCAGCTATATCCAAGGGCCAGATTTGCCAGGTGGCGGGCAGATTATCTCGCCACGCAAAGATATTGTGACGGCCTATGAAAATGGCCGAGGCAGCTTAAAAGTTCGCGCCCGCTGGACCAAAGAAGACTTAGCCCGTGGCCAGTGGCAGATTGTGATTAATGAATTACCGCACGGCACTTCCACGCAAAAAGTGTTGGAAGAGATTGAAGATTTAAGCAATCCAAAAATCAAAAAGGGCAAAAAAGCCCTAACCCAAGAACAGATTCAAACCAAGCAACTTATTCTGTCTTTGATCGATAGGGTAAGGGATGAATCGGGCAAGGAAAACGCCGTTCGCTTGGTGATCGAGCCAAAATCATCAAGGCAAAATCCAGACGATATGATGAAGCTGCTACTGGCGCACACCGCGCTAGAAAGTGGTTTATCCATCAATATGGTGACCATTGGTCGCGATGGCCGCCCTGGGCAAAAGTCGCTGCAGCAAGTGATTGCCGAATGGATTTCTTTCCGCTTTGATACCGTCACCCGCCGCACCAAGCATCGCTTGGGGCAGGTGAATGATCGTATGCATATTTTAGAAGGCCGCTTAATTGTCTTCTTAAATATCGACGAAGTGATCCGTATTATTCGTCATAGCGACGATCCAAAAATAGCTTTGATTGAGGCATTTAATTTAAGCGATCGCCAAGCCGAAGATATTTTAGAAATTCGCTTGCGCCAATTAGCGCGCTTGGAAGGCATTAAGCTTGAACAAGAATTGGCTGATTTAGCTAAAGAAAAAGCCGAGCTTGAGCATCTTTTAGCCACACCCGATGTGATGCAAAAACTGATCATCAAAGAAATCGAAGCAGATAAAAAGAAGTTTGCAGATCCGCGTAGAACGCTGATTGTAGAAGCAGAACGTGCCTCGCTCGAAGTCACGGTAGTAGATGAGCCGGTCACCATTATCCTGTCTGAAAAAGGCTGGATGCGTGCCCGCCAAGGCCATGCGCTCGATCTGCAAAACCTTAGCTTTAAAGACGGCGATACGCTGTTGGCCTTTATTGAATGCCGTTCTATCGACCCAATTGCCATGTTTGGTAGCGATGGCCGAGTCTATAGTATTCAAGCCGCTATCATTCCTGGCGGCAGAGGCGATGGCGTGCCAGTCACGACTTTAGTCGATCTGACGCCTAAGTCACAAATTACCCAGCTACTGGCCGCTAAACCTCAAGATCATGTAGTGATCGCTAATTCTAATGGTTATGGTTTTTACTGCTTATTTGAAAACTTAATGAGCCGCCAAAAAGCCGGTAAGAGCTTCCTCACGCTAGAAGAAGGCGAAACGCTGCTTAAAGTTTCTACCTTTGTTCCACGTGAAACATCGCACGTTGCTTGTCTTTCCCAAAACAGCAAGCTGCATATCTTTACCTTTAGCGAGTTTAAACAGCTAACGGGCGGTGGGCGTGGTGTGATTACCATGGCTTTTGACGATAAAGATTCACTGGCAGCCATTACGGTTTGTGATGGCCTAACGCTAAAAATCAGCGGTACCGGTCGTGCAGGTAAAGCGATTGATTGGGTGCTCAATACCAATGAAATCGCCGCCTATTTAGGTAAGCGAGCACGTAAAGGCAAGCCTATTCATGCCGGTTTGAAGATGCCAAGATTTTAATCATGACGCCGACCATTGCAGCGGCTTGGGCAGATCTAGGCATTCCACTCGATTTACTGAGTCGCCGTCCTTTGCAATTATTTGAAGAAGCCAGCGAGCTAGTCGATGTAGCCATCGCTAGCGATGGCCGTGTGTGGCAGCTCACCCCGAGTGCAGCAGCAGCATGGCTAGCAAT
This sequence comes from Janthinobacterium sp., assembly GCA_025360045.1. Lineage (GTDB taxonomy): Bacteria > Pseudomonadota > Gammaproteobacteria > Burkholderiales > Chitinibacteraceae > Iodobacter. Next base: position 94,415 of record JANYCY010000074.1, on the reverse strand, counting down.
GCAGGCTGCCGCTGCTCTAGATGGCGTCGATATCCAGATCACCTCGGCGTATCGGGCATCAAGTCGGCAGTGTGAGTTGATTCAAAGAAAGTTGTCGCAGGGACAAGATATCGAGCAGATCTTGCAAGTACTTGCTCCACCCGGCTGCAGCGAGCACCACACCGGCCAAGCTGTAGATATCTACCAGCCCGGCGGCCCTGTGGTTGAAGAAGCCTTTGAAGCCACCCCCGCCTTTACTTGGCTAAACCTCAACGCCACGCACTTTGGCTTTAGCCTATCGTTCCCACGCGGCAATCCAGCTGGCTATCTCTATGAGCCTTGGCATTGGTGTTGGCATGATGTGTAGGGCGGGTGAAACCCATGAGTGTTAGGCATTGTATTTATTTGCAAACAGCGAAATCACACAATTACTATGCTCCTCACATGGGGCTATTACCCTCCCCTTGAAGCACGCCGAAGCGAGGAACAAGCGGGGCGGGGGGGGCGTCAATTCGTGTTTGAGCGAAGCGAGTTGAATTGACGCCGCCTCGATTGTCCGCAACGAGGGGTTTCGTGCTGGCTGGGGCGGCCTTCTTTGGCTTCGTTTCTTGGCCGCGCAAGAAAGGAAGGTCCAGCGGGACGCCCGCACCTAAATCAACGTGCCGAAGGCACTAAAAAGGTCTTTTTGACTTTGGTTAGCGCACATGGGTGAAACCCGCCGTTTATGAGCTTCTAAGATATAAATCTGGCGGGTTTCACCCGCCCTACACATGATTCAATGCTTGCAAATGATTCGCCTGAACTAAATTTTAGTTTTTAATTCCAAAGTAATTTGCAAGCCATGGCTGATAAAAGGTCGGTCTTTTTGCGTTTTTACGGGGGTATAATTTACTTACCTCGCATAAATCCAGCCTATTATGAGCAGCATCGGCGGTGTCTCAACTTCTTCTCAAAGCGCACTGAATCAAGTGAGCGGGGCAAGTGCTGCTCAGGCAAAAACGCAAGATTTAAGTAGCAAGCCCAAATCTGCTCAAACCGCCGCAAATGGCGATCCACTGAGCGAATCACAACTCGCCACCGTTGAAAAAATGGCAAGGCGCGATCGGGAAGTCCGCCAGCACGAGCAAGCACATTTGGCAACTGCGGGTGGTTTGGCAACAAGTGGTGCGTCTTACTCGATGGAGACTGGCCCCGATGGTAAGCAATACGCTATGGGTGGTGAGGTAAAAATTGATATAAGCCCCGGCAAGACAGCTGAAGAAACGCTAAGCAAAGCCAGAATCATTCAAGCGGCGGCTTTAGCACCAGCGGATCCTAGCGGGGCTGATCGCGCCATTGCTGCGGCTGCGGCAGCAATGGCACAAAGTGCACAGGCAGAAATTGCTAAACGTAGCCCCACAGCGCAAAAATTAGCGGATCATTATGGGCAAAATGAATATCCAAACAGCACTGTAGCAAGCTCTGCCTAAGTCGCAGTCAGTTATTTACTACTCAGCACCCATTTAGCTAAATCTTTGGCTTCCGCATCGCTCACCGCATTAGGTGGCATTGGCATGCTGCCCCATACGCCGCTACCGCCTTTTTTTATCTTGTCAGCCAGTTTAGTAAGGGCATTGGCATCCCCCTTATATTTTGCGGCGACCTCTTTATAGGCGGGGCCAATAATTTTTTTATCAGTGGCATGACAGGCAAAGCAGTTTTTGGCTTTGGCTAAATCAACAGGTGTAATTGCATAAACGCTGCTGGCGCTTAATACGCAGAATAATAAAATTGTTTTTTTCATTTCTGATTCCTTCATGGTGTGTGCATCACCATTCTTAAAAATGCAGGCGGCATGATATGTCCCGCTAGTTAAACATGACTTGCACCCCACTATATTTGATTTAGATCATATCTATAGCAGAGAGTGATTTTGCAATAAGTGAAAGACTAGCCCAAACTAGCGAGTAATTGAATTTAAGGTTGTTAGGCTAATGAATTACTTCCCGCTATTTCTAAATTTAAAAAATCAGCATTGCCTTGTGATTGGAGGGGGCGATGTGGCGGCGCGTAAAATCCGCTTGCTGGTGGCTGCGGGTGGTCAAATTACGGTGGTTGCACCACAGCTATGCGAGGAATTAGCGCAGGCCGTGGTTGCGGGCAAGTTAATTTATTTGGCAGCGAGCTTTAATGAATCTCAGCTACAAAATGTGCGCCTAGTGATTGCTGCAACCAATAGCGAAGATGTCAATCGTCAGGTTTTTGAGGCCTGTGAAGCGCGCGGCATCTTAATTAACGCGGTGGATGATCCTGCTAGTTGCCGCTTTATTACCCCAGCCATTGTGGATCGATCGCCCTTGATGATTGCGATTTCCACGTCGGGCGGCGTGCCGGTTTTAGCGCGGCAGCTGCGTAGCCAATTAGAAGCCTTGATTCCACATGGCTACGGTGATTTGGCGCAAATGGCCAGCGATTTTCGTGAGGAAGTAAAGCAAACGCTGACCAGTGTAGATGCGCGTAAGCAGTTCTGGGAAAAAACGCTAGCAGGGCCGATTCCCGATATGGTGTTTGCGGGCCAGCATGATGCGGCGCGACGCGCACTCAGTGCAGCTATTAAGACGGATGCCAATGCACCCGTGCAAGGCGCTGTGTATTTGGTGGGCTGTGGGCCGGGCAACCCTGATTTGCTGACTTTTCGTGCGCTTAGGCTGATGCAGCAGGCCGATGTGGTGCTGTACGATAATCTGGTTTCTGCCCCGATTTTAGACATGGTGCGCCGCGATGCGGAGCGAGTGTATGTGGGCAAAAAATCGAATAACCATGCGGTGCCGCAGGAGGAAATTAATCAACTGCTCGTGCGCTATGCTCAAGCGGGCAAAAAAGTGCTGCGGCTGAAAGGCGGCGACCCATTTATTTTTGGTCGAGGCGGCGAAGAAATCGAAGAGCTGGCCGAGGCGGGGATTGCCTTTGAAGTGGTGCCAGGTATTACCTCAGCAGCGGGGGCTTCTTGCTACGCAGGTATTCCACTGACGCATCGTGATTACGCCCAATCGGTGACCTTTGTGACGGGCCATCGCCGTGATGGGGAAGTGGAGCTTGATTGGCCGCGTTTGGTCAGCCCCACTGAAACAGTGGTGGTGTATATGGGCGTGGCGCAGGTCGAGAAAATCTGCGCACAACTGATCAAACACGGCAGAAGCCCAAATACTCCCGCCGCAATGGTCGAAAAAGCCACACTCTCGCAGCAGCGCATCGTGGTGGGTACCTTAAGTAATCTGGCGCAAAAAGTGGCTGAGCTGGCGATTAAACCCCCCGCGCTGATTATTATTGGCGAGGTCGTTAACCTGCATGACAAGCTAAAATGGCGGGAAGATTAAGCGATTTATTTGAGGTGTGTAGGGCGTAATCGCCACCAAGCGTTTTTTGTTTGCTGGTATTACGCCGCATGACGAACGCACGGCGTAAAAAAGCGCAGCTTACATCGCTGCGCTTTTTGTAACTACTCAGGTGCGCTAAAAATAAATTAGATATCCACAAAGAACACAAAAGCTAGGGAAAAAAACGGATCATTTCTCTTGGTTTTCTCCGTGGAACTCTGAGTCCTCTGTGTTCTCTGTGGTTCAAGATTTGGGTTTTGTTTGAATACCTGAGTCGTTACCGCTTTTTTTTATTTGCTGATTCGACTTACCGCCCCGCAAAAGCCAGCTGCGTCTTCTGCTCTGCCGCTTGGCAAGCTGCCGCAGTGAACAGCACATCGGTCGAAGAATTCAGCGCGGTTTCGGCTGAATCTTGCAGCACGCCAATAATAAAGCCCACTGCCACCACTTGCATGGCCAGATCGTTCGAGATGCCAAACAAGCTGCACGCCATCGGAATTAGTAGCAGCGAGCCACCCGCCACGCCAGATGCACCGCAAGCGCAGATGGCAGAAACCACGCTTAAGAGTAGCGCCGTAGGTAAATCAACTTGAATACCTAGTGTGTTGACTGCAGCCAGCGTCAGCACCGAAATCGTGATTGCGGCACCGGCCATATTGATGGTCGCGCCCAGCGGGATCGATACCGAATAATCGTCTTCGTTCAGGCCCAGCTTTTTACACAGCGCCATATTGACGGGGATATTCGCGGCGGAGCTGCGGGTAAAGAAGGCGGTTACGCCACTTTCACGCAAGCAGGCAAATACCAATGGGTAAGGATTACGACGGAGTTTCCAAAACACAATCGCAGGGTTCATTACCAGCGCTACAAATAGCATGCAGCCGATCAGCACCAATAAAAGGTGGGCATAATTAAGTAATGCACCAATGCCTGTTTCAGCAATGGTCGAGGCAACCAAGCCAAAAATACCGAGCGGGGCAAAGCGAATGACCACGCCCACAATCACCGATACGCCGCCAGATAAATCGCTAACAACCGTTTTAGTGGTGTCATTGGCATGGCGCATTACCACGCCCAAGGCAATCGCCCAAGCCAAAATACCGATAAAATTGGCATTCATGAGCGCCTTAACGGGGTTGTCGACCACGCTAAGTAACAGGCTGCGCAGCACTTCTACAATGCCGCTAGGCGGGGTGATATCACTAGCGTGTTTAAGCAAAATAAGTGTGGATGGAAACAAATAGCTAGCCGCTACGGCCACAACGGCCGCAGTAAATGTGCCAAATAAATAAAGAACCAGAATCGGCCGCATATTCGATTTTTGGCTAGGTTTGTGGTTGGCTATTGAAGCGGTCACCAAAACAAACACTAAAATGGGCGCAACGGCTTTTAAGGCACTGACAAATAAACTGCCTAATAAGCCTGTGGAGCTTGCCGCTGCGGGGAAGAATAAAGCCAGTGCGATACCCGCAATTAAGCCAATCATAATTTGACTGACAAGGCTGCTGCGATTTAAAAGCCTGAGTAGCGGATGTTGTACCTGCTGCATCGTATTTCCTTTGCTGTTTTATTTGCCTCATTCATACCTTGAATGCTGCGTATGTCATAAATACTTTTTAACAAAGTAAGTTAGAGCGGGGAATAAGGCTAAATGAATTTAGATGTTGAGAATAAGAGGTAAACAAATAGTGTGCTACTGGGGATAGTATTAGGAGGTGTTTTATTTATTTGGTTATATTGCCAAATTGAATGTATTTTATTCAAAATGCATAACCGTTATTGAGGTGGGTTTTTTATGCGGATTGCTTCATTGAAGAAGGCCATCCTATCAAGTTAGGTAAAAGATAGGATGGATTTCGTAGAAGCGGCATTGATGCTCAAGATAATGGGGTTGAGGGGAAAACCGCACTAAGAAGCAAATAGCCAGTGAATCTATCCCTTATTCTGCTGCTGGTGTACTGGAGGCTCGCTCATTTACGCTTTCCAGTACACCTACAAAAATAAAGAAGCTTAAAGCTTAAATCGATTAAAGGTGCCTTGCATTTTCTTGGCTAAATCATCCAGCATTTTTAAAGTTTGCATCGATGATTGCAGTGCGGCATCTGAATCCAAAATCTGGCCATTAATCGATTCAGTGCTTTGCGCCATCGCCGTTGTGGCGTTGTGCTGCTCATTGGTCGATAAGGCAATTTCGCTGATTCTTTCGGTAACCTGCTGCATGGAGGTGCCAATCAGCTGCATTTGCTCGCTGGCGTTTTGAGTGAGTGTGCTGCTGACATCGACCGCTTTGACCGTGGTTTGCATATTGCTGACGGCTCGGCCTGTTTCACTGAGGATATCGCCGATCATTTGGCTGATTTCCATGGTGGCCTTGCCGGTGCGCTCGGCTAGCTTACGCACTTCATCGGCCACTACCGCAAAACCGCGACCTTGCTCACCTGCACGGGCCGCTTCAATCGCGGCGTTCAGGGCCAATAGATTGGTTTGATCGGCAATTTCACGAATCACATTGGTGATCTTGGTGATGTCTTGTGAGCGATGCTCAAGCGAAATCAGGAGTGAGGACAAATCATTGACGGATGAGCGGGTGTGCGCCATTTCTTCGCTAATCTTTAACACATTGTCGCTGCCATGGCGTGAAGCATTGGCGGCTTCTTTGACCAGATCATCGGTGTCTCTTGCTGCATCGGCAATATGCGAGATGCTGACGCTGACTTCTTCGATGGCGGCGGCATTTGAGCTGGAAATATCCGCTAAGATATGCGAATCATTAGCAAGCTTCAGTACCGAGTGATTCACTTGGCTAACACCGCCAGTTAATTCAATCGCCTCGCTACGAAGGCCTTTAAACAGGGTATTTAAGCCATCCACAAAGCGATTAAATGCCTGCGCTGTTTCTGCTACTTCGTCATTGCCATCGCTTTGAATTCTGCGGGTTAAATCGGCTTCACCTTGTGAGATTTCTAGCATGGCATCACGAATACGCAATAAGCCGGCCAATAAGCTGCGTAAGTAAGCGGTGCAGAATACAAGCACAGCAATTAGCACAACAATCATGGCGGTGATAATCACCATAATCAGGTGATTGAGCGGCGCATCGATTTCGGCCTTATCGAGTGCAACACCCAAGATCCAGTCGCTACCCGCAATAGGGGAGAGCTGAACAATATAATCATCGCCCGCGATATCTAATATGTCTGATTTGCTTTGTAGCGCCGTAAACTGGCTAGCATTTAGGCTGGGGATTAAATCAGTAATCGGTTTGAGCTCGAAGCCTGGCTTAGGATAGGCAATCACCTTGCCTTCTTTGGTCATCAAAAACACATGGCCTTTACCGGCTAATTTAATGCCGAGTGTGGACTTCACCAAATCGCCAATCAGAATATCTCCACCAATCACTTTTTCTTGGCCGCTGATTTTTTGTGCCAAGGTGAGCACCAGATCTTTAACGGTGGGCTCAGCATCACGGTAAGGCTCGGAGACGATGACATCATTGCTCGATTTTGCTTGGATAAACCAAGGGCGAGCTGCTGGATCATAGTCAGGGCGAGGCTTACTTTGGCCAGGCACAGAATACATCATGGTTTTTGTGCTGCCATCGCCTTCAAACATCAAGCTATAGCCACCCGCATCGGCGAGCTGCTGCAAATATAGGCTGATATTTTCGTCACCACTATGGCGCATTGCGGCTTTAACCACTTTCTTGCGCACATCGAGCCAATGGCTGATAAACGCAGTTTGTCCAGCCGCAACAGAATCAATTTCTCGCTCGGCTTCGGTATAGGTATGGCTGCGAATATTTAAACAGGTGATGATCGTAATGCTGATCGTGGCAAACAGCATGGATAACGCAATTAATAGCGTGATTTTACTTCTGATAGACTGCATCATGTGCCTGAAAATAAAGAGAATTAAGCAGAATTATCCTCTTTTTTTATGTTATTAGAATAAGCTAATGGACTAAAACGAGTGATTAGGCATTATTAACAAATGCCAAATAAATAATTATTACTATTGCAGTCTGAATAGACTGCTTGTATCGAGCTGAGCTAAATATCAAGCCGCTAATTTTAAATTGGGTTTTATATCACCCAGTGCCACTATGAGAGACAAAATGGATAAAGTCATCCTCATTACCGGCGCTAGCCGAGGTATCGGTGCCGCCACGGCGACGCTTGCAGCACAGCGTGGCTATGCCGTCTGTGTGAATTATCTAAAAAATCAGGCTAGAGCTGAAGCGATTGTGGCGCAGATTAAAACCACAGCAGGAGCAAAGGCCATTGCAGTGCAAGCCGATGTATCGCAAGAGGCGGATGTATTACGCTTATTTCAAACCGTAGATATGGAATTGGGCGTGATCAGCGCACTGGTGAATAACGCCGGTATTTTAGAAACGCAAATGCGCGTGGACGAAATGGACGCTGCACGATTAAGCCGCATCTTTGCCAGCAATCTCACTCCTTATTTTTTATGTGCCAAAGAAGCGATAAAGCGCATGTCGAATCGCTACGGAGGTAAGGGCGGCGCAATTGTAAATGTCTCCTCAGCGGCATCCCGCCTTGGCTCCGCAGGAGAATACGTGGATTACGCCGCATCAAAAGGCGCAATCGACACGCTCACGATTGGTCTTTCGCGAGAAGTAGCAAGTGAGTGCATCCGAGTCAACGCCGTCCGCCCCGCTTTTATCTATACCGATATTCATAGTGATGGCGGTGAAGCTGGCCGTGTCGACCGAATCAAATCCTCCATCCCCATGCAACGCGGTGGCACCCCACAAGAAGTCGCCCAAGCGATTATGTGGTTGCTGTCCGACGAGGCTTCTTACGCGACAGGGACGTTTATTGATTTGGCGGGAGGGCGGTGAGGAGGGGATAATCAGATGATGGCTGCAGAAGCTGGATAAAAAACAAAAGGCGCTCCTGATTTTTTATTTTCTCCGGCTTTTTGCTTGAATTTGAGACAACAAAAAACCCGCTAAGCCTTAAGGCATGCGGGTTTGAAGTTTTACTGTTTGAGTGTGGTGCCCGGGATCGGACTTGAACCGATACGCCATAAGCGAGGGATTTTAAGTCCTTTGGGAAACCTAACATCTACGCCGCTTCGGACACCATTTGCGTTCCGCAAATCAAATAAAAATAGATCTTTCAAGCCCGCATTCTATATGAAGTGGAAAGGGTTTTGCGGAACTAAAATTGGGGGCGTTTTTTTACCGCTCTGTTAATTAAATTGGTGGGTTATTGATTCAGTTTATTTTAGTAGTTGAGCAAATGATGAGGGCCGATTTTGCCATTTTGTACAGTGGAATAAATATCCTTATTAATGAGTTGCTTAGACGCCTAAACAGAGCGAATGTGTGTTCATTCCAAGCCGAACTAGAGCCGCAAAATGAACGCCAATACATTTTCAAATATATATTTTTCACGTAAGCCCTTTAATCTTAGCGATGTGCATGAGCAAGCGCGCTATGAGCAAGAGGAAGGTAGGGCAGAGCAGGTCAGGGTAGAGCTTAAAAAAGAGCTGAGCTCTAGAGAATACGATGCTTTTACCGAGTCTCTGCTTGCTTCGCATGACTGGATGGCGGGTAAGGGCGGGAGTAAAAACGGCCTCCGGAGCGTCATAGCGATCGTAGCCCCTAAGCGTAGCACTTTGTTTGTTGACCCTTCAGGAGGGGACTACGCACGCTACGTAGGGATTGAAATAGCCTAAACCTTGGGGCCTTGGCCCCATTTTTAGAAACATGGCCACCTCATCAGGTGGCCATGTTCGTTTGGCTTGGCCAACCTTGCCCTTCTCTCCGCCTAAATATTTAAATACCTGAAGCCGGCCTTGCGCCGGCTTCTTAACATCTACACAAAGGGCCTGTGTTGCGTCGCCTTTGCTTTGTCCCCCGTACCCCCCACGCAGGAAAAAGGCCGCGTTCCGGCTGCGCCGCTGGCGAAGAGAAGGCAAAGGTGAGCGACGCTGGTGGCCGCTGGCCTTGGGTGTCGCTCTAAAGCTGGCCAGCCTAGAGAAAAACCTGAAAAGAAGGCCCTGAGGGGTAAGGCTAAATAAGAAATAGCCGCAGGTATGCACGACCCGTGGATTTTGCTACTCTTTGTTGCTAAGTCTTTGATTAATTAGAAAACTATACCCACGGGTTAGGCTTTTAATTCCACGGTTTGCCATCTTTTCCCCACGGTTTTAATTTTGTTCTGATTTGGGTTTTTTTTGTCCTTATTTCTTTCTTTTTCTTTTTAAAATAAAGAGATAGAGATAGATAAAGGCAAAAAATAGAATCCACGGATTGCAGGTATAGATCCACGGAAGATGGAAAATTACGTGAAACTGTCCACGAATTGCAAAGGTAATCCACGGCTTAGTGGTGGATTGATTTAATTGATTTATTCAAGAAAAACAAAGGGTTATAATATTGTTTGCGCTGATCCACGGAACACGGTTTGTTCTGCCCCCACCCCTTTGTTGAGCATGTAAATGATTGATTCTTTCAAGGATCGCTTCTTAGATTACAAACGAATGAATGATGGCTGCTCAGTGCGGACGATTCAGGCATACGGCGATATTTTGCAGCGATTCGGTGCATGGCTAAAGGGGCAGGATCCGCGTGAGTGTGATGACCAGCAGCTGCTGCTATTTACGGGCATGTATTTGAATAAAACATTCCAGCTACATGCCCGTAGCCGGATCCCGTATATATCCTGTATCCGAGAGTTTTATAAATGGATGCATCGACTTGGGCATATCAGCGGGAAAAACCCTGCAGAAAGCCTGCCGTATCCCAAATCAGGTAAACCACTCCCGCGAGTCATTGAGCTATCAAACGCCGAGCGGCTAGTGTCTGCACCGGATCTGTCAAGGTTTGAAGGTATCCGCGATGCAGCTATTTTTGCCGTGCTGATCGGTTGCGGGCTGCGCCTGGCAGGGCTGGTGGCATTAAACCGCAGCAGCTTGGTGCCGTTTACGGTGGATGGCCAGCTGCGATTATCAGTCCGGACGTTCGAGAAGGGCGAAAAGGAGCGGCTGGTGCCGCTACCGCGTGAGGCCGAGCTTTTGCTTCGGGTTTATATGGAGCATGAAGATCATGCGGATATTGATTCGGCTCTGGCCAATGGCGATCAGCCGCTGTTTGTTTCTACCAACAACCGCCGCATTCCCGCGCATGAGTTCATTGGTGAACGTCGTCGGCTTTCTGCTCGAGGCGTGCAGGGCATTGTGATTCGGCACGGCCTAAAGGCAGGAGTCCCAAAGGATCAGCTCCACCCGCACGCCTTGCGTCACCGCTTTGGCACCGAGCTGACCGAATCCGATGTGCCAGAAAACCAAACCGGCGAGCTGATGGGGCATTCGTCTGCAGACTCCACCCGGATCTATACGCATCTGGCAATGAAAAAGAAGACCCAGACGATTGATAGAGCCAATCCGCTGGCGAAGATCCGTACGCCAGCTTCAGAATTGCTTAAAAGGATGGGGTCGATATGACAGCCCGTGTGTCGAGTCCTTTGTCCTTGGGCTTCTCGTAGCCTGCAGTTATTTGAAAGCAAAGAAGGACAGTTCGGTTTCAAGTTGATGTGTACAAATTTAATAGCCCGTATCTAGTTCCACTGTTCTAAAGAAGAAAGCTTAGGGTTGACGGGGGTCCAGCCATCCTTACCAAAACGCTTACAATATCGGGCTAACTCAAAATAAGACCACTGCGTACTCCTGTAGGAAAGCGCAGTGGGCAATGGATCAGGTAACGTAAACAGGGGCGTGAAGAGTGAGCAACACCGTACAAGTGCGCAGTGCATTTAGGGAAGTCAGCAGGGAAGAGTTAGGGCAGCTAGGGGTGGGAGGTCGGCATAGGCGATCAGCCCTCGGCCTTGGGGGAGGTGGGTACCTACAGAATTGCACTGGTTTCAAACTTTTGCCGCGCGATCCGCGCTTGGACAATCTCGACAAAATGGGGCTGCAGCCGTTTTGGTTGCGCGTCGCGGAAAAAATCGGCGTCGATGCTTTTTTAGAGATGTGGCGCGAGGTTGATCGTGCGGATGATGTGCCGCGCACCGATACCGGCATGCTGTTGCTACGCTGCAGGCCGTTTAAAAGCTGGCAGCGCTACCAGCGCGATTTGCATATCAGAGCCTTGGCTGCAAAGGGGGCCAGCTCGATCCAGATTCAAGCGGCCATGAAAGAGCATTACGCAATATCCCTATCTAACGATCGCATTAGCAAAATCATCAGCAAAGCCGTGTAAACGGCGGCTTTGGTGCCTTTTTTGACTTGCCCTGCTGGCGCAATATACCCAGCATGGCTAAACATAATTTTTCCCTTCCGGTTGCTCGCATTACCTTCCGCTGCGCCCCGTGCAGCCATACGTTCAAGGTGGCTCCGGCACAGGTGACCGATGCGCCTGAGCTTGAGCATCACCCGTTTCGCTACTTTGCCTCCTGCCCATATTGTAAAAATGATGTTGAGCAGGCCCCGTTTGAAAAAAGCCTGTTTAAAGCTTGGAAGAATGCCACTGGCCCTAGGACTGCTGAGGGCAAAGCTGCAACCGCTGCCAATCTGCAAGGCCACCCCACGCCAGAAGAATCCCTACGCACGCGCTTTAATGCCATGCGCCATGGCTTGGCGGCTAAAACGGCCACTTACTTTCCTGCCAAGCCCGATGGCTATGCCTTTTGCTCCGGCTGCACCGTAGACCGCGATTACTGCGCTACTCAGCCTGCCTGTGAAAAGCAAACCATGCTGTTTATGAAAACCCATGCTGCTTTTGAGCAAAAAGACCCACGGCACCTCACAGGGATTTTCAGCGGCATGCAGGCCGCTACCCTGGCTATGGTGCAGCAGATGCTGCAGACCATTCTGGCCGATGGCGTGGCGATTCGAAATCCAGAGTGGTTTACCGATAAGGAGGGCAATCTGAAATTAGCGCAGTTTTCTGATCCGCAGACTGGAGAAACAACGCAGATCATCAATATCGAGGCGCATCCGCTACTCAAGCCGCTGGCCGAATTCCTGAGCCGCAACAATATGAGCATGGCGGATCTGGGTATGACACCTAAGATCGTCGATGAAAAAGCCCAGGATATGGGGCAGCTAAAAAATGCCGGTGATGAGCGCGAGGCGGTGACTGACTTTATGACTCAGCAGGCCAATAGCCTGGCTGCCCTCGTCGATAAAATGGGCAAAGCCAAGGCCAATGCCGCGCGGGATCCGGTGCTGATTGAATATCAGCGAGAGAACGGTGGTGGTGCAGCTTAAAAAAGCTTGCACAAAAGCGCAGTGATGCTTATAGTCGGCTTGCAGTCTTTAATAGGGCTGCACGAGATTGGCGTCTCGGTAGCAAATGGCGTAAAGCGCCGCATCAGCGGTTTTTTTACGTCCTTATGTTTGGTATCCTCCTATGGGTGGGCCAAGCGGGAGAGCCTTCGGGCTCGCCAGTTCCATTTGCCTGGTACGCCAATCTCGTTTGGTTCCGCCCCCCTCAATTGGCGTTGAAGGGGGTGGATTTAACACCACAGCAAATGGAGTCCATCATGGCTCAAATATCCCCGCACGCCTTAGAAACACTCAATTTCACTATCTCTTTGATGCAAATTAACGCCGTTCGTAACGAGATCGGCGAATCTGTGCTCGCCTTGCAGCAACTCTGCCGCTTACTCGACTACGTGGACGATCCTCATTTGATCGAAACCCGCGAGCTAACCTGCTTACTACGCCCGCTGATGCGTCAGCTGGATGCCGCAATGGGTGACTTGGACCATTGGCAGGAGGTGGAACATGGCAACGCCTAATCTCTTGGAAAGCACAGATCAACTCCATGAAGCCATGCTCGGCCTGCGCGGGCTATGCAGCTTGCTGGCCAGTAGCGAGAGCAGTCTTAAACCTGAGCTGATTTACCACGTATTACGCCCTCTGGTGGATGCGGTGGCGGCGGTGGATGGGCAATTGCAGGCAGGAAATCGTGCGTAAGCCTGCTAAGTCACTGCGCTTTAGATGTTTTGTCCCTCTGTTTGTTATTCTCACGGCCACTTACAAGGGGTTCAATCATGGCTGAAACTCAGAATTACCCAATGGCGTTTGCGTTTGAAGAGCAATTATTACGTGTTGAGTACGATGAAAAGGCTACTCCGCTGTTTTGCGCTAAAGATGTGGCTCAGGCCTTAGGGATTATATGGAATGGATCAACTACCGTTTCTCATGTGCCCGATATATGGAGGGTGGTATTAGCCGCTAATACCACCTCTGGAATAAGAGACACCATTTTCCTGACAGAACAGGGTTTGTATTTTTTCGTAGTACGTAGCGACAAACCCAAAGCTTTGCCCTTTCAAATGTGGATAGCAGGAGATGTGATTCCATCCATCCGCAAAACTGGCAGCTACGCCCTGTCAAATCCAAAACCCGACATTTCCCGATGCCAGCTCATTGAGCAAGCGACAAAATTGCTAGGCCGCTGGTCTAACGCTAATAACCCAGCATTAAAAGACAATTTGGGCGTGCTACTGACGGCCATCTATGCAGAGCTGGAGCTTAAACCGCCCGTATTGAGCTCGCCTGAAATCCCCTTACTCAGTGACGCTTGGTGCTGGCTGGTCAAGGCCCTATTGGATGAAGTAGAAAACGGCCAGTACAAAGCGCCGCATAAGCTGGAAGTATTGGCTGGGCGCGAGGTGTTGGTATTCAGAACCGCGCATTTTATTGAGCATGTGGCCCAGCGTGGCGGTTTACGTGAGGAATGGCAGCGTTTGGGCGCAATCAGTGACCGGGTTTGGAAGCGCATGCTGCGTGTTCAGGGCTTGCTGACGGCAGAAGAAACAGAGCGGGCAATAGCTGGCAAGCGGGTTGCCCATATGGTGGCGCTGGATTTAAAGCTGGCGCGTAGCAAAATAGGCTACACAACACACTAAAACGGCGGCTTTGGTGCCTTTTTCTGATTGGTTTTTGGGTGCACGATGCCCAGCATGGCTAAAACAGAAACAGGTATGGTTTAAGTGGCGAATGAGCGCATCAGCGCCCGTGAGCGGGTGATTGTACAAAACCGCGCTGAGATCGAAATCATGCGCTACGGCCGGGTGGATTTGGCGACTGGAATGCGCCCGCACGCCTTATGGCACAAGCATGTGCACGGTGTTGAGCTTGACCCCATGCAGGTGCTCAAGTGCATCGAGATGGACAATCATCCCAATTCAATCGATGTATCTTGCCGCCGTACTGGTAAGACCACGGTTAAAGAGCTTTATGCCTTGCAGTTTTTAGCAACGACGCCGCATCAGGAAGAGGGGATTGTTGCACCTCGCTTGCAGCAGTCGCAGATTGGGCTGGGTTATCACTTGGAGGCGATTCGCCGCTCTGAAATGCTGACAGCCTACATCGGTGTAAAGAACGGCCGAAGGCAACTAAAAGACACGCAGTACCAGTTTGCTAATGGCAGCAAAGCCACCGCTTTCGGGATCATGAGTCAGATCGATGGCGATGCCATCAGCTTTGCGTCGATTGATGAGGTAGATGATTGCCCGCAAGATCGCTTAATGAGCCGTTTTTTACCGATGCTGGGCTCTACTCGCCGCTTAGGGGCAGACTCAACAACAAAATTTCAGCCGCAAATCCGCATTACCGGCGTTTATAAAGGCGCTGACGTGCTGCAGGCGCTGGTAGATAACGGCCAGTACGTGATGCTTTCTGCTGTTGATATTTATCTGGGCATTGAACTGGGTATTTTGAATGAATCTTGGGCGCTGGATATGCGTGCTCAGCAGACCGAATCAGAGTGGATTCGTCAGTTTCTCTGCATCAATACCCGTTCCACAAATTACATTTGGGAAAAGTATATCCGGCTTGCCATTGCTATTGGCCTCTCTGCTAATCTGCTGGCTGCTGGTCCTTTGCCTGGGCAGCGATATAGAAAGCGCGGCATTTTGAGCTTTGGCTATGACCATAGTGGCCATGGCGAAAGCGCTACTGCTTCAAAGTCAGCGATTGTAGTAGTTGAGCAGATTGGCAATTACGTGGTGATTATCTATTGCCGCACTTGGCCAGCCGGCACCGATGACCGAGTGGTTGAGGACGATCTGCTGGGCCTTTGGGAATACTTTAGGCCGGATTACGCCATGGGTGATGCTTTTGGTATCGGCATGATGACTAGCCTAAACGATAGGCTTTATGCGAAAGGCTTAACGCATATCGATCGCCGTAGCATTGGTGACGGGCAGAGCACGGCGACTACCTGGGCAGAATGGCCATTCGCGCCGATTCGTTTTCAGGGCATGGTTAAACACAGCATGGCTAGCACGCTGCGCGCTGCTTTTCATAATCGGCAGGCTGCGATTCCAAGTTTTGACGAGGAAGACCCGACGAATGCGGACTGGATGACTTTAGTGCGCCAGCTTTCCAATATTAAGAGCGAGCCAACCAAGGCTGGCTATTCAAGTTACAAAATGGCTGATATCAAAATCGGTGATGATTTATTTGATGCGGCCTGTGCTGGTGTGTGGGCGCTGGTGACGCGGGGCCAAGTCAGCGCGCCAACAGTGATTCAAAGCAGGGTGCAAACGCGGGAACAATTAATGGGGTTGGGATCATGAGTGAGCAAGAAATGCGAATTGCCGAGTTAACTCTCTTTGCTAAGGCGTTTTTAGATCCAGAGGCTTTTGGCTGGACGGTGACCGCCGAGGTGCGTAATCGAGCGCGGCGTGTGCTGGGTATTCCTGCTACTGAGTCTGTACCTAAGAAGGCTGCAGAATGAGTAATTACAAGGGTTCTACGCGGCAAATGCCCACGCAGAGTAATCAGCCTGCGATAGTGCTTGTGCCATTGACTGAGAAAGAGAAAACCGCTGTGGCATCGCGGGTGGCGCTGGTAAAAGAGCACATCCCTGAAGCGATGGATTTCTTAAAAGAGCTGCATAGCCTGGGCATGGTGGATGGGCTGCGAGCAATTAAAAACGTAACGGTAAATGGGGTGGTGCATGGGAATTCTTGATCGATGGTTTGCTAAAAAGCCCACAGCGGATACGCATCAGCCCGGTGAAGAAACCCGCCCAACGACAGAATCTGGCCGACGAGCCACACCAGAAGATCAGGCCAAGCGCCTCTATGCCACGCTGCAGGTAGATTACAGCTTGCGGGCAACGATTCTGCATATCCGGGATATGGATAGGCGAGATGGCCGAGTAAAACGTATTCACAGCAAAATTGCCCGTGATACGGTAAAGGGCGGCTTGGTCTTGCAGCAGGCCGAAGCCAGTGATGTGATCGCTAAAGAGTGGAAATCATTCCAACGTAGGCTACAGCTCAATAGAATTGAAAAGCTGAAATCAGACGCGCAGGGTTTGGTGAAAGAAGGCAATTTGCCGCTGCAGTTTGTGCTGGATGATGAAATGAATATCACCGCAGCAGTGCGCATGCCGAGCGAAACAATCAAGCCCAATGTGGGGGCCTCGGGCCGGTTTGCCGACCCAGCGCAGGCCTATGTGCAGTTTGATCTGCAGACAGGCAAAGCCCTCGCCACCTTTCCGCTGTGGCAACTGCTCCTTTTGCGCTTTGATCCAGATAATTTTGATGATTACGGCAGCATGGGCCGCCCGTTTTTAGATGCCAGCCGCACAGCCTGGCAAAAACTGGCCATGACGGAAGAGGATCTGGTTTTAAGGCGCCGTATGCGTGCACCGCTCCGAATGGCCCATGTTTTGGAAGGGGCGGAGGATGGGGCTTTAACTGCATATCGCGCTGGCGTAGAAGCCGATCAGGCGCATGGGGTTGTCACTGATTATTACAGCAATAAAAAAGGCGGCGTGACCCCATTACAGGGCGATGCCAATCTGGACCAGATCGGCGATGTAGTACATCTGATGGATTGCTTCTTTGCTGGCTCGCCTCTGCCTAAGGGCCTGATGGGTTACACCGATGGCATGGCGCGAGATATTTTAGAAGACCTGAAGCGTGACTATTATGATGAAGTGGATGTGCTGCAAGATACTTTGGCATTTGGTTACGCCCAGGCATTTAGATTACAGCTCTTATTTCGCGGCCTGAACCCGGATGCCTTTGACTTTACGATTAGCTTTGCAGAGCGCCGCACTGAATCGCTCAGCCAGACAACCGACCGCGCATTGAAACTGCGCGCTGCAGGCCTGCCGCAGGGCATGGTTTACGAAGAGCTGGGCTATGACGCTGCAACGGTGGAGAAGCGCAGGCAGTGGGAGGAAAAAAACTTAAATCCCTATCCGAATGAGGACCCGATTCCTAATGTGAAAATAACACCAGGGAATGGTCGAAAAGGGGAAAGTGGCACTCATATTAGCTAGCTAATGAAGTGACCATTTTCGTGACTGCACGAAATAGGTTTATCCCCTGATTTCAGTGGGTAAGCTGTAGATAACTACCCTGCACACCGCGCCCCAGCTCAAACGAGCGGGGCGCTTTGTTTTTAGGCGGCTTTGGTGCCTTTTTATGCTTGCCATTCGCATAGATCATGGTGGAAATCCATAGCCAGATCCTACCCATGCTTAAAGACGACACTCCCGCTGCGGTTTCCGCAAAAACCGCCCTGACGCTCCTGCTGTCCGGGTTTGGATCTTGGTCTATGAATGACTGGATCCAATTCGCCACCCTTGTTTACCTCGTTTTGCAGATTGCTTGGCTGGTGAGAAAACATTGGCGAGCATCTAGCCCGCTCCCTGTCGATGATAAGGATGGTTCTGATGATTAATCCACGCCATATTGTCGCTACAGTATCTACTGCCACCGTAATGGCTGCTGCGCTTCTCGCCACATTCGAAAATGAGATACGGCGTACCTACTTAGACCCTGTTGGCATTCCCACTGCCTGCATCGGCCACACTGGCCCAGAGGTAAAACTGGGCCAGCGCTATACCGCAGAGCAATGCCAAGTATTCTTGCAGCGGGATTTGCTCGAGGCAAACGCGGATATCGATCGCTGCATTAAGGCGCCGCTGACTGTTGGCCAGCGTGCGGCCATGCTTTCTTTTGCATTCAATGTGGGTGGTCAGAAATTCTGCGGCAGCAGTGTGGCGCGTCGGCTAAATGCAGCAGATTACGCTGGCGCCTGCGCAGAATTATCGCGCTGGGTGTATGCCGGTGGCCGCGTCTTGCCGGGTTTAGTGAAACGCCGTGCTGCAGAACGTGCTTTATGTGAGAGAAGATCATGAGAATCACAAACCAGTTTATGACTGATAGGGGTATGCCCTTAATCCTCATTTTTATGGTTTGTTTGGGTATTGGGCATCTGTGCTGGCGGGCATGGTTTCAGCCTGCCCTGCCCTTAGATGCTTTGCCCAAGCCAGCGGCTATGCAAGCCGATGGCAGCCTGATATTGCAGCGATCAGCCCCGTACCTCTCCCCGCCCAAAGCCCCGCATTTACTACCTGCAGGCAGCAAGGAAGAACGTCGCATCTCCATTGCTATCAAGCCTAAGCCGCTGACTGCCAACGATTGCGCGCCGGTGCATTTGGATTTGTCGCTAGTGCGGGGTGAAGATGGCCGCCGTGTTGTGGCTAGCTCGCCAGATGGCGAAATTATCAGCGCACTCGATTTACCCATCGCTGCTGAGGGTATGCCTACAGAGCCAAAACGCTGGGCCGCAGGGGCCAGCTACGGCGTGAATCAGCAAGCGCCGGGCCTGTGGTTAGAGCGGGATTTAGGCCGCGTGCGCTTGGGGCTGGATCTGAATAAAGCGGATCAGGGCATAGAAACTCGGGTGCGTTTAGGGTGGGTGTTTTAATGCCAGGTACTCAAACCATTGCAGAAGAAATCCAAGCCGCATCGATCGCAGCGCAAGCTGCAATGAATGAGCTGGACGCTGAAACCCTGGCTGCGCTGCAGGATATTTATCAGCAGGCTGCAGACGATATTGAAGAAGAGATCGCAGCTGCCGCAATCGATGGCGATGTGGTTGCATTAAGCCAACTGCCCGCGCTGCGAGAGCAAGTCACGCAAAAAATTGATCGTGTGGGCAAACAGAAAAACCAGCTGCTGGATAAAACACTGCCCGAAGCGGCTGCGCTGGGCAGTACGCCATTTGGCGATGCACTCAACTCGACCCACATGATTAATCACGATGCGGTGCGTTTTGTGCATGAATTCAGGCAGGCCGACGGCCTACGTTTATCTGATCGCTTGTGGCGCGTCGATCGGGGGGCAAAAGAGCGGCTTTTAAATGATATTGAGCTCGCCATTATTCGCGGCCACAGCGCCCAGCAAGCTGCACTAGAGATGCTGGCCAGAGGCAAGAGTGGTGCAGTCGATGGCATCAATGCCGCCAAACATAAAAATATAGCCAAAGCCGCAAGGGATTTGCTGACAGGGGATGGAGGCAGTGCTTATTACAACGCCGCGAGGGTATTCAGGACAGAGCTAAACCGAGCTCACGGCACGGCCTATCAAAACGCTGCAGAGCTAACGCCGGGCTGCATCGGCACGCGGTTCTTGCTTTCCCCAAGGCACCGGCACCGGGATATTTGCGATATCCATGCCAATGCGGATTTATATGCGCTGGGGAAAGGCGTTTATCCTCACGGCAAGAATCCGTGGCCTGCACATCCCAATACGCTGAGTTATGTTGTTGCCGTGTTTGGTTTGTAGTCTAAGCTGATATTAACTTGGTTTCTGAATTGACGAGGCCGTCACTACGCTATAGCATGGCTTCGC
Organism: Janthinobacterium sp.; assembly: GCA_025360045.1. Taxonomy (GTDB): domain Bacteria; phylum Pseudomonadota; class Gammaproteobacteria; order Burkholderiales; family Chitinibacteraceae; genus Iodobacter. Next base: position 74,434 of record JANYCY010000074.1, on the reverse strand, counting down.
TTTTTGATCGAAGTGTCAAACTTTATTTGTGCAACTAAATAGAGTTTGAGCTATCAAAAGTGAGTATGTGTTTTAAGTTGAGGAGCATTTTATGTCTCGCATTATTGTTACTGTTTCCGAGGTTCGCCTTGCCAATGCCAAGCTTATAGCGGGTGTTAAGCCGGATTTCTCTCGTCAGCCACTGGCCGTTCAGAAAGTTGTGAATGAAATGAAGCAAACCTTACCTGATCGCATCGCTGAAGCAGGTCGTCAGGCTTTGCATGCATATAAGACCCCTATTAGGCATGCATGAGCAAACCTTATAATTTTATTTATGAGAAATTAGTACAAGGCCCAGATGATTTATCGGGCCTTGTTGCTTATGGCTTGTATAAACGAGAAAAGATAGAGTTTATTGAGCAAATACGAGCAGAGGGGAGTGAGGCGAGCGATGAGCAGGTAAAAGATTTTCATCGCGTATCAAATACCCCTGCTCGTATTCAGAGCTATCGCAGTGAAGCCGAAAGCTTGATGACTCAGATGATGGTTAATTTGCTTCAAAATCGAGCTGACGAGATACAGGCCCTCTACGATAAACAGCTGAGTGACGCATTGCAGCTGCATGTCGATACAGTTGATCGCCTTACGAAGGGTAATAAATTCTGGACAGGGGTTTGGCAAAACGTAGCAGCCAGCCTGATCGCTGCAATCATAGTGACCCTTTTTGTATTTACTATTATCGCATCTAAGCACGGTTTTTCAGACACCATTGCGGATTGGTCTGGTTATCAACCTAAGCAAATAGTTAAATAATTAGGTGGGGCTCACATCGACGTGCAATAGGGGATTAAGTGATGAAAGCGAACGTATCTGCTGGATTTAAGTCAATGATTAAATCCCTGAAGCCGACTTCCCACCAAGCTGTAGCTAGACGGATGAAAGCACGCTCTTCGAGCCGACTTGGTGGAGCAGGGGTGACTGAGGCTGATAGTCCCCTCATCGCTTAGAAAGAAAGCAGCAGCGAAAGCGTGAATTGTTTTGTGATATTTTAAGTTTTTATGCTTCACCTCAAAAGGGGCCATCAATGATGGCCCCTTTTGTTTGCCTGTGATAACGCTAGTTGGGTTTAAAGGGACGACTGAGTAAGTCGCGGCAAATTTTCTGCTTGTCTGTATAAAAGCGCAGTGGCACTATGCCTTTATAACTGACATAGGCTTTACTAAAATGCGTTTATTAATCTTATTTTTTGCTTTCTTTTGTTGTTGTAATTCTTACTCTGCGGTTTATAAGTGTTCTGATAAGGGGAAAATCACTTATAGCGGTACACCTTGTGAGGGTATGCCTTCAGAGAAGATAAGAACTTGGGCAAATTCAGGTTTTGATATGGGGGGGGCTATACAGACAGATGGGGATGTAATTACATTACCAAGCAATACTAGGATGATGGTTGCTGTCGATCAGTACTGCTCAACGATTGGAGAGATTGCGGTTAAGGCTTATGAGGCCCGTAAAGCTGGAGTGAGTATGTCGGATGCGCTAAGCGCAGCTAAAGATGTAATGAAAGCAACGAAAGCAGCGCCGTTCTCTAGTGAGGGTATTGTTAGGCAAGTTTATACAGAGCCCGTGTATGGGGCCTCTACGGATATTCATATGCGCTATTGGGCAGATTGTAAGGACAAATATAAATTTGTGCGGATTTGAGTTTATGAAATGTTGTAGTGCTTTAGAAATGTAAAAAGCCAGATTAACGTAAGGAACACGGAGGTATAGATGGCATTGGGTAAGTGCAAAGATTGCCGAAAAGAAATTAGTACAACAGCCGTTCAGTGTGTTCATTGTGGTGCATTGATCAATAAAACATCTCCAATGACTTGGCTTGCTGCCGTACTTATAGGTTTGCTGTTTATTGTGGTTATTCTTAATAAATGTGCGTCTTCAGAAGCTGTAGTTTCTAAAGCGGTAGTTGCTCAGCCTTGCAAGCCCATTAGTGAGGGGGCGTTGTGGCTTCCCAAAGATAAGGAATTCGCACAAATGCAGTTTAATGAAAAGGCTAATAGACTTAATTCAAGCGGCCTTTGCGTAGTAGAAGGCGGGTTTGGTAGGCATTACGAAAAATATTACATTACAGTTTCTAAGACGGGGGACGTGAGATACGCAGAAATTTTACGTTTTACTTATGAGGAGTTATCTCAATAAGTAAAACGCCAGCGAATGCTGGCTTTTTTTACGTGCTGATTATGATGTTATTTTCTTTTTTGCTTCGTGTTGAGGATGTCTTGGGCTTGTTCCCAGTTCATCAGTCATTTGCTGAAATGAAGATTTTTCAGGGGCAGGGGCGAATTCACGCACGTATTTTTTCCCTGCTGGTGTGTTTAAAGGAATGAGCGAAGGATTTTTGCAGGTGGGGCAAACTTGTTGTTTTGAGGTGAGGCGCCAAATGCTGTAAATCACCCCTGGGAATAGGAAGCAGAACCATAGGACGATCTCAATAAAGATCGATCCTTTTGTATGACTTTCTGGGTAAGGTGTTTTGCAGCCGCATGTTGAGCAAATATATTGATCGCCTTGTGGGGTGCGCCGCTCTTTGGCAGAAAAAAAGAAATAAAACGCGCCAAAAATGATGCCGCAGAACATGAGGAAGGGCATGAAAGACATAAAAGACATTTTATTTTCCGGTTGTTTGGGGGAAGTTATGTGTAAGCAAATAGTGCCTAAAAAAGCCAGCGGATGCTGGCTTTTTTTACGTCTTGAGTGCAATGAGCAGATCACGAATGGCTTGGTTGAGCTTGTTGTCCATACGTTGTTCTAACTCTTGCAGCATCGAAGTTATTTTTTCATGGCTTGGTTGGTCTGCAATTTGTGTGTCAGTTGATTTGTGTAATCGAGCGACGATTTCAGCATTGAGAGAGCGGCCAGCGATATCGGCTTCTGCTTCTAGGTGCTGACGAAGCTCCGTGGGCAGGCGGAGTGAGAAGGGGGTGGATTGTTCTTTCATCCCATTATTGTGTGATTCATTTTGAATCACGGCAAGATTCTTAATAAATCTTATTGACTCACGAGTTAAATAGATTTATTGTGATTCTATTGTTTTGGCATTGTGCTGAAGCAGTGTTAAGAGGGGATGTTTATGGGGAAAAAAGCTCAGCCAGCCCCCTATCCGTTGCGAATGCCAGATGTGTTACGGCGTTTTTTTGAGTTGACGGCAGAGGAGAATGGTCGAAGTTTGAATAGTGAGTTGGTATTCAGGTTAGAGGCATGTTTTAAAAAGGAGTTTGTACTTTTAGATAAAAAGGAGATTCGTCATGAATAACGATTTTACTCAAGCAGAGTTGAAGCAATTATTCAAGACACTAAAGGCGCATAGAGCCGATGAATTGGCGCAGCGTGATTTGGCGGTGTATGAATTTTTGTTGGAAACCGGCCTGCGTATCAGCGAGTTTGCCGCGTCTACGCGGCAAGATGCGGAGCGCTGGTTGGCGGATGGGCGTTTGTATATCGCGGCCGAAAAACGGAAGGGGGTGAAAGGCAAGATCTTAAAAGAGGCGGGGGTGGCGGTGTTGAATCCGCTGACACAAAAAGCCTTGCGGGTGACCGAGCGCAATGCCCATTGCTACATTTTGAACAATGCGGCGGCAGCGGCCCTGCGCCAATTGCTGGCTTTAAACCCGATTGTGGATGGCCCCTTGGTGGCAGGGCGTAAAGAAGGGATGGCTTTGTCGGTGCGTAGCTATCAGGCACGGCTGGCAGAGTGGGCGGCCAAGGCGGGCTTACCGGCCGATGCTTCCCCACACTGGTTTCGCCATACCAAGGCACGGCAAATTATGAGGGAAACCATAGCAAAAGATCCCTATGCACAGGTGGCTTATGCCTTGGGCCAGAGCAGCACGGCCAGTGCGCGGATTTATGCCACACCAGGGAGAAGTGAATTGGAAGAAGAGGCGCAAAGGCTGGAAGGTTTGCGATCGGGGCGACAGCCCAAACGGGAGTATTTAAAGGCAGTACAAAAATGTGCGTAATTAGCAGCCAAAAGAAAGGCCTTAAGGTGGTGAGACACCTTAAGGCCGTTACATGCCACAACTTACAAGGGAAATAACATGAACCTTAATTCTAGCACGTCTTTGGATTTAGTCTTTCAAGAAACCGCATTTGATGTGGTGGATATTCACGGTAAGCCTTGGTTGAGGGGAACTCAAATCGGGAGCGCTTTGGGATATAAAAATCCAAGAGCGGATATGTCAAAGTTGTATGACCGTAATGCTGACGAGTTTGATGACAGTATGACTGCAATCGTCAAACTTCCAGACCTGCGCTTCCAATCTGGAAGCGCAGGTGCTGACCTGCGTCAGCAAACTGATGACGCAGGTCAGGTGCGCGAGGTAAGGATTTTCTCTCCTCGCGGCTGCTATTTACTGGGGATGTTTGCTCAAACCGAAAATGCCAAAGCATTCCGCCGCTGGGTGCTGGATGTATTAGAAGGCAAAACACTAAGCATTCAGCCCACCAGCGATACGCCGCAAGCCGCGCCAAGTCTGGGTTTTGTGTTTACATACTGCTTTGAAAACCGCATCGATGTGCGGGTGTTACTGCGTAACGATGGCGAGGTGTGGTTTGTGGTGGCCGATGTTTGCGAGGCGATTGGCTTGGGCAATCCAACCATGGCGGTGCAAAGGCTGGATGCTGAGGATGTAGCCATGCGCTCAATAGAGGCAAAGAGTAAACCCATGAACTTAATCAGCGAGGCCGGACTATTTGCTTTGCTGGCAGGTAGTCGCAAGCCAGAAGTGAAGCCGTTTAAGGAGTGGATCGGCAGCTTGGTGCTGCCCGCTATCCGTAAACAAGGCTTTTATAGCGCCGGTGGTGCGCTCACTAAAGACCGGCTGGCCCTGCTTAAAATGGCACGGCAGCTGGCTTTGGATATTGCAAAAAGTAAGGATGAGTTTTCCAGAAATGTACTTGTGGGGCTATTACGTGAAATTGCCGGAGCCTTAGGCCAACCTTTGCCAGCTCTCCCTGAGCTGGGTTCACCAAAGGAAACGCCAAATGGCTAAGAAAATGGATGCAAAAATGGATGCAATAAAAGAAGCCCGCCGAGCAATGAGTGCTTTCAATGAGGCGGATCAGATTTATGCCAGTTTGCCGGATGAGGTACGTGCCAAGGTATTTAGCTTTGCGTATGCGGTTGAGCGGGCTAGAAGCCGTATTGAGTATTTATTGGCTAACTCACCTGAAGGGGCTTGATCATGGCTTCTGCACTTATTGCTGCTTTTCATGAGATCCGCGTGCCGATTCAAACGGCCATGGTGGGGGACGATTCGCCAGAGGATGCGTTTATAGGGTGGATCAATCAGGGGTTTAAGATCTTTTGCCTGGATTCCCGTAAAGATTTGTATGAGGCGCGGATGCGTGTGCCCTTGCCAACTGGCTGCGCTTTGCCGCTTACTTTTCAATAAAGGATAAGTATGTCTGACTTGATAATAGGGCTGGAACAGCACGAAGCCGCACTGATGGGGCTGGCTCGTTTGCTGCGTGAAAGTCTGTATTTAGAGCGCCCTGCAGATATTGCTGCCCTGATTGAATCTTTGGTTCGGGATCATTCGGTGCTGGTGGAGGAGTTAAGAGAAATTGAGAAGGAAGATATTGATTAAAGCTTTGACATTTCAATAGGTAATACCTATATTTGCGCTTATATCACTTCCATACTTGTTCTATATGATGAGGATTTACGGCGCAAATGGAACGTCACATTGAAAAACAATCTGCTTGGAGCTGAGCCGTGATGCTCACAGGGCTTCGAGTAATTTAAAGAGTAAAAACATAAATGAGCAATTCTGAAATAGTGAAAATTCGTGTTACATCTACATCTAAAGCCGCTGGAGTGACAACTACGGCCAAGATGGTCGCTTTTATGTTGTGCAAAGCGGGGTTTAATGCTCGGCTGAGGCATAGTGCTTCTTACCGAGTAAGTGAAACCTCTCGAGTGGTCGCTCGTCCATTCTCTGGAACTCCTGATAGTCGTTTGATTGTTGTTGTAGACGATGAATACGATGAAATGAGGCGTGTTATGGTGAATGAGAAAAGAGGCTTGGTTGAAGATGTTTTTACTCAGATTAAAAAACACGCTGAAACCTTGAGTGGTGAGGCTCAATTATTGAGGGTTAATGCATCGTCTTCTCGTGATGCGGCGTTCTCTTTGGCTGCTGCGATCAAAGATAATGCAAAGAAGATGGAGGAGCTAATGAACGCTTATTACAGGATCGAGGAGAGTATTAATAAGAGCTGCTAACGGTGCTTTTGGTGCCTTTTTAGACTTGCATTAAATCCCTACCCTGCTGTGTAAGCCCTTTTCCATAAAGGGCTGCGCAGCGGGGTTTTTCTTTTTCCGCTGTGCCACTTTTTCATGGAATCGGCATGGCGCGAATCATCAAACTTTCTGAATCTAACCGCCCTGAGGCAGTACGTTTTCTGTCCGCTCTTAGCGTGACCCTGGCAGATGGAGATGCTCCAGGGCCGACGTGGGTAACAGTGACCAGAACAGGTAGCTTTACTGATCCGCGTTATGGGCGTTTTGAAATTACCAAAGAAATGTTGCTGTCTATGGTGCGCAATTTTGATGAGCGCACATTTGGGCAGGATATTTTTATCGATGTAAACCATGAGCCTGGGGATGGAGCGGCCGCTACCGTTCTCAAGTTGGCGATTGAAGGCAGTCGATTGCGCGCATTGGTGGAGTGGAGCCCTTACGGGGTCACTGCAGTGCGTAGCAAGAAATATAAATACCTTTCTGCGGAATACCACGAACAGTTCATCGACAACGAAGCGGGCCAGCAGCACGGATGTGTCTTGCTTGGCGCTGCCCTCACTGTGCGTCCAGTGATTAAAGGGCTGGATCCGGTGAAATTGAGTGTAAGTGCCGCCTCTAATGAACATCCCATCCTATTACACCCAGAACTACAGAAAACGCTTCTGTCGGAGATCCAAACAATGTGGAAAGAACACGTAAAACGCTTGGCACAAAGCCTTGTGGCTAAAGGCCTGTCTGCTGCGGCTATTGAATGTTTATCTATCGCTGCTGAAAAATGCTTGTCTGAAGCCAGCGTTACAGATGAAAAAGTAGCTGAAGCGGTATTGGCTCAATTTGAAGCCTCGGCTGTGCAGCTAGCGCAGCAACTAGCCGGTGGCGGTGTGATTCAGCTTGCTGTTAATGCCCCTGCCCAAACGATTGATGTGGCTGCCGCAGTTACTAAGGCGTTGGCCGAACAGCGAGCCAGCGATGCCGCTGCAGTTAAGCAGTTAAGCGACGATAAAGCGGCGGCCAATAAGCTGCTTAGCGACAAAATCAATGCCTCTGGCCTAAGCGATGCGGTAAAGAAAACTCTTTGCGAGCAGGGCACAACACTATTGATGCCGGGCTGGGGTGATGCACAGATCACAACCTTGTCTGAAATGCTGCTTAGCCAGGGTAATCAGCAGGCCGCTGCCAAGCAGCTGGCGGCACTGGGCTTTGCTCCTGCGGGATCGGTTCGCTTCTCTATGCCGGATGAAGGGGCCAAGCAGTTGTCGGGTACTTACACCGATATGCTAAAGCGCACGTCGACGTTTTCTAGCGGCAAGCTGAAGCTGGCCGAGAAGGTTTCTCCATTTGTAGATCAGGTGATTGCTCAGTTTGATCTCATTAATGCCCATGCCATTGCCGACGAAGTGAAGATGTTGGCGGGCGGTGAAACTAATATGAGCCGTGGTGCGCTGCCGATCGGCTTTCAGCGTGAAGTGATCCGTGAGGCATTGTCGGATCTGAATATCTTGCAGCTGGTTAATACCCTGACCGATTTCACCGCCACCGTAACCACCCAAATTCCGTATGAGTTCCGCGATGTGAGCGGCGTGGTGAATGACGGCGTGGTGTTTGAGGGCGGAGCAATTAACTACGCCACGATTAATCAGGCCATGGACACCGCTTACATTCTGCCGATGAAAGTGGCTTACATCATCACCAATGAAATGGCTAATTTCAGCCGTGCCAGCGCGATTAACTGGGATGCAATGGCCCGCAATATCGAGGTGTGCGCACGGGTGATGCGCGAGCTGGTAGCAAAGCGGATTGCTAATGAATTACAGCGTAGCTCGGATGCCTATAACGCGGTGGCGGTTGCTGCGGAGAGTATTGCGGCGCAGCTAGATGGCACGACTAAAAACACCATTAAAACAGCCAGTTTCCCTATTGTTCGCCCGTATCAAGCATTTGATATTAAGGGCACCCCGATTGGCCTTCCTGAAAATCCGATGGTAGTAAAACTGAATGGTGTGGCTGTGTTGCTATGGGATGGCTCAGGCACTCAGCCTGTCGCCACCTATTACCGTGTAACCAGTTTCAATATGGGTTACATCCAGTTTGTAAATAAAGACGGCGTGCCCGTAACCCCCGCTAATACCGGCGTGTGCACCGTGGATTACAGCCGTGCCACCAATCTGATCAAGGTCGATTTGGATGTGCCAGGCGGCAGTACCTTTGAAAAGCAACTGAATAAATCCCTGCAGGCCGTGGGTGCGCAGAAGGCCATGATGGCTGGCCAGCGCTTTATTCAGCCTGATTTTTCGCTAATGAGCCCTACCCTAAACGACACACTTTCTAATGCAGAGCAGTTTGTCAGCCTGCTGGGTAAGAACGGTACTTCAACAGATAGCCAAGGTGATTTACAGGCCATCAAGAGCATCCCGACCTTCGGCACCAATGCGCCTGGTATTGATTTGGGTGATCAGCGCATGCTGCTGGGCCAGCGTGGCCAGCTCACTTATACCGTGGCTAAGCCATTTGAGATGGGCGCGCCATTTGAAGTCACTAACGCCCAAGGTGTGCCGGTCGGTAAAAAGCAAGCGTATGGCGAAGAGTGCAACGCCATTAAGGTTCCTACTGCTGTGCGTAACCGCATGACTTCTGTGCTGGTTTATTCCTTTACAGGCCGTTAATAACCCGCCCCGCTGGCTTGCTAGCGGGGCTTTTGTGCTGGAAAAATCATGTCAAACCTTGTGCCATTTACTAATGAAACCGATCGTTTTGTGACCGTCGGTTTATTCACTATTCCTCCCGGCCAGACGCGCTCTGTTGAAGCGTTCTTACACCCTGATTATTCCGCACCGGCGGATGCCCCCGTTGAAGAACAGGGGGACGTTGATGTGTCAGAGCTTGATCTGGCGATGCAGCTATTGCTGGATGGCAATGTAGATAGCGTGCTGGCTGCAATGGCTGATCTGCCTGATGAAGAGCTGGAGCGCTTGGGCGAGCTGGAGCAGCTGGGTAAAAGCCGCAAAGGCGTGCTGGGCGCAGTAGCCGAGCATTTGCTTAATCGTGCGGGTGCTGCAAATAAAGATAAGGCTGAGGGGCAGTAATGATCAGCCGTGGCGACTTGATCACGCAGCTAAAAGCCAGCTTGGGCGATGCTGTCAGTGGGTTTAAGGCTGCAGATGATGCTGATTTTCAGCGTCATCTGGATACGGCCTTGGCTGATTTCAGCACTCAGCGCCCGCGCATTGGCATGGGCAGCTTTGATCTGTTGACGGGGCAGATGGCGGATTATCCCAACTGCTATGCCATGCCTGCTGATTTTATTCAGTTTCGGCAAATGATTTGGGGGGCGCATGGCCATATGCCGTGGGAGCCGTTATATCCAGGGCAATTACCCCGTGTGGCCAGAGTGGACATCAATGATCAGCGGGCTTTAACGCTGACCCCAGCGCCTACGCAGCTGCAGCTTAGCGTGTGTGGCAGTCGCTTTTCTTATCACTATCTTGCTCTGCATAAAGTGGGCACAGCAGCGCAAACCACGGTGCAAAGCCAGGATGTGCCGTTGTTGATTTTGCGCTGCCAGGCTGAGGCGATGCGAGAGCTGGCCATGCGCAATATTAATAAGCCGGTGGCAATGCGCGACGGCCTGACCGGCTCGCCGCGCAATAGCACACCGGCGGCGCTGTATCAGGCGCTGCTGGATGAGTTCTGGAAGGCGGGCCGCTCATGAGTTTTACGATTCGTGTTGATGATGAAGCGGTGCAGGCCGCCTTGGCATCTGCAGATCAGTCATTAAGAAAGTCACTGATTAAGGGCTTAGATCGGGCAGGGCATGAAGTCGCAGCGGCAATGAAAGAAGAAGCGCCAAAGGGCTTCACATTGCTGACCAATTCGATCCATGTTGAAAAAACCAGTGCGCTTTCTCGAACCATTGCCCCCAGCGTTAAGTATGCAGGGTTTGTGAATGCAGGCCGCCCTGCTGGGCGCTTTCCCAATATGCAGCCGGGTTCTGCTTTTGCCGAATGGGTGCGTTTGCGGGTAGTTGGCTCTCGTGCCAGTCGGAGCAAAAAGGGCAAGGCACAGGTGGATTCATTGACGTTTTTAATCGGCCGAGCCATTGCTAGGCGTGGTATTGCACCAAACCCATTTGTTGAACGCGCATTTAAGCAGACTGAAAGCCGCGTGATGCAAATTATGCGTGAGGCTGCCATACAAGGATTTATGCCATGAGTCGGCTTTCTATTCGAATGAACGCTTTAAAGGCGCATTTATCCTCCCAGCTGCCTACGCGAATAGTGACCCGCTCTATGCAGGATTTTGCAGAGCGCGGTGATGAAGCGTTAGAAAAAGGCGTGGTTACGGTCGTGCATCAGGGTTTGCAGGATTTAGAAAACATCCCTAGCGAGCTGGCAAATGGTGGTTTGCGCCGTGTGGCCATTATTGGCCAGTTGAGAGTGGGCGGCACAGAGGCCTTTGCTATCGAAGATGCCGAGGGCGCTTTGTATGACGAACTGCTCGCGGCATTAGATAAAGATTGTCTACCCAAAGCGCTGGGGCCGGTAGCGATTACTGAGCTGCGGCAAAGCGGGCAGTTGGAGTTTCCCTACGGCTGGGTGGCGATACAGCTCACCCTGCCTAATTTGTAAACGTTTGTTATGAAAGGAGGGCATATGCCCCAGGTATTACTCAAGCAAGACCACATCGATGCTGGCAAGCAGTACCGCGCCGGCGATGACATTGAAGTGGATGAATCCACTGCAGGCTGGCTAAAAGAAAACGGTATTGCCAGTGACACTAAAACCAAGGCCACTACGGCCACAAAAAAGGACGCCGACTAAATGCCAGCCAATTTATTTGTTCGTGAGCACTTTAGTTTTGATGGGCAGGTGTTGCTCCGAAAAAAAGGCACCAGTTTTTTCCGCCTGCTGGGTAACTGCCCTGATCTGCAGCTCTCGTTAAAGCGCGATAAAACCAAATTAGAAGGGGCGAACGGCGAGGGCACGATTGATGTGCGCTATGGCTCACCCGAAGCCAGCCTGAAGCTAAAAACCAATCAGTTTGATCCGGATGTGGCGGCACTGGCGCTGCACGCCACAAGCCTGGCTGTGGTGGGTGGCTCTGCAACGAATGAGCCATTGCCAACCGTAGAAGTGGGCGGCATTTATAAGCTGGCTCATGGTGCCGTTAGCGCGGTGACGCTTAAAGATTCAACAGCCACGCCGCTCACGCTTGTCGAGGGCACGCATTATCGCCTTGATCCGCAGTTTGGCACGGTTGAAATTCTGAGCATTACCGGCCCGTTTGTGATGCCGATTAAGGCTTCGTACACCTATGCCAGCGCGGTAAACGTCGGGATCTTTAGTTCTGACCCGGTGGAGTACGAGTTGCTGTTTAAAGGCAACAACAAGGCGCAGTCTGGGCGTGAGGCCCGTATTAGCCTGTGGCGGGTGACGTTTGATCCGGCCAAGGTGGTGGATTTAATCAGCAATAAAAAGTTTGGCGAGCTGGACTTGGAAGCTGAGCTGCTGGCAGACCCCACTGCGCCAAATAACGCGCAGATGGGGCAGTTGGGACTGATTGAAATGTTGTAATGAGCCTAAGTCGACGACATCCATGTCGTCGACTTAGGTTTTATCGGGTGTGTCTTGGGGCTTTGTGATGTCTGATTTGAGTGTGCGCGTACTGATTGAGGCGGTTACCAGAGGCCTTTCTGATTTAGAGAAAATGCAGCAAGAGCTGCGGGAGATCGGTAGAGCAGGGGGAGAGGCCGCACCTAAGGCGCAGCAGTTAGCGACTGAAATGGCTAAGTTAGCTCAACAGCAAACCCTCATCGCTGAATTTACACGGCTGAAGTTAGCGAGCCAAGCGGTCGCAGATTCATTAGTTAATGCGCAGGGTAAGGCGCGTGAAGCGGCGCTGGCACTGCAGCAAACTCGTGCTGAGGCTCAGCAGTCTGGAGACACTAGCCGAGAAACAGCAAAAAAAATTGCCGATCTTGAGCGAGCATTAGAAGCCGCAGCAAAGGCGGCAAAAGCCGCAAAAACGGCACAACAAGAGCATACCCTTGCTCTTCAAGCCGCCCGTGGGGCCTTACAGCAAGCAGGCATTAGCACAACGTCTTTGTCCGAAGCTCAAACTCGACTGACTAGAGATGCACAGGCTGGGCGCGTCGGCCTGGATCGATTAAATGCCTCGCTTCGGCAGACGGGTAACGAGGCTAGTACAGCGGGCAATCAGGTGCAGGTCGCTGGCAGCCGGTTGAGCGAATTTGCTGGGATCGCGCAGGCGATTGCCGGAGCCGCGATTGCAAAGCGCTTTTTGGACGCTAATTTAGCGGCGGATAGTTTTCAGCGCACGATGCTGTTGTTGACGGGTAGCTCGGAAAAGGCCGATGCCGAGCTGAAGTATATTACTGCTACAGCTGATCGGATGGGTATTCCGATTCGAGAGTTACAGTCTGCTTACGTTGGTTTTTCTGCCGCACTGAAGGGCTCGGCGTTGGAGGGAGCGCAAGGCAAGCTGGTGTTTGAATCGGTTGCGCACTCCATGGCGGTGCTGGGTAAGTCTAGTGATGATACAAAAGGGACTTTACTGGCATTACAGCAAATGATCAGCAAGGGAACAGTCCAGTCTGAGGAGCTAAAAAACCAACTGGGTGAGCGTTTGCCAAATGCATTTGCGATTGCATCTAGGGCGATGGGGGTGACGGAGCGCGAGTTGGGCAAGCTGCTGGAAACGGGGCAGGTATTGGCTGCAGACTTGTTGCCCAAGTTGGCGTTGGAGTTAAATAAAACGTTTGGTGACCCACAAAATGAAGTTGAGTCATTGCAAGCGGATTTGGGGCGTTTTCAAACCGCAATGGATAGCGCATTGGTCAGCTTGGGCCAAGCGGGGGTAGTTACTGTTTTTTCTGAAAGTATTTCGATTCTTGCAGGGATTGTCTCGGGGGCTGCAGGGGCTTTCAAATTACTGGGTAGTACCATTGGTTACACGGTGGGAATTGGGGTTGATCAGCTGCTTCTTTTGAACGATGCCGCTGTTAAAGTCATGATGTGGGATTTTTCTAGTGCCGGTGAGTCCCTGCAAAAGGCTTTACATGTGGGTGGGGCTGCTACTGAACTGTTGTCGAAAGATTTTGAAAAGGTGGCTGAGGACATCAGCTTAGTCACAAAACATTCAAAAGCCTTTTCCGCAGTCACTATTGGCATGGGGGAAGATGCCAAGCAGGCAGGAGAGCAAACAACGGCTGCTGCGCAAAAAATGTCTTCTGCTTTTGAGCAGACTAGGGGTGTGATAAACCTGAGTAAAGACAGTGCCGATAAGTTGAAAGAATCACTAGGTAGAGCTCTGGATACTGGTGGGGTATCAGCGCTGGGTTTGGCATTGGCAACTATTCCAGCTGAAATGCTCAATAGTGAGGCCGGTGCCAAGGGGGTTGATGAGGCATTAAAAAAACTGGATGGCCAGCAACTGGCCAGCTTGCAGGCACAGCTAAAAACGCTGCCCATTACGGCAGGTGATTTTAATAGCGTACTGAAGCAAATTGCTGAGCAGTCATTAAAAAAGCTGGGGCTGGATGCAGATCTTGTACTGACAGGGATCAGCAAAAAATCACAAGATGTGATTGCTAGTTTTAAGGCTTTGGCAGACTCCGGCACGTTGACGGGTGAGCAGCTGGCCCGTGCGCTAAAGGCTGCGTTTACAGCTGTTGATAGCGAAAAAGCCGCTTTAAACCTCAAAGCCGAAATGATCGACTTGGGAAAGAAAGGCAAGTTAACGGGTGAGCAAATCGCGGCAGGGATGAAGCAAGCTGAAGATGCCTTGACTAAAACACACAAAGCGACGACGCCCTTAGAAGAAGCACTTGATCGCTTGGGCATCAAGGCAAAGAAAGCTCTGCAGATTGAAGCAGGGAAAGCCATTGCGGATTTGAATGAGGCGCGTGGTGCTTTACAGCGAGGTGAGATCACAGCAGAAGACTTTAGCAAAGCCCTGAAAAAGGTTGAGGGGATGGCGCGTGATGCGGGAATGACTACTCAGGCAGAAATGCTGAAAACCGAGTTGGCGACCCGTCAAACGAAAGAGGAAACAGAAAAACTGGGAGAGGCAGGGAAAAAAGCTGGTGAAAAAATGGCAGAGGGCCAGCGGGATGCTCAGGCAGAAATTATTAAAACGGGTGAAGAGCTAAAAAAACAGCAGGCAGAAGCCAAGGCTGCAGAAGATGCGCGCCTGCACACACTTACGCCAATGCGTTCCGTTGGTGTTGATTTGAATAATTTTTCTATTCCGGAGCTGGAAAAAATCATGGGTGGCTCTGACGGCACAAATGGGGGGAGCGAACAGAAAGCTGCATTTAATATTTTGCAACAGCGCAGAAACGCGGGTGTGCCCGGATCTAGTCCTTTTACCTATCGCCGCCCAACTCCTGCGCCACCACCGCCTGCTCCGGCACCTGTGCCAGTGCCGCCGCCTAAATACACACCGCCGCCCCCATCGCCAACGCCGCAGCCCGTTATGCCATCGGCACCGCAAGAGGTGATTCATCGCATTGAGCTTTCTACGCCAAGCGGCCGCAGTATTTCTTTAACGGCCAATTCGAAAATGGATGTGGATGAGCTGCTTAGGGTGCTGGCCGATGCCAAAAGCCGGAGCGCCGTATGAGCATTTTCTTAGATGGTATCGAGTTGTCTTCCGGGCTGATTTGGGTTGATGAGTTTGACTGGACGCCCATTAAGCAAAAAATCACCCGCACATTGGATGGCAGCAATCTTATTCAAGAGGGCGTAATGCAAGCAGGCCGGTCAATCACGCTTAAAGGCGAGCGTGATTTGGGCTGGGTGACACGTCAGCAGCTTGAGCAGCTTCAGACGCGGCTGGCCAAGCCGGAAAATATGCCATTAACGCTTGCCGATGGACGTGTGTTTACGGTGCGCTGGCGGCAGTCTGATAAGCCGATCGATGCCGTGCCATTGCGTCGGATCGCAGTGCCCCGCCCCGCTGATGTTTACGTTGTTTCCCTTAAATTACTCACGGTATAACAAATGCCTTTAACCACAGAAAACCTCGTTCTGCTGCAAAGCAACCGGCTAGACGACACAAATGACGGCGGCGGCATGATGACGGGTACGGCGCTGCAGTCTGGTCGCGCAAATAATCTATTCCCCGATGTGTCACACCTAGATAAAACCACCGGCCGCGTATCGCTTCGCAAGGTCTTTGCGGGCGTAGCCAGTGATGATTCACAGCCATTTTACGGCGCGCACGTTATTTTGCAGAACGATGCAACAGACCCGCTGATTGATGTTTGCTTATTGCGAGCGAATGCCTGGGCAGAAACACGGGCGGATATTCAGGGGCGAATGCAGGGCACGGGCGCTGCGGGTGCTGGTGGCGATATTGGCGATTGGAAATGGCCGTTGGCCTACGGTGCCAGCTATCCGCGTGGCTCTGCAGTGATCACTGTTGCATTGTGGGAGCTCGGGCAGACGAAAGAAAGGCTGAATGGTATTTTTGCGGGCCGTGCGTTTTATCTGTCTACCAGATCCGGCTTAAAGCGTGAGCTGGTCGAGGTGACGCGAGTGGTTACTTTTTCTCCGTCTCTTAATCCGGGCGGTAATTCATGGTTTACTGCGGTGCAGCTGGAGTTAAAAAACCCCTTAGCAAATGATCATACCGCGCCAGCTAACTATCAAGATGGCAATGCAGGGGTGGGGGCGTTTTCTGGCGTGTCTGCCGTTGCTGGTTTGGATTGGTCGTCGGTTAATGGCGATAGCTTGGGCGTGGCGTGGTCTGTTGTTATCGATGCGGATATCGCTGCTGCGGCCACATCATTAAAACTACGCCGCTCTGTAACGCTGCAAAATGGCCTGCCACCTGCGCTTTCCTCTATGCCGCGATTTGGAAAGATTTCTATTTCACGTAGTAGCTATCAAGTGGCAGATATTGTGTTTGTACAAACAATCAGCGCCAGCAGCGCGGTAGCGAGAGTGCCATGGGGTGATGGAGTGTGGTTTGATACGGCCACAGTCACGATTGATCCACTGCAGTTTGCATTGGCTAGGCAAGGGACACAGGGCTATCCAACGGTAGCGGTGGCAACCGAAGTATTGCAGCAAGCTCTGCCATCAAACACTGGTAGCCAGCGCGGCGATGGTTTTCGTGCTGTAGGTGTGGCCACACTGACAGCTGCAGCCGCTGCAGGTGAAAAAAAGCTGCAGATCGATCGCATGGCCGCATCGATCTGCCCGCCTACTTATCCGGGGTTTGATGCAGCGATCGTTGGGCTGGATCTGGACAAAATGCCACCCTCCGGGCGAGTTGACCTGTGGCGCGCCGGTGATGTAATCGTGCTGCACGATACAGCTGTAACCAGCGTGGCCACGCCGGTAGCGGGAGCAACCACTGCCACGCGCAGCGGCTTGGCGGCGGTAGTTGTTGAAGATGCAACTGGCCGGGAGGTTTACACCGATCGCTATAGCGTGGATCTGGCCACTGGCGCTTTGGTTTGGGCTAATCCGCTCAATTTAGTTGGTTTCTCAGGCCCATACAGCGTGCGGCATACCCGCGATGAAATGGCGCTGGTGTCGGCGGTTGATACTGCTGCTGCAGCGCTTACGCTCACAATGCCGCTGCAAAAAGCATGGCCGGTTAATGCGCAGGTGTCAGGTGCTTTGCTGTTGGGGGATCTGGTCGCTGGCTTCTCTCCGCCATTTGAACAAGGTGCTTGGACAGGGGAATGGTCCAATACTGCTATTGGCCAAGCGATCGCAGCTCAATACAACACCACCCAATACCCACTCACGCTCACAAATCGCGGCGCAATCGCTGAGCGCTGGCGAATCGATTTTACTAACCCCACAACAGTAAAAATTATCGGCGAGTCCGTTGGCGTGGTGGCTGAAGGCGTCAGCATCAATGCCGATGTGGCTCCGCTAAACCCTGCCACTGGCACGCCGTATTTTTCTATCGATCGGCGCGGCTGGGGTTCTGGTTGGAACGCGGGCAATCAACTCCGATTCAACACCAGCGCAGGAAAATCACCGTTTTGGTTAAGTCGATCCACGCTGCAAGGCGTGGTAGGCCCGGCAACTGACAGCGTGCGCATCCAGCTGCGCGGCGATACAGACGTTTAATTAACAGGGACTTTGATATGACAATTCGATGCTTTAGATGGGATGATGCAGGTGCACCGCAGCTTGGCGCGGCCAGCTCGCTTTCTGTGGTTTTAGAGAAATGCCTGGTTGATGGATATGGCACGCAGGCTGGGCTGGGTTGGGGAAAGATTAAATCGCCGTCAGGAAAGGTGATTGCGTTTCAGCCGCAGGCGAGGGCGGCCAGCCGGCCGTGGTTGGCGTTTGATGATCGGTGTGGGGCGAGTCAGTATGGGCAAAATATGAATGGCGCGGCGGCTTTGGGTATATTTTCCGCATTGTCGTCGCTTACTGACGACGCGGGGATGGAGGGGGTTGCAGATATTCCGTTTCGCCTCAATTGGATTGTCCCTTATCGCCGCAGAGATGGAAAACTATTGCCGTGGCTAATTGTTTCTGACTCTGAAAAGGACTATTTTTATTTAATTTTGCCGTGGGCGGCAGACAATGTGTCAAATAATGCCGGAATACCTGGCTTGCTTAGTAATATTGGCACTATCGAGAATAGAAGAAAAATTGGTTTCTCTATTGCAGTATTTGGTAGCTTGCCGGATTCAATGGCGGTTGAGTCAAACAATTTCATTGTTACAACGCTGAATATCGGGACTGTGGCATACATACCGTGTGCGAATGGAGATGTTAATTCATGCTCGCCAAATGCAACATTGCCATTCGATATTGCATTTCCTCCTCAGATGTCATTAGGAAACTTATTTTTTTGGCGTTCAGTGTCGGGAATTGAAAAAGAGGCGGAGGCTAAAGTTGCTGGGGTGCCAGGTCTTGTGTCGGATGGTACTAAGCTGAAGGTAAAAGTGCCTAATGCATATTCGAATAAAATTTTAGTTTCTATTGCAGATATGAGGTTGTATTGCACAAAATCGGCAATTTTACGGGGCAGGATGGGGGGTATTTATCCGCTATTGAATACTCGTGATGTATTTGAATTAAATGTTGACAATGTAATGGGCCCATTTGTGCAATCGATAGGTGGAACAGATCGATTGTTTTTACCTATTCTTGTTGCGTCTGCATCATTGTCGAGATATGACGCAACTACATATTCGACATTTGATTATGTTTGCATTGATCTGACAGGCCCATGGTAATGAATTCAATGCTAATTGGAGGGGGGATTGTTGAGCGAACGGTTGTGTTTTCATGGTGTGACCCATTTCAGAATGGATGGAAGCATCCTCCAGATATAATCGGTAACATTAATGCCATTCCAACAGGCCGTTTTCGTATCAAAGGCACGTTGACTCGGGATGGTAGTCCAATTGCTGCTGCATTTCATGTTCATCGGCGGCGGGATGGTTTGTTGTTGAAGGCGGGAATGAGTGATGTAAGTGGGCAATATGAAGTGACAGGGTTACCAGGTGATGATGTTTATCTCGTCGCTATCGACCCTCGTAACGAATATAACGCAGGCATTTTAGACAGGCTGAAGCCGGAGGCATAAATGGGTATTTACTCCCCGCCTAATGGTCTGTTAGCCAAGCTGGATCTGGCTGGTGCGTATGCGCCCCCGGTTGGCTTGCTTGCCAAGCTGGATCTGCGCCCGGCAGGCATTGTTATTCCCAAGCGCCGCCGCCTGCAAAAATCAGCGGGTGCGCAATGGCAGGCAGGATCACAGCAGCAAGTTGCCGCTACTGGCCAGTGGCAAACCATGCTGGCAAGAAGTAAAGCGGCAGGGATGCAGTGGCAGGCGGGGGCGTTTAAACCTGGGATGATGAGCCTGCCATGGCGCAAATTTACCGCCCTCTATTCCGTAGCCGGTGCGGGTTGGCAGTTTGCTCTTGCCCGGCAGATGTTAGGCGCATTGTCTTGGCAAAGCATGCAGGCGCTATTCAGCGCTGCGCGTCTGGCTTTTGCTCCTAATGCACTGCGGGTAGGGGTAAAAAAGGCCAGTTGGCAGGTGGCGGCCGCAACTTTGCTGCCGTTTTCTACGGAGTGGTGTTCGACACGTACTATGCAAACAGCTGCGCTATTGCCGTGGGATTTAGGCCTGCTGCGCTGGCGCGATGTGGATCTGCGCTGGGATGCTGCCCGGTCCGTGCCTTATCAGCATTTGCCTGCCGTGGTGATTCCTCCCCAGCCCCCGCATCGCTGCTATATCCCGCCATTCGGATTAGCTGCAAATATCAATCTGGCCGGTGACTATATGCCGCCGCTTGGGCTGCAGGCGGGAGTAGGCTTGGGGTGCAAAACCGTGATCCAGCAATGGATCCGTACTATTTCAGGAAGGCCATTAATGCATAAAGTATTTGCAACCGTGGCAGGTGCGCCGCTGCGCTTGCTGTCTGTAAACTTAGATCACGATATTGATTCATTTTATTGGTCTGGCTCGTGCGTTATCGCCGCGGCCGATGCGCCCAGATTACGTGCTGGCGCTGATGGGCTGCCGGTAGAGGTCATGGTGGCCATCGATGGCGCTCGCTGGTTGATGCTTGCGGATTCCATGGAAATGCCGCAGGTGTTTGGTGAGAAGCGCTGCAATGTGAAATTGGTGGGCGTGCACGCCTTGCTTGGCGATCGCTATGCCGCCAGCGCTAGTCATTTAGTGGCGGATTGGACCAGCTCTGCAGCTCTCGCGGCCTTGGGTTTGGCAGATACGGGCTTTAGCTTTGAATGGAATCTGCCCGTTTGGAGCCTGCCGCCAAACACCGTGGCGATTGAGCGCCGCACACCTGCAGGCTGGTTGGCCGATGTGGCCAAGGCGGCTGGCGGTATTGTTTTACCTGTTTCTGATCAAAAGGCGTTTACTGCGCTGCCCCGATACCCGCAGTCATGGTGGGAATGGTCCGCGATGCCGTTGGCGGCGATTCTGGACGAATCGGCGACGGTAACAGTTGCTGAGCGGCTGGATAGCCGTGCGCCAGCTACTGCGGTGCTGGTAACGGGCAAAACAGGCGGTGTAAGTGTGAAAGTGACGCGGGCTGGCACGGCGGGCAATGTGTGGGCGGCCACGGTGATCGATCCATTTATTACTGAATCTGCGGTTGGCCGTGAGCGTGGCAGGCGGATTTTGAATGAGGCTGGCCCGGCGTGGCGTGTTTCCGCCGAGTGTGCGTTTGCACCAGTACTTAAAAATATGGGGTCGCTGATTCAAGTCGGCAAAAATGGCCAGCGTTGCATGCTGACCAAGGTTTCTCTCTCCGCTGATGAAGTGGGGATTGTGTCGTGCAATATCGAATTGGAGCGCAGGCAATGAATCCATGGCAGCAGCTAAATCAATTATTAGCGGGGGATCCACCCTTTGTGGCCAGAGTGCTGGGCTTTAACGCGAATGGGCAGAGTATTTTAGAGAGCGTAGATAGCGGGCAGCAATGTCTAGCGAACGGGACCAAGATACCAGCGGGGAAGTTGGTCTACGTGCAAAACGGGGCGATTATTAACGAGGCACCGGTATTAGCGGTATATCAGTTCGAGGTGTAATGCAAAACGGCCACAGATTGTGGCCGTTTTTATTTCCAGCGCTTTATAAAATCCAGCAGTGCCTGCTGGTTGGGCCAGCTTAGTTTTCTGAAGTGCTGCAGTAGCTCTTCTTCCATTGGTTTGTGTTCGTTTACTTGTGCGGGCACATAACTTTCGTTTGTCATTTCTCCTACACCACGCCCCAGCCATTCAATGCTTACCTGCAGGCTATTGGCGATCATTGCCAGATTATCCATCGTCGGGTCTGTATCTCCCCGCTCCCATGAACTCACGCTCGGTTGTTTTACGCCAACGATTTCAGCCAAGTCAGCTTGGCTGAGTTGGCGGTGTGCGCGGGCTGTTTTTATTCGGAATCCAATCATCGTGCTCACAGTATAGACACCGCCTATATAAAACAAATAGGAATAGGCTTTGACATAAATATAGGAGTTGCCTATATTAGCGTTCATGAACCTTAGGAATTGTAATGGAAGCTTGTAAGGAAACAGCATTAAAGCGCGCTCGTTCTGCCATGGGCTTAAGTCAGAAAGACTTAGCGGCTCGTGTAGGTATTAAGCAAGAGTCCCTTTCTAATTTTGAAACGATGCGCGCAAAGCCGAAGCCAGAAACCGCAGAAATGCTGGTTTTGGCGTTAGAAAACACGGTGACATTAGAGCAGCTTTTGTTTCCTGCTCGTTTTCTGACAGATTCATTGTCAGATAAATAAAACAAAGCACCTATCAGAAACTAGCGAGGGATTTACCAATGGCGAAAGTATTACCCAGCTTGGATATCGCAGAAGCCGCGCATCAAGTGGCTCAGGACTATGGCGTGCGGGATCTGGCGGCATTAATGGCCATGCCGCAGTCCACGCTTTACAACAAAGCCAACCCAAATGATCTGAATGCACAGCTAACAGCCGCTGAAGTAGTGGTGATGACATCGCTGACACGAGATTACAGATTGATCGAGGCGCTATGCCGAGCGGTGGGTGGTGCGTTCTTTATGGTGCCGAAATTAGGCCATGTAGCGGATGCAGAGCTGCTGTCGCTGTTCGGAAAAATAGCCATTGAAGAGGGGCATATGCACCAGTCCATTGCCAAGGCCTTTGAAGATGGCCGGCTTCAAAAAGATGAATTTAAAACGATTTCAGTGGATTTAAATCATCTCCATTCCGCCGTTGCCGAGCTTGGGGCACGTCTGGAAGGAATGATCGTCGATTAAACCGAGCAGGCGGACCCTGTATTTAGGAGGTTGTTATGGAAGGTGGAAACTCTGTAATGAATCAACATTTTCAAAAAATGGAAGCTTTGCGTGTTGAGCGGGAAAAAGCACATGAAGAGGGGGTGCCCGCATTAAAACGCTTGTTACCGATTGCTCAAAGGGATACAGGCCAATCTGGTGTCGTCGCCCGATTTCTTTTAGGACTTTATAACGGCAATTGCTTCCCTTTCGATTTAACTGATTTACGCCGCTTGGATACAGCAGTTTTTATGGACTGTCTGCTAGTGCTGAAAATGGATAACCGGCTAATGAAAGAAGTGCATTGCTATTTCGATAATGGAAATGAAATTTGGCAAAACTTGGCTATCGATTGGAATGTTGAAAATGTAATGCGTTTAAGAGAAAAGGCCCGTAAATGAGTAGAGCTAAAGCCCATAAGCCCCAAGCACATCAGCAAATGCAAATTTGTTCCCCTCGCAAATTTGGTGTTGTCAAATCTCTGATTCAGCCAGCGATTGATGCTGAGAAAGCCAGAATCACCGCAGAGCAATTAAGACTGAGCCAAATAAGGCGATCTGTTGAAGATCATTTTTTTAATATTTCTAATCGTGATCCGCTATTTAATTGATTTGTTTCTCAGGGAGAGAAAACATGAAACTAAATGATATTGCGTTTGAAAAGCTGGCCCCCTCTATGCTGCCGCAAAAAACGGTATTGGAATGCCAGACCATGTTAGGCGATGCGGCTTTAATTGTGGATCACACTTTCCATACTGGGCTAATTGCGACTTGGTCGATGCTGCCAGCCACATTAGCCGAATGCGTTTATGAGGAGAGCCCACATATTGCAGCCGCTTTAGGAAACTCTCAGCTGATCGTTAAAACCGATGACCAGATTTGCCAGTGGTTGCTGGAAACGGGCAAGTTTGGCTGGCTGATTCGTGTAGAGCAAATGGTGCGGCCGGAGCACATCGCGATTAAGTTTCGGGCGGCTGGCCGGTGGTTTTTTCATGAGCGTTTAGATTGTGCGATTTCCGACGCTGTGGCTTGGGCCAAGGGCGAATAGGTCAGATATGAACACGCTGACACTTGATCAACTGCGCCCTTTTGCAGCAAATGATGTGTTGTATCGCTGCTATGGCCATGTGATTGCGGCGGGCGATGGCACGCTGCTGGTTGTGCCTATTACGCTTGTGAGCGGTGATCTGCGTCAGCTTGTTGATGGCTGCCCTGTTAGCTATCACGAAGCCCTTACCGTTATTGAAACACCGATTTCTATGGATTTGCCGGTTTGTGTTGATGACGGTATGCATTGCCGCACAGTCCGTAATTTAATTCATCTCGATGCTAATCCATGGCGCATTCAGCCGGCGCGACTTGCTGTCGGTAGTGATGCGATTTGGATTCTCAATAGTAGCAGTGGCGCACGTTGTGGCATTACGCCAGATATGGCGTTTCAGACTGAGTAGCTGGGAGGCTCACTTGGTTTGACCGATTCACTCTTAAAAAAAGATTAGCCGCAAATGGCCAGCATTCAAGAATTAAAACGCCAAATCGATATGGAGCATCTTGCTGAGACGTTTCTCGGTTTAAGGCGCGGTAAAGGGGAAAAGGGTTTATGGCATTCGCCAAGTCATGACGATAAAAATCCATCATTATCTATTTTCAATAAAAATGATGAATGGGGATTTAGAGATTGGAGTAATGATGGTGCTCCTAATTCCAAGGGCAGTATTATTGATTTGGTTATTTATTGCGGTAAGGCATTTGATACCGCAGAGGCCATGAAATTATTGCATGAATGGTACGGCATTCCTTTTGATACAAAAGATAAGCCAGTGCAAGAAAAAAGCATGGTCGAATATATTGCAGATAAATGCTTTATTCAAACCGATCCAGTTATTGCGTATTTGCAATCTCGTGGTATTGCATTGCCAGTAATTGAAAGCGCATTAAAAAATAAAGCAATTGGCTTTAATGATTGGACCAGCACAAAGGCGGCACCTGGTGAGCAAGGGCATTGTGGCCCAGCGGCGGCGTTTATCGTTAAAACGCTGAATCCGGGCAGAATTGTGGCGGTTGATTTGCGCTATATCGATCCCGCGCTCAATGGTGGGAGCAAAACCGCATGCCAGGGCGAAAAACTAGGCTACGGCTGGACTAGTGATATCAAGCGCCTGCTGGCAGCGCGCACGGTTTACATCACTGAAAGCCCCATCAATGCGCTGTCCGTAGAAACAGCATTCCCCAATGAGCGGCATATCGCTGCATTTGCCCTGCGCGGTGTGGCCAATATTAATGTGCTGGATTGGGGCTGGGCACGCGGCAAGCAGATCAGGATTTGCCTGGATCATGCGGACAAGATTAATGAGCGCACCGGCTTTCGCCCTGGGCTGAAAGCTGCTTGGGATTTGCACGAGGCTTTAACCGTGCTGGATATTCCTGCTCTCTTAGTCGATCAGCACGATTGGGAAGAAGGCACAGACTTAAATGACATGCTGCAGGCAGATGGTGCTCAAAACACCGCACGCACCCTCAAATTAATTGAGCCTTGGCTGATTCCAGGGCTGCCAGGCAAAGACGATAAGCCGGGTAAGCGCCGTGTTTTTCTCCCCGGACACGATTTCCATGCCTATTGGAAATTCCGCGTGAAAGACGATCACACCCAAATCATCACTAAAGTCACGGAGGCATCAGAAGACAACGCCATGCCGCAAATCGATGTTGGCGACTTATGCGGTTTTCGCGTGGCCAGCTTGTCCCGTGTCACGATTCAAAGCGCCAGTGCCACCATGACTGGCGATCCAGACAGCGCCCCTAATGTGCAGTTCTCAATATCAGTACAGGTGCCACGGCACGGGCCAGAGCTGCTGCGCCGTGTTTTTGCCGATGAAGACCTGCATAACGTGACTAAGTGGGAAAAATTCGGCCCTATTTATTCGCCGACTAATTTTAAGCGCATGGTCAATGTTCTGGAGCGTACGTCACAGATTGGCTCCCGCCGTGCGGTTAATTATGTTGGCCTTGCTTGGCGTGAAGGCCAACTGACGGTGAATGAGGGTACAGATTGCTATTTTACTGATCCAGAAAAACAGTGCCCCTATAACAAGTTAAGTTTCCCATCTGGCCAAGTGGCTGATGCCCGTGCAGTGATTGAGGCGTTTGGTGTAACCATGAAGCAAAACGCCGCAACGCTGGCCTTGATTTGGGGCTTGGGCGGGCACTTAAAAGCCTTTTTGGGCTTCTGGCCACATATGCAAATGCAGGCTAATAAAGGCGCGGGTAAATCCACGCTGATTAAGAAGCTGGAGCGCGCGATCGCTTTTACCATGCTGTCTGGCCAATCACTGCAGACAGAATTCCGTTTGCTGACCAGTATTAGCCACACCAGCCACCCCATCGGCTGGGAAGAGTTATCCGCTCGCCGCCAAGACATTATCGATAAAGCGGTTGGCATGTTGCAGGAAAACTATCAGTACACCGTTAGCCGGCGCGGTAGCGATATGACTGAATATTTACTTTCTGCCCCTGTGATGCTGGCCGGCGAGGATGTGCCGATCCGCAGCTTGATCGGCAAGATTGTGCGGACCGAGCTGAGCCATAAGAAGGGCGCACCGATTCCCGATACCCTGCCGCGCTTTCCTGTGAAGCAGTGGCTGCAGTTCTTGTCCAAACTCGACAAAGCCCGTGTAAGCGCTCGATTTGAAGAAGCCAAAGCATTCTGCAGCAATGGTAGCCGCGCACCGGCTACTGATGATGGCGCTACACGGATGACGCAAAACTACGCAGCTGTACTGACTGCATGGAAATTACTGGCCGAGTTTGCTGGCCTACCCGATAGCTGGGGCGGCTTTCCTACAGATTTGCTGCATGAAATGAATCTGCACATCGGCGAAACCGACGCCGACCGTGAGCCATGGGTCTGGATTATGGAAATTATCCTTTCTGAGCTGGCTGCAGGCGAATACCGCCATCCTTATCAATGGAGCACCGAAAAGAATAAGGACGGCGAAGATGAAGATATTTTATGTATCCGCACCGGCCACATCATGGATCACATCAGCGGCAAGCCAGCCCTGCGTGAGAAGTGGAACGGCCTGCCGGTAAAGAGCGATCGGGTGCTGAAGAAGCAGTTGGCCAGCGCTGGGGTGATCTTAAAAGACGGCGTCGAGCGCAGTTTGAATAACCGTCGCATTGGGCATATGACCGCATTAAGCCTGAAGCAATTAGAGCGCTTCGGCCTCCACGCCACGCCTTTTAAATTTGAAGATGTACCAGGACAACACTAGGAGTTTAGAAATGGCATTTGCAAAACTGTTTGAGACGGTCGAATTTGGTCAGATCTTGGTGAAACTTGGCGAGCATGAGGATGGCAGTCCTGAAATCAGGTGGTATGCAGAGCCACCAATGCTGGGGATATGTGAGTTTGCTGTTCTTTATGAGGACAACGATGAAGGCCATCGCAAGGCAGAGGAAATTTTGTCGGGTCTTGATGAAGAAATGGCCAAACAGGTCGCTGGCATGATGTGCTCTAAGGTAAACGATTTTTTTCCTAGTTTGGCAGGGGAATAACGATGGCAGTGACTGATGAAATCCTCGACGTGGATACGTTCTCGAAAGATGACGATGGGTGTTGGGCCGTTTTTTGCCCTCATTGCAAACGCGTCATGGAGTTAGAGCCTGGACCTGTTCGTGGTGAGCAGTATAAAGATCCAGTTTGTGGTGAGCAGTATAAAAATCCAGTTTGTGGCGGTTGGTTGGAGGTGACTTTTGATGCCAAGTGTGTGGCAAATATCCACGATAAAAATTAGGGGGAGGTTAAATCATGGCAATTAAGCGATATAAATTGGAATACAGCGGTGCATTTACATTGGTTGTTGATATTAATGATGAAAAATGCACAGAGAAACTGCTGCACGAGATCAATGGTTTCTGGGGCGGTGATGATGATCGTTTGTTTGAAGCAGACGATGATGTGCTTACCGCTGTTTTGAGAATGCTGGTCGTTATGGTCGCGCAAGAAAGTATAGAGTATTACTGGGGAGTGGAAACGCAGTTAAAAACCAAGCCCTTAGAGGGATGGCCGCCATTAGATGGCAGTTATGGCATTACTTTGATCAGTGCATCAAGGTTTGAGTTTGATGATAGTGAGATCAGTATTTCTTGCTTGGAAGGAGAACCTGAATAAGATAATTTTTGGGTGGGGAGTGAGAAAAAAAGAAAGAAATTACTAATAAGTCCAAATTACGGGTCGGATATGCTGGTTCAAGCAAGTGGGTTGTTTTTAAATAAATCCGAGCTGGTCGAGTTGACGGGAGTCAGCATCGGCCGGCGCGGATCAAGTCGTGAAGAGCTGCAGTGCGCATGGTTAAGATCAGTTGGCATTGCGTTCTGGGTGAATGCGCGTGGTGCGCCAGTCGTGACACGCTCAGCCATTGAAGGTAGAAAGGCTGAAGCAGCATCTATAAAGCCTGTATGGGTTCCTCGTGTAATTTCCAGTTAAAAGTGATTTATGGGCCGTACCGCTACAAAGAATAAGAACTTGCCACCGCGTATGCGTATGAGGGAGCGTCGATATAACACGTACTATTTTTATGATGCAGGAGGTAAGCCGCGCAAAGAAATTTCTCTCGGGACGGACTATATCGCGGCGGTAAAGAAATGGGCGGAGCTGGAGCAAATGAACGATCACCATGTTCCAGTGGTGGTGGTTACTTTTAAGGATGCTGCAGATCGCTATATTCGTGAGGTTTTGCCAACTAAAGGGCAAGCGACGCAAGATTGTAATTTGCGTGAATTGATACAGCTATTAGCCTTCTTTAATGATCCACCTGCACCGTTGGATGATATCCAGCCCGTCAATATTCAGCAGTTTTTGACGTGGCGAGTGCAGGAAAGGATCAAAAAGAACATTCAGGAAGGAAGGCCAGATGCAGGTGATGGCAGGGTAAGGGCAAATAGAGAAAAAGCATTGTTTTCTCATATTTGGAATGCGGCTAGAGGCTGGGGTTATACGAATAAGACTAATCCATGTCAGGGTATCAAAGGCTATAAGGAGCTTGGCCGTGATGTTTATGTTGATGGCCCTGAATATATGGCGGTGTATAACAAGGCCGACGTGGCTTTGCAGGAAGCCATGGATCTGGCTTGGCTAACGGCTCAGCGGCCTGCAGATGTGCTGAAAATATCGGAAGTGGATATTAAAAATGGTGAGATATGGATTAAGCAAAATAAAACAGGGACAAAACTGAGGATTGCCGTCATTGGAGAGCTGGAGCTGCTGCTAAAGCGAATTATGGCTCGCAAGCATCTACACAAGGTGCGAAGTTTGAAGTTGTTGGTTGATCTGGATGGCAAGCCATTAACTTACTCTAAGCTGCGTAATAAGTTTGAGAAAGCAAGGGAAGAATCCGGCCAGGTATGGCAATTCAGGGATTTACGCGCTAAAGCAGGGACAGAAACGGACATGTCAGGCGGAATGGGAATGGCAAAAGATTTACTGGGCCATACCACTGAAATAATGACCGCTAATTACGTTCGGCATAGGGTTGGAAAGCTGGTAAATCCCACTCGATAATTTGGTTTTGCGGAACTATTCTGTTTTTGCGGAACTAAAGTAGGTGAAAAAAGCCGGAATTTTTCCGGCTTTTTTCATTGGCGACAGACAACAAAAAACCCGCTAAGCCTTAAGGCATGCGGGTTTGAAGTTTTACTGTTTGAGTGTGGTGCCCGGGATCGGACTTGAACCGATACGCCATAAGCGAGGGATTTTAAGTCCCTTGTGTCTACCAATTTCACCACCCGGGCTACAAGCAATAACAACTTGTATCTTTCACTTCAACGAGCTGGTACTGGAGGCGGAGGCCGGAATCGAACCGGCGTAGACGGCTTTGCAAGCCGCTGCATAACCATTTTGCTACTCCGCCATGGTTACTAAAACAAAGGGTGTTTTCTTTATTTTTAAAATTTGGAGCGGGAAAAGAGACTCGAACTCTCGACATCTACCTTGGCAAGGTAGTGCTCTACCAACTGAGCTATTCCCGCTGAGGGCACTGCTAATGCGTGAAATGGAGCGGGAAAAGAGACTCGAACTCTCGACATCTACCTTGGCAAGGTAGTGCTCTACCAACTGAGCTATTCCCGCATAGATCTTGCATTGTACAACAACGAAGCAAATGAGTGGAGCGGGAAAAGAGACTCGAACTCTCGACATCTACCTTGGCAAGGTAGTGCTCTACCAACTGAGCTATTCCCGCATCTTTACATCTACATCGGTATTAATGGAGCGGGAAAAGAGACTCGAACTCTCGACATCTACCTTGGCAAGGTAGTGCTCTACCAACTGAGCTATTCCCGCATCACTGTTTTGTTGCGTTTTCTTTTCTGCTGTTGCACCAGAAGAGGAGTCGCATTATGAAGATGAGGCCCTACTTCGTCAAGCACTATCAGCGTATTTTTGTTTTAAAAGGCGCATTTAAATAGGTAGATGCTTGATATTTAAAGGCTAAATTATGGTACGCTTATGCATTGCTGACGTTTTGCTAGGGAAACTAGCAGAGTATTGATGGTCGGCAAGCCATTAATTTATATCCTGCTGCCGGGTAGACGGTGGCTTTTCTTGGAGGAATTCCCATGTCCAAACGTGTTGTCACACTTGCGCATTACTATACCCAGCCTGAAATTCAACAAATGGCCGATAAAGTTGGTGATAGCTTAGAGCTGTCTTTATACGCTAAAGAATGCGGTGCAGATGTCATTGTGTTTGCTGGCGTGCGTTTTATGGCTGAAACTGCCAAGATTCTTAACCCGCAGGCCGAGGTGATTTTGCCAGCCAGCGGCTCTACTTGTTCATTAGTCACCCAAACCGACGTGACCGCCTTACAAAAATGGCGTGAAGAGCATGCTGATTACGTGCATGTCTCTTATATTAACTCCTCAGCTGAACATAAGGCTTTATCGGATTGGATTGTTACTAGCCGTAATGTGGATGACATTATCGCCAGCCTTTATGCCGAAGGTAAAAAGGTGGCGTTTTCACCAGATCGTAATATGGGCGCGTATTTAAACTTCCAGTATGGCTACGATATGCCGCTGTGGAGCGCCGTGTGTGAAGTTCACGATAAATTCAACCAAGCTGCGCTGGATGAAGCATTTGCAGCCGTTGCAGGCGCTAAATACCTGATTGCTCACCCTGAAAGCCCGCTGCCTGTGCTGCAACAGGCCGATTATGTGGGCTCCACATCGGGTATGCTGAACTGGATTAAAGCGTTTGATAAAGAGCCGGATGCGGTCATTTTTGTCGCGACCGAAGACGGCATTCTTTACAATATGGGCCTTGCCCGCCCTGATCTAAATATCAAACAAGCACCGATTTATGCTGGCTGTCAGTGTAATTCCTGCCCTTATATGAAGATGAACACCATTGAGGCCGTTAAGCGTGCACAGGTGGGCGAGGGTACGCGCATTGATTACCTGAGCGCCGAGCAAATGGATGATGCCCGTCTGCCGATTGAACGCATGCTGGAATTCTCCAAGCGCTATTACCAGTAAGCGGGGTTTAAGTCATAAGGGCGGGTGCGTTACCCGCCTTTTTTTTGTTTTAAAACTGGTGTCATTTCCCAGATGACATGCCCGTCATCCCCGAGTGTATTTATCGGGGATCCAGTAGAGCTGCTGGATTCCCGACAGAAACACTAGTGAGTGACGATCTTATTGAGATATCAGATAAAAAAGACGGGTGATTAAAACGATGCTGGATTACCTCGTATTTATTGGGCGCTTTCAGCCTTTCCATCTTGGGCATTTGCAGGTGGTGAAGGCGGCATTAGAGCGGGCGGGCAAGCTGATTGTGATTTGCGGCTCAGCCCGTCAGGCCAGAAACCCGCGTAACCCCTGGACAGTGCCTGAGCGCGAAGCGATGCTACGTGCGGCATTACCGCCAGAAATGCAGGATAGAGTGTTTGTAGTGGGCTGCTCTGACAGAATGTATAACGATCAGCAGTGGGTGACCGAGGTGCAAAGCCTTGTGGATAAAGTGATTGCAGTCGATACCGCCAGCCTTGGTAGCCGTGAAGCGCAATTTAAAGTGGGCATCGTGGGCAGCAGCCGCAGCAAGCACACTTATTATCTTGATCTTTTCCCGCAGTGGCAGCGGGTGGAAGTGCCTGAAATCATCGGCATTCATGCCTCGCAAGTGCGCCGTAATCTATTTGCTGATGGTGGGGCAGGGCTTTGTGCCGATAAATTACCCGCGCCTGTCTACGCGCATTTACAGGCGTTTCGCTTAGGCGAGGTTTACGCCAATCTGGAGGCTGAATGGCGCTTTGTGCAGGATTATCGCAAAGCGTGGTCTGTTGCCCCCTATCCGCCCACTTTTGTAACCGTGGATGCGGTGGTGATTCACTCCGGGCATATCTTGTTGGTGCGGCGTAAAAACCTGCCGGGGCGTGGGCTGTGGGCCTTGCCGGGTGGCTTTATTAATCAGGATGAATTGGTTAAAGACGCTGTGATCCGCGAGCTGCGTGATGAAACACGTTTAAAAGTGCCTGCGCCGGTGCTGGCTGGATCGATTCGCTCTTCACGGGTATTCGATCACCCGCACAGATCCTTGCGCGGCCGCACCATTACCCATGCTTTTTTAATTGAGCTAACGCCCACCGGCGAGGGCTTGCCTAAGGTGCGTGGTGGGGAAGATGCAGACCGGGCTAAATGGGTGCCGCTATTTGAATTTAATCGTATGGAAGCTGAGTTGTTTGAAGACCATTTCTATATTGTGAATTGGTTTTTAGGGCAGATTTGATGATTGCTTCAGTTCGCCATTGAGAGTCCAAAATCTTGAACCACAGAGAACACAGAGTTCCACAGAGAAAAACGAGGATTGAAAGGTGTTCTCTGTGAAACTCTGTGTTCTTCTCTTACTCTGTGGTTCAAGGTTTAGCGCTCGAGCCTCTGAGTGACAGGTATTTTGTTTGAATGAGTAATAAACAAAGCCCCTGATGAAGCTAAAATCATCAGGGGCTTTGTTAACTTACTAACTTATTTGACCAGCTCTAAAGGCACTGGAATATTTTTCTCTGGTGTTTGGCCATCGATGATTTTCTTGGCCGCTTCAATCCCCATCTTGCCGATTAGCTCAGGTTTTTGTTGTACGGTGGCAGCCATCTTGCCGGCTTTTACTGCGGCAACGGCGTCTGCTGTGGCATCAAAGCCCACTACAATCACGTTTTTAAGGCCAGCGGCTTCCAGCGCTTGCACGGCACCCAAGGCCATTTCGTCGTTGTGGGCAAAGACGGCTTTAATCTTTTTATTGCCTTGTAGGATGTTTTCCATCACAGACAAGCCTTTAGCGCGATCAAAGTCGGCAGGTTGCTTGGCGGCTACTTTTACGCCTTTTTCTGCATCCACCCCAGCATGAAAGCCTTGGCCGCGTTCACGTGCTGCGGAGGAGCCAGCAATGCCTTCCAGCTCGGCGATTTCACCTTGCTTGCCG
This sequence comes from Janthinobacterium sp., assembly GCA_025360045.1. Taxonomy (GTDB): domain Bacteria; phylum Pseudomonadota; class Gammaproteobacteria; order Burkholderiales; family Chitinibacteraceae; genus Iodobacter. The sequence continues at coordinate 41,899 of JANYCY010000074.1, read as the reverse complement.
ATTTTTTCTAGCAGAAACGCCGCTGCCATTTTGCCTCCAGCCACATTATCTGAAGCGATATGGCTGATGATTTCGCCACCGCTAATGCTGCGATCCAGCGTAATTACGGGGATTTTTGCCGCATTGGCTTGTTTAACCGCAGCCACCAGCGCATCAGAATCGGTTGGGTTAATCAGAATCACTTTCACTTTTTTCTGGATTAAATCTTCGATGCTGGCAATTTGCTTAGCCGCATCGTCTTGCGCGTCCACGGTAATTAGCGTCAGGCCACCCGCCTTGGCTGCTTCCTCAGCACCTTGTTTTAAGGTGACAAAAAAAGGATTGTTTTGGGTGGAAATGGCTAGGCCGATGGTGTTATTGCTGGCTGTCGCGGTAACATGAGGTGCAGATGCCTCAGGGGCTGCACTTTCAGGGCCTTGCTTGGAGCAAGCCGAAAATGCCAGAGCCATTGAGGCGATCAGAAGGGGTTTGAGCCAAGTTTTCATGTTTAAAGCCTTGTGTGTGAAGGACGACGACATTAGCACTGGCGACTTCTGCGCCATTGAGTGCTTCTTTTTAACCAAGCGATGATTTGCTTGGTTTAAAATTAGGAGAGTGGCCTCTCGTAGGGCGGGTGAAACCCGCCAGCCTTATGCCTCAAAAGCTAATAAATGGCGGGTTTTGTCCCATGTGCGCCAAGAAAAATACAAAAAGACCTTTTTAGTGCCTTCGGCACGTTGATTTTGGAGCGGTAGCCACCGCGGGGGCCTTCCTTTCTTGAACGGCCAAGAAACGAAGCCAAAGAAGGCCGCCCCGACCAGCACGAAGGCCCCTCATCTGCGGACAATCGAGCGGCGGCTGCGGAACTCGCTTCGCTCAGACAGTCCTCGCCGAAATCCCGCCCGCTTGTTCCTCGCTTCGGCGTGCTTCAAGGGGACTTAAAGCCCCGTGCCAAGAATGTGGTCAATTCGTTTATCTCTGTTTGCTAATAAAGAAACAATTTGCTTAGCGCGCATGCAGCCCTTTATTTCTTTGCACTTCTATCCAGCAATACCGCCAGCAGGATCACGCTTCCCTTAATAACTTGCTGATAAAATGATGACACAGATAGTAAGTTTAAGCCATTATTGAGAACCCCTATCAATACCGCGCCGATTAGGGTGCCGACGATCCAGCCTCGGCCACCGGATAAGCTAGTGCCACCTAAAACCACGGCGGCAATGGCGTCTAGCTCGTAGCCCATGCCCGCATTAGGCTGGGCAGAATTCAAGCGTGAGGTAAGGATGACGCCTGCTAGGGCGGATAAGCCACCAGAGAGGGTGTAAACCCAAAGCTTGATGCGATTTACTTTTACGCCAGAGATCAGCGACGCTTCTTCATTGCCCCCCACGGCATAAACATGGCGGCCAAAGACGGTCTTTTTTAAGATAAACCACAGCGCTACAAAGGCGATCATGGTGGTAATCACCGGCACAGGAATCAAATTGCCGATATAGCCTGCGCCCAGCATCGAGAAAAAATCGCTATTAAAGCCGGTGATCGGGCGGCCATCTGAGGCGACTAGCGCCAAGCCGCGAAATACCGTCATCGTGCCCAGGGTGGCAATAAAGGGCGCAACTTTGCCACGGCTAATAATGATGCCGTTGACCGCGCCAAGCGCAGCTCCAGCCAAAACGCCAAATAATGTTGCGAGCACTGGATCAATGCCTGCCGCCATCATGCTGGCAATGGCCACAGATGAAAGCGCCAGCACCGCACCTACGGATAAATCAATCCCACCTAGCAAAATCACAAAAGTCATACCAAAGGCAATCAGGGCATTGATAGACACCTGGCGCAGCACATTCAGCAGATTATTTACGGTGAGAAAATCACGGCTCATTACCGACAAAACGCCGGAAATAAGCAGTAGTGCGAGTAGGGGGCCCAGCTTTTGTAGCGTGGCTTTTTGGCTTGTATTCATTTATTGGCCTCCGGTAGCGGCGTGCATAATTGATTCTTGGGTGGCCGTTTTAGCATCGAAAATGCCGGCGCTTTGTCCTTGGTGCATCACCAGGATGCGATCGCTCATGGCGAGCACTTCGGGTAGTTCGGATGAAATCATCAAAATGGCGACGCCACTGGCGGCCAGCTCATTAATAATGTGGTAAATCTCCGCCTTGCCGCCGACGTCTACCCCACGGGTGGGCTCGTCTAAAAACAGCACCTTGGGATGAATCCCCAGCCATTTGGCAAACACCACCTTTTGCTGATTACCGCCTGATAGCGATTTGACTTCCAGATCAGCATCACGGGTGCGGATAGACAGCTTGCGTATCATTTCGCTGACGTTTTTACTTTCGGCATCATGATCAATTATCCCCATTTTGCTTGGGGCATTGGTCAGGCTGATGTTTTCTTTAACCGATAAACCCAGCACCAAGCCTTGGGATTTTCTGTCTTCTGTGACATAGCCTATGCCGTGCTCAATTGCTTCAATGGCGGATTTGCAATGAATAGGCGCACCATCCAGCCAAATTTGCCCCGCCGATTTGGCAGACAGGCCAAACAGGCTATGGGCAATTTCGCTACGCCCTGCACCCATCAAGCCCGCCACGCCGAGTACTTCGCCTTGGCGAATTTCAAAATTGATGCCGCTAATGGTGTGATCGTCGGCGAGGTTTTCTACCTTAAAGCGCACCGGCCCAAGGGCGCTGCTGCGCTTAGGGTAACGGTCGCCAATTTCACGCCCCACCATCATTTTGACGATTTCATCAAAGCGCGTTTCTTTGATCACACGGGTGCCAACAAATTGCCCGTCGCGCAAGACCGAGATGCGATCGCAAACCTGAAAGATTTCTTCCATCCGGTGCGATACATACACAATGCCTACACCGCGGGCTTTTAAATCTTGCATTAGCTTAAATAAAACTTCGATTTCACGATTACTTAAGGCCGCCGTTGGCTCATCCATGATTAAGACTTGCGCGTTGAGCGACAGCGCTTTGGCGATTTCGACCATTTGCTGCTGGCCGATAGATAGAGTGCCTGCTTCTTGATCGGGGTCGATGTTGCTAATGCCCAGCAGCGCCAGATATTCGCGGCAAAGCGCGCGCATCTCGCTGGATTTTAGCCAGCCGCCACGGGTTTTTTCACGCCCTAAAAACAGGTTATCCATCACCGATAATTCACGAATCAGGTTCAGCTCTTGGTGAATGATGGCAATGCCCAGCGCTTCGGCTTCTTTTGGGCTATGAACAGCCACTTCACGGCCATCCACATGAATACGGCCAGCGTCGCTTGGGTAAATGCCGGTGAGGATTTTCATCAGCGTCGATTTACCCGCGCCGTTTTCACCCATCAGCGCATGAATCTCGCCGCGCTCCAGCGCAAAATCCACGCCTTCCAGCACCTTAACCGGGCCAAAAGATTTATTGATGCCTTGCATTTGGATCAGCATACGAAAGCCTTGGTTTTAAATGAGTAACGGTTTTTAAAACATGAATACATAAAAACAGCAGGAAATAATCGTAAAACTCAGCTGCATATAAAACCCAGGTCTTGAACCACTGAGAACACGGAGGACACAGAGTTACACGGAGGAAAACTAAAAGGGAGTTTTCCGGTTTTTGCTTGAGCTTTGGTGGCGTCTGCTTCGTGTCGAAAAAAACCATGAGCACCTTGTTTTCTCTCATGTTTTTCCTCCGTGAGACTCCGTGTTCTCTGTGTCCTCCGTGTTTCAAGATCTGGGTTTAGGGCTGTACAGAGCCTTAAAAAATCACGCCAGAATGCAGGATGATGTTGGCGTAGGGCGATGCTTCGCCGGTGCGGATCACGGCTTTGGCACTATGGCAAAGCTGTTTGAACTCTTCATGGCTAACAAAATCAATGTTAATTCCTGACAATTGCATAGCTTCTGCCTGAGCGGCAACTGTTGGATTCTTTGCCAAGCATTCTGTGGCAAATACCGCACGCTCTACCTGCATGTCGGCTAGGATTTCTTGCAGCGTATCTAAAAAGCTAGGCTGGCCTAGTTTGAGCGCCAGATCGATGCGCTCTACATGATCCGGAATCGGCAGGCCGCAGTCGGCAATCACAATGCTATCGGTGTGGCCCAGTTGGGCGAGAACGCGAGCGATGTCGCTATTTAATATGCCGTGCTTTTTCATGATTGCTTCTTTAAAAATTGTTCGAGTTCTGCAAGGGTCGGCATGCCGCCCTGTGCGCCGTGACGCGTCACCGACAATGCGCCTGCTGCGCTAGCCTTGCGGGTGGCTTCTGCAATGCCTTGGTGCCAAAAAGTAGCAAGCGCGCCATTAAACGTGTCGCCTGCGCCAGTACTGTCCACCAATTCCACCTTAAAACCTGCTTGATGCTGCAGCTGGCCATTTTGATTAAACCAAGCACCATCGCTGCCCTTGGTCATCACCGCCGCGTGCTGAGCCAATACTTTTTTCCAATCGCCCGTGGGTTCGCCCAGTGATTGAAGTAGCTCAAACTCATTGGGGGTGAGCAGGGTGCAAAGCGCCAGTAATTCGGCAGGCAGCACTTGTGCGGGAGCAGGGTTCAGAAAAAAGGGCTTGCCGTGCTTTTGCGCCAACTGCGCCGCAGCCATCACGCTGGCTAAGGGGATTTCTAGCTGAGCAAGAATCACATCGGCATCGATAAATGCCGCTTCGGCAGCTTGTACATCGCTTGGGCTGAGCTGATTATTCGCGCCTGGTACCACCACAATGGCGTTATCGCCTTGGCAAAGCGTAATCAGCGCCACGCCGGTAGCGGTGTCTGGGCTGGTTTTTAGCCAACGGGTATCAATCCCTTCTGCCGCCAAGCCTGCAGTGAGCATTTGGCCAAATTCATCATTCCCAACACAGCCCACCATTACAACCGATGCGCCAAGGCGCTGTGCTGCAACGGCCTGATTGGCTCCTTTGCCACCCCGATGGGTAGAAAATTGCTCGCCAAACAGCGTTTCGCCCATGCGAGGAAGCTGCTGGCTATGGACGACTAAATCCATATTCATGCTGCCAACGACGACTATTTTTGTCATGCTGCACCTTTATTTATGCTGATTGCTATGTGATTTGCGAGCAATGCTAAACCGTACGCAGCAAATAATATAGATCTAAATCAAGAAAATGTAGTGCTTTTGAATAAACTACGGGATTTTCCTGATGGGGGAGAGCTGGGGGGGCTTGAGGCAGGGTGTAGCAATTTAAACCCATGCCATGGAGAGTGAATCATATAGGGCAGGTGAAACCCGCCGTTTTTAGCAGTATTTCATGCCAAAATCTGGTGGATTTCACCTGCCCTACGATGATTTAAAGCTTGTAAGTGTATGGCGTGCGATGACTACATCTTGCAGGGGCTTTTGTGGCATCAAGGCGTTTGGGGAGGGGCGTTGTGTGGGGGAGATGGGAGACTTAGGGCGGACAAAACACTTTATTTTGCCCATGTAGAGCAGGTGCAAAATCCAAAGCGAGTGTTTTAATTTTGCACCTGTTGTTCTCTGTACCCGTGTTGCAAGGTTTTGCTGCATTGCAGCTGTTACTCAGCAAGCTCCACCCGATTGCGTCCAGCTGCTTTGGCGCGGTAGAGCGCGAGATCGGCTCTATGTAGCGCATCTTCAAAGCTTTCCCCTGGCTGTCGTTCTGCCACACCAAAACTACAGCTCAGCGGGATTTCTGTAGGCCAGCTTTGGCTAAAGATCCATAAACGTAGCTTTTCAGCGAGCAGCTCGGCCTGAGTAATGCTGCTGTGCTGGCAAAGCAAGAGAAACTCTTCGCCACCTAAGCGAATCAGTTTTTCGCTTGGGCGAATTTGCTGCTGAATATGCTGGGCCAATAGGCAAAGCATTTGATCACCCATCGCATGGCCATACTGATCATTAATTTTTTTGAAATGGTCGATATCAATAAAAATCATACTGAGTGCAGCATGGGGAGGCTCATTGGCGAGTAATACGTTGAGCCCTTCTCGATTAAATGCCGAGGTAAGCGGATCACGCATACTGCGCTCTGTGAGTAATTGATTGGTTTTTTGTAGATTATGCTGCGCATTTTCTAAATCTTGCTGGCGCTGATTGCTGCGCTGTAAAGCACGGATGGCTCGGCGTAATTCAATAATAAGCCAGAACGCGGCGCTGCCTCCCCACAAGAGCAGGAGTAATAATTGTAAAGTATTATTATTAATCCATTTTCCACTTAATTCGATATAGGCCAAATCAATTTGGTGATTTGTCTTTTTTGGATAAAGACCGGTTGCTACGCGAATTTCTCGGATATTGCTAAATTCATTATCAGCCCACTTTGGTGGGATTTTTTTGTCGGCAATCCACCAAGAGGCTACATTAAATTGATTCCATTTTAATGTGTGCGTACTCCAGCCCATCGCGCCGGGCAAGTAAATTTCGGTAAATTTCTGGCTGCGATAGTCATCTTCCATACTATATTCGGCATTGAAATTAATCATGACCAGATTGATTTGTTCACGCGGATCTTGATAGCGGTAGCGAATGGTGATGTCTGTGTATTTTGAGAAATCAACGCCTTGCTTACCATTGCTGAGATCTAAATCAATTGAGCAGTAAGGGGAGCGATGTCCTTCTTTGAGCTGGCAGTTTAAACGCCAGTAGTTTGGCGTGTGGCTAAGCTGTCCTATGCTTTTACCTTCTCCATTATCTCTATCGTCGTTAGCGCTGACTTTTGTAAAATTGCTTGGGTCAAAGCGTAAATATAAATTCATGCCATAGTGCTGCCAAAGCAATAAAGTGACGGTCAGTAGGATTAAGAGGCCAAGTACAAAATGGATAGGTTGAAGAATGCGCCACTCCTTGATAATTTTTTGTGCGGGCATGAGCAAACCTATTGATAGCAATTAGTTTGCAGTATCGGATTGAAATGTGTAAATGGCTAGGCCAAATAGGTCACTTGTTGTGCTCGGATTAATGTGCAAAACGCCTTTAGCTTTCATATTGCTTTACTAACTGATGTTACGCAGCGATCTTCTTTTTAGTGCCTTCGGCACATTGATTGAGGTGCGCCTTCCTTTCTTGTGTGGCCAAGAAACGAAGCCAAGCCACAACACCAATAACACGAAGGCCCCTGCTCTGCGGGCAATCGAGTCGGCGGCGTGCGGGATTGGCTCGCTGCCTCGCTCCCAAGCGATCCCCCGCCCCGCTTGTTCGGAGCTTGGGGATATTTAAGCCCCGTGTTACCCGCTGCGTTACGAATCCTAATTGCTGGATTTTGAAATACTTAAAACCTAGAACGCAACATAATTCAAAACTTGCTTTTTTCCGTGACACTCCGTGTTCTCTGTGACCTCCGTGGTTCAAGATTTGGGTTTTGCTGCGTAACATCAGTTAGGGGCTTGGCTCATGCTCATTGTTGGGTCTGGAAATACCATCATTCTTGCATGCTATTGGAGGCGTCCAAAGGCGTGGCAGTGGCAAGCGGGGGGTGATGGTTTGGTTTATTACGCCATGCTGTGAAGGTATTGCGGGGCACATCCTGAGCCCGGCTGGCTGTCAGGTGTTTAAGCCGCTGTAATCAGCCCCTGCTTGATCCACGTTCGTAAAAAACCTGCGACCGTCAGAGGCACATCGTTGATATCGTCGCTCAAGAGCGCCTCACAGATGGAGGAAAAATTTGCGCCGCTGGCCAGTAGGTTTAAGGCATGGATTTCGGCTGGATTAGCGCTGCGCCAGTTGATGGTTAAATCGGGCTTGCGCCAGACTAAATAGGGCTGAGGAAAGCTCTGTGGCTCTGGCGGCGCTTCCTCAGCCATCAGCGCTTGCCACACCTTAGGCGCATTCCATTGCAGCGATAAAATACTTAAGGAAGGATGCAGCTTAAAGCTCAGTTGGCCCCAATCCCCAGCTGGGATCGCCTGCAAATTTTCTAACGTCATCAAGGGCGCATCGGCGGCATCTACGGTGTGGCGCAAAGCCCATTCAAATGCCGCCAGCTCAGCAAAAATGGCAACGCTGGCGTAGGGCTCTGCTTGCAGAAGGAAGGTGGCCAGTTGCTCGCCAAACCAGCGTATCGATGGATGCGATGAAGGATAGGCGGCGATATAGTCACGGGCCAAGTTGTAAAAATCATCATCGCCCAAGATTTGAAATAAGGCGGGGTAGTTAGTCTGCAGCGCTTCTGCTAAGCGTAAAAAATAGGCATCGCTATAGACGGCAATTTCCCGCTCACGGCTGATACTTCCTTGATTCAGCGGCTGCTGTATTTGATCACTGGCCGTTAAAATACTGGCCTGTAAATCACGTTGCCATACGTGCAGATTCATGGGCGGCTCCTATCTGGCGGGCGTAATCTAGCTCGGCAAGTCGCACAGGCAGAGCTCGAATACTTGCATCATGCTTGGAATCCCTTGGGTAATCACGCTCCCATATGTGCAGATTCATGGGGGGCGGCTCCTATCTGGCGGGCGTGATTTAGCTCGGCAAGTAGCAAAGGTAGCGCTGGGATATTGGCATCGCGTTCAATCATGGTGGGAATCGTTCCCCATTGCCTTAGGGCTTCAGTATATAAAGACCATACTTCGGCACAAATCGGCTGATCGTGGGTATCAATGCAATGATCGCCATGATCGGTGTGGCCCGCCAAATGGATATAAGCAATACGCTGGCGAGGAATACCTTGTAAATAGCGCAGCGGATCAAAACCATGATTACGGCTGGAAACATAGATATTGTTGATGTCGAGTAGTAAGTCGCAGTCAGCCTCAGAGAGGATGGCGCTGATAAATTCCCACTCGTGTAGATCCGTTTTTGCTTCAAGATAGGTCGAGGCATTTTCTATCACCAGCCGTCGGCCTAAAAAATCCTGTACCTGCCGGATTCGTCCAGCGACATGTTTGATCGCCTCTTCGGTATAGGGAATCGGCAGCAAATCATGCAGGTATTTGTTATCTACGCCTGTCCAGCACAGATGGTCAGAAATTGCCAATGGCTCGATGCGTTCGGTCAGCGCTTTAATTTCGGCAAGATAATTAAAATCGAGCGGATCAATCGAGCCCAGATTCATCGCTACGCCGTGCATCACCATTGGATAGTCGCGGCGAATTTTATCGAGGTAATACAGTGGTTTTCCGCCAGGGACAAGGTAATTATCTGAAATAACCTCTAGCCAATCTACAGGCTGCGCTTGGGCTAAAAAATCTGCATAGTGCTCTGGCCGAAGGCCGAGGCCAAAGCCTGTGAGTAGTGGATGCATCGCGGCTCAAATAAAATAAAGGGGGCAGAGAAGGCCCCCTTTGTAAATAAATAGCGGCTTTAAAGAACTTTTCCACCATGTTCGCTGCATGCTTTTGCACTGGCAGCTGGCAACCAACCATGACCTTTGCAAACGTTTTGGCCTTTGCAGGCATTATCTGCTGTTTTGCACATTGATGTGCCTTTGCAGCTATTAATCCCAGCGCACTTTACTTCTGTGCTTGCATCGTGTGAAGCAGGCTTTTCCTCGGCATAAGCCGCAAGAGAGAAGAGGGTTGCAGCTGCAGCAGCTAAGGTTGCTCCGGTTATACGATTCATGGTCATTCTCCAAATTTTGCTGGATAGGCAACAAGCATGATTACTTGCTGACCCTTAGTCGTAGCAGACTGGAAAAATATGACAAAGATTTATATTTATTTTTTCGTAGGGTGTTTATGCCGCGCTGCATCATGTATTTGAAAGGGCTTTTTCTAAGCAGTTTTTTGCTTAACGCCGCATTTTTGCATCCAGCTCTTCTACCTTGGTTCTTGCCCAAGGGGTGCGGCGTAGGAATTTTAGGCTGGATTTGATGGATGGATCTTTTTCAAAACATTGAATCGGAATGCGACGGGCGAGTTCTGGCCAGCCGAAGTGTTCGACTAAATCAGTGAGGATTTTTTCCAGCGTGATGCCGTGCTGGGGATTATTTATTTGGGTCATAATGGTACTTTTTATAAATGGGCTGGATCAGCCTTTTACCTGTAGCAAGGGAATGCTAAAAATCGCATTTAGCTCGACAGGGTTATTGATTAAATCTTGCAGGGTGTAGCGATCGAGTACGCAGTAAAATGCCTGCATGGCCTCGTTTAATACGCCTTTTAAGCGGCATACCGCGCCGATGCTACAGCTGGAATGCTCACGATCAAAGCATTCCACAACAAGGCTATCTGCCTCGCTAAGGCGTACCAAAGCGCCGACGCTTATTTGATCCGCAGGCCGAGATAAACGCATGCCGCCGCCTTTGCCTCGGGTGGTGTCTAAAAAGCCATTACGCGCCAAAAAGCTCATGACTTTCATCAGGTGGTTGTCAGAAATTCCATAGGCTGAGGCAATCTCCCCACGCGTCACAATGCCATCGTTCTGTACGCCAACGTAAATCAAAGTGCGCAAGCAGTAATCAGTAAAAACATTCAAGCGCATCGCGGTTGTCCGGACTGTATAATAAGCATTTATAGTACATCTTTAGCGTGGGGAAGAATATGGCATTTAATGCCGGTGGTTTTTGGGGGGCGTTATTGTTTACGCTTAGTTTTGGCTAGCTTGCGGGGTTTCGTAGGTGGATGTTCCTTGATGATTTCTTTAATCATTAGTACTTCGGGCAAATTCATCTTTCGTGCTGTAGCCAAGGCTTGTTCTAACAGCCTGCTGGCTCTTTCACCACAATGCCCATCTCGCTGGATTAAAATCATTGCTATATTGGTTTTGCTTATTAAGGCTTCTCGTCTATCGCCAAGTTTTTCAAATATGGGGAGCACTTTTTTCTCAAGGACATACAAGGCTTTATCGATCTGACCACGTGATTGCCAAATATTGGCGATTTTTCCAAGTGTTATGGCATGTGAATGAATATTGCCGAGTTGCTCAAAAATTGGAAGTACGTTTTTCTCAAGGATATGTAGTGCTGTATCGAGCTGTCCGCGCGTTTGTAAAATGTCGGCCATCCTGCTTAATGTCATGGCTCGTGAATACACATCACCGAGTTGTTCAAATATCGGAAGTGTGTCTTTTTCAAAGATATGTAAGGCTTTATCGATCTGGCCACGTGCCAGCCAAATATCGGCAATCTTACATAGCGTAATCGCGTGTGAACGCAAATCGCCTAGTTGTTTAAAAATAGGTAGTACTTCGCTCTCATTGATATGCAGCGCTTCATCGATTTGGCCACGTATTAGCAAAATATCTGCAATCTTGCCAAGTGTTACTGCGCTTGAGCGCGTATCACCGAGTAGCTTAAAAATAGGCAGTTGTTCTTGCTCTCGGATTTGGAGGGCTTTATCGAGTTGGCCATGTGCCAGCCAAATATCAGCAATTTTACCTAGCGTAACGGTATATAAACGCAACTCACCGAGTTTTTTATAAAGAGGGAGTTCTTCATTTTCGTAAATATGAAGGGCTCCATCGAGCTGACCACGTTTCTGTAAGATATCAGCAATCTTACCAAGTGTAATGGCTCGTGAACGTTCGTCGTCGAGTTCTTCATAAAAGGGAAGCTCTTTCTTTCCTCGGATATGCAACGCTTCATCGAGCTGGCCCAAGTCCTCTAATAAAGTAGCTAGTTCATTCCACAGTTGACCACGCATTGCTATTGGTGGAGCAGGATCACTCGCCAGCCAGGCTCGCAGTTGCCCAATACGCCGTGCTCGATCAAGTTGGCTTTGGTTGGAAAATGCTGGGGAAAACTGCGGGGCCGCTTGGATTGGCGCATCGATGGTTTCTTCAAATGCATACACCCCACTTCGCCAAGCCCACAGATCAATCGCGTTGTTAGCGCAATCTCTGGTTTGCTCGGGCGTTAGCCAGAAAACCAGTTTTGCCTGGCATTCATGCGCCAGCGTATCGCGGCGTAAATTCAGCTCGGCCCAGCGTGCCGGGGTAAACCAAGTGCTGCTACCTAGGATGTGGATTACGCCAGCGGTATGGCGTAGTTCGATGAGGTGTGTTTCAAGCTCTGGAATACCCATGATGCTTTCATCGAGCACCAAGCTGGCTGATTCAAGCTGGTTTTGTTGCAGTACCGATGCCAGCTGTGCGATCAACACATTGCTATAGGGCTGGCTGTAGATTTCTGCCAGTACAAACTGAAAGGCGCTTCCGTGTACCAGCGTAATACACAGCCGTTGAAATTCGTCAAAATGCTCGGGTTTGATGCTGCTGGCGGCGAGTAGGCGTTGGCGATCGAAGCCAAAGAGATCTTGCATTATGGGGTGCTGGCGTTGATATAGCCATCCAGCCCACGAATCACGGGGTGGCTGCGTCGCCAGCTACCATCGTTGTACTCCAGTAATGCCAAGTTGTAGAGCAAGCGCTTGATGGCGTCGTCATTGCCGCTGTGTGTGGTCGTGCCTGTATCCATACTTTTTAGCAGAGGGTAATCGGCGGGCTCCAGGAAACGGCGGTATTCTGAAGCGAGTTGTTTGATGGCGCGGGTGACGACTGCGCTGTCGATCAGATTCGTTTCTGCGTATTCGCAGGAGAGCTTGAGTAGCCGTAGCAGCTCACGCGGATGGCCACCGCTGTGTGTTATCAACGCGTTGATTTCGTTGTCACTGGCAAACAGGGATGGGTCAGCGCGTTTAAGTAGCAAATTTCTGAGTGCCAACCAGCCCGCCTCGCAACGAGCGCCACTGGGTTCAAACAGCTTAATCATTGGCAGAATTAAATCTGCATCTAACTTGCCACTGACTACATTGCTGTCGTATTTAAGATGGAGCGGCGCGGTATAAATGACGAGGGCATTGATGGCGAGTAGTTGCTCAGCATCTTGCACAAAGAATTGCTTGGTGGCTTCGCTACGCAGTTTATCCGTGCCATCGAGCAGAAATAGCACGCGTTCGGCTCGTTCTGCCGAAATGAGGGCGGCTTCCGCTGAGGCCAGTACGGCATTGAATGCGTCAGCTAAGCGGCCAAAGGTATTGCGGATTTCCTTACGCAGTTCTGTTTTGGTGGTGGAGCCTGTTTTAAATGCACTGGTGACTTGGGCGAATAATTTGATAATCCCAAGTAAGCCGCCACCTGCCTCTAGGCCTGTTTTGATTTCTGCGCTGTATTCACGCGAAGTTGCATGGCTCTGAACAACAATGCCAAACCAGTCCCGCAGTGGCTGCAATTCTTTGTCGTCAAAAGGAATCGCTGCTTGCTGCAAGCCAGTAAGTAGCATTTCTGCCATGGCCATCAGTGCATCTGGGTATTCCAGATTGTTGCGGTCTAGCTTGCTGTTGATGTCTACATCAATGACTAAAAACTTATTAGAGTCGTTCAATTTTTTTGCGTAATGGCGCAACTCGGTACTTTTTCCGCTGCCAACATGGCCAAAAAACAAGATGTGCTTTTGCATCGGTGGGAAGAAAAACTGGGGGGATGTAGGATCCCAGCCTAGTTTAGATGCGAGTCGGATAAAGGTCTTCTCGCTGCCCCGCGCCGTTTGCGTATCCACATAGCGTGGATCATCTGCAATTAGCCCCTCTTCAAAGTCGATTTTTTGTAAAACTTGTAATCGGTGTGTCGGCGGGGCATAGGTCATAATCTTACTCAGGGCAAACAGATTGCTGTAATTGTCAGTGATTACTCGTTTGGGTTCAAGCTGTATCACTGTCACGTAATATGCGCAGTGTGCTTATATGGCAGGGCAACCGGTCTGCCACCCACCCTTAACTACGCTGATGCAAGCTTGCTGGGATCCACACCGAATCTACCGCTTCGCCCTGCATAAGCTTTAAGACTCGGGCAAGGCTTTCGCTGGCGAGTTGTTGGCTGTCTTGCACCACGGATTGAATGCCCCAGGGCAGGCAGTTGAGTAGGTTGTGATCGTCAAAAGTCATTAAATGTTTGGGTCTGCCGTTTTGCTTTTCGTTGATATAGGCGAGTGCGCCTTCTAGCAGGGTAAGCGAGCCGGTAAATAGGCTGTCAGGATAGTGGCCGAGGCGCTCATAGCATTCGGCCATCATGCTGTAGCCCGATGGGCGCAGGTAATCTCTTTGCCAGACCCAGTGTTCTTGTTCTGTCACGCCGCTTAATTCTAAGCCTTTGCGATAGCCAGCAAGGCGGTCTTGACTTGGGGATAAATCGGCTTGCCCACCAAAATAAACCACCTCCTTGCTGCCTCCCGCGATGGTTTGTACCACTAAGGAGGTGACGGCATCGATGGCGTCGGTGACGACAAAGGGAATCGGGCAGTTTTTGAGATGGCGATCGACAAAGACGAGCGGTAGGCGTAAAGACCATTTTAAATATTGCGTGGCATCGCTGCTGCAAGGCACCACAATTAGGCCGTCTACTTGGCGGGTGAGCAGGTGCTCGATGCCAGCGGTTTCCATCGTAGCTTGTTCATTACTACTCATGACCAGCAGCTGATAGCCTGCCTCGCGGCATAATGGCTCTAAGGCTTGCGCGAGGCTGGCGTGGGCAAAGTTGCTTAGCTCAGGCACGAGTAAACCTAATGTGCCACTTTTGCGCGAGCGTAATGTTTTGGCCGATTGGGATGGCTGAAAATGATGCTCGCGGGCAATTGCCAGCACGCGCTCCTTGGTGGATTCCGCGATACGGTATTCTGCCGAGCGCCCGTTAAGGACGAGGCTGGCCGTGGTTTTGGATACATTGGCCAAGCGGGCAATGTCATCCATCGTTAGGCGTATAAATTGGCTCACAATGACTCAGTTTCTAATACACATTCAAGTCGCAAGGTTACCGAAAAAACTGCGGTTTGGATTGCGTATTTGTCTATTAGGGAAAAATAAAAGGGGGCGTACCTACTTGCCAGACTGAAAATTTCTGCATCACGCTGTGATAGTCGCTGCTATTACAGAAAAAATTTAGCCACTGCTTTAACTTAGGGTAGGGGGCAGCGTCAAACCACTCTGGATCAACGCCAGCAAATTGGCGAATAAACGGAAATATCGCAATATCTGCTAAGCATATTTGATGAAGCAATAAAAAAGAATTTTGCGCTAAACGCGTTTCTAAATCACGTAAAAATAACTCACCCTGTGCTCGGTAATATTCCTTGGGATGAGCAGGATAGCGGTCTGCGTATTTATATTGATCGAGATGGGTTTTAAATTGTTGATCATTATGATCAATCAATATGGCAATTTGTGTACTTAGCTCGCTGTCTTGTTGGCAAAGCCATTGCTGCGGGTCATTTTTCTTTAATGCCCATTGCATAATTTCGCGGCTTTGTTCTATCACTTGGCCATTATTCAGTATCAATACCGGCACTGTACCTTTGGGCGAGGCGAGTAATAATTCTGCTGGTTTATTACGCAGCACAATTTCACGCAATTGCACTTGGATGCCAGAATATTGAATCGCCATTCTGGCGCGCATGGCATAAGGGCAACGGCGAAAGGAATAGAGGATAGGCAGCATGGTTAATTTATATTGGGAGATGACGGGATGATACGCGGTGTTAGGGCTAATAAAGTAGAAGATGCTGATTCGCTTTTATCTCTTAGCTTGGAATAATTGTTATTTTCTAGCGCTGCAGATGTAATGGACGGCCCTTGTCATGAAATTCCCTTGGGAATAGGTCATCGGTATTTACGCTATTTTAGTTGCAGGCTCTCCGTTTGGTGTAAAGAGCCATTCACTTTAATAATGTATTCAGCGTGGCCCTTACTCTGCCTTGTTTGCTTGGATTTTCCCCACGTTCACAAATTTTACTCGGCGATTAGCTGCTGCATAAGGCTCATTTGGCAGGAGTAATTCGCTGGCGCCTTTGCCCACCACTAGTAAGCGCGTTTGTTCAACACTGCGTGGGCCACTGAGGTAGTCACGCACCGCTGCAGCCCGTTTTTCTGAGAGCGCTTGATTGGTTTCACTACTGCCTTTGCCATCGGTGTGGCCTTCAATTAAAAATTGATAGGCTTGTAATTTGGGGTGATTCAGCGCTCTGGCGATGGTGTCTAAGGTTCTGCGGCTGTCGGGTGTGAGGCGGCTGGAGCCGTATTCAAATATGATGGGAATCGAAATGCTGGGGTTGGGGGATGGGGGCGGGGTGGTACTGGGCTGGCCTTCTTCTTCGATGACGATATTGCGCGTTACGGTTTTACTCGGCAGCAAGGATTCAACCATTTGCTCGCTGCTTTCCGCCGCATTGCTGTTGCTGATTAAAGCGATTAGCAGCAGGGGCAACAGTAAGATTTGGGTTTTCATGATGTTACTCCGCAGTGATATCGAGCAAGGCCGCGCCATAGGATGAAGTACATCCTGTCCTTGTATCGCATTTTTGCTTGGGGGAGAGTGCTTGCATGGCGCTTTGTAAATCATACTGGCCACTCGCCGAGCCGTTAAAAATCGAAAACGGGCCGATTTTTTGATAGCTTAATCGGGAAAAATCACGAGGCGCATCGCTAACGATCACTAAGAGGCGATTACTGCCCGCAGGCTCAGCTAGCCTCATTTTCCAGCCTTTGCTGGGTAAAGGGAGTGCAGATGATTTATTGATGAAATTATTTGCCGCCAGCTGATTGGGGTAGAGCATGTCAAACGTTTTATTGTCTGAGCCCACCATCAGCACATACACATAGCCCGAATGGCTGCTTTGGATTTCAAAATTGAGCGCGTCGCCAATTCGATAGTTGCCTTCTTTACTGGTTTTAAGTTTCACAACCCGCCGCTCATCTCGGCTTTGGTAAAGATCATTTAAAGTGGCTTGTAAGTTGATTACGCTGGGCGCTTGCGTGGCCAGTGAGGCGACAACGATGGGCTTTTGCTCGGTGCTTGCAGCAGCTGGATGGCTGGGCGCTGCGGCGCTAGGGGCTGCTGCAATCAGTTGGAATACCGATTCGCGCTTGCCTCTTACCGTGATATTGCTGGCTTTAAAATCACTGGTGCCAGCGAGCCGGTCTTCTAGTTTTTTTTGCGCGCATTGCTGAATTTCGGCGACAGATAGCGCGCCGCTGTGATCTAAATCTGGCGCTGATTTGAGGCACTGTCGCCAGGCTACAGTCACCATGCCACCGCTGTTCTCTTCATCAAATGAAATTTCATTCTCACGTGATGCGGTGATATAGACATGATTCATACTGCCTGAATCAGGCTGGTTTTCATCGATGGCGCGGGTGAGCACATTGACGGGTTTTTCGCAGACCGCTAGTCCCTTGCTGCTGATTTCTCGCCCGCCCCAGAATTTGGCCGTGATTTTGGGCTCATCGATGGATCGAGTCACCACATTATTGAAAATCCCCCCTGAAAAGCAGGCATCAATAAAGGTAAGTAGTTGCGAGGTTTTGCCTTCTATTTTTTGATAAAACTGCTGTAACTCGCTATCTAAGAAAATCTTGCCATCCACACTGACTAAGCCCACGGCGCAGCGTGCGCCGCCTTGCACTACTTGCTGGCCTCCGTGGCCAGAGTAATAAAAGAACACTTGATCGCCTTCATTTACCCCATTCGCAAATTGCTCGAGCGCATTGCGCATGCCTTTTAAATCAAGCTGAGCATCTTTATACAGCACGATGTTTTTATCATCGACGCCCATGGCGTTAGCAAGTTGGCGGGCGTTTTCGGCGTCGTAACGTACGCCACGCAATGCGCCAATATATTTGGGGTATTCTGAAACAGTAAAAATCAGCGCTTTTTTCTCAGCCCAAGCCATGTGTTGCACGCCGAGCAGCAGGAGAGCTAGTAAGGGGAGCCATTTTTTCATTTCAATACTCCTTTGATTCGTTCCGTGATCGGAAAATCTGGGATGCCAAATGGAATAATAGTGAAGGGCGTTTGTTCACCTTTAGTGAGCTGAGGCACTTCGGAGGCTAAGTAAAAATCCAGCCCTTTTTGCGTTACCCAGCCGGTCTTACGAAAATCGGCGTCGCCATTGATACCCTGCACCAAAACCTTGGTAAATGCGCCATTGCCCCAGTCGCGATTTTCCTGTGAGAGCTGCTTGCCAGTGCTAGATGAAAACACCACCACGCCGTTTTCGTCCGAAGATAAATCATTCACGATCTGGCCAATATCATGGCTAAAGCGCCGCCCACCCAAGGCATTGCCTGCATGGCAGGTGTCGATAAAGAAAATACGCTGCCCCTTGGTTTGGGCAATAAATTCGGTGAATTGCTCGTTGGCAACGCCGGTTTCGTCGAGGCGCTTGGTGTCTACATCGTGCGGCAAAAAGAAATAGCGTCGGTCTTTGCGCGTTACGCCATGCCCAGCCAGAAAAAGAATGGCAGTGTCTTTATCGCCCACATTGCTTTGTAGCCATTTCAGCCCTTCCAATATTTTGCTGCGTGTGGCCTTGCTATCGGTGAGCAATAAAGTCGCCACTTCACTGTATAAGCCCCCCTTACGTTGAGCTTCCATACTACGAGTAAAGTCGCTGGCGTCTTTTTCTGCCAAGCCTAAATCGTAGTCTGGATTAGCATACTTACTCACCCCCACGGCCAGTACAAAGAGTTTGGGCTTGCTGGGTTTGGGCGGTTTTAGGACGATGGGAGCAGGGGGAACTCCGGCGATCTTGGTCGGCACAGGAGCGGGTGTCGCTATTGCTACTTTATTAGGGATGGAGGAAATAGGCGCTACTGTCGTGGCTAGTTTGCTTGGGACAGGCGCAATAGCGGGTACAGGGGGGAGCACAGGTGTTGGCGTAATGATTGGCGCTACTATTTTATTGGGTGTAGCAGGGAGTTGCGGAATGGCTAGGGGGATTTTACTAGGAAGAATCACGGCAACTGGCGTGATGATGACAACGCTAGCCAGCGTTGGCTGGGGCTGAGGTGGCCGATTAACCCGCAGCGAGGCCACGGGCGAAAAGCCATTTTGGCTGCCCGAAACAATGGTGACGCTGGCAGCTTGCGCAGGTAGCGGAAAGCTAATTCGCATAGGCTGGCCATTGGCAAGCTTGCTGGCATCGATCTGATTTTTGATATCGGATTCAACGCCATTTACCCGCACTTTTAAAACCTGCGCCTTGGCATCGATCGGGCTGCGAACCATAACATCGATGGAAAGCTTATCCGCTTCGGTGGTGATTTCCCCGGGGGACATCAACTCCACCACAGGCGGCAAAATTTGGCTGATGGATACAGGGGCGGGCTTGGGTGGGCTCAGCTGTTCGGCCAGAATGGCGTTATTGGCGGCCTTTACGGCGAGATCGATATCCCAGCCATTGAGATATTCATCGATCACATCAGGGCGGTAGTAAGTTTTACGAAATTTCCCCACAGGGAAGAAATCGGGCTGGTTGTCTGGCCCACGGTTAATTTGCCAACCTAATAATTGATCGCTACCCGGGCTGGCGTCGTAATAGCCTTGGGGTGTCCACATCACCCAGCGTATGCCATCGGAGTGCAAAAAGAGTGAGAGCAAAAGCTCACCGTTGTCTGCCTTGTACCAGCGTAATGTGCCATCGCTATGTGCAGAGACAAAACGCTTGGCATCACTTGTGGGCACTAAGGCCCGTGCTTCGCCTCCGCTGGGCGTTTGCCAGCGCACTTTGCCGCTGGCGTCTAGCCTGCGGATAAAAAAATCAGCGCCAAGCAAACCATCTTCCCCTAGCCGCGCTGCGCTGCGGGAGGATTCGCCGGGGACCAGTGCAATTGATTTACCTGCAAATTCGGGCTGGCGGTGATTCTCCCACTGGCTAAAGCCGCGTGTTGAGCCGCTTTGCAGGCTATTGGGCGCGCGGCCCATTCTAATGATTCGCTCATGCAAATTAAACCAAGCCGTTTGCTCGCCGTATTGGTAAGTCCATTGCACCAGCAAGCCGTCACTCGCTATTTGTAGATTGTCTGCGCCACGTAAATCGGCGATGGTTAGCGGCTGTATGTCTATGCGCTCATCGCTAAAGACTCTGCCCCAACGGCCATTAAACCCTGCAAACATCATGCTGCCATCGGCGAAGCTGCGTAATGCCGTGACGGTATTGTTATTGATGACTACGTCGGTGGCGCGGCCGCTGGCAATATCCCAGCGGCGCAATATGTAATGAGGCTCTTTTCGGTAAGCGCTGCCTGCTGCGGCAAGGCTTTGCCCGTTTGCAGACCAAGCGACATTGCTGAGTGCGCCAAAGGGGAGGTCATTATTTTTAAAGCGCTGCAATAAGCTGATTTGGCCCTTGCTGATTTGGCTGCTATCCCAGATGTCCACGGGTGCTTGGATGTCCACATAGCCCAAGGCCAGCTTTTGCCCGTCGGGAGAGAAGGCGACGCTTACGGGTAAATCACCCGCTAAATCGCGCGTTTCGGCTAATTGCTTAAGCTCGCTATTACGCCATTGCCAGATAGAAAGCCTGCGATTGAATTCGCTGATCGCCAACCACCCCTGCGGGGCAAAATCCATGCCATAGCAATTGCCTTGCAACGGTTGATTCGCCAGCACTTTGCCTAGACTAGAAATCAGCCACAAAGTAGGCGTAGTAGCTGAGCAAGCCGCCAGCGTTTGCCCATCAGGGGCATAGCGTAATTGCTTGATTTCACCAGGGCCTAGTAAGGTGGTACGGATGAGACGGGTGCTGGCGCGATCAAAAAACCATATGCGCATCGGGCCATTGGCTGTACCCGTATCCCCGGCGATGGCGACCGTTTTACCATCAGGGCTGATGGTTAAGGCATACAGTCGGCCTTCAAAGCCTGTACCTACAGGCACGCGCAATACGCCAACGGGGTTGCCTGCAGGCAGCTGCCAGATACGGGCTGTTTTATCATCACCGGCAGTGAGCAGCCATTGCTCTGTGGCATCAACAGCGATACGGCGGATAGGGGCGTGGTGCTGGGGCGTATCTAAACGCAGTACCGGCGCACTTTCACCCCATGCCCATGCTGAAATAAGAGCGAGAAGAATAAAGCGTTTCATGCTGCACTTCTGCCTTTGATGCTGTTAAAAACAACTCCCCTCACTATAGAAGTGCTTAAAATTTGGCGGGTAATTTATCTGTAGTGCTTGGCGATGAAAAGGCAGGCTAAAAATAGGAAGAGGTATGGGCTGCTCGCGCTATTTTTGAGGCCATGCAGGTGCGGACATGGCCTTTATTGAGTTAATTGGCGTGTTTATTTTTTATGAAAAATGACTTTATCAATCACCATTTTATTTTTGTCATCATATTTCAAAATCACTTCGGCATTGTAGAGACTGGCGGCATTAAATTGCGCCTCGCCGCTGACTTCTTGCACCATTTTATTGGCCGACCACAGCGAGGTAATTAAACTAATAATGAGTAATGGATTTTTGCCAGTAATCGTTGAATTAGATTTAGGCACGGTAATGTCGACTTTTCCACCATTGGCCTCAACTGCAGCCATCCATTTCTGTAGTCGTTCAGGCAGCGCATTGGGCGTGATTTGCTCATAAAATGCGACTTGAATTGTAGGCAGGGGGGCGGTTAAAGAGCTTATTAAATCTCGGTCAAACCCTTTGTAATCGACGAATTTTATATCTGCTTGTGGCGTAGCGGCCGTTTCGTGCGGGCCTGATGCACAAGCGGCAAGAAAGAGAATCAGTGCACCTAATATGAGTCGCAACATAAGTCCCCCGTTTGAATATTTGATACAAACCATACTAGCAGCTGAATTATTCCTTGCTCGTTTGCGAGTTGTTTTTAAGTAAAATGTTTTAGTTGCCACAGTCTTTGTAAGGGACGTTTAGGCTGTCGGCGTGCATGCAGAGTGTGCTTTCTTTGCGCCCAGTCAAATGATCAGGGCTATCAAGAAGGAGGCATTGGGGATAAGCTGATTATTCCTGAAACTGTAATGAAAGGAATTTGTGAGATGGAATCATTTAATATTGGGGAAAGAGTATTCCACGCCGCTGATAAGGGTAGAACCATCAAAACTGCTTACACGATTGAGGGTTTCCCAGGTAGCTCAGACGAGCTAGAAAACCCAGTTCTTTGCAAATTTCATGTTGGGCAGCATCAGTTTTTGGCAATTTTTCAGGCACTGGATTTATCGCATCGATAGTTTAGCTGTAAGAGCCAAAGCCACCTTAAACGGTGGCTTTTTGCATAAAGTGCGTTGTGTATGAGCGGGCATAGGGGAGATCGCTCGGCTTTGTGGTTTAAAACGGTAAATTAGCTGTTTTAGTCAGCATGCAGTGCCTTTTGATAAATGATTTTAAGTACAATATGATTTAAAGTGGGATTTAGTGTGGCAACTTCAGCTTTGGGCACAAAAATAAAGAGTGCCTGAAATAGAAGTAAGTAGTGCCGCTAGAAATATATTGATTGAATCAAAGGAATACACCGCCTTATGCAAATTGTAACTTGGAATGTGAATAGTCTTAAAGTGCGCCTGCCTCAGGTATTAGAATGGCTGGCCGCAAATTCCGAAGTCACGGCGCTTTGCTTGCAAGAAACTAAAATGGAAGACGTTAATTTCCCTCATGCAGAGATTGAAGCGGCTGGGTTTCATGTGGTGTTTGCTGGGCAAAAAACCTATAACGGTGTGGCTATTATTGCGCGTGAAGCTTTAAGCGATGTAGTCGTGAATATTCCTGGCTTTGTTGATCATCAGGTTCGGTTAATTGCGGCAACAATTAAAGGCGTGCGTCTGGTTTGCGCTTATATTCCTAATGGGCAAGCATTAGATTCAGAAAAATACCCATATAAATTATCTTGGCTCGAGGCAATGACGGCGTGGTTAAAAACAGAAATGGCCGCGCATTCTAAATTAGCTTTGTTGGGGGATTATAATATTGCTCCCCATGATATCGATGTGCATGATCCAGCCAAATGGGTGGGGCAGGTGTTAGTTTCAGGCCCAGAGCGCGATGCATTTCAGGCTTTATTGGATTTAGGTTTAACAGATTCCTATCGTTTATTTGATCAGCCAGAGAAGTCGTTTTCTTGGTGGGATTATCGTGGTTTTGGTTTTAGAAAAAATGCCGGTATGCGAATTGATCATATTTTATTGTCGCAAGAATTAGTGCCTTTATGCAGTGCATGCGTGATTGATCGTGAGCCTAGAAAAAATGAACGTCCCTCTGATCACACGCCGGTGATTGCCAGCTTGGCTATTTAAGGCTCTATTTAATAGCGTGAAAACTTAGTCGCTCGCCCTGATGTAAAATAAGGGTGATCCGAATACAACCGTTTTTCTCTAAGAGAATCAGTATGGATAAAGTTAAATTATTATTAGGCAGTAGCTTATTTTGTGATTTAAGTAATACAGACCTCGCTGAATTAGCCACTCATACCGAGCTACGCAGCTTGCGTGCCAAGCAAATGGTTGTATTGCAAGGAACCCCTGGCAATGAAATGTATGCTGTGTTGCATGGGCGTTTAAAAGTGATTAGAAGTAGCGCCGAGGGTAAAGAAGCGACCATCAGTATTTTGGAAGCGGGCGAAATGTTTGGCGAGATTGCCATGTTAGATGGTGGTTTACGCACCGCCTCGGTAGAAACCTTAGAGCCTTGCGAGCTGCTGGTATTGCGGCGCGAAAACGTGATGCAGTATTTGGATCGTCATCCACAGGTGATGCACCAAATGATAGCGGCGCTTTGTCAGCGTCTGCGTAGCGTGGATGATTTCCTACAAGACGCGATGTTTCTTAATTTGCCCCAGCGCCTTGGGAAAACGCTGAGACAGCTTGCTCTCCAGCACGGGATAAAAGATGACGAGGGGGTGACGATTGATTTGAAGCTCACCCAGCAAGAGTTAGCCAATATGGTTGGCTCAAGCCGTGAAAGCGTGAATAAGCAGCTTAGCGTATGGATGGAGCACGGCTGGCTGCATATGGAGCAAGGCGTGATTCGACTATTAGACGCAGATAAATTGCCTAGATAGCGTGTGCTTGTGCAAAGTAGTGAAAAATCTACCCCAGTATAAAACCCACTCTTGAAACACTGAGGGCACAGGACACACGGAGTTTCATGGAGAAAACCTTGTTTATAATGTTTTTCTCCGTGGTCCTCTGTGTTCTCCCTTTCCTCCGTGGTTTAAGGTTTGGGTTTTGTATGCCATTACCCGTTTTATTTCTCTGCCAGCGTGGTGTTGCTTGCCGCGTATGCGTAGTAATTTTTCCATGCACCGTAGACTAAATTAGGATATTCGGCGCGGCCAAGGCTGCCGTTATAACGGCCTAATGCTCTAAAATAATCGCCGTTTTCCATATCTAAATAGTGGCGCAAAATCGTGCAGCCATAGCGCAAATTAGTATTCATATCGAATAAATTATGTGTGCTGCTACCAATTGATCTTTGCCAAAACGGCATGACTTGCATTAAGCCCCTCGCACCCACCACCGATAATGCATAGCGGTTAAAGCCACTTTCTACATGCACCAGCCCTAAGACTAATTGTGGATCTAAACCCGCGCGGCTGGCTTCATAGTGAATGGTGGTCAGGAGGGTACGGCGAACAAATTCATCAGGAATACGCTTGGCTAAGCGGGCCGACATGGCGGTGAGCCACGCTTCCCCTTCTGCAGGTGTGGCAAAGACCAATCTGGGCGATTGCCCATCATTAATCGATCTTTGCATTGCGGTTTGTACATTGGAGGAAAGCTGTTCTTCTTTTTGCGCACCAGCAAAGGCAAAGCTGCAAAAAAACAAGCCTATTAAAAAGGAGTAGCGCATGAGCTTTTTTCTTTGGAATCAGCTTGGAATGTAGCTTTATCGCTTGCTTTGGTCAAACTTTAGCGTTAATCAGTTTAACGGCGAGCGGTTTACCGTTTTCGGTAAGCGAGAATAAACGATCGATATTAGGGTGTTTGCCGGGAAATGCCAGGGCATCGTTGCTGTGCTCTGCATACAGGCGTAGGCCTTTTGCGGCCGCTACGGCGTTGATTGCGCCAAACTCCTGATAAAGCGCGTGATAAACCCGCACGCTACCGGCTTGGCCGGGTTTATTTTCAATGCACGTAACCACGGTTTCGCCATCGAGTAGCTCGAGTGCGGATAAATGATCAATGGTCGGTAAGCTGGCAAGTACATCGGCAAAAAGCATGGGAAATCCTGTGTTGAGGGCTGGGATTGTGCTGAGGTGCACACTGAGAGGGACCATAGGCTGTGCCCACGCAGAGAGTAGCACGGACGCATGGGTATAAAAACTTGCTCTAGAGGTATCGAGTTAAGCCAATAAGATATATTGCATCGTTTGTATGGCGGGTGAAACTCGGCAGATTTTGGCATGAAATACTATGGAAAACGGTGGGGTTCACCCGCCCTACGATGATCCAATGATGACAAATGACTGATTAGACTCAGGTCGACAATTCGTCAAACGACGCATCATTGGGCCCAAGCTTTTGCGGATGTCGCCAGCTGATATCACGCAAGCTGTGTTGCACTAAATGATCGACTCCCAATAGCTTGGCAAAAATGGCCATGCGGATGGGCACGCCGTTGTCGGTTTGGCGGAAAATCGCCAGCCTTGGGTCTTGGTTTAAATCGGTAGAGAGATCGTTGGCTCCAGCACGGCTGTCTCGTGGCAGCGGGTGCATCACAATCACATCAGGCTTGCAGAAGGTATCGACTGCGCGCAAATTAATCTGGAAGTTTTCGCCGTAGCCTTCCATCACTTCGCCCTGCATGCGCTCTTTTTGTACACGGGTAGCGTAAATCACATCGGCCCCTGTAAGGCCGGTGGCCAGATGATCTGTACATTCAATCACATTGCCGTTGCGGCTGGCTGTATCCAAGATGCTGGCGGGCATTTCTAGGCCGTTAGGTGCGAGCAGGGTGATTTTTAACCCCTTGTAGAGGCCTAGTAATTTGGCTAATGAATGCGCGGCGCGGCCATGTTTTAAATCGCCAACCAGTGCAATATGGCTGCCATCTATTAGTTTATTTAGGCGGGAAAACTCGCGCTCCATGGTGTAAAGATCAAGCAGCGCTTGGGTAGGATGCTCGCCAGGGCCGTCGCCGCCGTTAATGATGGGGATATTACTGGCTTGGGCGAATTCGGCCACCGCACCTTGCTCTGGGTGACGCACCACAATGGCATCGGCATAGCCACTGACGACGCGGCTAGTGTCGTAGATCGATTCACCCTTGGCCATCGATGAAAAAGTAAAGCCGGTGGTATCGCAAACCGAGCCGCCAAGCCTGCAAAAAGCCGCTCCAAAGCTGATGCGGGTGCGGGTACTGGCCTCAAAAAATAGATTAGCGAGCACGGCCCCTTCGAGTATGCGGCAGGTTTTTTGGCGGCGTGCGACTGGCTGCATCATATCTGCAACACGAAAGAGTTCTTCTACCGACTCGCGATTGAATTGTTCAACAGATAAAAGATGAGGAGCCCAATGTGCTTTGGCTGAATCTACACTTTGGGTCGAATTTTGATTGGATTCTTGGCTGAGGATTTCCGCTAGAAAGCGTTCCACAATGGTGGGCATACTACGGTGTTCATTTGAATCATCAGGCAGCAGCCAGCTGTCTAAGGCACGTCGACTTACCCCTAGTCGCTCTGTGATGGCATCGCGGGTGAGGTTGAGTGATCGCATAGCATCGCGAAGAATACTTTGTTGGGCGTATTGCATGATGGCACATTATATACACAGTGTGTGGATGTTGCGCCATTTTTATAATATTAACAATACACTTTGCGTTTTTTTGAATGGGCCAAATCGCTTATGCGCCCGCAGCATCGCTGCCCCAAACATCTTCCATCGGTACTAGGCCAGCAACACGTTGGCTTTCGATAACGCCAATAATACTGAAGTCGATATCATCACTATTTCTTTCAATGATGTTGAGTAAGGGCTGCCATTGTTTGTTAAAAAGTGCTGCAACAATGGGGGTTTGCTCGCTCTGGCCTGGGCGCTTTACTATGCCTATTTCGCCGTTGAGGAGCTGTACTACCGCACCGGGGGGGTAGAGTCCCATGGTTTGGGTAAACAGGCGACCTAGTTTTATATCGATGCTATTGGCTGAGCCGTTGAGTGAGGTAAGTAAGGCCAAATCAGAGAGCTGCCCACGTCGCCAAGCATTGCGAGTGAGCATGGCGCAATAGCGAT
Organism: Janthinobacterium sp.; assembly: GCA_025360045.1. Classification (GTDB taxonomy): domain Bacteria; phylum Pseudomonadota; class Gammaproteobacteria; order Burkholderiales; family Chitinibacteraceae; genus Iodobacter. Next base: position 15,073 of record JANYCY010000074.1, on the reverse strand, counting down.
CAGCAATGCCAATCAGCCTCGCTTCAAAGTGAATGCTATCTCCAGCTAGCTGCTGAGGGTAGCCACTGCCATCGGGAATTTCGTGGTGCTGCAAGACATAATCGAGCCAGAGCGGATCGGTGACCCCCAGTTTACGTAGCGTATCGCGCCCCTCAACAGGATGCACTTGCATCATCAGCCTTTGCTCATCACTGAGTGGGCCGGATTGGCTGGAAAGCTTTTCTTGAATGGCATACATGCCGATATTCATGGTGAGCGCGGCTGCAACGACAGGGCGTCGCTCAACGGGTGAGCGGCCAAGATCCCGTAATGCCAGCTCTACTACACAAGCCACATTAATGGCGTGCCGAATCGCGTAGGTGCCATCTTGGCGCAGCATAATCATGCCAATCACCACATTGCGGTTTAAATCGCAAGCGCGGCCGAGGTGATCCACAATGGTGCCGATATGAGCAGGGAATACACCAGCATAAGTTTCTGATTTGCTTAAAACTCGATCAAGCGCGGCACGTGATTCAAATACGAATCGAGAGGCCGATGCGGGTCGAGAAACTTTATTTCCGCTGGGGCGGGGGGATGTGGCCATGCAAAGCTCCGTATATATCCTTGTCATTTTAGCTGAATAAATAGCAAGGAGAGGGAGTGAGATGATAATTGAATCATGTTTAGTAAAAATTAATATTTAAAGGTTCATTAGCGCTTATTCATTCTAGTCATTTTTACATGGTTTGTAATTAAACGTGCTTGGTGCTCTAGCCGCCTCTAGCATGACAGTTTGCTAGACAATGATTAAATAGAATGAGGCTATTGAGCAACTTGTATAAAAAAATGGCCAAAATTGTGGCCGTTTTTATAGAGATAGAGGGCAATTGCTTCTCGATCTTTTGTGGGGGAATCCTTTAATCCGCTTCATCCATCCACATCAGCTGAATGGCTTCTAATATTTTTTCGCCGCAGTGCTTGGCGTCGTCGTCAAAGTTTTCTAATTCAATGACCCATTGCATCAAGTCAGTAAAGCGCACCGTTTTAGGGTCTATGTTTGGAAATTTATCTGCCAGTTCAATGGCAATTTCACGGGAATCAGTCCATTTCATTTTTAAGTCCTTTTCAAAAGAGCTTTGTTTCTTAGTGATTTTCCCGTGCATGGTTCACTGTGTATTTTGGGATTTCTACGACTAAATCGGTATCAGTAACAAGCGACTGACAAGACAGGCGCGATTCAGATTCTAGGCCCCATGCTTTATCCAACATATCGTCTTCTAGCTCATCAGATGGCGCGAGTGACTTAAAGCCTTCACGGATAATGACGTGGCAGGTGGTGCAGGCACAGGATTTTTCGCAAGCGTGTTCGATTTCAATATCGTTAGCGAGCAGTACGTCGCAAATCGACGTGCCCGCTTCGGCTTCAAGTACCGCGCCTTCGGGGCAAAGCTGGGGGTGGGGCAGAACTACAATTTGAATCATGATTCATCCTTGGTATTTGGCTCATTACGGTACAAAAACCCAAATCTTGAACCACAGAGATCACAGAGGACACGGAGTTTCACGGAGAACAGCAAGTCATATATATACTTAATGAACTCTTTGTGCGCTCTGAATTTTTGGGTCTTTGTGTCTACAGATTTTTGGTTTTTAGGCTTACATCTCAGCAATATTCTGGCCTGCTAATCCACGTTTTACCGCTGCATCCATACGTTTAGCGGCAAAGTCGCCGGTTGCTTCATTGAGCTTTTCGGTGGCGGTGTGGATGGCGTTGGCGTCGCTTGTCTGCATGCTGGAGCTGAGCTGTTGCAAGCTGGTTTCAATGGCTGTGCGCTCTTCTTTATTGAGTAAATCACCATCTTGCTCCAGCGCGGCTGTGCTGGCATTGAGGATGGATTCGGCATCAACCAGTGCCTCGGCGAGCTTACGGGCTTGTACATCGGCGCTGGCATATTGCATGGAATCGGTCAGCATGCTACTGATTTCATCGTCAGACAGGCCGTAAGAAGGCTTCACCATAATGCTGGCTTCGATGCCTGATGACAGCTCTTTTGCCGCAACTGATAGCAATCCATCTGCATCCACTTGAAAAGTCACCCGGATACGCGCAGCGCCCGCCACCATGGGTGGAATGCCGCGCAGCTCAAAGCGGGCCAAGCTGCGGCAATCGCTGACTAGCTCGCGCTCGCCTTGCAATACATGGATGGCCATGGCGGTTTGACCATCTTTAAAGGTGGTGAATTCTTGCGCTCTAGCGGTAGGAATCGTGCTGTTTCTGGGAATGATTTTTTCCACCAGATTGCCCATGGTTTCCAAGCCCAGCGAGAGCGGAATCACATCCAGCAGCAACCATTCATCTTCCCCTTTATTGCCTGCCAGCACATTGGCCTGAATCGCAGCACCAATGGCGACCACTTTATCGGGGTCTAGGTTAGTGAGCGGTTCTTGCTTAAAGAAATCGGCCACGGCATGGCGGATTTGCGGCATGCGGGTGGCGCCGCCAACCATGACTACGCCCTTGATATCACTGACTTGCAGCTTGGCATCGCGTAAGGCTTTGCGTACTGGGGTGATGGTGTTGCTGACGAGGGTATGGGTGATTTCATGCAGTGTTTCAGTGTTTAGTGCTACATCAACCACTACCCCTTCGCTCAGAACGGCCGTGATGCGGGTAGTAGGGTGATCAGAAAGCGCTTCTTTTGCTTCGCGGGCGCGGGTCAGCAGCACGCGCGCGTCATGGGCATTCAGTGCAGATAAACCCGCTTCTTGCAAGATCCAGCAGTAAATTCGGTGATCAAAATCATCGCCACCTAGTCTGGAATCCCCTGATGTGGCACGTACTTCAAATAAGCCACGGGTCAGCTCTAGGATAGATACATCAAAGGTGCCGCCGCCTAAGTCGTAAATAACATAGGTGCCCTCTGCGCCATTATCCAAGCCATAGGCAATAGCGGCCGCTGTGGGCTCATTCAGTAAGCGCAGTACATTCAGGCCGGCGATTTGTGCCGCGTCTTTGGTGGCTTGGCGCTGCGCATCGTCAAAATAGGCTGGGACGGTAATGACGGCACCCACCAGCTCGCCCCCCAAGCTTTGTTCGGCGCGGGTTTTGAGTGCACGTAAAATATCGGCTGAGACCTCGACCGGGCTTTTTACACCCGCGCGCGTCGCTATTTTGAGCATGCCTGGCTCGTCTACAAAGCGGTAAGGCGTGGCTAGATCGGCAATATCATTAATGCCACGGCCCATAAAGCGTTTGACTGAGCTGATGGTATTGCTGGGGTCATCATTTTGGCGTGCCAGTGCACCACAGCCCACGCGGGTTGTGCCATCTTTGCCGTAATTCACCACGGAGGCGAGCAAGGTTCGGCCTTGCTCATCAGGTAAACAGACGGCGCTGCCGCTTTTTACCGAGGCGACTAAGGAGTTGGTCGTACCAAGATCAATGCCGATTGCAAGGCGGTGTTGATGCGGCTCGGCAAACATTCCAGGCTCAGAAATTTGTAGTAAGGCCATGTTTCATCCGTAAGATAGCTTAGCTTCGCTATTCTTTAAAAAGCGTGCTTCAAGAGGGCTTCTTAAGCCAATCCTATTAACTTAAGATGAATTCGTAGCTTGGGTTAGCAGTCTTATCGCGTAACCCAACATCCTTTTACAACTGAATGTTGGGTTACGCTGGTTTGCGTAGCCATAAATGGGCCACGCAAACCAGCTAACCCAACCTACGAAAAGCGTCTTTTCCCATTAGCTTTGCTTTAGTTAATAGAGTTGGGCTGAGATTAGCCATTATGTAATTTAAAACAGCAGTGTTTCGATGGCGTCGCCAATTTCCTGCTCTAGTTTTTCCATAAAGCGAAGTTTACGCACGGCAACTGTGGCTGCGCTTAAATCATGCGTTTCGTCCAGCAGGCTGGCAAGGTGTTGCTCTAGCGCGCTGGTTTCAGCGGCGAGCTCTCTGCCGATATTTTCCAGACTTTCAATATTTTGCGTGGCTTTTGCATCGCCAATCGCTTCACGCCATTCCATTTGATTCATTAAAAAATCAATCGGCATGGCAGTATTGCTTTCTTCCTGCGTGTCGACGCCAGCCAGCTTTAATAAATAGCGGCCACGGTTGATCGGCGATTTGAGCGTTTGATAGGCTTCATTGACTTGAGTGGCAATCTGCAAGCTCATACGGCGCACAGCATCGTTTTCGCTAGCAAAGCGATCGGGATGATAAGCGGCTAGTAAGCTGCGGTAATTGCTGTCTATGCTGCGCTGATCTAGAGCAAACTGAGCAGGCAAGTCGAAAAGGGCGAAGTGGTTTTGCGTAAAGTCGAAGTTCATGGCGTATCTGGGGAGGGAGTAAGCACTGACTCAAAAATTCAGTGAAGTATCGAGTTTGATACACCTTGAACCACAGAGGACACAGAGATACACAGAGTTTCACAGAGAAAAGCGACAGAAAGTAATCAGGTTTTCTCTGTGACCTCTGTGCTCTCATTTTTCTCTGTGGTTCAAGATTTAGCACTGTGGCTACAGGGCAGCAACCCGTCTTATACGGCTAAACGTTAAAGCTTTCGCCGCAGCCGCACTCATTTTTTACGTTGGGGTTATTAAATTTAAACCCTTCGTTAAGGCCTTCTTTGGTGAAATCCAGCTCGGTGCCGTCCAGATAAGCCAGTGATTTGCTATCGGTGAAGATTTTTACACCGAAGCTTTCAAATGCCAGATCTTCTTCTTTGGCCACATCGACAAATTCGAGCTTATACGCCATGCCAGAACAGCCCGAGGTTTTAACGGCCAAACGCACGCCAAGACCTTTGCCACGCTTTGCTAGAAAGTTGGAAATATGGGTTGCTGCACTTTCGCTTAATGTAAGAGCCATTTTTTGCCTCGCAATAATATCTTAGGGCGTGAAGTCTGGGACTTTTCCAGACGGATCACGCCGTAAGGTGAACCACATCAATATTAACCGTGCTTAGTTTTGTAATCCGCTACCGCTGCTTTAATCGCGTCTTCTGCCAAGATGGAGCAGTGGATTTTAACCGGTGGCAGTGCTAATTCCTCGGCAATATGTGTGTTTTTAATGCTCAAAGCTTGATCGAGCGTCTTGCCCTTTACCCATTCGGTAACAAGGGACGACGATGCAATCGCCGAGCCACAGCCGTAGGTTTTAAACTTGGCATCTTCGATGATGCCGTCTGCGCCTACCTTGATTTGCAGCTTCATCACGTCGCCACAGGCCGGAGCGCCCACCATGCCAGTGCCTACGCTGTTGTCGCCTTTTTCAAACGCGCCAACATTACGTGGGTTTTCATAGTGATCCAGAACTTGTTCGCTGTATGCCATTTTGTGTGCCTCTTTACTGTTTCTAGTGGTTCGTAGGTGCGTAACCCAACCAACCTACGTCATGCTTTAAACTTATCTATAAGACTGCATTTAGTGTGGATCGCAGTTCTGGGCAAGGCGCAAAGTCACGACGTTTACTTTTTGTAAACAAGGGGCTTTGCAACGCCGCACAGGGCTGCGAGGCACGCTAAATTTAGTGGGCAGCCCATTCGATGGTGGAGATATCGATCCCCTCTTTGTACATATCCCAAAGCGGCGACAGCTCACGCAGTTTGCCGATTTTGCTGCGAATTAAAGTAATCGCAAAGTCGATCTCTTCCACGGTATTAAAGCGGCCGATGGTGAAGCGAATCGATGAATGCGCCAGTTCATCCGAGCGGCCAAGGGCGCGTAATACATAGGATGGCTCTAAAGACGCCGATGTACATGCAGAGCCACTTGATACGGCCAGCTCTTTGAGCGCCATCACTAGCGATTCGCCTTCTACATAGTTGAAGCTCACATTTAGATTATGTGGAACACGTTGTTCCATATCACCATTCAAATGGACTTCTTCGATATCAGATAAACCAGCCCATAGGCGGTCACGCAGCATGCGCATGCGTTCCAGCTCGGTACCCATATCTTCTTTGGCGATATGGAATGCTTCGCCCATACCCACAATTTGGTGCGTAGCCAGTGTGCCAGAGCGGAAACCCCGTTCATGGCCGCCACCGTGCATTTGTGCTTCTAAGCGAATACGAGGCTTGCGGCGGATATACAGCGCGCCGATGCCCTTAGGGCCGTAAGTTTTGTGCGCAGAAAAGCTCATTAAATCGACTTTAAGCGCGGCCAAATCAATCTCTACTTTGCCGGTGGCTTGTGCGGCATCTACGTGGAAAATAATGCCTTTTTCGCGGCACAATTCGCCAATTGCTGGGATATCCTGAATCACGCCAATTTCGTTATTAACAAACATCACCGAGATCAAAATGGTGTCTGGGCGAATCGCTGCTTTCAGTACATCCAAATCAAGCAGGCCGTTGTCTTTTACATCTAAATAAGTGACTTCAAAGCCTTCGCGCTCCAGCTCGCGCATGGTATCCAGAATAGCTTTGTGTTCTGTTTTAACGGTAATTAGATGCTTACCCTTAGCCTGATAAAAGTGCGCTGCGCCTTTTAAGGCCAAGTTGTTGGATTCGGTTGCGCCGGAGGTCCAGACGATTTCTTTTGGATCGCAATTCACTAGCGCTGCAACCTGTTCACGCGCTTCTTCTACCGCCGCTTCCGCTTCCCAGCCAAAGGCATGCGAGCGCGAGGCAGGGTTGCCGAAGTGTTCGGTGAGACAGGGAATCATCTTGGCGGCTACACGCGGGTCAACCGGTGTGGTGGCAGAGTAGTCAAGATAGATAGGTTTTTTCGCGCTCATTTTGCGGATGCTCCAGATTCAATACGGGAAGTCTTAATGCTGCTAATAAAAACACTATCGCTACAGCGTTTTTGCTTGGCTTGATGTTTTTCGATCAGTTGCGCCAAGGTAATCGAGGTCAAGTAATCAAAAATAGTATTGTTCAGGCTGGCCCAAAGATCGTGGGTCATACATTGGCCATCATCGTGGCAGTTTTCTTTGCCACCACACTGCGTTGCATCCAGTGATTCGTCCACAGCCAAAATAATGTCAGCAACGGTAATCAGGCCTGCATCTTTGGCAAGGCAATAGCCGCCACCAGGCCCGCGCACGCTATCCACGAGCTCCTTACGGCGTAGCTTGCCAAATAACTGTTCTAAATAAGACAGCGAAATATGTTGGCGCTCGCTAATGCCGGATAGCGTCACTGGGCCGGCTGCTTCTCGCAGTGCAAGGTCTAGCATTGCCGTCACAGCAAAACGGCCTTTGGTCGTCAGTCGCATGATTATCCTTTCTTATTACAGCCCAATCGTAAAATACCAGAGTGATTTAGTCAAGTATTAATACAGAGGTCAGGGGATCAGGGATCAGGGATCAGGTATCAGGTATCAGGTATCAGGGGATGGAAGTGTCATGCAACCGCGCGGTGTTTTTAATATAAAACCGTCGCGTAGCGACACACCTCTGCTGATCCCTGATACCTGTTCGCTGATTCCTGATTAATCTACAATCCGATTAAGATAAGTCGGATCAAACTGATCGCCCTCAGCACGTTCCGCCTCGCAATTGAGGCCAAGCTGTTCGAGCTTGGCCAAAATGGCTTCGATGCGCTTATCAGTGCTGACTGAATGATCGAGCATGCCGTGGATGGCTTTAACGATGGGGTCATTCATGTCGGCAGAAATACCATAGGCCGAAAAGCCCATTTGCTCGGCTTTGGCCGCACGGGTTTTGTCCACTTCTTCGATGATTCGAGCAGGGATGCCGACAGCGGTGGCATTGCGTGGTACGTCTTTGACGAGCACTGCGTTCGAGCCGACTTTACCGCCTTCATGCACAGTAATCGGCCCAAGGATTTTTGCCCCTGCACCGACAATCACGCCGCGCTCTAAAGTGGGGTGGCGTTTGCCTTTATTCCAAGACGTGCCGCCGAGCGTTACGCCATGATAAAGCGTGCAATCGTCGCCAATTTCTGCCGTTTCGCCAATCACAATCCCCATGCCGTGATCGATAAATACACGGCGGCCGATGGTTGCGCCGGGGTGGATCTCGATGCCAGTAATAAAGCGTGAGAAATGCGAAACCATCCGTGCAAGTAGCTTGCAATCTCGTCGCCACAGGGCGTTGGCGACTAAATGCAGCGAGAGTGCATGAAACCCTGGATAACAGCAGACCACTTCCAAAATATTGCGAGCGGCAGGATCGCGGTCGAAGACCACAGAGATATTTTCACGCAGGCGGGCAAGCATAGAGGGGTACGCAGCTAGGGGCTAAAGTTGAGTATTTTACTCGACTTTGAGCATGAAGGGGAGCGCTTACTGGTGGCAGTGGCTATGATGAAAGCGAAATCGTAGGATTAATCAGATAATACGCGGGCATTTATGAGCGGGCTTAATTTTAATGAAGTAGAGGCAATCTGTAGCGGCAGCCACGGCGATCCTTTTGCCGTGCTCGGCATCCACTTGGGTGGCAACACGCTTTGCGTAAGGGCCTTTTTTACTGACGCGAGTGCTTGCGTGGTGATTGATCGCGCTACAGGCCGTCGTCTTGCTTCTTTGAGCCTGATTGACGAGCGAGGCTTATTCGCTGGCCCTATCCCCCGTCGCAAAAAAGCATTTAGCTATCAACTAGCGGTGCAGTGGGGCGAGCAGGAAGTCTTACTGGACGATCCTTACCGTTTTGCGCCGATTCTGGGCGAGATGGATGTCTGGTTATTAAGCGAAGGCACTCATCATCGTCCCTTCGAGAAATTAGGCGCTCATCCGCAAGAAATAGATGGCGTGAGTGGCGTGGCTTTTGCCGTATGGGCACCGAATGCGCAGCGGGTGGCGGTGGTCGGGGATTTTAATCTTTGGGATGGCCGCCGTCATGGCATGCGCTTGCGGCAGGAATGTGGCGTATGGGAAATCTTTATCCCCGCCGCCCCAATAGGGGCTTGTTATAAATTTGAGATACTTGATCAGGCCGGTGAGCGTCATCTAAAGGCCGATCCTTACGCCTTTGTCGCCGAATTACGCCCCGGCACAGCCTCCAAAGTGGCGGGATGTTTGCCCAAAGTGCCTGAGGCTGCGGGCAGGCGGGCGGCGAATCAGGGCGATGCACCCATCTCTATCTATGAAGTTCATTTAGGCTCTTGGCGGCGCGTGCCGGAAGATGTCCACCGCAGCTTAAATTGGCAAGAGCTTACTGTGCAGTTGCTTCCCTATGTGAAAGAGCTGGGCTTTACGCATTTGGAGCTATTACCTATCAGCGAATTTCCCTTTGATGGCTCTTGGGGCTATCAGCCATTGGGGCTTTACGCGCCGACGGCAAGGCTGGGTAGCGCGGAGGATTTTAAGTCCTTTGTGCAGGCCGCGCATGAGCTTGGTCTAGGCGTTTTGCTCGATTGGGTACCTGGGCATTTTCCGAGTGATGGCTTTGGTTTGGCACAATTTGACGGCACGCCTTTGTTTGAGCACCGCGATCCACGCGAAGGCTTTCATCACGATTGGAAAACGCTGATTTATAACTATGGGCGCAATGAAGTTAAAAATTATTTAATCGGCAATGCCCTGTATTGGATAGAGCGCTTTGGTGTGGATGGCTTGCGTGTCGATGCCGTAGCGTCGATGCTATACCGCGATTATTCGCGGGCAGCAGGAGAGTGGATTCCTAATGAATGGGGCGGGCGGGAAAACTTAGAAGCCATCGCCTTTTTGCGCGAAATGAGCGAAATTCTCACCAGCGAATGCCCCTATGCAGTGACCTTTGCCGAAGAATCAACGTCTTTTCCTGCCGTCACCCAGCCAGCTAACCGAGGCGGGCTGGGCTTTAATTACAAATGGAATATGGGCTGGATGCACGATAGCTTGGGCTATATGCAGCTCGATCCAATCTATCGTCAGCATCATCACGATCAAATGACCTTCAGCCTGATGTATGCCTTTGATGAGCGTTTTGTATTGCCGCTTTCGCACGACGAAGTGGTGCATGGCAAAGGCTCGATACTCAGCCGTATGCCGGGAGATATCTGGCAGCAATTCGCCAATTTGCGCGCCTATTACGCCTTTATGTGGGCGCATCCGGGTAAAAAGCTCTTATTTATGGGCTCGGAATGGGCGCAGCTCAGGGAGTGGTCGCATCAGCATAGTTTGGATTGGCATTTGCTCGAATCAACATGGCATCGCGGCGTGCAAGCCTTGGTGCGAGATTTAAATCAAATTTACCAAAGCCAGCCCGCCCTCTATCAAATTGATTTCGAACCACGCGGCTTTAATTGGATTATTGCCAATGACGTGCTGAATTCAATTTTCGCCTTTAGCCGCCATGCAGAAGATAGCGATGACTTTGTGCTGATTATCGCTAACTTTACCCCCGAGGTACGCCAGCAATACCGAGTAGGCGTGCCCAAGGCAGGGCGCTATATTGAAATCATTAATACCGATTCAATGTATTACCAAGGTGGCAATGTGGGTAATGGCGAATGCCAAAGCGAAAACATCGCCAGCCAGCAATATCCACAATCCTTAACCATTACGATTCCACCTTTAGCAACGCTGTATTTAAAGTGGCTGGGTGAATAACCCAATATTTAGGAGGTTTGGATATTTGAAGAATTGTTAAACCTTAAACCACAGAGAACACTGAGGGCACAGAGCTTCACAGAGGAATGCATTTTTAATAAATAGGTGATGGTTTTTTGGTAAAAGAGAATATTAAATATTTAGTAAAATTAAATAAGCCATAAATGGTCAATCCTCTTTGTGAATTTCTCTGTGGCACTCTGTGTTCTCTGTGCCCTCTGTGGTTCAAGGTTTAGCTATTTATATTGCATACGGGATTGTGTAATAAAAAAGGGAGCTCTTATGAAGCTGGAAGAAGGAACGCCGTATCCGCTGGGTGCTACCTTTGATGGTGATGGTGTTAACTTTGCCTTGTTTTCTGAGCATGCCACGCGGATTGAGCTTTGCCTGTTTGATGCTTCAGGCATCAATGAGGCCGCGCGTTTTGAGCTGACTGAATGCTCTAATGATATCTGGCATGGCTATTTGCCTGATGCACCTGCTGGGCTGGTCTATGGCTACCGCGTGCATGGGCCTTACGAGCCACTGCAGGGCCATCGATTTAACCCCAACAAAGTGCTGCTCGATCCTTATGCCCGCGCCATAGTTGGCGAGTTTAACAATGATCCGCGCAGCTTTGGCTATCAAGAAGATCAGCCCACGGCGCTAGACCCGATCGATAATGCGGCGATAGCCTTAAAAGCCAAGGTGATCGCCGAGCCCTATGATTGGGAAAACGAGAAAGCGCCGCGCACGCCCTGGGTGGAAACGGTGATTTACGAAGTGCATGTGCGCGGCATGACCATGTTGCATCCTGATGTGCCAGAGGATATTCGTGGCAGCTACGCCGGTTTGGCGCATCCCGCTGTTTTAGCGCATTTAAAAAAGCTGGGCATCACCGCGATTGAATTATTACCTGTGCATTTCTTTTTAGATGAATCGCATTTATTAAGGCAGGGATTAAGCAATTATTGGGGCTATAACAGCCTAGGTTTTTTTACTCCAGAAACGCATTATTGGTCGGGGCGAGAAGGCACCACGCCTTTATCTGAATTTCGCGATATGGTGAAAGCCATGCACGGTATTGGCGTCGAGGTATTGCTGGATGTGGTGTTTAATCACACCGCAGAATCCAGCGATATGGGGCCAACTTTATCGTGGCGAGGCATTGATAACGCCAATTACTATGTATTAAGGCCGGGCCAGCTCGATCAATATGAAAATTGGACCGGCTGCGGCAATGTACTTAATTTAAGTCACCCGCGTGTTTTGCAAATGGTGATGGATAGCCTGCGCTATTGGGTGAGCCAATGCCATGTGGATGGATTTAGATTTGATTTAGCGCCAATCTTAGGCCGAGTCGATCACCATTTCAGCCCGCAAGCGCCGTTCTTTATTGCCATTCAGCAAGATCCACTTTTATCCAGTGTTAAATTAATTGCCGAGCCTTGGGATGTCGGCCACGGCGGCTATCAGCTGGGGCATTTTCCAAATGGCTGGGTGGAATGGTCAGATCAGTTTCGTGATGTGATGCGCAAATTCTGGCTGCACGATGGTGTACACCGTGCGCTATTTGCCCAGCGCTTTGCTGCATCCAGCGATTCATTTCATCGCCAAGGGCGGCGGCCGGTATCGGTGGTCAATTTTATTTGCGCCCATGACGGGTTTAATCTGCGCGATATGGTGTCGTACAACCATAAGCATAATCAAGCGAATAAAGAGCATAACCGCGATGGGCATAATCACAATTTAAGCTGGAATTGTGGCGAGGAAGGCCCCAGCCGCGATGCGGGCGTGAATATCTTGCGATTACGCTCTATGAAAGCTATGCTGGCGACCGTTTTGCTGTCGCAAGGCACGCCGATGTTTTTGGCGGGGGACGAGCTGGGGCATACACAGCAGGGCAATAACAATGCCTATTGTCAGGATAATGAAATCAACTGGCTGGCTTGGCAGCAGGCTGAGCCTGGCCTTGCCGAATACGTGGCCGAGCTGATCGCGATTCGTAAATCCTGTGCCGTATTGATGTCTGGCCGCTGGTGGACAGGTATTCCAGATGAATGGGGTAGGGCTGATGTGGAATGGCTTAACCCCTCTGGTGCGCCGCTGCATTCTCACGACTGGGAAGATGCGGGTGGCAGGGCGATGATGATCCAGCTGGGCGGGCGTTTATTGATCATGATTAATGCTTCAGCTCACCAAGTACATTTTCGCTTGCCCGCAGGGATGTGGAGCCTGAGACTAGCCAGCACGGGGGATGCTGAATCAGCAATCAACCCCCACGATTGCCGTGTTGCCGCAAGGAGCGTGACGATTTTGGAGAGTAGTTGAAGTTGATTTTTTAATAGATATGAAACGCTTTGCGATTTATATCCACTGGCTTTTTAGTGCCTTCGGCACGTTTATTTAGGAACGGTAGCCACCGTGGGGGCGTTCTTTTCTTGAACGGCCAAGAAAAGAACCAAAAGAAGGCCGCCCCGACCAGCACGAAGGCCCCTCACTGCGGACAATCGAGGCGGCGTCAATTCAACTCGCTGCGCTCAAACACGAATTGACGACTACCCCGCCCCGCTTGTTCCTCGCTTCGGCGTGCTTCAAGGGGAGATTTAAGCCCCGTTCTGAATGTGTGGTCATTATGCATTTTTGCTGTTTGCTAATAAAAAATAATTAGTTAGCGCAGATGGAGTTAGATCCGCGTATTTTTAGCGTCTAAGGGCGGCTTTCTCCGTGAAACTCCGCGTTCTCCGTGTCCTCCGTGGTTCAAGATTTGGGTTTCCCCGCCAAATCAGCCATTTATTTTAATAAGGAACACCGTTTGAAAGTCATCCACACACAGCCTATCGCTGGTCAACGCCCTGGCACTTCGGGTTTGCGCAAGAAAGTCACCGTATTTCAGCAGCCGCATTATTTAGAAAACTTTGTCCAAGCCATTTTTGATGCGGTGCCTGCGCTCAAGGGCGGCACGCTGGTACTGGGGGGGGACGGGCGTTTTTATAATCGTGTGGCGGTGCAGATTATTTTGAAAATGGCGGCGGCCAATGGCGTCGCTCAGGTGATTCTCGGTCGGGGTGGGATTTTATCCACGCCAGCGGTGAGCGCGGTGATTCGCAAATACGCAGCCACGGGCGGGATTGTGTTATCGGCCTCGCATAATCCGGGCGGGCCAGATGGCGATTTTGGCATTAAATACAATACCGATAACGGCGGCCCGGCAGCAGAAAAAATCACCGAAGCGATTTACCAGCACACCACCCGCATCAGCCAGTACCAGATCAGCGATGGGGCTGATTTAGATTTAGATGTACTCGGCAGCTTTAGCGTGGCGGGCATGGTGGTGGAGATCATTGATCCGGTGGCAGATTACGCCGTATTGATGCAGGACTTATTTGATTTTGATGCGATCCGCGCATGGTTTGCTGCGGGCCACCGTATGCAATTTGACGCCATGTCGGCAGTTGCTGGCCCTTATGCTGTCGAGATTATCGAAGGCCTGCTCGGTGCGCCGCGTGGCACGGTGGTGAATGGCGTGCCGCTGGAAGACTTTGGCGGCCATCACCCCGACCCCAATCCCGCCCATGCCACCGCGTTGATTGCCGCGATGTCGGCAGACTATGCGCCGGACTTTGGCGCGGCTAGTGATGGTGATGCGGATCGGAATATGGTGCTGGGCCGCAACTTTGTGGTGACGCCATCGGATAGCTTGGCCGTATTGGCCGCAAACGCCACCTTGGTGCCGGGCTATCGCAAAGGCTTGGTCGGTGTGGCTAGATCCATGCCGACCTCCGCTGCGGTGGATGCCGTGGCAAAAGAGTTGGGCATTGCCTGCTACGAAACGCCAACGGGCTGGAAGTTTTTTGGCAATCTGCTCGACGCGGGCAAGGTAACGCTCTGCGGCGAAGAAAGCTATGGCACAGGGTCCGATCATGTGCGGGAAAAAGACGGCGTGTGGGCGGTATTGTTTTGGCTGAACTTGCTGGCGGTAACGGGTAAATCGGTCGAGGAAATCATCACCGCGCACTGGGCACGCTTTGGCCGCCATATTTATTCCCGCCATGATTTTGAGGAGATCGCCAGCGATGCGGCAGAAAGCTTGATGACCGCACTTAGGGCACGCTTGCCAGAGTTGCTAGGGCAGAGCTTAGGTGGGCAAGTGGTGAGCCTCGCGGATGATTTTGCATATGACGATCCAGTGGATGGCTCGCACAGTGCCAAGCAGGGCGTGCGGATTATTTTTGCCAGTGGCGACCGGATTATTTACCGGCTTTCAGGCACCGGCACGGCTGGAGCGACGCTCAGGGTTTATCTGGAAAAATATCAGCCAGATGTGACTCAGCATGGTGTGGAAGCGCAGGCTGCTTTAGCGGGCTTGATTACTATTTCACGTGAATTAGCAAAAATTACGGAATTTACGGCAATGGATCAGCCTACCGTTGTGACTTAAGGGGCTAAATTTTTTAAAGTAGCATCTTAATTGTCAAGTCTCGCCTGTTCATAAACCCGTTTTTTAAATAATTCAGGTTTGTTTTTTTGCCATTCCTTCATCGCTTGAATCGGCGTGGTGTGACCGAGCGCTTTTTGCGGAATATGGTGGTTGTAGATCTTTAAATAATTG
>JANYCY010000040.1 GCA_025360045.1 Janthinobacterium sp. | reverse complement strand
GTGCTTACTCAATATCAGCCATATAGAGAACAAGTGCTTATTCCTTGGCGTGAATCAAATGAGACGGTCGCCAAAATTGGTGGTTGGCGCGTGTATGCCAAAGAAGCTAGGCAAGCTTCTGTGCCTCAGACTCAACCTGATGCAAGCCATGGAGCTGCTCATGAGTGAACTATTTCAGGTGTCGAGAGTGAGGCTTGTAATCCTGAGCCTCTCTGTTTTGGGATTGACAGCTTGTGCTAGTGTCGACTTTGAGCGATCGCTCGCTCAAAGTAATCAAACGGCAGCCTCTTTCACCCAAGGCAAGCTGGCCCTCGCGACGACAGCAGAGCAGCGCACTGAAATGGATAAAGCCGCTACTGATTTACTAAAAAAGCCACTAGACCAAAATAGTGCTGTTCATTTGGCTCTGCTCAATAGCCCCAATGTGCAAGCTATGTTGGCGCAAAACTGGGCTGATGCTGCAAGCGCCGCACAATCTGGGCGTATCACCAATCCACTATTCACTTTTGAGCGGGTCACCATAGGGAGTGAGCTTGAACTAGGTCGTTTGCTTTCTTTTGGTTTACTGGATTTGCTCACCTTGCCTCAGCGCTACGATATAGCGCAGCGTCGTATCGGGCAGGCTCAGCTGCAACTGAGCTTAGATACGATTGAGCAAGTAACTCAGATACGACAGATGTGGGTAAAGGCGGTTGCAGCACAACAGAGTTTGGCATACGCCAAGCAAGTTTTTGAAACTGCAGAAGCCAGTGCCGAACTCGCTCGGCGATTACTCGCCGTAGGCAATTACAGTCGTTTAGCCCATGCGAAACAGCAAATTTTTTATGCAGAATCTGCTACACAATGGGCTGCGGCACAACATTCAGCCCTTGCTAGCCGAGAGGCGTTGGTTCGGGGGCTCGGCTTAAATGATGCCCAAGCCGCTCAACTTCAGTTGCCTAATAAATTACCCGATCTTCCTAAGAGCCCTCGTAGTGCCGAAGAAATTAGTCAGTTGGCCAATAAAGAACGGCTGGATATCAAGCTGGCGAAGGCCACATTTGATACCTATGCAAAGGCGCAGGGGCTGAATGGACTGACCAGCTTGATTGATATCGAGCTAGGGGTACGCCATGACACCGTCTTTGATAATGCAGAAGGGACAAAAAAGAATCGCAAGGGGTATGAAATTGCGCTGCGTTTACCGCTATTTGACTGGGGTGGTGGGCAACGCGATGCCATGAATGCCCAAACATTAGTCGCAGCCAATCGCTTGGAAGCCACGGTGCGGGCAGCGGGCTCAAATTTACGCAGCAGTTATTCCGCCTATCGAACGGCCTACGATATGAGCCGTCACTACCGAGATGAAGTGCTGCCTTTACGAAAAATCATCGCAGAAGAAAATACCCTGCGCTACAACGGCATGCTTCTTAGTGTCTTTGAGTTATTAGCAGATTCTCGTGAGCAAATTAGTAGTGTTGTTTCTGCCATCGCAGCAGAGCAGCAGTTCTGGCTCAGTGATGCGGCTTTGCAAGCCGAACTGATGGGTAAACCCAGTGCATCAATGATCAGCTCAGTTACAGCGGGAAGTGCCAGTGCAGATGCAGGGCATTAAGCTCATTCATTAAAAAGGCAGTAATGATGAATTCAAGACGAGATTTTTTAAGAACAGCGGGTATGGCCGGTGCAGTGATTGCCGCCAGTGTGAGTAAAGTGGCTATGGCCGCCTTGCCTGAGCCAGTTAGCCAAGCCCTGCCCGACACTATGCCGCCGCTCATTCCAGAAAATGGCCGCCCTTATAACCCCGTGGTGACGTTAAATGGCTGGACCTTACCTTGGCGGATGAATCAGGGGGTGAAAGAGTTTCACCTTGTGGCCGAGCCAGTCGTGAGAGAAATGGCCCCTGGTTTTAAGGCGCATCTATGGGGCTATAACGGCCAATCGCCCGGCCCAACCATCGAAGTGGTTGAAGGTGATCGGGTACGTATCTTTGTAAGCAACAAACTCCCTGAGCACACCAGCGTGCACTGGCATGGCCAGCGTCTGCCTAATGGCATGGATGGCGTTTCAGGCTTAAATCAGAAAGCGATTCAGCCTGGCAAAACCTTTGTGTATGAATTTGTGGCAAGGCGGCCCGGCACATTTATGTACCACCCCCATGCTGATGAAATGACGCAAATGGCGATGGGCATGATGGGTTTTTGGATTACCCACCCTAAAACCAAGCATCCTTTGATTGCCGAAGTCGATCGGGATTTTGTGTTTTTATTGAATGCCTACGATATTGACCCCGGTAGCTACACGCCCAAAATCATGACGATGAATGATTTTAATTTGTGGTCTTGGAATAGCCGTATTTTCCCCGGCATTGATTCTTTAAATGTGCGCTTGAACGATAAGGTGCGTATCCGCATTGGTAACTTAACTATGACCAATCACCCCATCCACCTGCATGGGCACGAGTTTATGGTGACCGGCACCGATGGCGGCCCCACGCCTAGAAGCACACGCTGGCCGGAAGTCACTACCGATGTAGCAGTAGGACAAATGCGCCAAATTGAATTTTTAGCGGATGAAGAAGGCGATTGGGCCTTTCATTGCCATAAGAGCCACCACACCATGAACGCCATGGGCCACGACTTGCCGACCATGATAGGCGTAGAGCACCGCGGGCTCGCAAAAAAAATCACCAAGCTTATCCCCGACTATATGGTGATGGGTGAGCGCGGGATGGCCGATATGGCCGAAATGGAAATGCCAATTCCTGATAACACCGTGCCGATGATGACCGGCGAAGGCCCTTTTGGCTCGGTCGAAATGGGCGGTATGTTTAGCATGCTAAAAGTCAGGCGCGATCAAAAAGCGGGCGATTATAAAAACCCTGGTTGGTACAAGCATCCTGCAGGCACGGTGGCTTATGAGTACCAAGGCCCGCTAGTCGAGCCTGCCCGCTTTAAAGCCGAGGGCAACGCCAGCATGCCACGTAAACAGAAAACCGCAGTAGAAGTACAAGTCCGTAAACCTAAAGGCCAATCCGGCCATTAATGATAAATCGCCCTAGGAAACACCATGAAAACTATTCCTTTACTCGCAGTCACGACCCTATTTATTTCTTCATTGACCTTAGCCAGTGGCGATCATGCCGGTGGTCACGGTGACAATATTGGCAAGCCCGGTGTTGCCAGTAAAGTCACGCGCACGATCACCGTTGAAATGGCCGACACCATGCGTTTTAGCCCAGAAAATATTGAAGTTAAACAGGGGGAAACAGTCCGTTTTGCCGTAAAAAACACGGGAAAAGTGAAGCATGAATTTATTCTTAATTCTGAGAAAGAAATCAAAGAGCATCTCTTAGAGATGAAAAAGCATCCAGAAATGGAACATGACGAACCGAATATGCTGTCTTTAGCAGCGGGTAAAAGTGGTGAAGTGATTTGGCAATTTACTCAGCTTGGCAAAATCAACTTTTCTTGCCTGAGTCCTGGCCATTATGAGGCAGGGATGAAGGGCTTTGTTACTGTAAAAACGGCTGCTAAATAAACGACTCAAGACTGGAGTGTAGATCATGAAAAGCACACGATTAATCGCCGTACTGGCAATGGCTTTTGCCTTAAATACCTCTTTTGCTAATAGCGATGAGCTTAGTGATGGCGAAATCAAGAAAATCGACAAATCTTCCGGAAAAATCACGCTAAAACACGGAGAACTTAAAAATCTAGATATGCCCGGTATGACGATGGTTTTTACTGCCAAAAACCTGACTCATCTGGAGCCTTTGCAAGCGGGTGATAAGGTGAAATTTAAAGCGGTCAGTGAAAATGGCAAATTGGTTGTTACCGATATTCAAGCCGCTAAATAGTCTGTCTTTGATTTTTGAAACGAGGGCGGTGTGTATTGAATAACTTTGAAAGAGGGATTCAATACACACAAGCCACTTTATATGCAATGAAGGATAAATTTAAAATCTATTGCTGTTTTTTTACTTCCCCCTTATCCTACCCTACAGGATAGGATAAGGTAAAAACATGGGCACACACGCATCACACCCCGACATAATCAAGCGCCTCAAACGCGCCCACGGCCATCTTGCCAGTGTGATTACCATGCTGGAGCAAGAAAGAGCTTGTTTAGATATTGCTCAGCAACTTCAGGCTGTTGAAAGCGCAGTAGCCAATGCCAAGAAAATACTGGTGCATGATCACATTGATCATTGTCTTGAACACGCAGTGCGTGACGGGATTCAGAGTGCAGACGACACCATCCGTGAATTCAAAGCCATTACCAAGTATTTATAAGGACGCATCATGCTAGATTTTCCAACCCTACTGCAGCAAGGCAATGCTTGGCTCTTTATTCCCAGTGCTATTTTGTTAGGCGCTCTACACGGCTTAGAGCCAGGGCATTCCAAAACCATGATGGCCGCTTTTATTGTGGCCGTGCGCGGCACACTCACCCAAGCTGTTCTGCTAGGCTTGGCCGCTACGCTATCTCACACCGCCGTCGTCTGGGCTATTGCGATGGGAGGGATGTACTTTGGTCAGCGCTGGAGTGCCCAGACCAGCGAGCCTTATTTGCAACTGGCTTCTGCCTTGCTGATTATTGCAACAGCACTGTGGATGATGTGGCGGACTTGGCAGCAGCAGCGTGCGGCCCATGAGTACGACGATCACGATCATCACCATGACGAAGTCAAGCACATCGATACCGGCCATGGTGTTGTGCGCTTAGAAGTATTTGAAGAGGGCGTGCCACCGCGCTTTCGCCTGTACCGCCATAGCCCGACCGGCCAAAACTGGCATGCTGATCAAGTGAATATCGAGACAGAGCGCCCAGATGGCAGCAAGCAAGCTTTTAGTTTTGAGCAGCGCGATGGCTTTGTTGAATCAGAGCAAGAAATCCCTGAACCACATCAATTTGTAGCTCGCTTACGTTTAGGCCATGAACATCATAGCCATGATTATGATGTGGAGTTTACTGAGCATCATCACCATGCGATCCCAGATTACGAGCAACTGGATGTATCCGCTCCGGGCTATCAAGACCCACATGAGCTGGCTCATGCTAACGATATCCGTCGTCGCTTTGCAAATCGCGAAGTCACCACGGGGCAAATCGTCATGTTTGGCCTAACAGGGGGACTGATTCCTTGCCCCGCCTCAATCACTGTGCTTTTACTCTGCCTGCAACTTAAGAAAATTGCACTTGGTGCAACGCTAGTTTTGGGCTTTAGTATTGGCCT
>JANYCY010000069.1 GCA_025360045.1 Janthinobacterium sp. | reverse complement strand
GGTGCAACCCGCGAGCAATGCTGAAAAACACGCGGGTTGCACCCGCCCTACGATGATTCAATAGTTGCCATCTTGCGGCAACGTCATCATGTTTGCCTAAGTTGATGGGGCTAGGTAAAACCCGCCATACAGAAGCTTAAGCATTGCGTGGTTTTTTGCTGCTCCACCAAAACAAATGCGTGCCAATCAGAATCATCGGCAGGCTAAGCAATTGCCCCATCGAAAGATGCAGGGCTAAGTAGCCGAGGAAATCATCGGGCTCGCGGGCGAATTCGGCGATAAAGCGGAATAAGCCATAGCCTAATAAAAATAGCGCAGAAACTTGGCCAGTGCGGCGTGGTTTGGCGGAGTAAAACCAAAGCATCATAAATAAGACGATGCCTTCTAATGCAAACTGATACAGCTGCGAAGGATGGCGCGGCAGCCCGTCGTGCGCCTGCGGAAAAATCATCGCAAACGGCATATCTGCCGAAGTCACACGGCCCCACAGCTCGCCATTAATAAAGTTACCCAAGCGGCCAGCGGCTAAGCCCAGCGGCACCAGTGGAGCGATAAAGTCGGTGACTTGAAAAAAGCTGCGGCCCGTTTTGCGGCCAAACACCCACATCGCCACCAATACGCCAAGGAAACCGCCGTGAAACGCCATGCCGCCTTCCCAAACTTTGAGAATATCCAGCGGGTGCGAAAAGTAAAAGTCTGGCTTATAAAACAGCACATAACCCAACCGCCCACCGAGGATCACCCCTAGCACGCCATAGAATAAAAGATCGTCTAGCTCTTCTGGCTTCCATGTGTTGGATTGCTTGGCGCGCATACGGCCCATAAACAAAAACAGCATAAAGCCGATCAAATACATCAGCCCATACCAATGGATACCTATAGGGCCAAGATGGATGGCAATGGGGTCAAATTGCGGATGAATTAGCATGCAAACCAGCCTGGGGGTAAAATGGGCCGATTATACCCTAGGCGAGCAGCCTGTCGGACTTAAGCGATCGTAGCGAGGGAAAGTCCGGTTTGAGACAGATTTAACGGATTTTTGAGGCGAATAGCTGGCTATTCAACGAGAAAATGCGTTATATATGGCCAAATCCGGCTTTTCCGCAGTAGATCAGCCTTAAGTCCGACAGGCTGCTAGGTTGACATTTGATTCGTAGAACGCGAAACAATGGCTAACTAAGCCGTACTTAGCCTGAATATTTCCTTTAGGCCGCCAGCCCTGCATGTTGGAGTGACAAAATTACTTTTACTACGCAGAGTCGATCAGCCGTTTTTTGAGCCTCCTGCTTTTACCCAAGCGGTTGATGTGCTCTTTATAAATACGGCTATTCAGATATTTGAAGTCTTTTTCTTGATTGATTTACCTCGTAGCAAGGAATGATTATGCCCGTCTACCGCTCCCGTACTACCACGCATGGCCGTAATATGGCTGGTGCCCGCGCCCTGTGGCGTGCAACTGGCATGAAAGATGGCGATTTTGATAAACCGATTATTGCCATTGCCAACTCTTTTACCCAATTTGTGCCCGGCCACGTTCACCTGCATAACTTAGGCCAACTGGTCGCCAGAGAGATCGAAAAAGCGGGCGGTATCGCCAAAGAATTCAACACCATTGCCGTGGATGACGGCATTGCCATGGGGCATTCCGGCATGCTGTACAGCCTGCCCAGCCGTGATCTGATCGCCGATTCGGTTGAATATATGGTCAACGCGCATTGTGCCGATGCGATTGTGTGTATCTCCAATTGCGACAAAATCACCCCCGGCATGTTGATGGCCGCGCTACGCCTGAATATTCCGGTGATTTTTGTATCCGGTGGGCCGATGGAAGCGGGCAAGGTAGATTGGAAAGGCGGTGTGCGTAAGCTGGATCTGGTCGATGCCATGGTTGAAGCGGCAGATAGCAGTGTTAGCGATGAAGAAGTCGCCGAGATTGAGCGCTCTGCTTGCCCAACTTGCGGCTCTTGCTCTGGCATGTTTACCGCCAACTCAATGAATTGCTTAACCGAAGCTTTGGGCTTGTCCTTGCCGGGCAATGGCTCGATGTTGGCCACTCACGGCGATCGCAAGCAATTATTCTTGCAAGCGGGCCGCACTATTGTTGAAATTGCCAAGCGCTATTACGAGCAAGATGATGATTCGGTCTTGCCGCGCAGCATCGCCACCAAGGCCGCATTTGAAAACGCCATGAGCTTAGATGTGGCCATGGGCGGCTCGACCAATACCGTCTTGCACCTGCTGGCTGCCGCGTTTGAGGCTGAAGTCGATTTCACCATGCAGGATATCGACCGCGTTTCCCGTGGCGTGCCGTGCTTGGCTAAAGTCGCGCCCGCTACGCAAAAATATCATATGGAAGACGTGCACCGTGCCGGTGGTGTGATGGCGCTATTGGGCGAGTTAAACCGCGCTGGCCTGATCCACGCCGATGCTAAAACAGTGCATGCTGCGACTATGGGCGAAGCGCTGGCGAAGTGGGACATTAGCGTTAACGACAAAGACAGCGAAGCACATCGCTTCTTTAGCGCAGCCCCTGGCGGCGTGGCGACCACCATTGCGTTTAGCCAATCGATGCGCTGGCCAGATCTGGATTTAGACCGCGAAAATGGCTGCATCCGTAGCAAACAGCATGCTTATAGCCAAGACGGTGGTCTTGCCGTGCTGTCGGGTAATATCGCACCGCTAGGCTGTATCGTTAAAACAGCGGGTGTGGATGATTCCATCCTTAAATACACCGGCCGCGCCCGTGTATTTGAATCGCAAGACGATGCGGTAGCCAGCATTCTGGCCGATCAAATCGTAGCAGGCGATATTGTGGTGATTCGCTACGAAGGCCCGAAAGGCGGCCCCGGCATGCAGGAAATGCTTTATCCAACCAGCTATTTAAAATCCAAAGGCTTGGGCAAAGCGTGTGCGCTGCTGACTGATGGGCGCTTCTCTGGCGGCACTTCCGGCTTATCGATTGGCCACGTCAGCCCGGAAGCGGCCGATGGCGGCTTGATTGGCCTCGTTGCAGAGGGCGACACCATCGAAATCGACATCCCCCAGCGCAGCATTCGCCTTAGCGTCGATGATGCAACGCTGGAAACTCGCCGAGCAGAAATGGAAGCCCGTGGCAAAAACGCGTGGAAACCGGTAGCTCGTCAACGCTACATTTCCCCCGCCCTAAGAGCCTACGCCGCCATGACCACCTCCGCTCACACTGGAGCCGTGCGTGATGTAAGCCAGGTTGAGCGTAAGGGTTAAGCTGGGTTAAAACCTAAGATCTGTAGACACACACGGAGAAAGACGAGGAAAACACGGAGAAAACCAAGTCAAACTAGGCTTGGGTTTTCTCCGTGAAACGCCGTGTTCTCTGTGTCCTTCGTGGTTCAAGATTTGGGT
The DNA here is from genome assembly GCA_025360045.1 of Janthinobacterium sp. Classification (GTDB taxonomy): domain Bacteria; phylum Pseudomonadota; class Gammaproteobacteria; order Burkholderiales; family Chitinibacteraceae; genus Iodobacter. Next base: position 24,665 of record JANYCY010000069.1, on the reverse strand, counting down.
TTTTGTGCCCATGCTGTCATACCACAGCACTTGCAATATCGTCATCCCCGAGCGTTTTTGTCGGGGATCCAGTAGTAATTCTGGATTCCCGATACAAGCATTCGGGAATGACGCGATGGTGTCCGAGTGGGCTTGTAGGGTGCGCACCGAGGGCGGTGCGCAAGAAAAACGACTTGCACACCCTATAAAAACCAAGCTTTGCTCCGCTAAGTTGATAGGATTTTGGCCAGCATTGCCTCTGGATTCCCGATACAAGCATTCGGGAATGACGCGTTCGGTGTTGGTATTAACTCGTTTTTCTCTGTGCGCTCTGTGTTCTCCCCGCCCTCTGTGTCTACAGAACTTTTGTTGAAAGGTCAGCCTATGAGCGCCATCGCAACCGCCATCCGCCGCGTTGTTACCCGCATCCCCTACGGCAAAGTCGCCACCTACGGCCAGATCGCTAAGCTGGCCGGTTATCCCAACCATTCCCGCTTCGTCGGCCGCTGTCTGCACGATAAAGACACGCCTGTGCCATGGCAGCGCGTGATCAACGGCCAAGGCAAAGTCAGCCCTAGAGGGCTAGATGGCAATGATGATGAGCAACGATTTTTATTACAGTGCGAAGGCGTGGAGTTTGGGGAAGGTGGGAATATTGATTTGAAGGCGTATTTGTGGGATGGTGAATAAAAAACAGCCACTTGATTAAGCGGCTGTTTTTTTATTGAAGTAATGATTAATTGCAAGTAGCTGGGTCTGAGGCGTAAACGCAAATATTTGCACTTACTTTAGTGGTTTTAGTTGAGCCGCCGCCATGATCTGGTACGACAACACTAATTCCCCATGTTCCAGATACGAAAGGATCTTTTAGATCTGAACATTTATTGGCTTTCACTACAGTGCTAAATATTGTGGCAGATGTTTTGAGTCCCGGTGATTGAGTTGAACCTGATAGAGCTGGCTCAGGATCCCCTGCACTACCTGCATCTTTTGTAAAGTAGCTAATGACCGTGCCTGTTGGCATGGCATTTTGGGCGTTACTTTCACGAATCCAAAATGTTTGCGCTACTGCGGTTCCACATTTCAGCACAATATTATGCAGAATTCCTTCTTTGGGGCCCATGATGGCAAGATCAAAAGGGGAGGCGTCATTCACCGTATTAATCAACGGCGTATCACTAGAGAAAATGAAGATGTCTTGTGAAAATACATGCAAGGTTTTGGTACTTGAACATTTACTCCAAGAGCTTAAACATAATGAGCCATTAAATTTACCGTCTGGCCCATCGTATTTATTGTTGCTATTAAAATCGACAAGTTGATCAACTCCTTGGTCAAATTTCCCATTTTCATTCACATCAATAAAGGCTTCACCAATATCGCTAAGTACACCATTTATATCGACCAGCTCAGAATCTTGATCAGCGATAATATTATTGTTTTTATCGACAAAGCTTTCTTCGCCAATTGCATAAGCCACAATATGCACACGGCCATTAGTAGGGCGTGGGTTTTGTGAATTTAGAACAATACTACATTGGCTATCTTTGGTTTGGCATTGGCCGGTATTGTTGCTACCAATACGTCCACCATCAGTAATAAAGTTGACGACCGTACCATCTGGAATGGGATTATTAAAGTGATCGGCTAATCGCATTGTCAGTGTTGCAGTGGCGCCATCGTAATTCCAGCCATTGATATTGCGGCGATCGGCAGAGAGCGACAAGCTATCCATATCAGGAAAACCGGTTGATATAGATAAGCCGTTTGATTGCGAGCTTAATCCATCTGATTTCGCCGTTACCCGTACTGGTGTCGGTTGATTCCCAGCTAAAACAATCGCTGTTGCTTTACCTGTGCTATCGGTAATGCTGCTCGCGCTTTGCAAGCTAACCCCACCGACGCCTACATCGAGAGAGAAATCAATGGCTTTACCTTGAATACCATTGTTATTGGCATCGACTAATTGGAAAACAACTTGAGCCGTTTCTTGTCTTGCAGCTGAGCCAAAACCTTTTAAGGTGATCACACCATCTGTTGGCGTGGTGGATACAAATTTTAAGGAGCTGGATTTGCGTGGATTGATATTTAATGTTGCCGAGCGAGGAGCCGTACTACCAATGTTTAAGCTGGCGGTGATGGTGTCGGATCCTGTGCAACCGTTATCGGTATAGGTAGCAGAAGCTTCACCCGCGATGGTTAAAGCGGTTGCATCTAGTTTTGCTTTGCCTGATGTGGCACAACCTGAAGTGAAGGTCACTGTTTGCGGTGTGGTGGCGGCAACGCCATTGATGAGTACTTTTACTTTGACGGCGGTCGTGGCGTAAGCATCAATGGTTGTTTGCCCTAGAGTAATCGGCTCTAGGGAAATGCTGGTGCTGCCGATGGTGTAGTTGGCGGCACTGGTTGCTGTAAAGGTGTTGCCACCTGATGTTCCTGCTGCATCAACTTGTAAGCTGCCTGCGCCATTGGCGTCGACAGAAGCGGCGGTCAGTGAAATAACCGCCTGACCATTGGCATTCGTTAGCACTTTCCCGGATGAGGGGACCATGGTGGCTTGCTTACTATCGGTGGAGAATGTGACTAAGGCGTCTGCAATAGGCTGTTTTTTAGAATCAAGTAAGGTGGCCGTTGCTGTTGTTTGTGCGCCCAAGCTAACAGAAGAATTTGGACTAAGACCTACCGAGATAGAAACCGGCCCACTGGCATTGGTGCCGCCTTGTCCTGTACCCGTGCCTGCTGTTGTCGCACCATCCCCTGATGCACCATTACAAGCCGTCAACATAATCGTTGCTAGCAGCAGTAAACCGCCAGCGACTTTTCGCGCGGCTTTGCCGGTGAAGTTGATTCGTTCCACTGCATACTCCTTTACTTTTTTTGAAGGGCTTTTTTGCCCGATAGATTGAAACTTTCAAACCAATATAGGCAGATTAAACGATATTGATTGCAATATAGCAATATTCGTTACAAATATTGTTCAGAGTGTGCGATTTGATTGTTCTTAGATGAAAAAATGATTTTTCTTTTTTAAATAATTTGCTGCGGTGTTAAGCGAAAAAAAGCGATTAACTCTTACAAAGTTAGTTTATGTAAATACTTAATTACATTTATAGCTTGTAGTGGGTCTTTGATTGGTGAGGCGAAGGTTTGAATTTATTAAGTTATGGGGGGAATAATCTGAGTGGGTTTTTCAGCCATAAAAGCGGCACACATGATGTGCATGCCGCTTCCGCTCCCTTTAATTATTTAACGATTTCAGTCCATCCTGAACGGCGGCCTTTAAAGTGTTGAAGTAAGGGTGAGCTTTTGCGAAGTGGACCACCAGGGGGAACCTCAAGACTATCGTCTGTTGGAGTCACAATTTTTGGTATTTTCTTAGGATCCTCCAACATAGCGCCATCTGAGTTGCTTCCCACCGTTATTTCCTTATCTATGGTTGGATCTGAACACAGCCAGTTTTTGCTGATTATCATGGGGAATGTGTATTGACGGCCCTTACCATTGGCGATGCAAGCATCCGCTCCTGGGATGGATGTGAAGAATTGCGCATTTTCTCCGAGCGACTGTGGATCATTGGCTAGCCGCTCCTTGGGGATTTTCATATCGGCTCGCCAGCCTTTCAGTGTGCTGATGCAAGTATTTAATGCTTCTGGTGTATCGGTGGTTTTGGGATCGGCGGCTCGTTTAAGGGTCATGGTGTCAAAGTCGCTGGCTGATATGCAAGAGTCAGAAAGATTGCCAACATCCACACTGTCCACAATGGTGACGCTGCCGCCTAAATTCGCTTTAATATTTTTATCGCAGGATTTATCAAGTATGAGTTGGCTTAGGGCCACGCTAGTCCGTAGATTGGCAAAAGAACCATCCATTGCTGCTGCTTCTGGATCAACGATTAGGCCATAAAAGGTGTGGGTATCGCTGCTGCCCATATCGGTTTGGTTTAAATAGCGGCCCGTGCCAAAGGTAATGTAATGCATCAACTCTTTGCTTGATGATTGGTACGGTGTTTTTTTTATGACGGGGGCTGTTGTGATGGCTTGGCGGGCGGTGCTTATCCCTGTTTGAGCAACATTAATCGCAGCTGTGCTGCCGTCTCCTATTTTAAAACGCCATAAATTGCCCGCTAAATCGCCTGCATAAGCCATCACAATCGTGTCATCGACATTTTTATTTTCAAATAGCACGCCTATTTTGGCTAGGCCGCAGAGTCCATCACGTGCGCTGCATGAGGTGCTGATTAATTGTTCTGGCTCTCCTTTGCTGTTTGGGCCTGAGCCAGCATTGAGCACAAACACATAGCCCTTGCCGTCGCTATTATCGTAGCCACTGCTTAATAGCACTTTCCATTTCCCTGCAATCTTACCTACGACGGGGAAGCCATAGGTTTTACCTAGTTTGCTATGGGTGAAATTCCAGAGTGGCTGAGGGTCGAGTGGATTGGTGATATCTAGTGCATAGTATTCAGCACCACCTTCCCTTAGGCCTGCGACTAAAATAGTTTTCCATTTTCCATCTGTATAAATATCGGCAATGGTGGGCGCACCATCTGCAAAAAATTTGAAGTCATTGCTAAAAGCGCGGTCTGCCAGCTGCCAAAGCTTGGGGAAGAGTGAAGGCGGAACAAAAGCCCATTCCTCGGCACCTGTATCGGCATTAAAAGCGTGCAACATACCGTCGTTGGCCGGTGCATACACCATGCCTTTTCGACTTTTGTTCATAAAGTCGGCATAGCCCGCATCGGTATAGGCTTTATTGGGTTTTTTAACATAGCTTACCCCTCCATGAATGACCGCTCCCAGTCGCCCTGCACGCGCTCGATAGAGCGAGGTGGCCGTTGCTGCTCCGGCTTTGATTTCATTACTGATATCACCGCGTAAATAGTTGATCAGTGCCGTAGGCGTATTATTGACTGCTTGAGTTGGGCTCAGCGTGCTGCCGAGCGTACTTACACCTGCAGCCATGGCGCTGACTAGGGCTGTATTTGTTGGGTCGAACATCAGTCGTGAGTTGCATGCATTATTACTGCAGGTGTAAATTTTTCTTTCTGTATGGCCCATTTTAGTGAGCAGGGTTTGGGCTGACCATTTGTTTTCGTCTTGAAGTTTGCCGGTGTTTAGGTCCAAAACTTTGGCGACAACTTCGCCTGTCCACTCTAGATTTTTAAAGGAGCTGTCGTAAATATAGTTATCGCCTTGGCTCATAAAGGAGCTGGAAACATCTGCTGCGCCTATCGATGCGGTTTTTGCTTCAATATCTGTCAGCGCTTTTGAAAGCCCTACTGCTACGGCATTAGGATCTTTTGCACTAAAGTATTGGCCGCCGCCATTTACAGCTGCATGCCATAAATCATCGATGGTGGTTTTTGTATCGGGTACAACGCTTGGCCAAAGTACGGGACCGGATAGGGGGTCGGGGTACTTACTCTTATCGAGGTTACCGTTCATACCTAGGCCAAGTGTATAGGTGCGCATTATTTGCCTGCCCTTTTCACCCCCAGCAAATGCTTCAACACCAGGAACGTTATTGAGCATTTGAGGGCGTAGATCATTCTTGAAGTAATACATCGCCACATCGGCCAAGGTTTCGACGTTGCTGGTTGCATCTTTCATTGGATCAGGAATATTGCTTTGGTTATCGGTATTTCCTACGCCGGTATTTGAGGTGTCATTCCAATAGCCATCGGTCGTTAGAATCGTAAAGTTTTGCTGGCAGCTATATTCCATAGGGTCGATGACCTCAGTGGAAGGGAGTTTGCCTGAATAAATTTGGCCTATCGCATTGAGTGCTGTTTTTAGTGGTGTGCCACCACCTGGAGACACGCTATACAGCATGTCATACCATGATTGTTTTTGCGTACTTGCGTAATTATTTATATTTAAAAAACTTTGATCGTCATAACTGCCATCTTTTAGGTTATTAATACTGGAAAAACCAACACGATAGCGATCGCCAATATTATTAAAGGCTGCTCCTGCACTAGATTTCATCATTAATATGCGCGTACGGTAATAACTAAACCAATTGGCAAAGTTGGTTTCTTTATCCGATGTGATATATTTTTTCACCCAATTTATGGTGCTAGCGTTAGCTTTTGGATCATTCAGTGGCAGACTATTATCAACCACTGTTTCGCTACACATTGTACTGTTAAACGTAATTCCCGTTTTTAATTCCCAATAAAAAGCTTTAACTGGGCTGGCATTTGCTTGGGTATACCTATCGGTTTGGGTCGGTTTATAGCCTTGTGCGCCTGTTTTGTTATCATAAGCAAAAAATGCATTCGAAAGGTTATGAGTTGTTGTACTGCCAATACTAAATCCATCAGACCAAGCAGCATTAAAACTGGAATTGGGCATATCTTTGCCATTTGCGTTTTTAGGAGCAAGGTAGGTGGTATTGGGGTTGTAATAAACGCCGTTACAGAGTGAGTTTCGGTAGCCCACCATATTTCGCCAGTCTTTTACCTCATCAGGCATGTGGCTCCAAGCCATTGAACCTGAATCATCAATGATAAACATCACATTAGGTTTTACTGCGCCCACGCTTAATGTCGATAAAGGTTTATCGGCTGTTTGGGCGGCAAAGTTATTTAGGCTGATTGCCATCAGGCTAAGTGCAATTATTTTCATGGTTTACCTTTAATACTTAAAGCAGCGTGGTTTGATAAAAACTCACGGTGTCTTTGGGGCCTTCAATTCGCACGGTGATTTTATAAATCATTTGATAATTTGAATTGGATTCTGCTTCGCTTGGGGATAGTTTTTGTAAATCGCAGCCGCTTTGATTAGGCGTTTTTGCACCTATGGTGGCGCAGCTGCGCTGAATAAAATAGGCGGCTTTATAGCCATTTTTATTGGCCTCGCCTTCTTTGCTCTTGGCGATAGGGTTATTGCCTGCATTGGGATTGGCCCATACCCATGTCACACCGTCCTGCCATTTATTCCCGTTGATCGGCCATTCACTAACCTTCACGTCTTTAGGTGGGACATTGCTTGCGCTATAGCCATTGTCAGCAGAGTCGGCATTGAGTTCGTTAGGGGCTTTAAGTGAGCGATCAACCAGCCACAAGCGCGCTTTTTCCAGCGCTAGATCGGCGGCCGCCGTGGTGCCTTGTCTTAGGGCTAGGTTATTGGCGATCTGGTTGCTGGCAATCATCGATCTGACTAAGGCAATGGCGGCTAAGGTCATGACCACCAGCACGATCAGGGAAATCATCAGCACCAAACCTTTTTGCCGAGATAGGGCGTGGGTATTAAGCGACATTTGCACTCGTTCATTAAGGGTAAGAATAGGGCTCGAAAAAACATCTAAAAATAGAGCTGTTTGCACTTGCAGGGCGGGTAAAACCCGCGGGTTGCACCTGCCCTACAGTGAGACTAAGGGAAGTTAATTCGAGCCACGTCCTTAGGATTAGCTGAGTAAATCGGGTTGATTTAACCGTAGTTGGTTTCTAAGTGACACTACGGTTTCGTGCTCTCTATCGTTGCGCTTGTTCATTAAGCACTAAGGATTAACTAAGCAAATCAGGTTGATTTAAACGCAGTTGGTTTCTAAGTGGCACTACGGTTTCGTGTACGGTATAGCGGTAGCACTGCCATTTGGTATTGCTGGGCTTGGCATCCGTTGGGGCGTTGAAATCACCACCTGACCATTTAAATTTGGCGTTATCAGCGTTGGCATTGCAGTTGCCTGCTCGATCGGGTTTTTCTGGATAGTTGCTGCGCACCAAGACGGCGTAGCGAATGGCGATCAGTTGTTGCCATTCTCGTAGATTGGCTGGTGTAGTGCTGGTCCAGCTATTCACATTACTCGCCAGGTTGTCGCCACCGCCCGTGGTATCGAGGCCGTATTGGGCTTTGAGTTGGATGACGTTTTCGCTGGTGGTTTTCCAACTGCTGGCGGTGATTGCGCTATCTTTTGACCTGTCCATACTGAGTAGGCTGCCATCTATTTTGCCTGCTGCATTGGTGCATGGATTGCTGGTGTCGTCCGTTAAAAATACGCAATAAGTGCGGCGTACCATTGTGCCAAAATCAAATAACTGCGTGGTGTTAATCGGCAGCTGAGCTGGGAAGGGCTGATTGACGGTGGTGCTATTCCAAAGAGGTGCAGCAGCGCCATCATGGCGCAGCACAAAATCTTTCGTCGATGGGGGCGTGCCTGCGCCAACACAATCTGCATTGATGCAAGTCACTTGAAACAAGGGGCAATCGGTCTGCGCGCCTTTGCCCGGATCTGGCCAGGCCACGACTAAATCACCGGTTTTAAATTCTCCTGCCAGCAGGATATTAGCCAATTGATTGTCGCTATTGCTATGCGTTGTGCCATCCCCAAATAAGGCGGGCATGCCGCCAGCGGTCGAGTTGCTATACAGCAGGGTGATTTGATCTGAGCCACCCGTCACGCTAGTGATTAAAACGGGGACCAGTGCAAAACCAGTGTAATTGGCATTTTTAGAAACCACATTGCAGTTCAGTGCGCGTTTTGAGCCGATGCCATAACCGGAACGCTCCAGATCTTTTTGGATTTGCATAATGGCAATGCCACCGCTGCTTTGTGCATTGCCTAGAGTTGCGCGGCGAAAGCCTTCGCTGGTGCTGAAGGTTTGATAAATGGCGAGTGAGGCCAGTAGCGAAATCACAATCGCGACCATGATTTCGATTAGGCCAAAGCCAGACGAGGGGCGCATTCTATAGTCCACAGCGTAAAGCCCTTTGATCGAGTGGATCCTTGTTTACTTCTAAGATGGTTTGAATATCTGCAATATTGACGGCCTCGTTTAGCCCCTGATTGACGCCTGAGGCCACTCCGCTTTTTGCACTTCGTGCCGTAGGCCAGCTGATGGTAACGATGGCACGGCGGGAGCAGGGCGTGGTTGCGTTATTGTCTTGAATCTCGACTGAGCACTTGGCGTCGTTTAGATTGTTTGAAACGGCTTTTGCCCATAGCTCTGCTGAATCGGCATTGGCAACGGCATCTGCACAGTTGGCTTTACTCATTTTAAAATCATCTAAATTGCCTACATTGCTGCGCATCTCACCATCTAAACGCTGCATTAACTGTGTGGCAGTGGTGCGGCTGGCGCTGCTGCTGGCGTGGCGCATGGCATTGCCTTGCAGCGCAGTGAGCGCAAGCACGCCAAAGGAAAAAATACTGATGCCCACTAAACACTCAAGCAGCATCGATCCACGTTGGGAATAAAAATGAGCCATGGATTACCTCAAGCAGCTGGATGGGTTTTCTTTAGGGGCGTCAGGCAGGCAGAGCCGTGTATTGCCACCCTCATCCACCAGTAAGCAAACTCTGGCTGGGTTTTGCACGACATTGCCTTTGGGCGTGTCCGTGCAATCACTGACGTTGGAATCATTAGCGCTAACAATCAGGCTAAGCGTTTTATCTGCTCGCCCTAGCCCATCAAAGCGCAGTAGGGATTGATCGGCGAGTAATTTAAATCGCGATGAGCTGCCCTCCGCTACCGTTTTCCCTTCGATAAAGGGGTAGCTGGCATCTGTTTTACTGGGTTTGGTAGTCAGGTTTACGCAATCTGGGCAAGCGCGGATGAGCCATGCGCTGCCACTTGTGCTTTCCGTTACGCTATTGATGTAGCTATTTACAGGGGCCACGGAGCCATTGGTCAGTATTAACTCTACATAAGTATTGCGTTTAATCGCCTCGGCGCGGGCGAGTTGCACCGCACTTTGGAATGACTCGGCATAGGTTCTAAGCTGAGTACCCCGCACCCACGCTTGAAATGGTGGCCCTGCTAAAGATAATAAGATGCCAAAAATCAGCAGCGTGATCATCAGCTCGATCAGGGTGAAGCCTTGCTGGCGGCTTTGAGGAAGGCGTAATTGCATGATTAGCAGCCAGACTTTTTGCTGATCCAGCAATTATCTGCTTGGGTGAACTTCCAGCCTGTTGGGGCGGCTGTGGTTTGCTTAATGCCTTGATCATCTAAGGTAAGGGTAAAACCGACCATTCTGCCTCCTTCTTTGCCAGAGGCTGTAATCGTGTAGCTATTTGTCGCGAGGGTTTTGCCGCAGCTAATATCAAAACTTTCTGAATTTGTTGCTTTTTTATCGCAGGCAAAGCCCACATAAGTGCGGTTATTCATAAAAAATTGCTCAAGCTGAACGCGTGTTTCGCTCAGCTTACTTTGTGGCTCAACCAGCCGGCTGCGAGCCACGTAGTCTTGGTAGCTCGGTACGGCAATTGACGCCAAAATGCCGATAATCGCCACCGTGATCATCACTTCGATAAGGGTAAAGCCCGCTGAAACTCGCATTATTCCTCCTACTGTATTGGAGGGGATGATGCTTACTTATTTGTCATTTCTCTAGTAGGTTAAAATGCCTATAGAATTTTATATACGGTCGTTTTTTTATGACGAACGGTCTATTTTGCTTTGAAATGGCAGATTTAAACAATTATTTCATTGTTTTGCTTGTAAATTGGGGGAAATATCGTATGCGTGTGCTGTGTTTAATGATGCTAGTGTTGATCAATATCATCAAATTCTAATGTTTGTTGCTAAAACACCACGGCTAGGCTGGGTGTTTTTATTTATTTTGTAAAGTCATTCGAGCGCATCGTTTTGTCATCAAACTATGCGTTGCCTCGCTATAGGCTGTGGCGTGGCGGTGGGTGAGTGGCCCTAGATGAGTTCAGTACAACCGGCCCATTTTGCATGGGCCGGTGTGGTGATTAGCGAAGAATTTCACTCCAAGAGGAGCGCTTGCCTTTGACTTGACTCTTGAGTTTTGCGTCGATTTTAGTGGAAGGCTTAGTTGGGTCAGGATTGACTAAAATACTGTCGAGTTTATTGGTGGTGATGGTCACGCGCCGCGATAGGTCATCAGATAGCGAACCGTCGACATTCTTGCCGATACTGACATAGGCATTGCTTGATGGATTAGCACATAACCAGTCTTTACTGAGGCTAAGCGGCATTTTGTATTCACGGCTAATCCCACCCGGGGTGCAAGAATCGGCTCCGGGGACAATGGAGGTAAATACGCCAAAGGTATCAAATGGAAACGGGTCATTGGGAATTCGCTCCTTACTGATCGGCAAATTGGCTCGCCAGCCTTTGGTGCTATTTTTGCATGTGGTTAAATCCGTGCCTAAGGCCGTATTGGCGGATCTTTTCAAGGTAATAGTATCGAAGTTTCCATCGGTGTTTTGAAATTGATCTATGCCGTTCCCCCCCACCGCTGTGGGGCAGTTGCTGGATAAATTGCTGTTATTTATGCTTTCTAAAGAGGTGACGACTCCTCCTACATTCTCTTTAATGGTTTTATCGCAGGTCTTATCTATGACAAGCTCAATTAAAGAACCTGTGCTGCGTAAATTACTAAAGCTGGAGTCGATGCTGCCTAGGCTAGGATCAACTATCAGGCCATAGATGGTTTGGGTATCGGTGGTACTCATATCATTTTGGTTTAAAAAGCGGCCCGTCCCAAAGTTCACATAATGGGCCGCAACTCCCCCTGCATTTTTATATTCAGGTGTTTCTTTGATTAAGGGCGCTGAGCTAATAGGCTGGCGTAAAGCGCTGGTGCCTGTGGTGGCGACTAAGACGGCAGCGCCTCCGGCACCATTGACATCAAAGCGCCATAAATTACCGGCCAAATCACCGGCGTAGGCCATTTTGATGGTGTCGTCTACATCAGGCTCGGTAAACAGAACGCCAATTTTGGAAATACCACATGTGCCATCGGTGGCGGTGCAGCTGGTGGTAAAGGTTTTTTCTAGTGCTCCGGTATTGGCATTGAGTACAAAGACATAGCCTTTATTATCACTATTATCATAGCCAGAGCTGAGCAATACTTTCCACTGCCCAGCAATTTTTCCCACCACGGGAAAGCCATAGGTTTTGCCCAGTTTACTGTCTTTAAAGCTCCATAAAGGCGCTGCGGGAACGGTGGCGGATGGGTTAGTAATATCGATGGCGTAATACTCACCCCCACCACCGCGTAAGCCACCGATAAGAATGGTTTTCCAGCCTCCTGCATAGATGTCGGAAATGGTTGGGGCTCCATCTACAAAATATTGAAAATTACTATCGTAATTTCTATCGGCTTGTTTCCATAGGCTAGGGAGTAGGCTAGGGGGGATAAATGCCCAGACTTCTTGTCCTGTGGTGGCATCAAAGGCGTGCAGCATGCCATCGTTGGCAGGGGCATAAAGCATGGCGCGGCGGCTTAGGTTCGTTCTAGAAAATGCACCATAGCCGGAGTCTGCATAGGCTTTTTCAGATTTTTTAACATAAGACACGCCACCATGAATAATCGAGCCAAGGGTCTTGGTGCGTTGGCGAAACAGTGCCGTGGTAAGTGCTAAATCAGGCGCTGCCGTTGTAGGCTCATTGCTTTGATCGCCACGTAGAAAATTGACGAGTTTAGTGCCATCAATGGCCGCTTGTTGTGCTGCATTTAAGGAGTTAGCGGTCTTTAAGCTGGTCACGCCTGCGGTAATTGAAGCATTGCTGGCATAGGTTGTCGCATCGAACGTCGTAAAACTGGTGCAGCTACCGGTGCAGGAGTAAATCACTCGAGGACTCGTGCTTAAATTACGCGTGGCGAGTAAATCTTGGGCAGACCAAAGCGCCGTAGTGAGGAAGGTGCTGCTCGTTACATCCACACTTCTGGCCGATATGTCGCCAGTCCAGTCGCGTGTTTTGTAGCTACTGTTGTAAACCTTGTTATCGGCTGCGGTCATAAAGGCATTGGATACATCGGGCGCGCCAACCGAGCCTAATCTGGCGCTAATATCGTTAAGCGCACTTTGCAAGCTACTTGATACCGCATTGGGGTCTCTTGCACTGAAAAATTTCCCTCCACCATTCACCCCCGCATGCCATAGATCATCGATTGTGGTTAAGGTTTCACCAGTCACGGTGGGCCAATTTTTTGTGCCATTCTTTAGCCCCACATAATCATTAAGGCTTGCGTCGCCATTGGTTTCGTAATCAGAAACATATTTAAGTGTGCCATTCATTCCCATACCCAAGGTATAGGTTCGCATCATTTGGCGGCCTTCTGGGCCGGTATCAAAGGCGAGCACACCAGGCACATTGTTGGCCATATTGGTACGTAAATCAGTTTTGAAGTACTTCATGGCCACATCGGCCAAATTATCGGATTGATTTGCGCCATCCAGCATGGGCCTAGGGATGCCACTGCTGCTGTCGGTATTGCCGACAGAAACAGAGTCACCGGAGGCGTTCCAGTAGCCATCGGTAGTCAGAATTTCAAAGTTTTGCTGGCAGGTGTATTGGATCGGGTCGGTTACACCAGATGGGATAGACCCAGCATAAATTTGCCCTACAGCTTGTAAGGCCAGTTTGAGCGGCGTTCCATCTGGCCCCGTGGTTGTGCCGTACAGCATGGCATACCAAGCACTTTTTTGAGTGCCATCGTAGTCGGTAATGTTTAAAAATTTTCCATTGCTATAGTCGCCGACTTTAAGCCGGCCAATTCTCGAAAAGCCAACTCGATAGCGGGTATCTATATTAGAAAAAGCCAGCCCAGCACTGGATTTCATCATCTGCAGACGGGTACGGTAATAACTAAACCAATTGGCAAAATTGGTTTTTTGTGCGGTTTGAACGGCTGCAGTTTGAGTGGTATCGGGGACGAATACTTTAGTCCAACTGGTGGTGCTGGCGGCAGAGTTGCTATCGATACTTCCTCCGGGGGCCTCAGCGCATTGGGGGCCAGGGTTGCCCGTATTAAAGGTGACGCCTGATTTTAAAGCCCAATAAAAAGCCTGCACTGATGTTGATGTGCCTCGGCCATAACTGGTGGTGTTGTCGTAGGCAAAAAAGGCGTTGGAAAGATTATGTGTTGTCGTTGAGCCAGTGCTAAAGCCGTTATACCAAGCTGCAGTAAACGTGGCATCGGGCATGCTCGTGCCATTGGCGTTTTTGGGGGCCTGATAGGTGATGGCTGGGTTGTAATACACGCCATTACATAAGGACGCACGGTAGCCTACTTTAGAGAGCAAATCAGGATAGGCGGTGGTGAGTGTGCCATAGCCACCGACGCTATCTGGCATATGCGTCCACGACATAGACCCAGAGTCATCAATCGTAAACATGATATTGGGTTTTACATCGCCAGAAGTGAGTGTGGATAAGGGTTTGTCGGCAGTTTGCACGGCAAAGGTGCTGACACTCAGGCCAAGACATCCTAGGGCAATAAGATTGAGTTTCATGATGCTTGGTCCTTAATAAAAGCGTCTTTAATACAAAGAAGCTTGGTAAAAACTGACGGTGTTCTTGGGGCCTTGAATTCGTACGGTAATTAAATAACTCACACGAAAATCAGTGGATAGGTTTTTGGGTAGATTTGTCGTGTTAATCAGGTTGCAGGGGTTACTTGTGCCAGCTGCAATATCAATCACCATGGAGGGGGCGGCATTATTGTTGCAGCTACGTTGTATTAAATAAGCGGCGCTAAAGCCGTTGGCATTGATGCTACTGGCTGGTGGAGGGGCGTTGCTTGCCGTTTGTGCCAGCGCAGCAGGCGTGCAGGGCTTTGGTGTGCAGCTATTCGCTACCCATACCCACACGCTGCCAGTACTCCACTGTGTGTTATCTGTTGGGCTAATGGGATTGGCGGTATTGGTCGCACTATAACCATTGTCTGCGAAATCCGCATTCAGCGTGGCGGGGCTCGCTCTCGATATATTAATCAACCATTGGCGAGCGGTTTCAAGTGCCACATCGGCCGCTGCGGTTGTGCCTTGGCGTAGAGACAAATTATTGGCGACTTGGGTACTGGTGGTGATGGATCGCACCATGGCAATCCCTGCCAAGGTCATGATCACCAATACAATCAGCGCAATAAATAGCACCAGACCTTGTTGGTGGCGGGGGGTAGAAGTACGTGGCGTGCTCATGCGATCGTCCTCCTTAAAAGCCAGCGGTGGATTGATTTAATAAAATCTGATTGCGCAGTGGCACCACGGTTTCGTGCACGCTATAGCGATAGCACTGCCAGTCGGCATTGGTGGGCTGGGTGAGTGGGTCAGAAGTAGTATCGCCCCAAGCAAGGTAGTAGCTTTTTGTGCTATCAGTAAACGCATCACTGGGCGTGGCGGCGCTATAGTTATTGGTAGAATCATTTACACAAGTGCCTGCTCGGTTGAGCTTTTGTGGGTTGCTAGCACGCACCAAGACAGCAAAGCGAACGGCGATGACCTGTGCCCACTGCGCTGGGGCGGCTTTTTGCCATGTGTCTACGTTATTAGCGATGCCATCTCCATCTGTATTGGTGTCTAAGCCGTATTCGGCCTTCATTTGAATCACGTTTTCAGTCACTACTTGCCAAGTTCCATCTGCGGTAGCTGCAGCATCCAGCGCGTCTTGGCTAAGCA
This sequence comes from Janthinobacterium sp., assembly GCA_025360045.1. Classification (GTDB taxonomy): domain Bacteria; phylum Pseudomonadota; class Gammaproteobacteria; order Burkholderiales; family Chitinibacteraceae; genus Iodobacter. The sequence continues at coordinate 9,305 of JANYCY010000069.1, read as the reverse complement.
GTGAGCCATGGATTTGGGTGCCTGCGCTTGCTGCTGGGCAGCCATTATTTGCGCCGCTAAGATAAACGCAGTAAGTACGCCGTGTGAGTCGGCCAAAATTATACAGGCGAGTGATTTTACTCAGCTCGGCAGGAAAGGGTGCACCGACCGTGGCGGAGTTCCATGTATTGGCCGCATTACCAATGGCAAAGCCATCGGTGTTTGCTGGAGCACCTGCGCAAGGCGTAGCATTGGTGCAGCTTACTTGAAATAGAGGGCAGGAGGTTTGGGGAGCAGGGGGGACGGGCCTTTGCCAAGCAACTACTAAGTCGCCCGTGGAAATACTCTGCCCGCCCATCACATTGGCAAATTGAGTATCAGAATTCAGGTGCTCAATATCGGTAAGCTGGGCGACTTGCCCTCCGCCAAGAATGCTACTGCCGTAAAGAAAGGTCAGGCTGTCCGAGGTGCCTGCGCTTTGGATAAGCACTGGAATTAAGGGGAAGTTAGTCAGGTTAGCTACTCTCGAAACCACATTGCAATTGAGCGCGCCCGCATCCCCTATCCCCATACCTGAGCGTTCTGCATCCTTTTGCATTTGCATGACGGCTATGCCGCCATTAATTTGCGCGCCTGAGCCGCCCATGCTGCTGCGCCGGTAGGCTTCATTTACCCCAAAAATCTGATAAATAGAAATCATCGAAACCAAGGCAAGCACCACGGAAACCATGAGTTCTACAATTCCAAAACCGCTAGAGTGGCGCATAGCCTCGTACCTCTGTTACACGCTAATAATTTGATGAGTAGGGCGGGTGAAACCCGCGTACTTTTTCAGCTTCGCTCGCGGGTTTCACCTGCCCTACGAAAAACACTTCACTTAAGTTGCTAGGTGAAGCCCGCCATTTTTTGGACATTCGCGTCTCAAGCTTGGCCGGTTTTACTTGCCCTTTTAGGTACTGCATAGCGTGCCATTAGGGGTGTCGCTCCACACCGTTTGGATATCCGCTACATTTGTTGCCGTATTGTTTGTTGTGCCAGCAACGCCAGTAACTTCGCCATGCCTAACTGGCCAAGTAATCGTGACGGTGGCGCGCCGAAAGCAGCGGATGCTGCGGGCAGCGGGTGTATCGGCGTCAATGACTACACTACATGTTGCGCCAGGCAGTTGAGCGGCTACGGCTCTGGACCATTTCCCCGCGTCGGAACTGGCCGATGCCGAGGTGCACGTCGTCATCTGAAAGCTATCAAGATTGGCGGTGCGTGGATTGACACGCATTAATCCATCCACACGCTGAATCAGTTGCATGGCCGAAGTGCGTGCTGAGGTGCTGGAAACATGGCGCATGGTATTGCCTTGCAAGGCTAAGATCGACAACACCCCAAAAGAGAAAATGGTGATACCGACCATGGCCTCTAGCAGCATCGAGCCGCCTTGCTTATGAGAAACAAAAGGCTTGGATGTTGCGGGGCTAAAATACTCTTTTATAAAAAATCGCATGGCCTCTAGCTCCTCGCGCAAGAACTGGGGTTGGTGGCAGGGGCATCGGGCAAGCACATTCTTGCGCCACCTCCTCGATCTAACACCACACATACTCTGGCCGGATCAGTAATTGGCCCTGTGCCTGCCAAGCTGCAGCTGGCAGGCGTTGCTGCCGCAGAGGTATCGGCGACAATTAAATTAAAAGCGGCATTGGCTCTACCCAAGCCATCAAAGCGAATTAAAGACGCGCTGGCATTGAGCTGAGGTGGATTGCTGCTACCGCCCTCGGCTAAGACTTTGCCTTGGATAAAGGGATAAGGGCCAAGGCCTGCGGTGCTGATATTGGCGCAGTCTGGGCATGCACGAATCAGCCATGCCGAGGCTGTTGATGAGGCATTGACGGCTAGCGCATTTCGGGTCGTTGGATTGGCCGCCACGACTGCACTATCGGTTAAAATTATCTCCACATAAGCATTACGATTAATTGCCTCGGCCCTAGCGGTTTGAATCGCCGTTTGAAAAGACTCGGCAAAGCTGCGTAATTTAGCGCTACGCACCCAGCCTTGAAACCCTGGCATGGCGATGGCAACCAGCACGCCAAAGATCACCAGTACGATCATGATTTCAACAAGGCTAAAACCCCTGTGTATTGCTTGGGATGAGCTCATTTTTCGTGGCCTAACAAATATTCGGTTTTTTGCTAACCCAACAATTATTGGGTGAGGGGTTAGACCAACCTGATGCAGTAATGGCCGAGGCTTTTTGGTTGAGGTCATCCAAAGTAAAGCTAAATCCAACCATTTTATTGACACCCGTTGCCTTAATTGTGAATGTACTGGCCGTTGGGATAGGGGTGCAATCAATGCCAAAATTTTCACTACCTATTGCTGCCTGAGTACAGGCAAACCCCACATAAGTACGGTTGTTTACAAAGAATTGCTCTAAGCGCACACGGGTATCGCTGAGCTTGCTCTGCGCCTCTACCAAGCGGCTGCGGGTTACATAGTCTGAGTATTGAGGCACGGCGATTGAGGCCAAAATCCCAATGATCGCCACCGTGATCATGACTTCGATTAAGGTAAATCCTTGTTGATTGTTCATAGCATCCTCGATGGCTGTCCCTGTTAGCGGGCTTGAATAGCGCTGAGCTGCTACTCATTCATATGGGATATTAATCAGCATTTAATGATTTAGCTAAAGCATGCGAGTAGCGGGAGATTTTTGAGGTTGAATGGTTGCTTCCACCGTTCGTCGGCAGTGAATGGCCAATAAAAAACCCCCTGCGGATAAAGGCAGGGGGCTGGTGATAGCAGATTGAATAAGGCAACTTGGTTTCTATAGGGTGTACTTACATAGGGTGCAAAACGCCGTAGGCGTTACGCACCGCAACAAGCCGGTGCGCAAGAAAAACGACGTGCACCCTATAAAACGATCAACGCAAAAGCGTCATCCCCGAGTGTCTTTATCGGAGATCCAGCAGAGTAGCTGGATTCCCGCCAAAAGCACGCGGGAATGACGGCGTTTTGTAGCGGGAAGTTAATATGAGCCAAGTTCTAAGGCAAAAACCGCTCCAGCAGCGTATTTAAAAACCGCTGCCCGCGTAAAGTTGGCTGGATATGATTAAGCTGCCGCTCTAATAAGCCATCGGCGACAGCGCGTTCAATCTGGTGAATCGCCTTAGTTAGCGGCAAGCCGGTGCGCTCTTCAAACAGGCTTAAATCAAAGCCACCCGTTAGGCGCAGAGCGTTGAGCATAAATTCAAATGGCAGCTGCTCTAGCGTGATTTGCTCTTCCGTTTGTATCGCAGAGCCAGCAGCCATTTTTTGTAAGTATTCAGTTGGCTGCTTATAGCGCATCTGCCGGATAATTCTATCTGGGAAGCTGATTTTGGCGTGTGCACCCGCCCCAATGCCTAAGTAATCGCCAAACTGCCAGTAATTTAAATTGTGCTTAGCCTGACGCTTGGGTTGGGCAAAGGCGCTGGTTTCGTAATGCTCAAAGCCTGCGGCGGCCAGCTCGAACTCAATCGCATCCGACATATCGGCGCTGCAATCTTCATCCGGCAAGGCAGGCGGATAGCGGTGGAAGAGGGTATTAGGCTCTAAGGTCAGGTGATAGGCCGAAAGATGCGTGGATTGGCAAGCTATCGCGGTGCGAATATCGAGCAGCGCCTCGGCCAGTGTTTGCTTAGGCAGGGCATACATCATATCGAGATTGAAATTATCAAAATGCTGATGGGCGATTTCGATGGCGCGATGCGCCTCTTTATCATCGTGCACACGGCCTAGCGCTTTAAGGTGCTCGGCATTAAAGCTCTGAATCCCAATCGATAAACGGGTAATGCCTGCGGCGCGGTAGCCAGCAAATTTCTCGCTCTCAAAGGTGCCTGGGTTGGCTTCCAGCGTAATCTCGGCATCGGGGTGCAAGCGCACTCTGGCGCGTATCCCTTCTAGCAGTTGATTAATCGCCTCGGCAGAAAACAAGCTAGGCGTGCCGCCGCCCATAAAAATACTAGTGATCGGTCTGCCCCACATTAGCGGCAAACAGGATTCTAAATCGGCTAGCAGGGCGGCAATATACTGCTGCTCTGGCAGCGCGCCTTTTTGCGCGTGCGAGTTGAAATCACAGTAGGGGCATTTTTTAATGCACCAAGGAAAGTGAATGTACAGCGCCAAAGGCGGTAAGGCAGAAAGCGCCCAGTTAGCTTTGCCGATGGGCATGGAAATCGATTGCATGGTATTCACTTCTTATGTGGGGCGGGGTATATCTTGATTAAGCTAAACCTTGCACCACAGAGAGCACTGAGGACACAGAGTTTCACAGAGAAAGCATAGGAAATTGATTTGAATGATGCTTAGCCAAAGCGTCCAAAAAAACAATCATTCTTTATCAAAAAGTGAAGAGTGGTTTTCTCCGTGTAATTCTGTGCTCTCTGTGGCATCGCGGGTTCAAGATTTGGGTTTTTTGGCACTGACAATTTATCAATCGTTATTTCTGATAAGGGTTATTCAGCTCATCCACCAGCCGGTGTAGCACGGCTTTGATCTGGGCTTCTGATACTTCCATCAGCAGCCCATCTTCCAGCAAATCCTGAGCCATTTGTTTTAGCTCGTCTAAATTTTCATTCATGACTTTTACTTTTTCGGTGCAAGACACCACCGATTCATCATCTCTAAGCCATGTTGCCCAGCGGGTTTCGCCTTGATTTACAGCCGTGCTCATAAGCCTGTTTCCTGTAACTTAGCGATCAATTCGCGCAAGGCTTTGCCGCGATGCGAGATCTGGCTTTTTTCGTCTGCGCTGATTTCAGCAGCGGTTTTTCCAAACTGCGGTAGCAAAAACAGCGGATCATAGCCAAAACCTCCCTCACCTCGGGTGGTTTCAAGGATTTCACCGCAGCAAATGCCATCGCTAATTAGCGGCTGTGGGTCATCAGCATGGCGAACCAAGACTAGTGCGGCATAGTAATAAGCGCTGCGATCAGCATGCTCGGCAAGGCTCTCGAGCAATTTCTGATTATTGCGCGCATCCGATTTGGGCTCACCCGCAAAGCGGGCCGAGTACACACCGGGTGCTCCGCCCAGTGCATGCACACAAAGGCCAGAATCATCTGCCAGCGCTGGCAGGCCGGTAATTCGGCTGGCGTGGCGGGCTTTTTCTAAGGCATTTTCAATGAAAGTGTGGTGAGGCTCTTCGCACTCGGCCACGCCCAGCTCGCCCTGTGGAACAATCTGGATATCCAGCGCGGCAAATAGGCGGTTAAATTCTTTTACCTTACCGGCGTTATTGCTGGCTAAAACGATGCGTTTCATCATTGGTAATTCTTCTTTTGTAAGATAAGCAGCTCTTGCTCGCGTTTCATTTGAAAGCGATTCAAAACACTATTGCCAATTAATAAAGGCCCATTATCTTGGTCGCGAATGCTGGCTTGCACATTATTAAGTAGTAGGGAGCCGATGCGAATTTGCGCAATCGTAAGCTGCCAAGATTTAATCGTACCATTGGCCGTTTGCGTACGACTTTCCTCGCCCTGTTTATAATCCACACCCATATTACTGGCCAGATTACGCGGCATAGATAAAAAGCTGGCACCGGTATCAATAATGCCGCGCTGGCTGATGCCCCGCACGGCAATATCAGCATAATAATGGCCCTGCGCATCTGGGCTAAGCGTAAGGCTGCCCGCACTATCACTCTCTGCCTTACTACTGGCGATATAACCTTGCCCTAATAATAACTGACGCTGGTGTGTGCCTATCATGACAGTCGCTTGCTCACTGCTAACCGCTAGCAGCTTGACCTCGCCCATTTGCTGACCAATTGCCAATGTCTTTTTTTGCCCATCAATCAGCAAAATGCCCTTATTACCCATCGCCGCCAGCAGGGTCACTTCGGTGGCGAATGCGGGCGGGATTATCAATGTCAGTAAAAGGGCGAGTCGCTTCATTTAAGGATGGCCTTTAGTTACTTCACGCAGTGCGTTTTCAATCAGCTGGAAGTCAGCATCTTTAAGCAATTTGGAATCAGACAACATCCGTCGCCAAGTTCTAGCGCCTGGCTGATGCTGGAATAATCCCAGAATATGTCGGGTCATTAAGCGTATCGGCAAGCCTTGCGCCATTTCTGCCTCAATAAAGCGTCGCATTGCGTGCATTACTTGCACGCGGGAGTCGGTATGTGCTGCGCCGCCGTAAAACAACTCGTCCACCTGCGTCAGAATCCAAGGATTATGGTAAGCCTCGCGCCCCACCATCACGCCATCCAGATGCTTTAAATGCTCTGCCGCCTGCTCGTGCGTGGTAATGCCGCCATTTACAATAATCTCTAAATGCGGGAAATCTTGTTTTAACTGATAAGCATAATGATATTTAAGCGGCGGAATCTCGCGATTTTCTTTAGGCGACAAGCCTTTTAAAATCGCATTACGCGCATGCACAATAAAAGTATTGCAGCCTTCATCAGCTACCGTGCCTACAAAATCACGTACAAAGTCGTAGCTTTCTTCATTATCAATGCCGATGCGATGCTTGATGGTGACATCAATATCCACCACGTCTTTCATCGCCTTTACACAATCCGCCACCAAACGCGGCTCCGCCATCAGGCAAGCGCCAAACGCCCCATTTTGCACCCGCTCGGAAGGGCAACCCACATTCAGATTAATCTCGTCATAGCCCCAGCCCTCGCCCAGCTTGGCACAAGTCGCCAAAGCTATCGGATCAGATCCACCTAGTTGCAGCGCAATTGGGTTTTCAATCTCATCAAAATTAAGATGCCGCTGCTTATCCCCATGAATAATCGCCCCAGTCGTCACCATCTCGGTGTACAGCCAGGTGTGCTTAGTTAGCAGTCTGGAGAAATAACGATAATGCCTATCCGTCCAGTCGAGCATCGGCGCAATGGAATAGCGGCGGCTAGGTTTGATGTCTGTAACTGCTTGTTGTTCTTGCATAATTTACTTCTACTTTTATGTGCTGATTAATCATGGCGCATTTTTTTCAATCAGCGTGTAGTAATCGTTGCTACACAGGGCGTTATAAAGCACCGCTGTGGTGCTGGTTTAGCACCAGGAAAAAATGATAACCATGATTTAAAGAAAGGCGGTTGGCCGCATTGTCCTATTGCGCGTGGGTTGGGGTCAAACTCGGTGGTCAGATAAATTAGGTTGAGGGCTTTAGTGCGAGGTGAAAAACGATATGGGCGATGGTCCGCATTAACGATCAGCTTGTTATGCAGTAAGTCTTTGCCGGCCTTGCCATGCTGATATCCAGAAAGGAGTGTCTTGCTCTATCCAAATTTAGACGTTCAGTAGTTTTTGACCTCGGCCAAATTCGGTCGCGGCTTCGTTTTGTGTCTGTGTTTTTTTTGTACGCTTACATATCAGTATAAGCTATCGCCAAACTGACTCTTTGATCAAAAGAAATGGCCAAGCGCAATACCCATTCACTACTGCTAGTCGGCTTACCACCTTTACTTAGTTGTTTTTTTCTGGTCGAGTAAGGAAGGCCCAGCGGGCGCTCGCAACTACATCAACTTACTGAAGGCAATAAAATTGAGAATGGCTTTATTAAATGCCTGTGCCTTTACCCATGCAAAATGCATCGTATTGCTGCGATTTGTGTGTTTCTTATGCTTGCCAATCGCATCATACGCAGCCTCTGCGCCTTTAAGTCCCACAGATTGCGCCTTGCTGCAAGAGCGCGGGGTGATTACGGCGGCTAATCCGCTGCCTTGCGATCGTCTGCAAAGAGTGCGTTTTTTGCATTGGGATATGAAGGGGCAAAAAGCGGAGGGGCAGATGCTGGTGCTTGATGTGGTGGCGCCGCAGGTAGAGGCTTTGTTCGCTGCTTTATATCAGGCCAAATTTCCACTTCATTCAGCGCTGCCACTGGAGCAGTTTGCTGGCGATGATCTGCTGTCTATGAATGCCAATAACAGCAGCGCATTTAATGGCCGGGCGATAACAGGCGCAAAAAGCTGGTCTAAGCATGCTTATGGCGTGGCGATAGATATTAATCCTCTGCAAAATCCATATATTAGCTTTGCAGATGATGGTGGGCTGAATGTGCTGCCTGCGGCTAGTGCGAAGAGCTATCTCAATCGAAATGAGTTGCGCCCAGAGAAAACTCGCCGCGCCGGTTTGGTGAATGAGTCAGTGGTCAGCTTATTTGCCCAACATGGCTTTATGACATGGGGTGGAGATTGGGATGCGCCCATTGATTACCAGCATTTCGAAATCGGTAGCCGCCGCTATATCTATGAATTAATCCAGCTGCCGTTGGAGCAGGCTCGGGCTAATTTTAATCAATATGCCGAGCGCTATCGTGCATGCAGTGCCAATGAGCAGGGAAGTTTAGGAGAGGTGCGTGCTCGTTGCGTATCCAAGGTGCGTCAGTAGGGTGTGGTTGCTGGTGGTGAACTTCTATATATAAATAAATAGCAATTAAAAGCTTAGGTTTTGCAGGCTTAGCTACGTTTAATCCAAGCTTGTCATAAGCATCAAGCAAACATCCATAAAGTCGGGCTACATATTCAAGCCTAGCTCGTCCAAGCCAAAAAAGCGTTGCTTGCGTTTTAATAAGTCCATCGCTAGGTACAGTGTTTCAGTGCCGTACATGAGTTCTAAAGAGTGATGGAACATCTCGGTTTTGTGCATATTAATCAAGCCATCCACACAGCGATATACGCGGCGGCGGGGTTCTTCCATTTGGCCAAAGTGATGCACCCAGTTGCAGCCTTGCAGCGTGGCATGTTTATCGCCAATGGCTAAAGCCAGCAGCGTTTTCAATTCACCCATTTGAAGCGTTTGCCAGGCAGAGTCAGTAGCGGCGTCAAGGCCGATGATTTCACATATGGATCTATCATCAGTCAGGCCAATGGTTTGCAGGCTAGTCAGCAGCTCGGCGCATTCGGCTTCATCCAGTTGGTTGAGTCTTAAAATCGCTGGGCGGATTTCGTTGCCTATAACAATACTTTGCTGCTCAGTCGGCATGGGGCGCTCTGGTTTAGGGTGAAATATAGAAGTCGGTGTGTAATTTACATGGTGTTTCTATAGTTTGCTTTGCAAGTTATCTGGCCGGCTCCGTTGCCGGCTTTAGATGATCTGTTTTCTTACTTTTAATAATCAACAACTTACCATATTGGTAGTGTTTTATTGCATGTAAGGTGTTGACCGAAGCGGCCAAGGCCCGTATATTTCGGCCTCTCGCTGCAGCACACACAGCAATACGGTGTTCTAGCCGCAGCGAATGATCTTTAAAAAAATACAGTCGATGAGTGTGAGTGCTTGGTTTGAAAGACTAAGTTGCTTGCATTAGTAAAGAGTAACCAGCGATGGTTGCTCTGA
>JANYCY010000066.1 GCA_025360045.1 Janthinobacterium sp. | reverse complement strand
TCGGGGTTTCGGAAAAGGGGTAGCGAGGCAGCGAGCGAGCAGCCTTTTTCGCCGAGCCGATTATCCGCAGTGAGGGGCCTTCGTGCTGTTCGGGGCGGCCTTCTTTGCTTACTTTCTTGGCCGTTCAAGAAAGTGAGTCCCGCGCGGGGGACGCCCGCACCTAAATCAACGTGCCGAAGGCACTAAAAAGATCTTTTTACTTTGCTTAGCGCCTATAGGAAGAAACCCGCCGGACTTTGGCATGACAAGCTAGGAAACCGGCGGGTTTCACCCGCCCTACGAATAACACCACACCTGCAAACGTGGGCACGATCAAGCTGTGTCCACTTCACAAGGGCTAATCAGCCAAACCGTCTTGCAGCTTCCACCGCCAAACCTGTACCGATACTGCCGAATAAATCGCCTTCTACATGGCGAGCATTAGGCAGTAAAGCACCGACTTGGGCACGTAGTAGCGGTACACCGCTGGAGCCGCCGGTAAAGAATACGGTGTCGACTTGCTCAACGGTGATGCCTGCGGTGTTTAACAGCTCGGTGACTGTTTTTTCTACCGTATCCACCAAGCGGGAGATCGAGGTGTCAAAATCGGCGCGGCTTAGTTCGTGAGTGAGGTCTTCCTCCAGCCGATCCAGAGAGATGATGGTTTTATCGCTGCCGGAGAGCGCAATTTTGGCATCTTCAACTTGCAAGGCCAACCAGTGTCCAGCGCGTTGCTCGATCAGGCTCATCAAGCGATCCAGCTTATCGCGCTCCATGGCATCGCGATAAACATCGGCCAAATCGCTCCAAGAGCGACGGGTATAGGCAAAGTTAATCGTGTGCCAAGTGGCGAGATTAAAGAAGGTGCCCGAAGGGACTTCCGAGTTGTTTTTCAGCCGCGTTTTATAGCCCAGTAATGGCATTACGCCTGCAAGGCTCAGCGCCTTATCAAAATCTGTACCGCCGATATGCACACCAGCGCTGGCTAATAAATCATCGCGGCGATCTAAAACCTGTGCGCGCTCTGGTGATAAACGCACCAAGGAGAAGTCAGAAGTACCGCCGCCAATATCCACAATCAGCACCAGTTCTTCTTTTTGAATGCTGCACTCATAATGGAAAGCGGCCGCAATCGGCTCGAACTGAAAGCTAATTTCCTTAAAACCGACTTGATAGGCGATCTCGGCCAGCGTTTTTTCAGCTTGCGCATCAGCTACCGCATCGTCGTCAACAAAATGCACAGGGCGGCCAAATACCGCTTGCTCGAAAGGCCGGCCCGCCGTGGCTTCTGCGCGTAGTTTTAATTCACCAATATATTTAGCTAATAAGCCACGCAGCGGCACGGCACGGCCATTTACTTCGGTTTGCGCGTCGATCAGGCTGCTGCCCAAAAGGCTTTTAAGGGAGCGCATCAAGCGGCCTTCATAGCCTTCTAGATATTCGCCCATGGCAGCGCGACCAAAGCAAACCGAATCTTCTTCGGCATTAAAAAACACCATCGAAGGCAGCGTGGCCTTACCGTCTTCCAAAGAAATCAGCGTATTGTGGCCGGGGCGAACCCAGCCCACCGTAGAATTAGAGGTACCAAAATCGATGCCGCAGGCACGAGCAAAAGAAGGTGTAGTCACAGGCCTGTTCCGAACGGCAAAAAGGGGCGTAATTCTACCCGCCAAAGGCTTATAAAACAATTTCGAATCATTATCTTATCTTTTAGATGTCGTAGATCTTGGCTTGAGTTAATCACTTCTGTCCCCATTTATGTTCAATACTTAAGCCAGAATGGGCAGCACAAGCATGGAATTAACAATCTCGGCACTCTCGCCCGATGAAAAATACGCTTTAATTAGCGATTGTGTTGTACCGCGCCCTATTGCATGGATCAATACCTGTCAAGTCTCGCCTGTTCATAAACCCGTTTTTTAAATAATTCAGGTTTGTTTTTTTGCCATTCCTTCATCGCTTGAATCGGCGTGGTGTGACCGAGCGCTTTTTGCGGAATATGGTGGTTGTAGATCTTTAAATAA
>JANYCY010000065.1 GCA_025360045.1 Janthinobacterium sp. | reverse complement strand
GCGGGGTTTCGGCCAGGGAGCGAGGCAGCGAGCCAATCCCGCCTGCCGCCGACTCGATTGTCCGCAGTGCAGGGGCCTTCGTGTTTCGTGGGGCGGCCTTCTTTGGCTTCGTTTCTTGGCCGTTCAAGAAAGGAAGGCCCCAGCGGTGGCTACCGCTCCTAAATAAACGTGCCGAAGGCACTAAAACGACTAGGCACTAAAGAGTTTCACCTGTACTACGAAACCGATGCATCATGGTGGGTTACGCCCAAACAACCGGGCTAACCCACCCTACGAAACTACAGACCTTTTTTAGTCACTCACTTCGCAGCTAAAATCACACCCCTGCATTCGCCAAAGCCGATGCTTGGGTGGCCGTTTTTTTTGCAACGGGCCAGCATGATGATTTCGTCGCCGTCGGCCAGAAAGCAGCGCTCTTCACCAGAATCCAGCGTGATTGCTTGCTTGCCGCCATTGCTCAGCTCCAGCAGGCTGCCGAGCGAATCAGGCGTCGGGCCGGATAAGGTGCCGGTGCCGAGCAAATCGCCAGAGCGCAAGCTGCAGCCATTGACGGTGTGATGGGTAATCAGCTGCGCCACAGTCCAGTACATATTCAGGGTGTTGGACAGGCCCAGACGATGCGCTGGCAGGCCTTGGGCTTTTTGCGCTGCGGTGTGCAGCAGTACCTCTAGCTCAATATCAAAAGCGCCATTGGCCTGATCTGCTGCATCATAAAGATAAGGTAGCGGCTGCGGGTCGCCTTCAGGGCGAGCTGGCTGAGCGGCGCGATAAGGCGCTAGTGCTTCGGCTGTGACCACCCATGGGGACACGGTGGTAGCAAAGTTTTTAGCGAGGAATGGCCCTAGCGGCTGATATTCCCAAGCTTGTAAATCGCGTGCCGACCAATCGTTCAGCAAGCAAAATCCTGCAATATGCTCGGCAGCATTTTCAATGGCAATGGCCTCGCCCTGTGGATTGCTGCCCGCTACCCAAATGCCAAGTTCTAGCTCGTAATCTAAACGGGCAGATGGCGTGAGCGCAGGTACTTCTTGGCCGGGTTTGAGCGTTTGGCCCAGCGGGCGGCGCACGGCAAAGCCGCTTGGATAAATGGTGGAGGAGCGGCCGTGATAGCCAATTGGCACGTATTTGTAATTAGGCAGCAGCGGATTATCTGGGCGGAATAATTTGCCGACATTTACGGCGTGATGAATGCCGGTATAAAAATCGGTGTAATCGCCGACTTTTGCTGGCAAGTGCATTTTGCAAACGCTGGCTGGGCGCAACAGGGCTTCGCCTTGGGCTTGCAGGTTTTTAAGCTGGGCGTAATCGGCGTCGAGCAGCTCTAATAGGCGCTCACGCAGTGCCAGTCTTGCGCTACTTGGCAGGGCAAAAAAAGCATTGAGCGATTTGCCGCTGGCCGCTTGCGCAGCGCTCAGGGCATCGCCGGTAAATAAGCTGTTTTCGACGGCGGTTTGCAAATCAAAAATAAAATCACCAATCGCCACCCCACCGCGCGGCGGCAAGCCTTCTGGGCTGAAAATCCCGAAAGGCAGGTTTTGCAATGGGAAGTCACGGTGATCATGAGCAGAAGTAACCCAGCTGAGGCGATATGTAGTGGAAGTCATGAGGGGCTCCGTTGGGTTTTAAAGTGTGTCATAGAGCGCTAAACCTTGAACCACAGAGAGCACAGAGGCCACAGAGTTTCACAGAGGAAAAACAAAGTTCCATCGTTTTAGACCCGTAGTTTGGATCGCAGTCTGTATGCGAGGGCGTACTTTGATAGCTACCCATTTTTCTCTGTGGTGCTCTGTGCTCTCTGTGTCCTCTGTGGTTTAGGACTTAGCACTCGTTGCTTTACGCGCTTATTAAATCTGGTTTTTATTAAATGTTTTGGGCATGTCTGCCCAGCAGTCGTCGTAGTTTGTTTGAAACTCTGCGCATTCCAGTGCGTATTGCGTTGGGCGGATCACTGCGTGGGTTTCAAACATAAACGCCATAGTGCGCTCAATTTTTTGCGGTTTTAATGTCGCGCTGCTGGCATGGATAAAAGTTCTGGCATCCGGCCCGTGGGCGCTCATCACGTTATGCAGAGAGCAGCCACCTGGCACAAAACCTCCGGCTTTGGCATCGTACTCACCGCGCACCAAGCCCATAAATTCATTCATAAGATTACGATGAAACCAAGGTGGGCGGAAGGTGTTTTCAGCAACCATCCAACGCGGTGGGAAAATCACAAAGTCGCAATTGGCTTGGCCAGTCACGGCAGATGGTGAGGTCAGCACGGTAAAAATAGAAGGATCGGGATGGTCATAACTCACGGTGCCTATGGTGTTAAAGCGGCGCAGATCATATTTGTACGGCACGCTGTTGCCGTGCCAAGCCACCACATTGAAGGGTGAATGGCTGAGCGTAGTGGCCCAAAATTCACCTAAGAATTTTTGTACCAACTGTGTCGGCTGATCCACATCCTCATAGGCCGCTACCGGCGTTAAGAAATCGCGCGGATTGGCTAGGCCGTTGCTGCCGATGGGTCCCAGATCAGGAATGCGGAAAGGCGAACCGTGGTTTTCGCTGATATAGCCGCGAGCGGTGGCGTCCAGCAGCTCTACTCGGAATTTCATCCCGCGTGGAATCACGGCAATTTCTTCGGGTTCTATTTCTAATATGCCCAGCTCGGTGACTAAGCGTAAGCGGCCCAGCTCGGGTACCAGTAGCATCTCACCATCCGCATTAAAAAACGCCCTTTGCATGGAGCAATTAGCGCGATAAAGATGGATGGTGATGCCTTCCGGTGCATCGCTATTGGCGGCCATGGTAATCAGGCCATCAATAAAATCAGTAGGGGCATCAGGCAGAGGCAGCGGATCCCAACGCAGGCGGTTAGGGGTGATGGCCCCTAATTTACAGTCTGGTCGTTGTTTTTCTAAACGTTCAAATTTACCGTGTGCAGCAGATGGCAGGATGCGATACATCCAAGTGCGGCGTAACTCAGCACGCGGCACGGTAAAGGCGCTGGTAGAAAACTGCTCTGGGTATAAGCCATAGGGGGCTTTTTGCGGTGAATTCTGCCCTTCTGGTAAAGCGCCTGCCAATGCCTCACTGGCAAATTCATTTCCAAACCCTGATAGGTAAGACAAAATAGCGTGTGACATGGCATCGTCCTTTTTACGTTATGCGTAATTGGTTTACGCAAAACATAATTTGATTTTAAATACTCGTCAAGCTATAAACGCCCATTCTTGTATTTTTCGTGGTAAGAAACATGGCAGAAAACGATAGACGGCAAAGTGTGGGTTCGGCAGAAGTGGCTGCACATGTTTTAAAAGCACTGGCCGATTTGGCCCCAGCCACGTCCTTAAGCCATTTGGCCGAGCATGTTGGCATGCCCGCCAGCAAAGTACATCGCTATTTACAGGCGTTGATTGCCACGGGCTTTGCCGAGCAAGATTCTAGTAGTAATCATTACGCCCTAGGTCATGAAGCCTTACGTGTCGGCCTGATTGCGCTGGGGAAAATGGACGTATTAAAAGTAGCCACGCCCTATCTTTTAAATTTGCGCGATCAGCTGAATGAAACAGTATTTTTTGCGGTATGGGGTAATAAGGGCGCAACGGTGGTGCAAGTCGAGCAGGCGCTTAGATCAATCAGCCTGATTACCCAGGTGGGGTCGGTATTACCCCCGTTTAAATCGGCAACCGGCCTCATATTTAGCGCCCATTTACCCGAGCAGGAGCTCAAGTTGTTGCTGCAGGAGGCGGCGATCTCCAAGGCTGAAACTCAGGAAATGAATACACTCTTGGCGAGCATACGCAGTCAAGGCTGGCACAGTATTCAAGGCCTATTAATCAGCGGCGTAGACGCCATTTCTGCCCCCGTATTTAATGCGCGTCAGCAAATTATTGGCGTCGCCACCGTGGTGGGATCATCCTCATCTACCTTGCAACCTGAGGCAGAGAGCGAGTTGGTGCAAAGGCTATTAGCAGCCACACAAGCCATTAGTCGTAGGATGGGTTTGGTTTGAGTTGCATCAATCAGCCTGTATAGGGCGAGCAGCCCATTGAGTCTCATCCGAAAAGTGCTCAAACTCTTCGTCCGTGATGAGCTTTTCTGCACGCAAAGCAAGAATGGTCATCCATGCTGTTGAGCGTGATGAAGCGTTAAATATCCTGCTTACTATTTTGTCCTGCTCATGCACCTCGCGGTAAATTGCAAGATATCGCTCGTGATAACTCTGCTCATTCTCAAGGGCAATGCTGTTTAGCTGTGTCAGGATT
Source organism: Janthinobacterium sp. (assembly GCA_025360045.1). Taxonomy (GTDB): domain Bacteria; phylum Pseudomonadota; class Gammaproteobacteria; order Burkholderiales; family Chitinibacteraceae; genus Iodobacter. The sequence continues at coordinate 84,476 of JANYCY010000065.1, read as the reverse complement.
CGCTGGCATAAACGCTCTAGCGCTATGCTGCGGAGATTTCTGAGATATTTCCAATCTGACTCTTTGATTCCGTTCATTTTGTATTTCTCCTTGCGTGGCCGACTTTTGCTAATGGGAAGCACGCTGCGGCTTGCTCCACTTTCTGTGTTCTCCCCGTCCTCGGTGTCTACAGATCTTGGGCTAAGGGCTTGACTGCGCCATCACTTAACATAAATCGTTAAATCACTCTTAATTTGAATATGGCAGGCCAGCCGGACTAGCTCGGGCGTGTCGGGGATGGTGAGCGGGGAATCGGCGGCCAGCCCTGCGTGGCGGATCATGACGTTTTTTTCTTTGCCGCCCAGCGTCACCATGCCGCCGCTGCCTGCGTGCTCTAAACGCACTTTACATGCGCCACACGTGCCCTGACCACAACGCCATGCGAGTTGTAATTTTCCATCGCTCACTAGTGATCTGACAGATGAGATCAGCATGCTGTTAGCTTCCGCCTGTATTTCTAGACGAGAGGATTCTATGAGACTGATGAAAGTGAGTTTGTACATGGGCGAGGAGTGACGCTTAGTCCTAAGATAAAGGAACAACTTCTCATTGTAACGGCCATGATCAAGAAAATCCCCACAGACGTACTGAAGATCGGCATGTATATCCATGATCTGAATGTGGACTGGATGGATCATCCATTTTTGCGTAAGCAATTTGTCATTAAAACGGATGAAGATCTACAGAAAATAACGGCCTCGGGCGCGCGGGAGGTATATATCGATACCGATCGCGGTCTTGATTACGCTCATGCGCCGACGGTAGAGGAGGTGAGCGCGTCGATTGAGGCTGAAATGGTCAAGATGGCGGCAGCGCCTGCGCCTGTGATTCAGGTTTCTACTTCTGAAGAAATGATGCGTGCGAAGCGGATTCATAAACAAGCGCACAATTTGGTGCGTAGCGTGATGCAAGATGCTCGTATGGGTAAAGCGATTCAAATGGATGATGTTGAAGAAGTTGTTGAGGCAATTACTGATTCTATTTTGCGTAATAGCAGCGCTTTATTAGGCTTGTCGGGAATTAAAGATAAAGACGAATATACCTTTTTGCATTCGGTGAGCGTTTGCACGCTGATGGTGACTTTCACTAAAAGCATGAATTTCCCGGCAGAATTAATTCGCCAAGCGGGTATTGGTGGCCTATTGCACGATACCGGTAAAACCATGGTGCCTAATGAAATTCTGAATAAACCGGGGCGATTAACCGAGGCAGAATTCGATGTGATGCGCTCTCACCCAATGGAAGGTTTTAAAATATTGTCGCAGGTTGATTCAATTGGTGAGATTCCCCTAGAAATTACCCTGCATCATCATGAGCGGATGGATGGCAGCGGTTATCCGCATAAATTGCCCGGCGAAAATATTACTCAATTAACGCAAATGGCATCAGTGGTCGATGTATACGATGCCATTACTTCGGATCGCTGTTATCACACCGGCATGCCGCCCTCTGAGGGATTAAAAAAATTATGGGAATGGAGCAAATTTCACTTTAATCCAACGCTGGTTCAAGCCTTTATGCGCACCATCGGGATTTATCCGGTGGGCTCTTTGGTTAAATTGGAATCAGGCCGTTTAGCTGTGGTGCTGGAGCAAAACGAAGGTAATTTATTAATGCCAAGGGTGAAAGCTGTTTTTAGCACCAAGGCCAATACTTATATTCCGCCGGTGGAAATTGATTTAGCTAAACCCATGGGCCTAGGTGGCGCAGATCGAATTACCGGCCATGAATCGCCCGATAAATGGGGAATCGACGTCACCCGCTTCCTCATCCCTCCTAGGTAAAAAAGTAAAAAAGGTCTGTATACACAGAGAAAGGGAAGAACACAGAGCACACAGAGAAAACCTAATTAATTCAGGTCCGTAATTACTGCTCTGACGAGTATTCCGTGTTTGAACCGTCATCCCCGATCAATGCATTCGGGGATGACGGTTCAAATACTTGGGGCAATATAAAATAAACCTCGAATTTAATTTATGAACTCTCAGTGTTCTGCTTTTTATCTCTGTGTGCTCTGTGCCTACAGATTTAGGGTTTAGACAGATTTTTTAGCTTCAACATCCCATCTAATCGCCTCGCCATTGGCGAGCGCATCAGAAATAACAGCCCCAAGATAGCGGCATAAATCAGCGGGGTGCTTAAATCTCGTTTTACCAGCCACAGATAATGCAGCACACCTAGGCTGGCAATCAGATACACCAGCTTATGCAGGCGTTGCCATTGGCGCTTTAGCTTGCGGATCGCGGCTTGATTTGATGTGGCGGCCAGTGGGATCAGCAAGACAAAAGCCAAAAATCCAACAGTTACAAAAGGGCGTTTGATCACATCGTGCCAGATAGCGGCGGGGTCTAAGCCGTGATCGAATACAAAGAAAGTGAGCGCATGGATAAAGGCGTAAAAAAACACATACAGCCCCAGCATGCGGCGGTAAAGCAGTAGCTTGCCATAGCCACTAAGTCGGCGCAGCGGCGTAACGGCGAGGGTGATGAGCAGGAAATTCAGCGTCCAAGTGCCCGTTTGCCGAGTTAAATACTCAATCGGATTAATGGCTTGCCCTGTTGAAAAGACGATCCAAGCCAGTGGCAAGAGACAGGCGATAAAAAGGAGAGGTTTACTAAAACGCATCGCGGCAAGCTCATCAAGTAGTGGGTAGCGGTTTAGTCGTTTGATACTGCTTAATCTGACATCCGGTCATATCGGTATAATGCCAATCCTCGCATAAGGAAATGGCTATGTCTCAGAGCATTATTCACGCCGCGCACCGTATTGTGGTGAAAGTTGGCTCTAGCTTGGTTACCAATGAAGGCCGTGGTTTAGATCACGCCGCTCTTTTGCGCTGGGCGCAGGAAATTGCCGAAGTCTCCAAAATGGGCAAACAGGTGGTGCTGGTCTCATCTGGCGCCATTGCCGAGGGTGTTGCGCGTTTGGGCTGGTCGCAAAAGCCGACTTCAGTGCACGAAAAACAAGCTGCCGCTGCAGTAGGGCAAATGGGGCTGTGCCAAGCTTATGAGAGCGCTTTTCGCGCTTATGGCTTAAAAACGGCGCAAATTTTACTTACGCATGAAGACTTGGCCGATCGCACTCGCTATCTTAATGCCCGTTCTACCCTGATGACGCTGTTGAATCTCGGGGTCATTCCCATCATTAATGAAAATGATACGGTGGTGACTGCCGAAATTAAATTTGGCGATAACGATACCTTGGGCGCTTTGGTCACTAATTTGATCGAGGGTGATGCGCTGATTATCCTGACCGATCAAACCGGTCTTTATACCGCCGATCCACGCTCCAACCCTGATGCGAAGCTGGTTGAAGAGGCCGAAGCAGGGGATGCTAGCTTAGAAGATATGGCGGGTGGCGCAGGCTCTAGCGTGGGTACGGGCGGTATGTATACCAAAATTATCGCCGCTAAACGCGCCGCCAGAAGTGGTGCATCGACGGTGATCGCCAGTGGTCGTGAGCACGAGGTATTAGCACGCCTTGCCCGAGGCGAGCGAATTGGTACTCAGCTAACCGCACAATCAACGCCGCTCGCCGCTAAAAAACAATGGATTGCCGATCATCTACAGCTTAAAGGCAGTGTGGTGCTGGATGCTGGCGCGGTAAGGGCGCTGCGTTTACAAGGCTCTAGTCTGCTACCCATTGGCGTAAAAGAAGCGCTTGGCGATTTCTTGCGTGGTGATGTGGTGAGCTGTGTGGATGCAAGCGGCTTAGAAATTGCCCGAGGCTTGGCAAATTACAGTGCGGCAGAAACCCGCCGTATTATGCGTTTACCCACAGGGCAGATCGAAGCTGCCTTGGGTTATATCGATGAATCAGAGCTGATTCATCGCGATAATATGGTGCTGATGGGCGTGTAGTTTGTGGGCTGGGCAACGGTGTATTTTGCCCAGCTCTTCTTGCTCTATGTGTTTTACCGAACAATCTTCAGCGGCTCGTTCGAGCTCATTGAATCGACGATTTTCTCTACCGTGGTGGGCGAGCTGCCCCAGCAAAATTCTTTGGCCAATTTGAATTGATAGCCATTGCGCTTATCTTTAAAGATCAGCTCCCAAGGGCGATTGAGGTTTTGCCATTGATCGCCGCTTAAATAAGCGTAGCTGCGGTATTGTTTGGTTTTGCAATCAATGCCTTCAAAGCTGACATTTCTCACCTTGCTGCCCTTGCTGGTCACGGCTACGGCGTAGCGAATAATGTCGTCTTGGCCTACGGCAATTCCATCTAGTGCGATTTCAAATTTATTCATCCTAGAATCGTAATTGGCGATAAATTCCTGCCACTTTTCGAGCTTCTTTGGGTCTGGCTTGCTGAATTCTTTTTCTTCAGGCGTAGGCAGTGGCGTGTCTTTCAGTAAGCGTGAAAAAGTGGTTCCGCTATCGCGCTCTATCCCCGGTGGGGCGGTGTTGCTGTATTCGGATGCGTTGGCAAGGCAAGGCAAGGCAAGGAGGGGGATGAGAAATAAACGTTGCATATTTATCCTGAAAATATTGTTTGTCTGCTTGTCAGTGTGGAATCCGGCGAATAGGAATACTACGCGTGGGACGAATACTAAACCATGTGGGCTGCAGGGTAATATGTTGGATATCGTAACGTTCGTCTAGCATATGGTTAATGTGTTTCAGCTGCAAAGGCCATGTTTCTGGCTTTTCGATCACAATATGCGCAGATAGCGCTACCTTGCCCCCAGATATATTCCAAACATGCAGATCATTGACCTGAACCACACCTTGTTCTGCGGCCAGTGCGCCACCAATTTCTTCTAAATCTAAGTGCTGTGGTACGCCTTCCATTAAAACATGGATGGCTTGGCGCAGTAAATTCCATGTCGAGCGCAAAATCAGCATTGAGACAACGACCGATAGAATCGGATCAATCGCTTGCCAGCCAGTAAAGTAAATCACCGCACCCGCGGTAATCGCCGCCACCGATCCCAGTAAATCACCGAGTACATGAATCATCGCCGCGCGGCTATTCATATTGTCGTGATCGTGTGAGAGCTGCCAAGCCGAAATGATATTCACAATCAGGCCAATCACCGCAATAATCATCACCCCCATGCCGTTCACGGGCTGAGGATTCATTAAGCGGCTGACCGCTTCCACCACAATCCATACCACCAGTGCAATCATCACAAGGCTATTGATCAGCGCGCCGATCACCTCGGCACGGGCATAGCCGTAGGAGTTGGCCGAGTTGGCCGAGTTGGCAGGGCGTTGGCCGATGATATTGGCGATCAGAGCTAGCAGCAGCGCTGCGGTATCGGTAAACATATGGCCTGCATCTGAAATCAGCGCTAGCGAGCCAGTCATCACCCCACCGACTAACTCAACAATGCCAAAGCCACCGGTGATAATCAGCGCCAGCAGCAGCCTTTTTTGCGAGCTGGGCTTGCCATGGTCGTGATGGTGATGCGCATGATCAAAGGTGTGGTCATGGTGCTCGTTATGCCCACCGGGCAGATCGTGCGGGTGTTCGTGTTGATGCGGCATCTTACTTTTCCTGACGTATTGTGACTTGAAAGCCTTGATCGCTGGCGAGGGTGATGCTGGCTTGGTGTAATTCGGCAATTCTATTTACGATGGATAAACCTAGCCTTGCACCGGTTTGGCTTTGCTAGGCGGGCCAATACTTCCCTGACAGATTGTGACTTGAAAGCCTTGATCACTGGCGAGGCTGATGCTGGCTTGGTGTAATTCGGCAATTCTATTGACGATGGATAAACCTAGCCCTGCACCGGTTTGGCTTTGGCCCAGCGGGCGATAAAAGCGCTCACCTAAGCGGGCCAATACCTCTGGTGGAACGCCGGGGCCATTATCACTAATGCATATGGAATTTTGATTGATCTTAATCGTGATGGCTGCATTTTCACCGGCATAGCGTTTGGCATTATCGAGCAGATTACGTAGTAGCAGCGCCAACAACCCTGAGTGACCATGCCAAATGGTGATATTTTCTGTGAGCAAACATTCGGGGGCCAGCCCTGCATCTTGTAAGGCGTGCTCGGCTAGCTGTGCGATATCTACTTTTTGATTGGTGTGAATGGCGGCAAAGTCTAAGCGGGCTAGTTCAAGTAATTGCCCGACCAAATGCGTGCCCCTATCTACGCCGAGTAGGGCTTGCTTTAATGCTTTTTCACGCGCTTCGGGACGCGGGCTGCTTTGGGCTAGCTCGATTTGCACGCGTAATCCGGCCAGTGGCGTGCGTAGCTCATGGGCCGCATCGGCGGTAAAGCGCCGCTCTTTTTCTAAGGTGGCGCTCACTTGAGCAAACAGCGTATTGAGCCGATCACGCAGCGGCGCAATTTCGCGAGGTACGGCTAATGTGAGCGCTTCCAGATTATCGGGGGCGCGGCGGGCTAGCTCGGCATCGACTGCTTTTAGCGGCATGAGGCCATGCCTAATGGCTAGCAGCAGCAGCGGCAATAAAATAGCTAAGGCCAGCCCCGCTGTCATGCCCACATAGGCAACGATTTCATCAATCAGTTTGTCACGTTTTTGATGCGGCTCACCGACGATAAGCTGTCGCTCATTATCCTGACGAACAGCAATTTCCCAGTGATTGCCATCGAGCTGAATGGTGCGGGTTTTTTTTTCGGGTTCTTGCTGAAAAGGCAATGCATGTTCGTTGCTGGAGAGGAGCAGCTTGCCATGGCTGCTGTATAGGCTAAATGCCACACGAGGTAGGTGATCGGGCTTACGGTGTTGATTGAATTGTAAGTCGTCGTCATCCCCCAAGCTTTGCCAGAGTAGGTCGGTATAAACATAGAGTTGTTTATCCAGTAGCTCGCTGACTTCATCGTGGGTTTCATGAAGCAAAACAGCGCTGAATGCGGCCCAAGTGAGCGAGGTGAGTAACAGTACCAGCAGCGTTAGTCTTGTGGCGAGTGATGCGCTTTGTAGCCAACGTCTCATTCTTTTTCTTCCAAACGCCAGCCCAGGTTACGGGCATTGCGGATCACCACATTGTGTAGCTTTTTGCGTAAATGCGAGAGATGCACGTCGAGGGTATTGCTTTCAATATCCTGCTGCCAGCCGTAAAGCTTTTCTTCGAGCTGAGGGCGCGATAAATAATGCGGATGGTTCGCCATTAATAGATGCAGCAGGCGGTATTCCATCGCAGTCAGGTTGAGCATCTGGTCTGCTTGTCGCACTGATTGATGAGCAGGATCGAGCACCAGATCTTGCCAGCACAGCTCACCATCATGTTTACCTTTGCCGCGACGCACCAAGGCCCGTACCCGTGCGCACAGCTCGCCTAGGGCAAAGGGCTTGATCAGATAATCATCCGCTCCAGCATCGAGGCCCTTAATGCGATCTTCAATGCTGTCTCTGGCCGTGAGCAGCAGCACCGGCAGATGGCCGCGTTCACGGCGTATCCACGCCAGCAGCTGTAAGCCATCCATACGCGGCAGGCCAATATCGAGCACTACGCCATCAAAGCTATGCTCGGTCATCAGCGCCAATCTTGCCGATTCGCCATCTTTTAACCAGTCGACTACAAAGCCTGCGTCAGTTAAGCCCTCGGCAATGCCATCACCGAGGAGGGCATCGTCTTCAACCAGTAGTAAGCGCATGGAGATCCTTTATAAGGCACAGCAAAGAAGCCTCAGCTGTGTTCCTCTTTTATGTCGGGTATTTCTGCTCGTTTATAGCCGTGAATCATCGCTGCAGGCAGGTTTTCTTTATGCCGGCAGCTTTCTAAAAGCGCCGCAGCAATATGCAATCCTACGCCGCTTAATAAAGTGTAAGCCAGTATCTCATGTAGCTTTTCCAGCCATTCTTCCCCAAAAAAAGCGTTAGTTCCCATCATATAACCCGTGCTGGCCATGGCTAAGACCATGATCAATAAAAACAGCATCATCACGGCTCCAGCTGGGTTATGGCCTAGAAAACGCGGATGCTCGCCACGGCGCATGGCTTGCAAATAGGGAATGACACGCTTAGGGCTAGGAAACCAATCACTAAAGCGGGCATGGCGGCTGCCAATAAACCCCCAGATTATGCGCGTGCACACAATTCCTAGTGCGGCATAGCCTTCCCAACGATGCCAAATAGCGCCTTCTTCATTCAAAAAATTGCCCAAAACTGCAATGGCCAAGCTCCAGTGCAAAATGCGCACGAGCGGGTCCCAAACTTTGACTCGATTCATGATTGAATCCTTCTCGAAAGCCAGTAATGCTTTTGGTAGAAGCGGCTTTATGCGACGATCGGTAGAAACCACCGCGGCTAAAATTATTGCTACTGGCTCTTAAATTGAGAGGAGTGGTACGGCCACTCCTCTGTATTTTTTTGTGCCAAAGCTCAATTAATCACCAATCTCAGATTTAACAATTTCCAGTGTTTTGGAGTCGAAATAGACTTCGGCCTTTTTGCCTTCTTTGTTCCAGCCATAGATTTCGTAACATTCGCCGGATGTTTTGAATTTTTTGATTTTGTAACCCATCGCCACAATCTTGCTTTGGGCGTCACTTGGGCTTAGCCATTCAGCCTTAGGGTGGGGTGTGCAATTAGCACTGGCCATGGTTAGGGAAGAAGCGGCAAGGGTGGCAACTGCAATCAGGGCTGCGATTTTCATGGTGTTTCCTTCGTTGTGGTGTGATGAAGAGATTGCATTTCAACACAGCATCATTAAGCGAGACTTAAGCTTGAAGTATTAAATGAAAATCGCGGCCTTCTGTTTCAGGCTGGGGGCTGATGATCTAAATCTGGTCTTTGGGATGGATCCAGATGGGTCATTAAATTAAGCACCCTGTGCCGCTGCAGGACGCGTTGCCGCGCTTCAACGGCGATATCGTGGCCTGCTTCTACGGTAATCAGCGCCTCTACTTCAATATGTGCATCCACTACAATCATGTCGCCCATTTTGCGAGTGCGCAGATCGTGCACACCCAGCACGCCCGGCGTGCTTAATAGCGTTTGTTTGATCGCTTGAACTTCATCGTCGTCGGCGGCTCTGTCCATCAAATCGTGCAGGGCATCCCAGCTAAAACGCCAGCCCATTTTACTGATCATAAAGCCCACTAATAGCGCCGCAATCGGATCTAAAATCGGGTAACCCAGCAAATTACCAATAATGCCGAGGCCCACCACCAGCGACGATGCCGCGTCCGAGCGGGCGTGCCAAGCATTGGCGATCAGCATGCTGGATTTCACCCGCTTGGCCACACTCAGCATGTATCTAAACAGCAGCTCTTTAGCAATCAGCGCCGTACCCGCTACCCACAGCGCGATGATGTGTACTTTTTGAATGGTTTCAGGCGCTTCAAGTTTATTAAACGCAGCCCAAAGCATGCCTATGCCCACTGCCAGCAAAATCAGGCCAATAATCAGCGAGGCAGCGGTTTCAAAGCGTTGGTGACCATAGGGGTGATCTTCATCCGCATCTTTTTTACTGTGATGCCCAGCAAAAAGCACCACGCCATCGGCCACAAGGTCAGAGAGTGAATGAATCCCGTCAGCAATCAGCGCTTGCGAGTGGGCAAACAGGCCAAGCACAATTTGCGCGCTGGCCAGAATAATATTGACGGCCACGCTGACCCAAGTGCTGCGGGTGGCGGCTAGGGCATGCTCGCGAGTGTTGGAAGCGGGATGGGTATGGGGCATTGTTTTATCCTTACGTATGGCAGAAGGGGGATTGAGTATCCCTTCTTAAAGCGCATGCTTTAGCCAAGGCGTATTTTTGCATAAATGCATTGTAAGTAGTTTGTAAAAGAGAGGGGGCTGTTGAGCAGGCGACAACGCAAAAGTGCAACCTTGCATGGCTAGCAAAATTGCACTGAGTTGTTGTTGCCGTAAGAGGAGGGCGCTGCGAATGAGTTGCAAGCTACGTCCTGATTTTTGCAATGGCTGGTCTTAATCGTCGAGTTTAGAGCGCACCACAGCTAATGTTTTTGGATCGAAGGAAACCTCTACTCTTTGGCCGGTTTTATCCCAACCTTCAATTTCATAGCAATTACCTGATTCTTTAAATTCTTTCACTTTGTAGCCCATGGCAACGATTTTAGCGTGGGCATCGCTGCCGGCGATCCACTCTGCTCTTGGATGATCGGTGCAATAGAGGTTGCTGCCGGCCATGACAAATGAAGAAATGGCCAATGTGGCGATGGCAAGTAAGCTAGTCGTTTTCATGTGATTTCTCTTGGTGATATGGATGAATAAGAGCATTTCACCATAGCACTATGAAGCGAAACTTAAGCTCCGGTAAAGGACTTAATAATTGGTATTTTGTCATCTAAGGGCGATTTTTCTGCCGTATAAATTGCGGCTTCTTGCATGCGATTACAGCATGACTAGTCGGGCTTGCTACAATAGATCTTTTTTGCTCGGAGACATCCATGTCCAGCCGCCCAGAGCACCAGCAAGCCGCCGATTTAAGCGGCCTCAATTGCCCGCTGCCTATCCTGCGCACTAAAAAGGCGCTTGCCACGATGCAAAGTGGTGAAGTGCTACATGTGATCTGTACCGACCCCGCCACACCGACCGATTTCACCGCTTTTTGCCGCCAAACAGGGCACGAGCTGATTGAGACTTGGCCGCAAGACGATAAATTTTTGTTTTTGATTCGCAAACGCTAAGTGACCAAGAAAAACTATAAAACGCTTACTCATTCACCAATACTGAAATATTGAGAATCCATTTATGAGCAAATCAATCACAATTATCCGCCCTGATGACTGGCATCTGCATTTACGCGATGGCGATTTAATGGCCGCCGTCTTGCCGCATACCGCTCAAGAATTTGCCCGTGCAATTGTGATGCCTAATTTAAAACCACCCGTCACGACGGTGGATGCGGCATTTGCCTATCGCCAGCGAATTTTGGAAGCCCTGCCTGCAGGTGTGCAGTTTGATCCGATGATGGTGCTGTATTTAACTGATCATCTGACACCAGAAGAAGTCGTGAAGGCCAAGCAAAGTGGCTTTGTGAAAGCGGTGAAGCTTTACCCTGCTGGGGCCACGACCAACTCAGATTCGGGCGTGACCAACTTCGATAAAGTCATGCCTGCCTTAGAAAAAATGGCCGAGTTGGGCCTGCCATTTTTGGTGCACGGTGAAGTGACCGATCCGCAGGTGGATGTGTTTGATCGTGAAGCGGCGTTTATCGATAGCGTGCTGATGGTATTGCAGCAGCGGCTGCCAAAGTTAAAAATTGTGTTTGAACATATCACCACCAAGCAGGCGGCTGAATATGTCTTGAAGGCTGGGCCAAATATTGCAGCTACGGTTACACCTCAGCATTTATTGATGAATCGTAATGCTTTATTTACTGGCGGAATTCGTCCGCATCATTACTGCCTGCCGGTGCTGAAGCGTGAAGAGCATAGACGTGCGCTCCTCGCTGCAGTGACATCGGGAAGCAAAAAATTCTTTCTGGGCACCGATAGCGCACCTCACGCTAAGCACACCAAAGAAGCGGCCTGTGGTTGTGCGGGTATTTATTCTGCCCATGCTGCTTTGGCTCTATATGCCGAAGCGTTTGAATCGGTAGGCGCGCTGGACTCATTAGAGGCCTTTACCTCTAAAAATGGTCCCGCTTTTTATGGCCTGCCAGAAAACACCGATACGGTGACGCTGGTCAAAGAAAGCTGGCAAGTACCGGACAGCTATCCATTTGGTGAACACAATGTAGTGCCTTTACGCGCTGGGGAAGAAATCCATTGGAAATTAGTTTGAAGTCGGTTTTGATTAGCCGAGCCGTAGCAAAGCCCAGCTGGTGGATGTTTGGTATTGCGATGCTTGCTGCCGCTTGGTGGGGCCAGCCCTTGATCGATTCGGTGCACTTTGAAAATCACTTCTTTGGCGTGTTCTGGTATTCCATGATCGTCTTGGGTTTGATGTTCTGGGCACTGCCGAGTGAGCAATTTACCGACGGCTCTATTTTGGAGCGCCGCACCATGCTGCTGGGGCTGCTGCCGGTATGGAGGAAAAGCGAGCCTATCAGTGGTTTTGAACGGGTAGAGCTGACACAAGAGCCTAATATTTTTGGCAGAGATAGCGTGTGGCTTAGTCTGATTAATAGCGAAGATGGCGAAACCACTCGTCGTTTTGTGTTCGCATATTTCCCTGCCAGCCATCGAGGAATCGCTAAAGCGCAGCAAATGGCTGGTGATTTATCACAAATAAGCGGTTTGCCATTTGCACAAGCAGCCACAGAGGTGTGATAATCCGCCGCTGCGGAGCAGGCTAGACAGTCGCTGCCATACTTTTAGGGTATGGGGGAGGAAAGTCCGGGCTCCATAGGGCAGGATGCCGGTTAACGACCGGGCGTTGCAAGGCGACGGAAAGTGCAACAGAGAGCTGAACCGCCGATGGCCCAAGTTAAAAGCCTTTATTGAAACAAGGCTGGATTGGGATCAGGTAAGGGTGAAAAGGTGTTCCCGTCAGGGATGCAGGCCGCAAGGCTTGTCGGTAAGAGCGCACCGCGGACGTGGCAACACGGACGGCAGGGTAAACCCCATCCGGAGCAAGACCAAGCAGTAGACGTTGAGGTGGCCCGCCGAGTCTACGGGTAGGTTGCACGAGCCCAGTAGCAATGCTGGGCCTAGAGGAATGACTGTCACCTTGGGGTAACTCAAGGCTACAAAACCCGGCTTATCGGCCGGCTCCGCAACCCCAATAAGTAAAAAAGCCGATCTATCTATATAGGTCGGCTTTTTTGCATTTATGGGATTCGTATTACTGAGTGAAAAACGCTGCAAAGCGCTTGTCGATTTCTTCTGGGGAAACATCTTCAATATGCGTGGCAAGGCTCCAGATATGGCCAAACGGGTCTTTTAATGTACCAATCCTATCGCCATAAAACTGATCGCTAACTGCACGTAGCTCAATCGCACCGTGCTTAATCGCCTGCTCAAAAGCAGCATCTACATGTTCTACATATAGCATGATGCTCACTGGCGAATGACCTAAAGCGGCTGGGCTTACATAGCCCATCTCAGGATGTTCGTCAGCCAGCATAATGGCTGAATTACCGATTCTGACTTCAGCGTGAGCGATTTTGCCGCTCGGGTCAGCCAAGCGCATCACTTCCGTGGCATTAAAGGCGTTTTTATAAAACTCAATGGCGCTCACTGCATCGTTGACTATCAAGTAAGGCGTTGCGGTATGGTATCCATGAGGTATGGCGTTCATTGCTGCATCCTTGTTTAAAAGTAACTCAACATAGCGCGCTCGGGATTAAGTCGCGCCTTTAACACGCTACTTAATTAATTAAGCAGCTTGATCTTCACCACCAATAAAGCGGTACACCACGGCGCCTAAGATGGCACCGGCAATCGGGGCCAGCCAGAATAACCAGAGCTGGTTTATTGCAAAGTTACCTGCAAATAGTGCAACTGCGGTACTACGTGCAGGGTTTACCGAGGTGTTGGTCACTGGAATGCTGATTAAGTGAATCAGTGTAAGGCCCAGACCAATCGCGATAGGCGCAAAGCCTTGTGGAGCGCGCTTGTCTGTTGCACCTAGGATGATGATCAGAAACATCATGGTCATCACGACTTCAGTAATGAGCGCAGCCCCCATGGAGAATTTACCTGGCGAGTAGTCACCGTAGCCATTTGAAGCAAAGCCACCGAGAGTTGCGTAGTCTGCTTTACCGGTTACGATAAAATACAGCACGGTTGCCGCCACAATCCCACCTAAAACTTGGGCAATGATATAGGGCACAAGTTGACTGGCAGGAAAGCGTTTGGCAGCCCACAGGCCGATAGAAACGGCTGGGTTAAGATGGCAGCCAGAAATATGGCCTATCGCATAGGCCATGGTTAGAACGGTCAGGCCAAAGGCTAAAGAAACACCCACAAAGCCAATTCCTAGTGCGGGGAAGGCCGCTGCTAATACTGCACTACCGCAGCCGCCAAGTACCAGCCAGAAAGTGCCGAAGAATTCTGCTGCGTATTTTTGCATTCTGTGTATTCCTTTCAATTAGATTACATTTTTTGAGGGGGCGAATATACAGCGAAGTACTTGTATAGGTACAGGTAAAATAGCTTGCAACAGCGTTCAGGGCTGACCTGTGTGTGACTGCTCACATATGGGCAGGATTCAGTAAAGAATTTAAAACATGATCTTGCCATTGCCCTGCAATTTTTAAGTAAGAACGCGCGTAGCCTTCTTTTTCAAAACCCAAACTTTGTAAGAGCTTGGCACTGCGTAGATTATGCGGAAGATGGTTGGCCATAATCCGGTGTAAATCTCGGGTGCTGAAAAGATGCTCGATCGCTGCATCAAGCGCTTCTTTCATTAGCCCTTGCCCCTCTGCTGCTGCGCCCAGCGAATAGCCTAGATGGCAGGCCATAAATGGCCCTTGCACGATATTACTAAAGCTACATTGCCCTAGCATTTCAGCACTATGTTGATCGAGTAATACCCAGTGAATAGCGCTGCCTTGTTGATATTGTAGGCGAGCATTTTCCAGCCTGAGCTGCCAGGCAAAAGGGGTGAAAAAGTCTTCATCTCGTTGTGGGTCCCAAGGGGCAAGATGCTGGCGATTTTCTTGTTGGAAGTTTGCCCAGAGCGAGGCCTGTGCAGGCTCGGCCAGCACAAGCTTTAAGCGCTCGGTATTGATCTGCACTATTTCTGGCTTTTTTTTGCCAAAAATCATAGTGCGTCTTGCGGGTTGTTGGCGTGTAGTTTGGTTTCTAATTCGTTGATGCGGGCTTCTAGCTCATGCAGTTTTTCACGAGTACGGGCGAGTACTTCTTGTTGGATTTCAAATTCTTCGCGGGTGACTAAATCCATTTTGGTAAAAGCCGATGCCATCATGGCGCGGGCGTTTTTTTCCATATCTTTGGCTGGGCTGGCTGCAATCGCTTCGGTAATTTTGCTGGCGATTTCGTCAAAAAATTTATCTTTAAGCATGTTGAATATCCTTGGTGTTGTTATACCGCCGGTAGTATTAGCGATTTTTTATTGATTCCCCGCGTTTGCGAAAGCAAAGTCATGCCAGATACTTGGGCGCTGCGGCATTTAAGTTTAGCAGAAGCTTGTCGTTTTTAGATCGCACCACTCTGGTGCAAATTTAAGTTGCAGTGCACCATGGAACGTCTATTGTTGGTGCATTAGCTAGGCGTTTGATTTTTAAGATCATGAAAATAGTGAGTTTTACCACTTGGCACACTTCGTGCTGATCTTTGAGCGTACCCCACATTTGGAAAGGAGCACCCCATGAAATTCGTGTCTGCGATTATTAAGCCGTTCAAGCTTGATGAGGTTCGTGAAGCTTTGTCGGAAATTGGCGTTCAGGGCTTAACAGTGACCGAAGTGAAAGGCTTTGGTCGCCAAAAAGGGCATACCGAGCTTTATCGTGGTGCTGAATATGTGGTGGATTTTCTGCCTAAGGTAAAAGTGGAAGTCGCTATTGCTGATGATCAGCTAGAGCAAACGCTGGAAGTCATCGAAAAAGCGGCTAATACCGGCAAGATTGGCGATGGCAAAATATTTGTATTTGATCTCGTGCATGTGGTGAGAATTCGCACGGGTGAAACGGGTGAAGCGGCGATTTAATAAAAATCCAAATTAAAATCTGCAGGAGAGAGACGATGAAAAAAATGTTTGCAGCATTCGCCCTCAGTGCGGCAGCGGCGCAAGGATTCGCAGTTGAAGCTGTCGCATCCGCCCCCGTTGCCATCGTGGATACCATTAATAAGGGCGACAACGCGTGGATGTTTATCTCTACCGCCTTGGTGATTCTGATGTCCATCCCTGGCCTTGCACTGTTTTACGGTGGCTTGGTTCGCTCTAAAAACATGTTGTCGGTGCTGATGCAGGTGTTTTCTGTGTTTGCCATGATTTCAGTGCTGTGGGTGGTATATGGCTACTCGCTGGCGTTTACTGAAGGCAATGCTTTCTTTGGCTCGTTTAGTAAAGTGATGCTCAAAGGCGTCACGCCTGATTCGATTGCTGCAACCTTTACTAAGGGTGTAGGCATCTCTGAGCTGATTTATGTGGTCTTTCAAGGCGCATTTGCGGCGATTACCTGCGGCTTGATCGTCGGGGCATTTGCCGAGCGGGTTAAGTTTGCTGCTGTGCTGGCTTTCTGCGCGCTGTGGTTTACCTTCTCCTACCTACCGATGGCACATATGGTTTGGTACTGGACAGGGCCGGACGTTTATCTCACACAGGCAGCGGCTGACGCGGCTACGGCCACTGCGGGTTTCTTATTCCAAAAAGGCGCGATGGATTTTGCCGGTGGTACGGTGGTGCATATCAACGCAGCGGTAGCCGGTTTGGTTGGCGCGTTTATGGTGGGCAAGCGGATTGGCTTTGGGCGTGAAGCAATGACACCCCATAGCTTAACCATGACCATGATTGGTGCATCATTATTATGGTTTGGTTGGTTTGGCTTTAATGCTGGATCTGCGCTTGAAGCCAATGGCGTGGCGGCGCTGGCCTTTATTAATACTTGGCTGGCGACTGCTGCAGCAACGATGTCTTGGTTGCTGGCTGAATGGGTACTAAAAGGTAAGCCTTCATTACTTGGCGCGGCATCAGGTGCGGTAGCAGGCTTGGTGGCCATTACGCCTGCTTGCGGTTTTGTTGGGGTAGGCGGCGCATTGGTCATCGGCTTATTAGCAGGGGTCGTTTGCTTGTGGGGTGTGCATGGTCTGAAGCGTTTGCTAGGCGTGGATGATGCGCTGGATGTGTTTGGTGTGCACGGCGTGGGCGGTATTTTAGGGGCGATCTTAACAGGCGTTTTTGCCTCGCCGACTTTGGGCGGTACAGGTATCTGGGATTATGTGGCAAATAAAGTAGCTGCTGATTATTCCATCCTTGCGCAAGTAAAAATTCAAGCTATCGGCGTAGGTACAACTTTGCTATGGTCGGCTGTGGTTTCGATTATTGCCTTTAAGTTGGTTGATCTTGTGATTGGCTTGCGTGTACCAGAAGAAGAAGAGCGTGAAGGCTTGGATGTGACGAGCCACGGTGAAAAGGCATATAATCTATAGCTAATATAGATAAGGCCTAAAGGGAGCGCCAATTGACGCTCCCTTTAGGCATACAAACAGTTCGCTACGAGTAGATTAAGTTGTTTGACTGCAACAAATAAACCACTACATCTCTCTTAAAGGTGATTCGGTTTAGTGCTGGCTTAGTTTATCAGTAGCGTATTGTGGGGCCCGCCAGGCAACTGGCGGGCTTTTCTTTTTCCGACGCAGTCGTGGCTTATCGAGGGGGGGTGCGCTATGAAAGCCAGCTTTTTACTATTTGGTATTAGGCTTGAATCGCTTCTTTTTCCGCTCGAATCGCAGCAACTCTAGCCTGTTTGATCCTCTCAGGAATCATCGCCTTATCTTCACAGCTTTGGGCAATCTCACCGCTGTTTACGGTATTGGCTGCGGCCAGCAGCTTTAATAAAAAGGCGGCTTGCGGGTATTCGCAGTTTTCAAACGTTGTGCGCCCGCGAGCGTCGGCGAGGCAGGCGTCGAGCATTTGCTTAAAGCGCTCTGGTTTTCTGAAGGCATCGCAGCGTTGGAATACTTCTAGCACGGTGGCGGGGCGTAGTTGTTCTGCGGTGTGGACATGGGTGTGCTCACGGCAAACTATTCGCGCTAAATCTCGGCAATCGCTGGGCACGCGCAATCTTTCGCATAAAGCCTCAACCAACGCCACACCGCGTGCTTCGTGGCCGATATGCTTTGGCAAAATATCGGCGGGCGTGATCGCCTTGCCTAGATCGTGGCAAAGCGCGGCAAAGCGGGTGGTGAGTGGCCATTTTTGGCTGGCGGTGTAGTCCAGCACCATCATCACATGCACACCGGTATCGATTTCTGGATGATAGTCGGCACGCTGTGGCACGCCCCAAAGTGCGTTGATTTCTGGCGCAATACGAGCCAGTGCGTCACAGCGGCGCAGCATTTCAAACATCTTGGATGGTGTGTCTTCCATCAGCCCCTTGGCAAATTCTTGCCAAACTCTTTCTGCGACTAGATGATCCACCTCGCCACTGCTGACCATGTCTTGCATCAGCTTGAGCGTTTCTGGTGCCACATCAAAGCCAAAACGAGCGGCAAAGCGTGCGAGGCGTAAAATGCGTACTGGATCTTCGCTAAAGGCGGGGGAGACGTGGCGTAATAGTTTAGCTTTTAGATCGGCTTGGCCATTAAATGGATCGGTGATTTGGCCTGCGTCGTCTTCGGCAATCGCGTTAATGGTCAGGTCGCGGCGCAGCAAGTCTTCTTCTAAAGTGACCTCTTCGCTTGCAAATACGGTAAAGCCTTTGTAACCATGACCCGATTTGCGTTCGGTGCGGGCAAGGGCATATTCTTGGTGAGTTTTAGGATGCAAAAACACTGGAAAATCTTTGCCAACAGGCGTGTAGCCTAGTGCTTGCATCGCCTCTGCCGTGCTGCCAACCACCACCCAATCAATATCTCTTACCGGTAAGCCCAGCAATTTATCCCTTACAGCACCGCCAACGCGATAAACCTTCATTGATCTTTCCTTAGATTTTTTAGTCACTTTATCTGTTAATTATATTGCCGCTACAATCAACTATCTTTTACTGAACTAACAAAGGACGCTGAATGAAAATCGCCAATAGCATTACCGATCTGATCGGCAATACGCCCTTAGTAAAGTTAAATCGTGTTGCTCAAGCAAGCGGGGCAACGATTGTAGCAAAGCTGGAGTTCTTTAATCCTTCGCACTCGGTGAAAGACCGCATTGCGGTGGCAATGATCGATGCTGCCGAGGCCGCTGGCCTGATCGGGCCGGATACGGTGATTGTGGAGCCCACTTCAGGCAATACCGGCATTGGTTTGGCGATGGTTTGTGCGGCACGTGGCTATAAATTAGTGCTCACTATGCCAGAAAGTATGTCTAAAGAGCGCCGTGCATTATTACGCGGCTATGGCGCTACCTTGGTTCTGACGCCTGCGGCTGAAGGAATGGGTGGGGCGATTGCTACCGCAAAAGCTTTGGTAATTGAGCACAGCAATTACTTTTTACCACAGCAGTTTGAAAACCCTGCTAACCCAGAAATCCACCGCCGCACCACGGCTGAAGAGCTATGGAATGATACCGATGGGCAGATCGATATTCTGGTGGCGGGTGTGGGCACAGGCGGCACAATCACGGGGATCTCGGAAGTATTAAAAGCGCGTAAGCCTTCATTTAAAGCGGTAGCGGTAGAGCCAGATGCTAGCCCGGTGCTGAGCGGCGGCCAGAAAGGCCCTCACCCAATTCAAGGGATTGGTGCGGGTTTTGTGCCCGATGTGCTCAATACTAAAAGCTACGATGAAGTGATTCGGGTAAAAAGCGAAGATGCCTTTGCTACGGCGCGCGCCTTGGCTACACAAGAAGGGATTTTGGCTGGGATTTCCGCAGGTGCAGCAACCTGGGCCGCTATCGAGCTAGGCAAGCGCCCAGAAAACGCAGGCAAACTGATTGCCGTGATTATTCCTTCCTTTGGCGAGCGTTATTTATCGACGCCTTTGTTTGAAGGTTTGTTGGATTGATGGTGGGATAGATCGTGTAGGGTGGGCACAAGGCTTTATCGTGCCCACGCGGATATTCCTCTTTCCAAGGCGTGGGCAAAAAAACTTACCCACCCTACATAAAAAACTAGACGACTGGTCTATTTTTGTGAGAGACTGCGTCCATGGCTAAGAAAAAACACGAAGATACACGCGAACATTTATTGGCAGTGGGCGAGTCCATTCTCAGAGGAAAGGGCTTCTTCGCTGTGGGGCTGGCCGAGATTTTAACCGCTGCAGAAGTGCCTAAAGGTTCGTTCTATCACTATTTTCCCTCAAAAGAGCACTTTGGCTGTGCGCTTTTAGAGCGTTATTTTGTTAATTATCAGCTGCATATGCAGTCTTTAGAGACGCAATACGATTGCGGTAGCGAGCGGCTGATGCACTATTGGCGTACTTGGCTGATGTCCCAAGGGGCATGTAGCCAAGCGAATCAGTGCATGGTAGTTAAGCTTTCCGCAGAAGTGGCTGATTTATCCGAGCCGATGCGGCAGGTGTTTAAGCAGGGTACGGATGGCGTTATTGAGCGCTTGGCAAAATGGCTGGATGAGCCGCGCTGCGATGGGTCTTTGATCCCAGATATGGATGCACAGTCTGTGGCCTTGATGTTGTATCAGATGTGGTTGGGTGCCAGCCTGCTGACCAAAATCCGTCAGGATGGCAGCGCGTTAGACACCGCTATGCAAACCACTTGCCATCTATTGGGCGTAGAGAATTCGTAGGACGGGTGAAACCCGCGTATTTATTCAGTATTGCTCGCGGGTTTCACCCGCCCTACAAAAAATGTATAGCATTGGATTAACTTGATACCTGATGGACAAGCTAAGCTTTGTCCTCCAACAATCTTTGCAATAAACACTTCGGCAGCGTGCCGATTTTTTTGATATGTCAGCTAGACGACTGGTCTATTTTTGTACACTTAAAAGGAATACATCATGCAACAATTCGAATTTTACAACCCCGTTCAAATCGTTTTTGGCGAAGGCCAGATTGCTAAGTTGGCCACTCTGGTGCCTGCAAATGCCCGAGTGTTGGTGCTTTACGGCGGCGGTAGTATTAAAAAAAATGGCACTTACACCGAAGTGATGGATGCCTTAAAAAACCATAGTGTTGCTGAATTCTCTGGCATTGAAGCCAATCCAACTTATGAAACCATGATGAAAGCCGTGGCACAGATTAAGGCAGAGAAAATCGACTTTTTGCTGGCTGTGGGTGGTGGCTCGGTCATTGATGGCGCTAAGTTTGCAGCAGCTGCCGCCGTGTACGAAGGCGAGCCTTGGGATATTTTGACTACGCACGGCCGGAATATTAAAGCCGCATTGCCAATAGGCGCAGTGCTGACTCTGCCCGCTACTGGTTCAGAAATGAATAATGGTGCGGTGATTACACGCAGCGAAACCAAGACCAAATTAGCATTTATGAATCCCTTGGTATTCCCTCAGTTTGCCGTCCTTGATCCTACTAAAACCTACAGCCTGCCAGCGCGGCAAATTGGTAACGGCGCGGTGGATGCCTTTGTGCACGTGGTCGAGCAATATTTAACTTATCCAGCCTATGCCCCTGTGCAAGATCGCTTTGCCGAAAGCCTATTGCAAACCCTGATCGAAGTCGGCCCGCAAGCGCTGGCTACTCCACATGATTACACCGTACGTGCCAATTTAATGTGGGCTGCAACGATGGCGCTGAATGGCTTGATCGGCGCCGGTGTACCGCAAGATTGGGCAACGCATTTGCTGGGGCATGAGTTGACCGCTTTATACAATATCGACCATGCGCAAACACTGGCGATTGTTCTGCCATCCATGCTGAATGTGCGCCGCGCCGCCAAGCGCGAAAAACTGCTGCAATACGCCGATCGCGTATGGGGCATTACGGAAGGCTCGGATGACGCGCGTATCGATGCCGCGATTGCCAAAACCCGCGACTTCTTTGAAGCCATGGGCGTTAAAACACGGATGCGCGATTATGGCCTGGAAGTCAGCGCCATTAATACTGTGCTCGAGCAGCTAAAAGCCCACGGCATGGTGGCCTTGGGCGAGCGTGGTGATGTGGATTTAGCTACCAGCAAATTAGTTTTGGAAGGCAGCTACTAAGATGAGCGCTGCGCTGATTTTGCATCACTACCAGGCCTCGCCCTACTCAGAAAAAGTGCGTAGCTACTTAGGTAGGTGGTGCGGATAGATGCGCTTACGCCGTGAACGAGCTGGGTTTTGACGCATGTATCGATCACCGCGCTAGCGATTTTGCCGAGCAGCTGGCTGCGGCCTGAGCTAAAGGCATCGATGTGTATTACGAAAATGTAGGTGGCGCGGTGTTTGATGTGGTTCTGCCGCTGCTCAATACCGCCGCCCGTGTGCCGCTCTGCGGACTGATTTCTCAATACAACGCTACCAGCCTGCCCGCAGGCCCAGATCGCTTATCCATGCTGATGGGCACGCTCTTGAAAAAACGCATCCGCATGCAGGGTTTTATTATCTGGGACGATTTCGGCCATCGCCACGGCGAATTCTTCACTGTCATGAGCCAGTGGATTGCTGAGGGCAAAATCAAATACCGTGAAGATGTAGTCACCAAAATCAATGTGCCGAAGGCACTATAAAGTCAATTCAATCAAGGAAATCTTATGCCTGCAGATAAATTACTTACCCCCATCACCATCGGTAAAACCACCCTCGCTAATCGCATGATAATGGCGCCGCTGACCCGTTCCCGCGCCAGCCAGCCGGGTGATGTACCGACCGAAATGAACGCCATCTATTACGCTCAGCGTGCTAGTGCGGGGCTGATTATTTCAGAGGCAACCAATATCACAAATCAAGGCAAGGGTTATTCCCTGACGCCTGGTATCTACACCGACGCCCAGGAAGCGGGCTGGAAAAAAGTGGTGGATGCAGTGCACGCCAAGGGTGGCAAGATGTCCTTGCAGCTTTGGCATGTGGGACGGATCTCTAATCGGCTGGTACAGGAAAACGGCGCAGCGCCCGTTGCCCCTTCGGCCATTCAGGCCGTGAAATCAACCAGCTTTGTAATTCTGCCAGATGGCACACCGACCAGAGCGCCTTGCGATGCGCCGCGCGCTTTAGAAACCGCAGAGCTGCCAGGTATTGTGGCCGATTATGTAGCTGCGGCAGAGCGTGCGATGCGGGCTGGGTTTGATCTTGTAGAAATCCACTCGGCTAATGGCTATTTGCTACAGCAATTCTTAGCCACAGGCAGCAATAAGCGTACCGATCAATACGGCGGCAATATGGAAAACCGTGCTCGCCTCTTGCTGGAAGTGATCGATGCCGTGGCGGCAAAAGTGGGCGTAGATAAAGTAGGCGTACGCTTATCGCCTAACTTTGTAGCGCACGATATTGTGGACGACGAATCCGAAGCAATGACCATGTATCTGGCCGAGGAATTTAACCGCGCTGGTGTAGCCTACCTACATATCGCCGAGCCAGATTGGGCGGGTGGTCAGCCTTTAAGCGATACTTTCCGCGCTGATTTACGTAAGCAATACCGAGGTGTAATGATGACTTGCGGTGGCTATGATGCTCAGAGCGCAGAAGCGCGTTTAGCCTCTGGCACCGCAGACACCATCGCCTTTGGCCGCCCGTTTATTAGCAATCCGGATCTGGTAGCGCGCTATCAACAAGGCGCAGCATTGAATACGCCAGATCAGGCGACATTCTATGGTGGTGATGAAGTGGGTTATAGCGATTACCCGGTGTTGGGGTAACGGTAGGGTGGGCAAGGCGATTTATCTTGCCCACGCGGTGGATGCGTCGTGTTTGTTGTACGCGTGGGCACAAGGGCGTGCCCACCCTACATCACTTGCTCATCGCCAATATCCCCGCAGCCTGTGTATTGCCTAGGCCATTCAATCTTAGGGTTTGATCGCTGGAGACGAGGGCTTCTGTGCCTCCGATGAGTCGGCCGTTGGAGTCGAAGTTTTTCAGCAGGGACGCCATATGGCTGACGTTGCTGAGCGTTGGTGAGGCCAGCATCGCATCGCTGCTGATGGCAACAGGCAGTTTTTCTGGGGCTTGCCATGCTTTGGCTTTTTCGGATTCATTAAAGGCAGAAATGGTTTGCACCATATTGACAACTTGCGTGCGCAAATCGGTGGCTGCGGCGGGTTTTTCGGTGGTAAACCAAACATCGGCGGCGGTGTGGCTTTGCCCATCTGTGGTTTCAAATGTCGATTTAAGCCCAATGAAATTGCCGTTGTCTTTTTCTGCCGCTTGGCGCACGTCCAGATTAAGTTTACTGATATCCAGTGAGATCAAGCGTTTTAACTCGCTGGCGTCGCTAATGCCATCCTGATTGGCATCCAGCCAAACGCGCAGTTCTTCAAAGTCGCTATCGTAACTATCTATCACTCCATCGTGATTACTATCTAGCTCGGCCAGCGCTGCATAGCCATTGGCCGCTTTGCTGCCGTCGCGTAGCAGGGTGGATGTGCCGAATAATTCTTTCCCATCGTTAATCACGCCATCATGGTTTCTATCCATCACCAACAAGCCATCGCCTTGGCCTACCCAGCCGGTTTTGATTTTGCTGCCGTTGGCGAGTAAATCAAATTGAGTCCCGCCCTCTAGGCTGCTGGTGCTGACGCCATTGCCATCCAGATCCAGAATAATTGGGCTAAGGGCACCTAAGGCGCTATTTTGTTCGGAGCTAAAAGCCGCCTGCTGAGCGCCGGTCAGCCCCATTTTTTGTGTGGTCGTTAAGGCTTGCAGCTGGTTGGTGCTCAGGCTTGTAATCTGTAACGTGCTTAACGATGCAATGGCGCTGCTTCTGATTACGGCCAGATCACTGGTTTCTAGCGCGGCCAAATTGCTGCCTGAGAAGGCTTGCAGCTGGCTATTGGTCAGCACAGCGGCTTGCGAGGTAGTAATGGCAACGACTTGGCTTTCCGACATGGCCGCGATGGCGCTGGTATTGAGTGCCGCAAAATCGACGCTTTCTATTGCGGCGATACTGTTGCTAGAAAGCGCGGCTAATTGGCTGGCGCTAATCACTGCCGCCTGTACCGAGGTGAGAGCAATAATTTGCGTCGTGGTAAAGCCAGTGGCAAGGCTGGCAGAGTTGAGTGCCACGATTTGGTTGGTGCTCATATTTGCCACTTGGGCGGTGTTGAGTGCACCCAGCTGGCTTGCGGACAGGCTGGCGATGGCGCTGGTGCTAATGGCGGCGAAATCAGCGCTTTCAAAGGCGGCGAGTTGGTTAGTCGATAGCGATGATACTTGGCTAGCACTTAAAGACGCCGCTTGGAATGAGGTGAGCGCAATGATTTGTGCGGCAGTAAATCCTGTCGCCATGCTGGCGGTGCTAATCGCCGCAATCTGGCTGCTGCTCAGATTGGCAACTTGCGAGGTGCCGAGACTTGTAATTTGCGCCGAATTGAGTGCCGCAATGCCGCTGGTTTTTAATAGGGTAATATCGGCGGTTGTCATGGCTGCCAAGCTGGCAGGGATAAAGGCTGCAATTTGGCTAGCGCTGAGCGCTGCCGCTTGCTCTTCCGTTAAGGCGGCTACTTGGGAAGATGAAAGTGTGGCAATGGCAGCCGTCTTGAGTGCGGCCAAATCAGTCGTTTCTAGTGCTGCAATATTACTTGCTGATAGTGCCGCGATCTGAGATGTGGTGAGCGCAGCCGCTTGTTTTGTCGTCAAGGCCATGACTTGCTCATTACTCAGGCCATTGGCAATGGCTGCCGTATTGAGTGCGGCAATTTGGGCGCTGCTCATGCTGGCGATTTGCTCAATAGTTAATGCTGCCACTTGAGCGCTATTTAAGGCGGCAACGGTATTGGTCTTGAGCGCCAATAGATCGCTGGTTTCAAGGGCGGTAACATTAGCGGCGCTGAGGGCAATAATTTGGCTGGCGCTCAGGGCTGCGGCTTGGGATGTGCTCATGGCTATGGTTTGCAAGTCAGTAAGTGCATTAATTTGATTGCTTGATAGCACCGAAATGGCGCTGGTTTTAAGTGCTGCAAAGTCAATGGCTTCTAGCGCCGTAATGCTATTGCTGCTCAGTGCCACTACTTGGCTCGTTGTTAAGGCGGCCGCCTGACTGGTGGTGATCGCGATGATCTGATCGTCGCTTAAATTTGCGATAGCGGTGGTATTCAGTGCGGCGATTTGCTTCGTGCTTAGTCCTGCAATTTGATCGATTCCTAAAGCCCCTACCTGAGTGCTGGATAAAACGGCAATTGCGCTGGTTTTAATCGCAGCAAGATCTTCGATTTCCATGGCAGCAAGTTGACTACTTGATAGCACAGCCACTTGGGCGCTGCTGAGCGCTGCAGCCTGCTTGGTCGTCAGTGCCACAATTTGATCGACATTTAAACCATTGGCGATTACATCCGTATTTAAGGCGGCAATTTGATTACTGCTTAGGCTGGCAAATTGCTCTGGAGCAAGGGCTGCGACTTGGGCCGTGTTTAATACTGCAATGGCACTGGTTGTCAGAGCGACTAGATCGCTGGTTTCCATTACCGCCATATTGCTGACGGTAAGCGCCGCAAGCTGGCTAGTGCTGAGTGTGGCCGCTTGTTGCGTGGTCAGTGCGATGGTTTGGGCTGCGCTTAAGGCTTTAATTTGCGCGGTAGACAGGGTGGTAATGGCGAGCGTGCTCAGTGCTGCAAAGTCAACGGCCTCTATTGCCGCAACTTGGGTGGTCGTGAGCGCGCTGATCTGATCTGTGCTGAGGGCTGCGGTTTGCTGCGAGGTGAGTGCCGCGATTTTTGCGCTACTTAAGCCACTGGCAATGGCGGCGGTGCTGAGCGCAATAATCTGATTGGTACTTAGGCTGGCAATCTGGCTGGCATTCATCGCCGCCACTTGGGCTGTGCTTAAAGCGGCAATGGCGCTGGTTTGCAGTGCAATCAGATCGCTCGTTTCTAGTGCGGCGATATTGCTGGCACTGAGCGCGGCAACTTGGCTGCTGCTGAGTGCTGCAGCTTGTTGGGTGGTCAGTGCCGCAGTTTGCTCTGCCGTGAGCGCGGCGATTTGGCTACTCAAAAGTGCCGCAATGGCATTGGTTTTAAGCGCAGCAAAATCTTCCACTTCAAAGGCTGCGATATTGCTGGTAGAGAGTGCGGTCAGTTGGCTGGTGCTTAGCGCGGCGGCTTGCTTGGTGGTCAGGGCCGCGATTTGATCGGCAGTTAAGCCGTTGGCGATCGCGTTGGTGCTGAGTGCCACGATTTGCTTGGTGCTTAAACTGGCGATTTGTTCGAGGAGTAATGCTGCGACTTGAGCAGTATTTAATGCGGCAATGGCGCTGGTTTGCAGTGCAATCAGATCGCTTGTTTCTAGTGCGGTGATATTACTGGCGCTGAGTGCTGCAACTTGGCTACTGCTGAGCGCGGCGGCTTGTTGTGTGGCCAGGGCGATGGTTTGATCGGCAGTCAATGCGCTGATTTGATTTGTTGTGAGCGCGGCGATGGCATTGGTTTTAAGCGCCGCAAAATCTTCAAGCTCCATCGCTGCGATGCTGGTAGTGCTCAGTGCTGCTATTTGGCTGGTCGTTAGTGCTGCGGCTTGATTAGAGGTGAGAGCAATGACTTGATCTGCACTTAAATGGGCAATGCCATTGCTGCTGATGGCGGTCAGTTGCTTGGTGCTTAGGCTAGCGATTTGCTCCACAGTCAGCGCGCTGATTTGATTGCTATTGAGTACCGCAATGGCCGTGGTTTTAAAGGTGGCTAAGTCGCTGGTTTCCATGGCAGCAATCGCGGTGCTTGAAAGCACGGCAACTTGGCTGGTTGTCAGTGCGGATGCTTGGTTGGTCGTGAGTGCAATCACTTGATCGGCACTTAAATTGGCCACAGCGCTGGTGTTTAGCACGGCAATTTGCGTGGTGCTGAGCTTGGCAATTTGCCCTGCCGTTAGCGAGCCAACTTGTGTGCTCGATAAAGCCGCAATGGCGCTGGTGCTGATTAAGGTGAGGTAAGACGTTTCCAGCCCACCTATGGTGTTTTCAGACAAGGCGGCAATTTGGGCAATAGAAAACGCAGCAACTTGGCTGGATGTCAGCGCCATAACCTGATTAATGGTTAAGCCATTGGCAATGGAGTCGGTGCTCAGCGCTGCGATTTGTTTGGTCGTGAGCGCCGTTATTTGGCTGGTCGACAATGCGGCAATGGCGCTGCTGCTGAATACGGCTAAATCGCTGGTTTCTAGCGCGGCGATATTGCTGGTGGTTAGCGCTGCGGCCTGAACACCTGTTAGCGCCGCGGCTTGGCTGGTGCTCAGGGCAATGACTTTATCGCTGCCTAAGCTGGCCATGGCCTGTGTATTTAAGCTGGCAATTTGGCTGGAGCTAAGGCTGGCAAATTGCTGGGTGCTGAGGGCGTTGATTTGGATACTGGCAAGCACAGTGATGGCGCTGCTGCTGAGCACGGCCAAATCGGTAGTTTCAAGCGCTGTCATTTGCAGGCTAGTTAAGGCTGCAGCTTGGCTAGAGCTTAACGCTGCCGCTTGGTTTGAAGTCAGCGCCACAATTTGGCTGCTGCTTAAGCTGGCGATTGCTGCCGTGCGTAAAGCGCCTATTTGCTCGGTAGTGAGCGCGGCGAGCTGATTGGTCGATAAGGCAGCGATCACCGTGGTGCTGAGCGCCGCTACATCGCTGGTTTCTAGAGCGATGATTTGTAGCGTTGAAAGTGCGGCGACTTGCGTGCTGCTTAAAACTGATGTTTGGTTGGTGTTTAAGGCGGCAAGTTGAGTGCTGCTTAAATTCGCCATTTCGGTGGTATTCAAAGCGGCAATCTGCGTGGTTTTTAGGTTGGCAATTTGCTGGGTACTCAGCGCTTGCAGCTGGCTGCTGCTGAGCGCAGCAATTACGCTGGTTTTTAGCTCGGCCAAATCGCTGGTTTCAAAGGCGGCGATTTGGCTGGTCGATAGCGCGGCAATTTGACTAGTGATAAAGGCCGCCGATTGATTGGACGTGAGTGCAGCAATTTGCGCGGTGCTTAGCCCTGCCAATGCGCTGGTATTCAAAGCCACAATCTGCTTGCTGTTTAGGCTGGCTATTTGATCGGTGCTGAGTGCGCTCACTTGGCTGCTAGATAATACGGCGATGCCGGTGCTGGCCAGTACGGTTAGGTCGCTGGTTTCCATTGCCTGAAGTTGCGTGCTTGATAATGCTGAAACTTGCCGCGTAGTCAGCACGCTGGCTTGGCTGGAGTTAAGTGCAACGGTTTGCGCGGTACTGAGCGCAGCGATTTGGTCCGTCGAAAGCGCTGCAATGGCGGCGTTGCTGAGTACGGCAAAGTCAGTGGTTTCGATGGCTGCAATTTGTGCTGTCGATAGCGCAGCAATTTGCGCGGTATTGAGCGCGCTGGCTTGCGTTGACGTTAAGGCGTTTACTTTATCCGTGCTAAGGCTAGCAATCGCCGAGGTATTGAGCGCGCCGATCTGGCTAGTGCTCAAGCTGATTTGTTGTGCAGTGCTCAGCCCGCTGATCTGAGTGCTCGATAAAACGGCAATGGACGCCGCTTGGATGAGTGCTAAATCGCTGGTTTCTAGCGCCGCCAATTGGCTGCTCGAGAGCGCCGCAGCTTGGCGAGTATTCAGCGCTGCGGCTTGCGTGGTGGTCAGTGCCACGATTTGATTCGTGCTCAGCGCACTCGCTTGCGTGCTGGTAAAGCCAGCGATGGCGGCGGCGCTCAGCGCTGCAAAATCGCTGGTCTCCATTGCTGCCAGATTACTGGTGGAAAGCGCCGCCATTTGGGTGGCGCTTAAAGCTGCGGCTTGGCTGCTGCTCATCGCCACAATTTGATCGGTTCTTAAGCCGCCAGCAATGGCCGTGGTATTGAGCGCTGCAATTTGGCTGCTGCTTAAGCCGGCAAATTGCTCGCTGGTGAGCGCATTCACCTGATTGCTCGAGAGCGCTGCAATGCTGGTTATTTTAAGTGCCACTAAATCTCGGCTTTCCATAGCAGCCAGATTACTTGTCGATAGCGCGGCAATCTGGGCGGTGCTAAGCGCTGCCGCTTGGCTGGTGGTGAGCGCCACAATCTGATTGCTATTCAGCGCATTCGCCATATTGGCCGTACTTAAAGCGGCAATTTGATTACTGCTTAAGCTGGCGAATTGGCTGGTGTTTAGCGCTGCCACCTGCTCACTGCTGAGAACTGCGATAGCGCTGGTTTTTAAGACGGCCAGATCGGCGGTTTCCAGTGCGGCAATGCTAGTCGTTGAAAACGCAGCAACTTGTGTGAAGCTAAGCGCCGCTGCTTGCAGCGTGCTGAGCGCAATGGCCTGATCGGATGTCAGCGCTTTAATTTGACTGGTAGAAAGAGCGGCAATGGCCGATGTCTTCAATGCAGCAAAGTCGCTTGTTTCCATGGCGGCGAGATTACTTGTTGAAAGTGCCACCACTTGGGCCGTCGTCAAGGCCGCGGTTTGAATCGATGTCAGCGCTACGATCTGGCTGCTGTTCAGGGCAGAGGCAATATTAGCCGTGCTTAAAGCTACGATCTGGCTGGTGGTGAGATTAGCGATTTGATCGGTGGTTAATGCAGCCACTTGCGCGGTGTTTAACGCCGCTATGGCACTGGTTTTTAGCGCCACGATGTCGCGCGTTTCCATTGCGGCTAGATTGGCGGTCGATAAAGCCGCGACTTGGGCGGAGCTAAGCGCAGCAGCCTGATTGCTGCTCAGAGCCACAACTTGGCTGCTATTGAGGCCATTGGCGATATCTGCCGTATTGAGCGCAACAATTTGGCTGGTCAGCAAGCTGGCGATTTGGCTGCTGCTCAGTACGGCGACTTGGGCCGAGGTTAAAGCGGCAATCGCGCTGGTTTTTAAGGCAATTAGATCAGAGGTTTCTAGCGCCGCAATGCTGGTGGTCGACAAGGCGGCCACTTGTTTTGAAGACAGCGTTGCCGCCTGAGCGGTAGTCAGGGCCACGGTTTGATCTGAGGTCAGGGCTTGAATTTGATTACTGGCTAAGGCCGCAATGGCATTAGTCGTGAGCGCGGCAAAGTCGCTGCTTTCCATTGCAGCAAGATTAGTCGTTGAAAGCGCCGCCACTTGGGCCGTCGTTAAGGTAGCTGTTTGAATCGATGTTAGCGCGACAATCTGACTGGTGTTTAGGCCATAGGCAATATCGGCCGTGCTTAATGCCACAATCTGGCCGGTGGTGAGATGAGCGATTTGATCGGTGGTTAGTGCAGCCACTTGTGTGCTGCTTAAAGCGGCAATGGCGCTGGTTTTAAGCGTAACAATGTCGCGTGTTTCCATTGCGGCTAGATTAGCGGTCGATAGTGCGGCCACTTGGGCGCTGTTTAAAGTGGCGGCTTGGCTGGTGTTGAGTGCCACAATCTGACTACTCGTTAGCCCATTGGCCATATTTGCGGTAGTGATCACGGCGATTTGGTTGCTGCTTAAATTAGCAATCTGATCTGTGGTCAGCGCATTTACTTGGCTTGAATTTAAAGTCGCAATGGCGCTAGTTTTAAGCGCAACGATGTCACGCGTTTCCATTGCAGCTAGGTTGGTGGTCGATAGTGCCGCCACTTGAGTGCTACTTAAAGTGGCGGCTTGGCTGGTGCTCAGCGCGACGATTTGACTGCTGTTTAGCCCATTGGCGATGGCTGCGGTATTCAGTGCCACTAT
This sequence comes from Janthinobacterium sp., assembly GCA_025360045.1. Taxonomy (GTDB): domain Bacteria; phylum Pseudomonadota; class Gammaproteobacteria; order Burkholderiales; family Chitinibacteraceae; genus Iodobacter. The sequence continues at coordinate 53,354 of JANYCY010000065.1, read as the reverse complement.
TTGCGTAGTGGTTAAGCTCGCTATTTGGCTGCTGCTCATTGCGGCGATTTGGCTACTGCTAAGGACAGCAATAGCGCTGGTTTTGAGTACGCTTAAATCGGCCGTTTCTAATGCTGCGATATTACTGCTGGATAAGGCAGCAATTTGTCTGGAAGACAGCGTTGCCGCCTGAGCGGTGCTCAGGGCCACGGTTTGATCTGAGGTCAGGGCTTGAATTTGATTACTGGCTAAGGCCGCAATGGCATTGGTCGTGAGCGCGGCAAAGTCGCTGCTTTCCATTGCCGCAAGATTAGTCGTTGAAAGCGCCGCCACTTGGGCTGTCGTTAAGGCTGCGGTTTGGATTGATGTCAGGGCCACAATCTGGCTGCTGTTTAGGCCATAGGCAATATCGGCCGTGCTTAAAGCCACGATTTGGCTGGTGGTGAGATGAGAGATTTGATCGGTGGTTAATGCCGCCACTTGCGCGGTGTTTAAAGCGGCAATGGCGCTGGTTTTAAGCGCAACAATGTCGCGCGTTTCCATCGCTGCCAGATTAGCGGTCGATAGCGCTGCCACTTGGGCGCTGCTTAAAGTGGCGGCTTGGCTGGTGTTGAGTGCCACAATCTGACTGCTTGTTAGGCCATTGGCGACACTTGCGGTGGTGATGACGCTGATTTGGTTGCTGCTTAAATTAGCAATCTGATCTGTTGTCAGCGCATTGACTTGGCTTGAGTTTAAAGCCGCAATGGCGCTGGTTTTGAGGGCGACTACATCGCGCGTTTCCATTGCGGCTAGATTGCTGGTCGTTAATGCCGCCACTTGAGCGGAGCTAAGTACGGCGGCTTGGCTGGTTGTCAGCGCCACAATCTGACTACTATTTAGCCCGCCGCTTAGACTGAGGCTATCTAGAGCCACGATTTGATGGGTGCTTAGGCTGGCAATTTGATCGCTACTTAGGCTGGCGATCTGATTGCTAGTAAGGACAGCAATGGCCGATGTTTTAAGCGCAATCAAATTTGCCGTTGTCAGCGCGGCTAGATTACTGGTCGACATGGCTAAAACTTGCGCCGTGGTGAGTGCCGCAGCTTGGCTCGTGCTCAGTACATCGATTTGCTTGGTGATTAAGGCATTGAGCTGCTGGCTGGAAAGGGCGGCGACTGCGCTGGTTTTGAGTACCGCTAAATCACTGGTCTCAAGTGCTGCGATATTACTGGTGGATAAGGCGGCCACTTGGGATGAACTCAGCGTTGCGGCTTGCTGAGTGGTCAGCGCAATGACTTGGTTACTATTTAATCCATTGGCGATATTGCTGGTGCTAATTGCAGCAACTTGGCCGGTGCTTAGGCTGGCAATTTGCTGAGTTGTGAGCGCATTAAGCTGGGCACTAGAAATAGCGGCAATGGCGCTGGTTTTGAGTACCGCTAAATCGCTGGTTTCAAGTGCTGCGATATTACTGGTGGATAAGGCGGCCACTTGGGATGAGCTGAGCGCCGCAGCCTGCTGAGTGGTCAGCGCAATGACTTGGCTACTATTTAATCCGTCCGCCATATTCGCCGTGCTAATTGCTGCAATTTGCCCTGTGCTTAGGCTGGCAATTTGCTGAGTCGTAAGCGCATTAAGCTGGGCACTAGAAATAGCGGCAATGGCGCTGGTTTTGAGTGCGGCTAAATCGCTGGTTTCCAGTGCTGCGATATTGCTGGTCGATAAGGCGGCGACTTGGGATGAGCTGAGCGCCGCAGCCTGCTGAGTGGTCAGCGCAATGACTTGGCTGCTATTTAATCCATTGGCGATATTGCTGGTGCTAATCGCGGCAACTTGGTTAGTGCTCAGGCTGGTAATTTGCTGAGTTGTAAGCGCATTGAGTTGCGCGCTGGATATTGCGGCAATGGCGCTGGTTTTGAGTACGGCTAAATCGCTGGTCTCAAGTGCTGCGATATTGCTGGTGGATAAGGCGGCAACTTGGGATGAGCTGAGCGCCGCAGCTTGCTGAGTGGTCAGCGCAATCACTTGGTTGCTATTTAGCCCGCTCGCCATATTGGCGGTGGTGATGGCGGCAATTTGCCCTGTACTCAGGCTGGCAATTTGCCCCGTGCTTAGCGCATTAAGTTGCTCGCTCGATAAGGCTGCGATTGCGCTGGTTTTAAGTACAGCAAGATCGATTGTTTCTAGTGCCAGTAATTGCGTGCTAGAGAGCGCCGCCACTTGGCTGGATGTGAGCGCCGCCGCTTGGTTTGAGTTGAGCGCAATGATTTGGCTACTGCTGAGCGCCATGATTTGCTGGCTAGAAAGCGCCGCAATCGCACTGGTTTTGAGCACGGCAAAATCAGTGGTTTCAAACGCGGCCAGTTGCGCTGTCGACATCGCGGCAAGTTGCGTACTGCTGAGCGCCGCTGCTTGATTAGAGTTGAGTGCGGCAATTTGGCTGGTGCTTAGGGCGTTGATTTGGCTGCTAGATAGCGCGGCGATGGCGCTGGTTTTAAGTGCGGCAAAATCGCTGGTTTCTAAGGCGGCCAGTTGCGAGGTAGATAGCGACGCCACTTGCGTCAGGCTGAGCGCGGCAGCTTGAGTGCTGGAGAGTGCAACGATTTGATCGCTATTGAGCGCTCTGAGTTGCAGGGTGTTTAAGCTGCTAATTGCTGCCGTGCTGAGTACGGCAAAATCGCTGCTTTCTAAGGCGGCAATTTGCTTACTGGTCAATGCCGTAATTTGAGTGCTGCTGAGGGATTGGATTTGATTACTTGTCAGCGCAATAATTTGCTCGGTGCTTAGGCCCAAGCTAATTTGTGTGCTAGATAATGCGGCTATTTGGCGGGTGTTAAATTGCGCTAATTGGATTGTTGTAAGCGAGGCAATCGCAGCGGTATTTACACTGGCTATTTGGGCTGTGGTCAATTCCGCTATTTGGCTGGTGGTCATGCCAGTAAAGACACTCATCATGCTATCCAATTACAAGTGATAAAAGCAGGTCTGTGATTCTTACACCCAATACTTTTAAAACATGAGATCCAATCCCTTATGATACAGAGGAATTTATCCCCTGTTCTGTACATAAGATGCGTGGTAGTTCTTCGATTATTTGTAATAACTAGCCATTTATCGGTTCATTATTAAATAACTTTAATACTTGTTTTTGATTTGTATTTTTGTAAGCTAATTTATTTTCTAGTAGATGATAAGTGTATTTTTTTCAAGTTTTTATTGCTTACTAAATAAGTTATAGAGCGGCACTTTTAAGAGTGAATGTTTAGCGGAAAATTTTGCCGCTATTTATGGCTACTTTTGCCGCTTGCTTCGTTTTGTATTAATTATATGGTGTTATAGATAAGGCATCGCCGCTATTTTATTTAGCTTGTTTGGTTTGTGCTTCTTCTGCTTTTATCTTAGCGGGGTCTGGTTAATTTAAACCTGTTCTTCAATATATTCAGCGCTGGCGTTTTATTCTTTAATTCTTTATGTAGAGGGCTATCAAATCATGAGCAGTATCGATCTGATAAGAGCATCCCCAAGCAAGAATAGTGCCCACTTTGAGTGGGCTTTATTTATTTGTCGTAAAAATTGGAAATTAAAACGGGGATTAATCGCCTACTCAAAGAGTGTTTTATCAGCTTACTATCTGGCCGATATCCTTGATAAAACAGCTGGAGCTGGCATGAAGAAAACACTTTTAGGCGCAATTTTGGCGCTGTCTTTGCCTATGGCAGCACAAGCGGGTGATTTAACCGCTAGAGTGGGCGATGGCTTTTTTGGCGCATCCTATGAAGGCAGCTTGCTTTTGATGACTACCAGCGCTGATTGGCTGACGAATGATGGTCGTGGCAATGTGGGCTCTTTGGGCCTTGGCGTACAAGCGCCGTTGGGGATCGCCAAGCTTAAAGCAGGCGGCAAGCTGGTGTATATGGATTTAAAGCATCAAGATAATCATTACGCAGCTGCTTTAGGTGGCGGGGTAGATATTCCTGTTGGCGCGTTTACTGTTTATGGCCAAGGCTATTTCGCACCATCAGGCTTGGCGTCTGATGGCGTAGATAATTACAAAGAAATGCGGGCAGGTGTTCGCTGGGATATGACCAGAATGGTCTCGCTGGATGCGGGTTATCAGTACAGCCATGTGAAAGGTAAAGATGGCAACCGCTCGGTGAGCATGGCCGATGGCCTGTATGTAGGCGCACAGCTTAACTTTTAATCGTGTTTTACAAAAAAACGCAGCGGTGGCTGCGTTTTTTTGTGGCTGCTAGTCAACTTCTCTGATGACCTGCATCTTCATGGTCATCCCCACCATCAGCAGCGCCAGTAGCAGGCCAAATACCGATAGCACCCACTGAATGCTGATATGCATAGAAAATAAGGCAGTCACCAGAGCGTAGGAAAGCGGGGCTAGGCCCATGGAGGCCATTGAATTTAGGCTCATAATCCGCCCTAGTTTTTGTTTGTCGGTGTAATGCTGGATCAGCGACATCATCGGCACATTATTGGCGGCAACGCCGAGGCCAATTAGGACTTGCAGCGCTAATGCTACGGGCAGCCAAGTGGCGAGTGCTAAGGAGGCCAAAAGTAGACCTTCGATGGCAATCACCACAGTAATCATCAGCAAGCGTTTTTGGGTGGGCGGGTAAAGGGTGAGCAGCAGCCCGCCCAGCACCATGCCCGCTGCAAAAGCGCTTTGCATAAAGGAAAGTGTGCTGGCGCTGCCTTGTAATAGATCAGTAACGACCAGCGGTATACCTAATCCCAATGGGCCCATAAAGAGTAAATTGGCCGCAGCATAAATCAGCATCAAGGCCCGCAGCACGGGCGTTTGAATCATATATTGCATGCCTTCTTTTAGCTCGCTGAGCATATTGAATCGCTTGCGATTTGCCAATAGTTCAGGCTCACGGATCAGCGCGATAGCCAGCAGCCCGGCGGCGAGCATGATGGCCGTGAGTGAGAACACCATCTCATAGCTAAACAAAGCCAGCATGGTGCCGCCCAGTACGGGGCCAAACACCAGACCCACTTGATTGGTCGTCAGCATAATGGAATTGGCGCGGGTTAAATCGCTATCCGCCACAATATTGGGGACGAGTGCATCGCGTGCAGGCCAGAAAAAAGCATCCAGCGCACCATAAATCAGTGCAAAGCCCACCATCACGCCAATGCTGAGCTGATCGTTGGCAATGATTCCCACCAACACAAACAGCAAGAGCACGCGTAAGCCCACCGAGGCCAGAATGATATGGCTGCGTTTCATCCGGTCGGCCAGCACGCCGCCGACGGCCATCAACATAATGCGCGGCACTGATCCGGCGATCATCACCAGCCCCAATTGCTCTTTTGCGCCTAGCGTTTTGATCACCAGCCATGTTTCGGCCAGCATGGCGATGGCGAGCGCAAAGTTGCTAATTAAGCTGGCCAACCAAAGTAAAAGGAAATTGCGATTACGCAATAGTGCAGGTGCTGGCTTCATAGATCTCAGAATCAGTATGTTAAAATGCGTAAAACATCTTAAGCGCAGGTGGGGCTGGGGCGTTATGCTCTGCTTGCGTATTTGTAATGACACTTACTTATTCACCATTCCAAAGGAATCCACCATGGCTTTTCGCAAGATGACCGAGCTTGATTTAGCGGGCAAAAAAGTACTGATCCGTGCAGACCTGAATGTGCCATTGAAAGACGGCGTGATTGGTGATGACACCCGTATTCGCGCGTCGATTCCTACGATTGAGGCGGCGCTGCAAGCGGGCGCTGGCGTGATGGTGATGAGCCATCTGGGCCGCCCTACTGAAGGCGAATTTCAGCCCGCAGATGATCTTGCTCCTGTGGCCAAACGCCTTGGCGAATTAATGGGCCGCAATGTGGTCGTGGTGAATGATTTCAACGGTTTTGTAGTCAAAGCAGGCGAGCTGGTACTGCTGCAAAATGTGCGCTGCAATAAGGGCGAAAAGAAAAACACTGATGAGCTAGGCCAAGCCTACGCTGCGCTGTGCGATGTATTTGTAAACGATGCTTTTGGTACAGCTCACCGCGCCGAAGCGTCTACACATGCCGTGGCTAAATTTGCCCCAATCGCGGCAGCGGGCCTGTTGATGGCGGGCGAGTTAGATGCTTTGGGTAAAGCCCTGAAAGCGCCAGCTTCCCCGCTGGTAGCGATTGTGGCTGGCTCTAAGGTATCGACCAAGCTGACTATTCTTGAATCTTTGGCTGATAAAGTGGATTACCTGATCGTGGGTGGCGGGATTGCCAATACCTTCTTGCTGGCCGAAGGCCATGAAGTGGGTAAATCTTTAGCCGAAGCCGATCTGGTCGACAACGCCAAGCGCGTGATCGCCAAAATCCGTGCCCGTGGCGGCGATGTGCCTTTGCCAACAGATGTCGTGATTGGTAAGCAATTCTCCCCAACTGAGCCAGCTGTGGTTAAGGCCATTGGTGATGTTGCAAGCGATGATATGATTTTTGATATCGGCCCAGACACCGCAGCACGCTTAGCTGAAGTATTGAAAACAGCCGGTACGATTGTTTGGAATGGCCCAGTGGGCGTATTTGAATTTGATCAGTTTGGTAAAGGCACCGAAGTGCTGGCCCGCGCAATTGCTGCGTCCCCAGCGTTTTCGATTGCTGGTGGGGGCGACACACTGGCCGCTGTGGCTAAGTACGATATTGCTAATGATGTTAGCTATATCTCAACCGGCGGCGGCGCATTCCTTGAGTTCCTCGAAGGTAAAGTATTGCCAGCCGTAGAGATTCTGGAACAACGCGGCGCTTAAGCCCCTTTTGTAAGATCAACGCCAGCAAATCTGCTGGCGTTTTTTTTAGCGGTAAAATCTCTGAGAGGATAAGCAATGACGACTCGGCCCCCGTTTATCAAGCATTGGCAAGAAATCCAAGAAGAAGATCATGCCTGTTATCCCAAGAGCTTAGAAAAGCTAAGCATAGGCTCGCCTTTTGGCCGCACTTTTGGCCTGAGCCGCTTAGGCATCCATCACGAGCTATTACCGCCAGGCCGACGCACCTGTTGGCCGCATTCTGAAAAAACCGAAGAAGAGTTCGTTTACGTGATCGAAGGCAACCCTGATTGCTGGCTAGATGGCGTATTGCATCGCTTGGAGGCGGGGGACGCCGTGGGTTTTCCGCCTGGCACAGGCATCGCCCATGTGTTTATCAATAACACCACGAGCGATGTTCGTTTGCTGGTGGTGGGCGAGACCAAACGAGCCGACAATAAAGTAGATTACCCGCTGCACCCAAAAAGAAATGCCGAGATTGGCGATCTTCATTGGCAAGATGTACCTAAGCATCATCTGGGTGAGCATGATGGTTTGCCCGATCAACTAGGTGAATCAAATGGGCCTTTTTGAGTTGAGATAAGTGAAATAGACGCTAAAACGGCTACAAAGTGGTTTTAGCGTTTTCCCGAATGACGTTACTCCCGATTGGATAGGGAGGCGTGGAATACTAATATGTGTTGCATCGCAGCAACAATATTCTGGATCTTAGCCATGTCACTCGTATCCCTCCGCCAAGTTCTCGATCACGCCGCCGAACACGGTTATGGCGTTCCCGCATTTAACGTCAACAATCTTGAGCAGGTGCAGGCTATTCTGCAGGCGGCTGATGCCACTTCCAGCCCCGTTATCCTGCAAGCCAGTGCCGGTGCGCGTAAATATGCAGGCGAGCAATTTCTAAAAACACTGATCGAAGGCGCCGTTGCCAGCTACCCGCATCTACCTATCGTGATGCACCAAGATCACGGTGTTAGCCCCGCAGTATGTATGACCGCCATCAAAATGGGCTTTACCAGCGTGATGATGGACGGCTCCTTATTGCAAGACGGCAAGACCCCATCAGACTACGCTTACAATGCCGCTGTTACTGCCGAAGTGGTACGCATGGCGCATGCTTGTGGGGTATCGGTAGAGGGTGAACTGGGCTGTTTGGGTAGTTTAGAAACCGGCATGGGCGAAGAAGAAGACGGCGTAGGCGCAAACCGTGTCTTAAGCCATGCCGAAATGCTGACTGATCCGCAAGAAGCGCTGGCTTTTGTGAAAGCCACGGGTGTAGATGCTCTGGCGATTGCCATCGGCACCAGCCACGGCGCGTATAAATTTACCAAGCCACCTTGCGGCGAAGTGTTAGCGATTGATCGCGTGCGTGCCATTAACGCCGTCATCCCTGATGTGCATTTAGTGATGCATGGCTCATCCAGTGTGCCGCAAGAATTGCTGGAAGAAATGCGCAAATACGGTGCTGAGCTAAAACCTACATGGGGAGTTCCCGTAGAAGAAATCCGCCGCGCCATCCAGTACGGCGTACGCAAAATCAATATCGACACCGATTTGCGCCTAGCCATGACCGCCGCCATCCGCCGTCATTTGGCCATGCACCCTGCCGATTTCGACCCCCGCGCCTACCTAAAACCCGCCATCGTCGCCATGCGCGAAATATGCGAAGCCCGCTACGACGCCTTTGGCGCGGCAGGGATGGCAGAGAAAATGAAACCGGTATCGCTGGAGAAAATGGCGTTGCGGTATAACAAGGCATAAATATTAAGCATTAATAAAAAGGGTGAGCACGAGAGATCGTGCTCACCCTTTTTATTGAAGGCCGTAAGCCGTATGGTTTTGCAAGCTGCCCAAGCAGCTCTACGTGCAAGGTTTGCCTTGCACTAATTCCAACATCACAATTTGCTATCTACACAACTTGAAGCCCCAAACCACCGCCGCTACGTCAATATCTTCCAAGACTACAAACTCAACCTACTCAACCTACTCAACCTACTCAACCTAAAACGAATCGAAACCATCGCTGCCCACCAATACCACCACCGCAGCGATCAACTAGGCCACGCAAACACCAGACAAAAAAAAGCCCGCGAATGCGGGCTATTTCTTAAAATTATAAATTATTTAACAATTAAGATAATCAGAATTATTAACCAGATGAGAGTTCATCGAAGAAATAAATTACAAAGCCATTACCGCATCAAATGTTTCTACGAGATTTTTTCTCACCTTTTTGAAGTCGTTTTCATACAATGTAATTTGACTTTTAGAAACAGTGCATTTTATTGACCAACAGTTTCTCTGATCACAAAACTCTTCATTATTATGAAGAATATCGTTACGATACTCTCTAACCATATGCAAATTATCTTTTAATAAAGAGCTGATTTTTTGAGTGTTATATGCCAAATTAATTGAATCGAAAAAATTTTTTTCATTAGCGCCTATTTTGCATAACTTTTCGTGCATTTGCGCAGTTTTTTGTGCGAACAATCCTCGTAAATTATTAATCTCCTCTCGTTTTGTTAATATGTGATCAAGCAAGTCAAGAACAGGCGTATGCCACACATCACCACCAGAACCACGACTAACAAATGTAAATCGTGAAAATAAATTTGGGTCTTTTTTTTCAAGCAAGTCAGCAGCCAAAAAGTCAACTATTTTATCAACTGACGAACGAGTATATAAAACAAAGTCACATATAAATTTTTTCCTTATCGCAAGATAATACTCAATACCGGCATTTTCAGAGTTTTCTACCCCGAGCACAGATCCAGCACCTAGATTGTTATCACTTAGGTAAAGATCAATTCTACGATTCTTGTTAGGAGATGATAGCGATTTATTTGCTTGGTCAATACTATTATACGTTTCAACTTTAGGATCAAATCCCTTACTTAAGATTCGCTCCTTCAACGCCGAAATTAACTTTTTAGCAGCATAATTGCTATCATCATCATGAATTTCATCATCAACTAAAACCACATTAAAATCTAAACGCATTTAATTTCCACTCCGAGAAATGGTAAACAATACTAAACCAGCAGAATTACTTGCTTTAACTTCAAAACTAATCCTAGTTAAAAAACTACGCACTTGATTCAATCCAATCCCAGTGCCATTTTTTTTACTTGAGAATCCCAAGTCAAAAATTTTATCAAAACTATCTGGGTCAATCGCATTAGAGTCGCTAGCAATTTTTAAGCTATCTTCATCGAACAAAAACTCCACAAACTTTGCTTCATGATCAAGTGCATTCTGATACAAGTTTTCAAACATCATCACTACTTCAACTGCATTACTTCTAACAAGCCATTTGTTGTAAACATTTTGGTCATTCATAACGCAAACGACATTAATTTTTCCGTGATTATTTTGTAATTTATCATCCCTAAACCAAACAGCCAGATCAAACCAATTTATAGCTTGTGGTGACCTTAGATCAATTTCCGTCTTCAACAAGAGCTCTTTAAAAGAACGCAATTCCAATTCAGTTCGCCTGACTTTGCTCAAGGCATTTAAAAACAAATTACTTTTATCTATTGGAACAATAGAAATTAATTCATTCAAATCATCTACTACACCACATAAACGGTCAGCCATACCAGGCAAATGATGCCCTAATTGCTCCCCATATGAACTTTCTGCTCGTTTTGCCGACAAATTTTTATTCTGCCGCAGCAGAGTTTCTATCACTTCTTTTTTGATATCTAACTCTTGTTCTTTGACAACATTTTCTTCTTCTAATCGAGCCACATTTTTAATTATTTTCTCAATCTGTTTTTTTTCTTTTTCAGGCAATGTTGATGCAATACTTTGCAGTACTTTCTTTGGGCTCTTTTCTTCTAACTCAAAACTATCAGAAAAATACTTAATAGAAAAATCACCATTAATTTTACTTGTCAAACTTTTTGCAAACCGTTCTACTTCATTTTTTTCAATAGATTCAAACAATACTTCCTCACCCGTTTCTTTTATTTCCCCCCATTGTATCGTAGCAATATACCGTTCAAGTAATTTATGGGCACAATCAAAATATAGTTCTTTTAATCCCTCGAGATAGGCATTTTCAATAAATCCACTATTACGAGAAGATGTTTCCATAAAACGATAATTGACATCTTTTATATCGATAAATCCTAATATCTCTCGCGTACCAAGATGTCGATTATACCCCTGAGATTTTCTAACATTTACACCAAACAAATCATAATCAGCATCACCATACGGACTGACCCTAAAATTATTTTTATATATAAATATATTTCCATAATTTACGGGCTCAACCCCCATGCGGCGGGTAAACGTAGATTTCGCACTTGCTGTTAAAAAATTAATGGTAATAAATACTTCCATATCAACAAGAATAGTATCGTTATCCTTCTCCAAAGTGTATATATGTTGCCCTCGATCAAAAAGGCTGATTTCTATCTTATCACTAACCCTAGTTTCAATCGTTATACTCTTATTTTTTAATACTTCTGAAATATTACTTTTAACTAAGCTTTCCACAGGAAAGTCAATACCTGCGGTAACTTCATAAATCAAAATTAAATCTAAACCACAATAAATATCAAATCCATCAAAATCTAAAAATGGATTTTTTAACCTTCTCAAGCTTTCCATTGCTTTTTTAACTGCATCTTCATTCCAAACATGGCGAAGATCTTTTATACACAATTCGGTATAATTCTTGTCAATTTCATCCACACCAACCTTGTTAGTTAAATATTCAACTTTAACATCTTCAAACTTTATGCTTTTTGATTTTTCAAAGTCTTCCCAATTTACCTTTAGTATATGCTCTTCTAATTCACCATATTTTTTTGTAGTAATTGTTAAAGATTTGCCTAAGCTATCACAAGAAAAACGACCAACACCTTTAGATCCAACAAAGGCTCTACCATCATTAGAACGCCCCTCTTCTTTTTCTGAATAAGCTAAATGCAACCATTTGTTCTTTAAATCATCTTTAGACATTCCAATACCATTATCCCTTATAATGATACTTGGAGTGCCGCCCAATGATTCAAATGAAACAACAACTTGACTAGCTCGAGCATCATATGCATTTTTAACAAGTTCAAATATTGCAACAAAGCGATCTGTAATTAGATCTTTACCAACAATATTTTTAATTCCAGAACTAGTAATAAAATGCATTTTCTCATTGTTGCTCATATTAACCCCGATCATTCAAATTTTTTAGTATTTCAGTAGCAATTGCTTTTGCCAACAATGGAGGAACGGCATTACCAACAAGCGTATATTGTGGAGTTTCAAATTTTCTACGATTGCCGCCTGTTGTTCTCTTACCCATAAATTCAAAGCTATCATCAAAAGATTGTAATCTTGCCATTTCACGTACAGTGAGAATTCGATCTTTCTGATAATGAATTAGATCATCTGGCAATGTTAAAACTGTCGGCGATGGCTGATTGGCAATAATGCGTCTGCAATTTTGCTTTTTGGTTTTTAGTCGGTATGCATCCATCTCATTTAAGCGTAAAAGCATATTTTTAATGCTCTCCCCTTCTTTAACATGAGAGAAGCGCTCACTGACCAATGCAGAATGCCGACTTGTTTCATGATTTAACAATTTTTCTGCTTTAATTGGTTCACCAAAAGCAGAAGGCGTTCTTCCTACTCTTGATTGATTTTGAAATTCTGAATACGTTGTCTTTTTATACGTTGTTTGAACTTCACCAATACCGATATTTACCAAGTCATGAATCGCTTCTTTGACGCTCACCTTACCAAACCCCAAAGGCTCTGGATGAACTAGCTTACTAGAAACATCAGAACGAGTACCAAGAAATATCACACGCTGTCTTTTTTGGGGAACACGAAAATCACTAGCATCTAGCACTTTAATTTGGACGTCTGGATATCCAATTGCTGCGAACTCAGAGCTAAGCACGTCAATTACTTTTTCATTCTTATAAAGATGATATACACCTTGATACTCAATAAAATGCGCTGACAATATACCAATCACATTTTCCATCACAAAGTATTTCGGCTTAACTTGAGCCAAAATTTGGATGTAACTTTGAACCAATTTGTTTCGTATATCCAGAGGATTTCGTTGGCCTGCCAAACTAAAGCCTTGGCATGGCGGCCCACCACAAATAACATCAATTTTTGATATGTTTGAGCCTAAAAATTCATTTAAAACAGCTGGTGTGCTCAGTTCTAAAACATCGCCGCAGTGATACTTATGCTTAAGCCCTAGCTGCTTATGACGGGTTTGATAAGTTAAAGCCGCTTGTTCGCTTCTGTCGCTGGCAAACGGAATTGCAAATCCTGCTTGCAAAAAGCCCTCGGCCATTCCACCTGCGCCAGAAAATAAATCCAGTACTTGATACATTTTGTTCACATATTCCCCAGATTTTTGCCTCGCGATTGTACCACTCAAGCTTGAAGCCTCTTAGCCTGAATTTTGCATAAACTCCTCCACGGAGCCCTGAACCAATGCTGACCCTTTTGAGCGCGACTTCAACGGCAACCGAACCGATCAAACCGTTGGCGCTGCGACCACAAATTATAAGCACGATACCAATCGCAATCGCCTGCTCTCGTCTAGCGGTGCCAATAAAGCCACTTATACTTTCGATGCGGCAGGTAATCGCGCTAATGATAATGGCTGGGTACTGACTTACAACAATGCTGGCCGCTTAATAAAATCCAGCAAGGGCACGGTGGTCGTTAGCTATAGCTACAATGCGCTTGGGCAAAGAGTGCAAAAAACATCCCCCACGGGTACTACCCTGTTTGTCTATGATCCACAGGGCCGTTTGTTGGGTGAATATCTGCCAAGCGGTCAGCGCGTGCAGGAAACCGTTTGGTTAGGCGATATACCGGTGGCGACGGTTGGCTCAAGCCGCATCAGCTATATCTGGGCCGACCACCTTGGCACACCCCGCCAGATTACCGATCCAGCCAGCAAGCAAATCCTCTGGCGCTGGGACGGCGAGCCATTCGGCAATAGCCTGGCTGACGAAGACCCAAGTAAAACAGGTAAAACGTTCAGCTACAACCTGCGCTTCCCCGGCCAGTATTTCGATAAAGAAACCGGCAAACACTACAACTACTTCCGCGATTACGACCCTGCCACTGGCCGATATATTGAATCTGATCCGATTGGTTTGGCGGGAGGGATTAATACTTATGGGTATGTTGAGGGCAACCCAATTAAATACTCAGATTCTATGGGGCTAGTAAAGCATACAACAGGCAGAACAATTAACTGCGGTAAATGCACGATTAGAATTGACTATACTTTTGATGAAAGGACAGGGCAAAAATCAAATCATTTACATTGGGATTGCAAAGGAAAAGAGGGATCTTGCGGTGAGAATGGAGAGAAGTCTCATGGAGGTTCCTGGGAGGATGCTCCCGATAGTGTCAAAGAATGCGCAAGTCGAAATGGATTTCAAGGCGATTCTATTTTGGATTCATCACCAAATAAAAAAGTGCCCTCACCACCTTGGTGGTTCCCATTGCTGATACCTGCAGGTGCCGCAGTACTTTCGCAGTAGTTGTAATTGAAAAATAATTTTTTCATTGTTGTTTATATATAAAATTGGATGCAAGAAGATGCTGAAAGAAATTAATGAATTAGAGTTACATGATGCCATAATCAAGAGCACTCATATTAACTATGAAGCTAAAGTTGTAGAAATTAAGATGGTGGCATACGTAAATTCAAATGATGCATCTCGATGTCCGTTATTAATGACATTTTCCGATGTTGAGTCATTTCATGAAATATCAAATTTTCGTAGCTTAGATAAAAACTCATTTGCTGGTAATGTAAATTACTGGATACCTGCATTTGATAAGAATACAACGTACATTTACCTTAGTGATGGTTGCTTAGCAATACAAGCCACTAGTATCGATGTCCGTTGGTTGGATAGTTTTTGATAGATAGGGTGCATTGTGTTTTTGTAGATTGCGACTGAGTCTGCAAAACCCAGCACGCAATCAATGTTTACTAAGACTACATTGATTGCGTGCTGGAAAATAGAGAAAAACCCTCTGCAACCGGCACTACCCTGTTTGTGTATGATACTCAGGGGCATTTACTGGGTGAATATCAAGCCGATGCAGGAAACCGTTTGGCTGGGCGATACGCCGGTAGCCGTGCTTAGCACTGCGGGGGCCAGCGCTAACCTCAGCTATATCTGGGCCGATCACCTGGCACACCTCGCCAGATTACTGATCCAGCCAGCAAGCAAATCCTCTGGCGCTGGGATGGCGAGCCATTCGGTAATAGCTTGGCTGACGAAGACCCAAGTAAAACGGGTAAAAAGTTCAGCTACAACCTGCGCTTCCCCGGCCAGTATTTTGATAAAGAAACCGGCAAGCATTACAATTACTACCGAGATTACGACCCAGCGACAGGGCGATATATTCAATCTGATCCGATTGGTTTAGCGGGCGGGATTAATACTTATGGGTATGTTGGGGGGAATCCGCTGAGTTTTACGGACCCGACAGGTGAAGCTGCTACATTAACTTGGTGTTTGGGAGGGCCGTGGGGATGTGCTGCTGGGGTTGGTTCGTTGATCCTAATGTCTCCACCAGGGCAGAAAGCATTAAAAGATGTGGCAAAGTCAGCTTCAGACTTTTGTCAGCCAGATAATAAAGATCCGTGCGAAGAAATTAGAAAAAAAATTAGGGACACAAGGGCTCAGCTTGCCAAGAGAGAACAGCAACTTTCTAAGGATCAGTATGACCTTTTCAATCGGGCTTATTCAGTAAATCCAGGAGGAGACCTTGCAGGTAAAGGTACCTATACAGGACATCTGGATATGATAAATTCAGTTAAGAAAGGACTGGAAAAAATGGAAGCTCAAGCTAAAGCGATGGGATGTCTTTGATCCATACGTAGTTCCATTGATATGGATGCATTTTCTATACGCAATTGAGGTGTATGTAATGGCGAGTGAAATTATTAATGATAAGTTGGTTGGAGATATTTTAGATATTCTTACAAAAGAAACTACCTTTCCAAAATCATCGTTTTACTGTGAAATTCAAGATGATTTCCAGCTTCTTTTTATTTCTATTTCAATTGACGACTTTCCTGAAAATGAAGTCGAATTGTCACTAAAACGAATTGCGGAAATATTGAATAGTTTGATGCCAAAAAGAAGTGATGATTATTCGTGGGTTGTTGGTTTGAAGCGCGAAAATGAGGTTGTTGATAGTTGTTTTGGTGGCAATTTATCAGGCTCTAACTGGGGTGTTTAATTTGCACTTTGCACGTTAGGCTTTTGAAAAATAACTGGAAATAACTGGGGCCAGAGTAAACTTAAATCCAGCTTTGCTTCAGATTTTCAATTTAAAAAGTTACACAAAATATCCAGCTCGGTAGGTTGGGCTAAAGCTTTATCAGCCCAACATTTGCATCATGGAATTGTTGGGCTGATCGGTCACCAGCCCAAGCTGCCGAGCTTTTAACGATTATTACGATTTAAGCGGCAACCGCACTGACCAAACCGTCGGGGCGGTGACGACAAATTATAAGCACGCTGACAATAGCAACCGCCTGCTGTCATCCAGCGGAGCGAATAAAGCCACTTACACTTACGATGCGGCAGGTAATCGCGCTAACGATAATGGCTGGGTGCTGACGTATAACAACGCTGGCCGCTTAATAAAATCCAGCAAAGGCAAGGTGGCTGTCAGCTATAGCTACAACGCACTCGGGCAAAGGGTAGGAAAAACCTCAGCAACCGGCACTACCCTGTTTGTTTATGATGCTCAGGGGCATTTACTGGGTGAATATCAAGCTGATGGCAAGCCGGTGCAGGAAACCATTTGGCTGGGCGATACGCCGGTAGCCGTGCTTAGCACAACGGGTGCAAGCGCTAACATCAGCTATATCTGGGCCGATCACTACATTGCTAGGATGCCGGAATACTGGCAGGTTGTGCCGCCTGCGCTACTTTAGGTGAGGGGATGGATTTTATTTCGGCGACCACAGCGCTGCTATTACATGCGTCTCCAGCGTTGTCTACCCAGCATTCGCACTGATCAATCTGGCCCTTGCTATTGACTTGAATTTTAAGCGGGCCGATCTTGCACCAGCGATTATTTAGGCTGGAATACAGATGATCGACGTCGAGCACTTTGGGGCTAAAGCTATGGGCGGGCAGGGTGTAAATACCGTGCTCTCCATCCCATACCGCAACAGGCAGGCTGCTTTGATTAACAACTTTGCCATTCAAGGGCCAAGGCCAATACATGGCGGAAGAATAGGTACTGAGGCAGCTAAGGCTAAGAAAAATTAGGGTATAGAGAATTCGGGTCGTACGGGTCATGGGTATGCGCGCTGAAAAGTCAGTTGCCTATCATGCCGCTATTCCCTTGCTTGTGGCTGTGATCTATTGCCGCTTTAGAGCGTTAAAATTGTATGCAGGCGCGTCCTGCCTCGAGTGCAAAACAAGGACAGTTTTCTAAATAGCCATCGGCTTTTAGCGTCACTGTACTCATGCCCACTTTGCACCAGCGCCCTGATGCGGCTTCTTGTACATGATCTACATCTAAGTTATCGCTAGAGCGTGTTCTAGCTGCAATGGTGTAGTAAAGATGATCATCATCCCAGACTTTAGCTGGTTGGGCTGATTGGTTAATTAATACGCCATTGAGAGGCCAAGGCCAGTGCCCGTCTTGCTCTTTTTCTTGCATGATGGTGATGTAGCCGACAGCACTGGCGCTGATCACTAGGCAAACACCAAGGGCAATGAGGCGAATGGGGGTGAAAAGTTTCAACATCGTTCAGGTTGCTCTCATCAAATAAGCGTTGATTTAAGTGCGTTTAAATAAAGCCAGCGCCGCCAAGCGCTGCACGGCATGATCGACAATCGGCTCAGGATAATCATAGTTGGCTTTTTGCCCAAAAATAGCTTTCACCAGCCATGGCGCGTGGATTTCTTTATGGCTGAGCGCGGCCAGCTCGGGGCAATAGCGGCGGATAAACTTACCCTGAGGATCAAAGCGCTCGGATTGCGTGACGGGATTAAATATCCGGAAATAAGGCTGGGCATCGCAGCCAGTGGAGGCGGCCCATTGCCAGCCACCATTATTGGCGGCCAAGTCAAAATCGTTGAGTTTTTCAGCAAAATAGCGCTCGCCCCAGCGCCAGTCAATCAGTAAGTCTTTAACTAAAAAGCTGGCGGCAATCATGCGCAGGCGATTATGCATAAAGCCGGTTTGATTCAGCTGACGCATGGCAGCATCCACAATCGGAAATCCCGTGCGGCCTTCGCACCATGCGGCAAAGTATTCAGGATTATTCGGGAAGGGCAGCGTGTCGTACTCAGGCTTAAATGCGTGCTGAACGACTTCGGGCCGATGCCAGAGAATTTGCTGGTAAAACTCGCGCCAAATCAGCTCGGAAAGCCATGTCTCTGCTCCTGCTCCGCCTATCTGCCAAGCTCTTTTTGCTAGCTCTCTAATTGATACCGTGCCAAAGCGCAAATGCACAGATAAATAAGACACGCCCTTTACTGCCGGAAAATCCCGCGCTTCTTGGTAATCACCGATGCGCTGGCAAAAGTCATCAAACAGTGCTTCGCCACCATCCATACCGGGTTTTAGTTTACTGACATCTAAATCATCAAAGCCCAGCTCGGCTAGCGTGGGCATTGCTTCGCTGCTCAGAGGGGCAAGGCGGTTTAAATAAGGGCGTATAGGGTAGGATTTTAAATAAAAGTCATTCACTTTAGCCAGCCACGCACGTTTATACGGGGTAAACACGCTATACATGCCGCCGGTTTTTGTGAGCACTTCATCTTTTTCAAAAATAACTTGGTCTTTGAAGCTGTAAAAGTGGCAATCCATGCTGGCTAATTGCTCGGCTACACTGAGATCTCTGGCAATGGCTGCTGGCTCGTAATCGTGGTTGCAGTAAACTGCGGTGGCTTTGAACTCTGCTGCGAGACGAGGGATTTCATCGCTGGCTATGCCGTGGCGAATGATTAAATCCGAGCCTTGCTCAATCAGCGCTGCCTTTAATTGCTGCAGGCTTTGCCAGATAAAGGCCACGCGCCGGTCTTCTTTTGATAATCCATCTAAAATGGCAGTATCAAAAATAAATACCGCAATCACGCTTTTGGAGGCTTTTAGGGCGCGATGCAGTGCCGCATGGTCAAATAGGCGTAGATCGCGGCGAAACCAAACGATTGATGTCATGAGCAGATGCGGTGTGATTGGATGCCGTATTGTGCCACGGCGATGCGCCCATTTTTAGCGCCTTGTGCGATAATTGCAGGCATGGATAACGCAATGAACTTTTCTCGTCATTTTTTGATTGCGATGCCTAGCCTCGTCGATCCGATTTTCTCCCGAGCCCTAACCTTTGTGTGCGAGCACAATGAGCGTGGTGCGATGGGGGTGATTGTGAATCGCCCGCTAGGTATGACGCTGTCCTCTTTGTTCGAGCAGATCGATATCGAGCTGCATCGCCCCGACATGGCCGCGCTGTCGGTGCATTTTGGCGGGCCGGTGCAAACCGATAGGGGCTTTGTGCTGCATACGCCCTTGGGTAGTTGGCAATCTAGCTTGGCCGTTTCGGATGAAATGGGGCTGTCTACTTCAAGAGATGTCTTACAGGCACTCGGCGACGGCGAAGGGCCCGATCAGGTGTTTTTAACCTTGGGCTATGCCGGCTGGGATGCAGGCCAGTTAGAAAATGAGATCGCACAGAACTCTTGGCTTACCGTAGAAGCCGATCCCAAAATTATTTTTGATTTACCGCCTGAGGCGCGTTATGCCGCAGCCTTGGGTTTGCTGGGTATTGATATTGCCATGTTGTCTAAAGAAGCGGGCCACGCTTAATTCGGCTGAGCTTTTCTTTGGGCATGCCACATTTTGAAAACGCTCGAAATCTGGGCTGTCATCTGGAAAATAATGAGTACTCTCCTGGCTTTTGATTTTGGTGAAGTGCGGATCGGGGTAGCCGTTGGCTCATCCGAGCTGGGTATTGCCCATCCGGTAGAAACCATCACCGCGGAAGAAAACGAGCGCCGTTTTGCGCGGGTTGAACAGCTGATTCGCGAATGGCAGCCTGCAAGCTTAATCGTTGGCCTGCCTAGCCATTTAGATGGCACACCACATGAGATGACGCGCCTTTCACGCAAATTTGCTAATCGTCTGCACGGGCGTTTTGGCCTGCCAGTATTTTTAGTGGACGAGCGCTTATCTAGCGCCGCTGCCTGTAGCGCATTGAATGAAGCGGGGGTGCGTGGCCGCCGTCAAAAGCCTGCCCTTGATCAAGTGGCTGCGATGCAAATTTTACAAACTTATCTCGATTCCCCGGAGATCGGCGAGGCACTTAGCCACCGCTCGGCCGAGGTTTTAGTTGATCGTTCCGACGAGGATGCCGATGTATAACCCGCAGTTAAATGCTCAAGGTGAGCTGATCCACTTACTGACTACCGAAGGCTTGCCTAAGCGCATCCTGACGCAAATCCTCGATCAGGCGGCCGAATACGTTGAGAACGGCGAATTACTGAATAATAAATGGCAAGATCTGGCTGGTACTTCCGTTTTTAATTTGTTTTTTGAAAACTCGACCCGCACCCGCACGACCTTTGAGCTAGCCGCAAAGCGCTTAAGCGGTGATGTTTCCAGCCTCAATATTCAAGCCTCCAGCACCGCCAAGGGCGAAACCCTGCTCGATACCATCCACAATCTGGAAGCGATGGGCGCTAATCTATTTGTGGTGCGCCATTCAGAATCTGGCGCGGCGCATTTGATTGCCAAGCATGTGAAGAAAGGCATTGCGGTGGTGAATGCTGGGGATGGCCGCCATGCTCACCCTACGCAAGCTATGTTGGATATGTTTACCATTCGCCACTTTAAGGGCGACTTTACCAAGCTGCGCGTGGCGATTGTGGGTGATGTTTTGCATTCGCGCGTGGCTCGCTCGCAAATCCATGCGCTTAGCACTTTAGGCTGCCCAGAAATTCGTGTGATTGCACCTAAAACCTTACTGCCAACGGGCATCGAGCAGCTGGGCGTGCATGTGTATCACGATATGGCCGAAGGCCTGAAAGACGTCGATGTAATTGCCATGCTGCGTTTGCAAAATGAGCGTATGGCGGGGGCTTTTCTGCCATCAACTCAAGAATTCTTTAAGTATTACGGCCTTACTCCAGAAAAACTGGCGCTGGCTAAGCCCGATGCCATCGTGATGCATCCAGGCCCAATGAATCGTGGCGTAGAGATCGATTCTGCCGTGGCCGATGGCCCGCAAGCGGTGATCTTGCCGCAAGTGACTTTTGGTATTGCTGTGCGCATGGCTGTGCTAGCGATTGTTGCCCGTAACCAAAAAGCGAGCCAAGCATGAAAAACATAGCAATTCTTGGTGGGCGATTAATTGATCCACTGAATAATACTGATCAAGTGGCTGATTTATATTTAGCTGGTGGCAAAATTGTTGCTGTGGGCGCAGCTCCTGCTGGCTTTGTAAGCGATGAAACGATCAATGCTAAGGGCTTATTCGTCAGCCCTGGTCTGGTTGATTTAGCTGCCCGTCTGCGTGAGCCGGGTTTTGAATATAAAGCCACTTTGGCGTCTGAAATGGCTGCTGCGGTGGCCGGTGGGGTTACCAGTATTGTGTGCCCACCAGACACCGATCCGCCGCTCGATGAGCCTAGCCTTGTGACCATGCTGCGCCAGCGGGCTAAAAATCTGGATTTGGCTCGACTCTATCCGGTGGGCGCTTTAAGCCGCCAACTTAAAGGCTTGGAGCTTACCGAAATGGCTGAGTTGCGCGATGCCGGTTGTGTGGCGTTTTCGCAGGGCGATCAAGCGGTAGGCAATTTACAGATTCTGTACCGTGCCATGCAATATGCAGCGACGTTTGATGTGGCTTTACGCTTGCTACCACAGGAGGCTGATTTAAACGCCGGTGTGGCACATGATGGCGATTACGCTACGCGTTTGGGTCTGACGGGTATTCCGGTGCTGGCTGAAACCGTGGCTATTTCCAATATCCTGTTGCTCATGAAAGAAACCGGCGCACGCGTGCATTTATGCCGTCTTTCATCGATGGCGGGGCTGGATCTGGTGCGTGTAGCCAAGAAACAAGGCTTGCCGATTACTTGCGATGTGAGCATCAACCATATTCATCTGGCCGATGTGGATATTGGCTTTTTTGATAGCAATTTCCGCTTTGATCCGCCATTAAGGTCGTGTCGTGATCGTGATGCCATTGTGGCCGCGCTGGCGGATGGCACGATTGACGCCATTTGCTCGGATCACAGCCCTGTGGATGATGACGGTAAATTACTGCCGTTTGCTGAGGCTGAATCAGGTGCAACTGGTTTGGAACTGCTCTTGCCGCTGACCCTTGCATGGGCAGAGCGCCAGCATATTCCATTGGCGCAAGCCTTGGCTAAAATCACCGCCGTTCCCGCTAAAATGCTGGGCTTTGCTGCTGGCTTAGAAGTGGGTCATCGTGCGGATTTGGTGATATTTGATCCTGAAGCGCATTGGCAAGTGACGCCTGCCGCCTTAAAGAGCCAAGGCAAAAACACACCGTTTGTGGGCATGGAAATGAAGGGCCAAGTGGTGCATACGCTGGTGAAAGGCAAGCGGGTGTATCAATTAGCGCTCTAGGGGATATCAACAAGCCCGCGCTGCTTGGTTTATCTTGGCACTCGGGCTATACTTTTGCCTTATTGAAACGATCGTTTAATTTTTTCCTTGGAGAACACAATGTCTGATCTGGCTACCCTGTTTCAAACCGCGCAAGATGATGTGGTTAAATTAAACGATGCGCCAGATGTGGCGACGAAGCTCAAGCTTTATTCTTTGTTTAAACAAGCTGCGGAAGGCGATGCAACAGGCGATCGCCCGTCAGCCATTCAGTTTGTGGCTCGTGCCAAGTTTGATGCATGGTCTGAATTAGCAGGCGTGAGTGCGGATGAAGCCAAGCAAAAATATATTGATTTGGTTACAGAATTAAAAGCTAACGACGAATAAACGAAATGCCGGGCGTAGGCTCTGTTGACGTTTGTTTCGCGCCTGCGCTGAGCTGGAAAATGGCCAGTCACAAGGCATGCGACGAAGGTAATAACGAGTTATTCCCGAGGAGCATAACGCAGGGAATGGCCGTTTTCCGGCTCAGCCCTTCGGGTTTGGCTCATTTTTGGGGCTGCACTGCGTTAAAAATCGCTAATGGTACTCGTACCATGTCGCAATTTTTGCCTTGTTCAGCCCCAAAACTGGGCCAAACGCAGCTGTGAAACAAACGTTAACAGAGCCTTATACCCGGCATTTTTTATAGTGCTAATGTTTTATTTGTGGATAACATCTCTTCAAATTCGGTTGCGGGTAGCGGTTTGCTAAATAAATAGCCTTGAATCGAAGCTGTTTGTGTTTGTTTTAAAAATGCTAATTGCTCGCGTGTTTCTACCCCTTCGGCCAATACATCCATTCCTAAAGTCTGCCCTAGGCCGATAATCGCTAATACAATCGCCGCATCATTATTGTTATTACATGCGTCTTGAACAAAGCTTTGATCTATTTTTAGTTTATTAAAAGCAAAGCGTTTGAGATAGCTAAGGCTGGAGTAACCCGTTCCAAAATCATCTAAAGATAGCTTAACCCCCAGCTGTTTAATGCCATGCAGCGTGGTCATGACTTGTTTGACTTCTTGCATAATTACCGATTCGGTGACTTCTAACTCCAGATAGCGGGCATTAAGCTGTGCATCATTTAATGCAGATTCAATGAGTTTAAGAAAATTAGCTTGGTGTAATTGATGCGGCGATAAATTAACCGCCATATTAATCGGCGCGAAGCCTCTTGCTTGCCATGCGGCGGCTTGTCTACAGGCTTCTTGCAGCACCCAATTGCCGATTGGGATAATTAATCGGCTATCTTCTGCAATAGGGATAAATTTAGCAGGGGAAATAAGCCCATGTTTAGGGTGATTCCAACGAATTAAGGCTTCTGCTCCAATAATTCGGCCATCTTCTAAGCTGACTTGTGGCTGGTAATAAAGGACAAATTCTTGATTAAGCAGCGCCGTGCGCATGCTGGTTTCTAGCTCCAGCCTTTCAGAGGCACGGGTATTCATTTCTGGGGTGAAGTATTGAAAATTACTCCGCCCCTGCGCTTTGGCTTGAAACATGGCTACATCGGCATGGCGGATTAAATCATCTGCTGTTAAGCCATCCTCTGGGTAAATACTGATGCCAATTGAGGTAGAGGTTGAAAAATGCCCAGCATCTAATTCAAATGGCTTAGCAAAAGAAGCCAAAATCGTTTCAGCAATCGATCCCGCCATTAAGGAATGTGTGATGTTTGTGAGTACAATCACAAATTCATCGCCGCCCAATCGCGCCAGAATATCGCCAGGGCTAATGAGTTGTTTAAAGCGATTGGCAACTTGGGCGAGTACCGCATCGCCTGCTGCATGACCAAGCGAATCATTAATCGTTTTAAATCGGTCTAAATCTAAAAAGAACACGGCTAAATTTTGCTGATTGCGTGCGGCAGAAGCCAGCGCAAGCCGCAGCTCATCGCGTAATAAATTGCGATTGGCTAAGCCGGTAACAGCGTCAAAATTAGCCAATTCAATAATGCGTTCTTGGGCTTCTTTTCGCTCGGTAATATCGGTCATGGTGCCAATAATGCGGGTGGGTTTGCCTTTGGGATCAAAAGCCACAAATTTGCCGCGTGATTGAAACCAGCGATATTCACCGGCCTGCGTTTTTCGCCGATACTCGCTCATTAATTGCGTGGCTTCCCCAGTTAAATACTCCTGAAATTGCTGGAGAGACTGTTCTTTATCATCAGGATGGATTTGGTTTTGCCATTTTTGAAAACTTTCATCGCCAGGATTTATGCCTAGTAATCGGTCGTATTCTGGGCTGGTAATAGCCGTTTGATCGCCAAGAATAGGCATATCAAATAAACCGGTGTTGGATGCTTCTAGCGCTAGGCGAAGTTGTTGCTCGCTTTTAATAATGGCAAGCTCAGCCATACGACGCTCAGAAATATCTCGAACAACTGCACAGTTATATTCTAGTTTTTTAAAGACAATAAAATTAGAATTTATTTCTGTAGGAATATTTTCTCCGTTACGTGCTTTTAGCGTAATTTCATCTCGTAAGTATTTATTGGCTTTTAATTTCTGCCAAAATTTTTGCCAGTGATCAGGATTGTAATTGGGATTAATCTCCTTTAATTGCATGGAGAGTAATTCATTTTCGCTATAGCCTAAACGAGTGCATGCCGTGACATTGACGTAACGGATTCGGCCTTGTGCATCTAGCCAAACAGCCATATCTGCACCATGCTCTACGGCGACCTTAGTCAGGTAAAGATCGGCTTCGGTTTTTTCTAAGCGTGCTAATTGGCGAAATACATAGATAAGTAATAGGCCGCCAAAGAGCAGCATTAATAATGTGATGCCACCATTGAGTAGGCTTTCGTCTTTCCAAGTACGTAGCGCTTCATCTCGATCAATTCCCACAGAAATACCCAAGTGCCACTGGCTTAAGTAGCGCCAGCCAAAAATTCGGGTTATGTCTTCAACGTGGCTATGCTCTGTAAATAAACCGCTATCTTTCCGTGAGAAATCAGAATTAAAGAATGGTTTGCTGGAAATATCTCGGCCAATATCTCGCTCATCATGAGGAAAGCGTGCAAGAGAAATACCATCGCTACGAAATAGGCGAATAATAATACCTTTTCTTTGGCTAAGTGATGAATAAAACGTTTCAAAATAAGAGGGGTTAATTCCTGCAATTAATACCCCATTAAATTGGCCTTGCGGAGTAATTAATGTCCGTACAAGTGGAATGACTTCGAGATTGCCACTGGGGTCTGTCTGTTGCTCTGCAATATAAAAAGGCGCTTGCGGCTGCATCTTTGGAATACTGAAGGTGAGAGATTGGGCAATATTGTGCTCAGGTGCAGGGTGTTGCAAGGTGGATGTGGAAAGCTCACCATTGGCATAGGCTGCGGCGAATGTGCTCAGTTGTGGATAGTGGCCCAGTTGACGATTGAGTAGGGCATAGAGGCAAGCCTCATTTTTAGCGCTAAAGCAACTTTGAAAAATATCATCGCTCTGAAGATGGTCAAGGCCATGCAGGCTGTTTTCCATTGTTCGGCTTAAATGCTCATCGATGGCTCGTGCCATGGTAAGCATTTCTTTTTCAGTGCTTTGAATGGTGTCTTGATAGCCGCGATAAATAGACCAGCTAACCGCGATCAGGGTAAAAATAAACACGAAGGAAGACAGTACGATCAACAGTTGTCGAATCTGTTCAAAAGAATGTTCGGCTTCATGTGTTGGTGACGGTTGATGATGGGACACACAATCACCTTAAATAAAAGCAGATTTGAAATTACAGTGCGGAGTTTATTGCCGAGAACTATTTATAGGCATTATCTCATTGATTAAAATGGGCTTAATGTAATGTGATCTACTTAATGCTTAAATAGGTTTCATCATTAGTTATTGTAGTCAATTTTAATCAGAATGAGCGATGTGGAATAATTTGATCGAAAGTGAAGCCGTTGATTTTTGCAGGGAAATGATTTTAGCAAACAGGGGATTGGCAGAGCCATTCCCCCGTAAGTTAAATGGGTTTAGTGGCTTAGTACGGCAGGTAGTTGATGCTCGCCACTGATTCTTTCTGCGGCTAGCTCAGCACTTTGTCGGTTAGGATAAGGCCCAAGTCTGACGCGATGAAGCTGGCCGATGGTCTGAATTAGCAGCTTATTTGCATCGCTATCTAGCTGGCTGGATAAATGATTGCGGAAGTTTTCGGCATTGGCTAGCGAGCCAAATGCGCCGAGCTGCAAGTAGATCGCGCCATTGCCTGCATCGGCTAATGGAATGCTGACGGGCTTAGGCTTCGTGGCAACGACAGGCTGAACGGCTGCGGCCACATTGCTGGGGGTATCGCTGGCGAGCAGGCTTTCGACTTCGACTTCGGCGCTACCATCCATGGTGTAGCCTAGGCGGCAGGCGGCTAGAAAAGATAAATCCATTACCCGACCATGTAAAAATGGGCCTCTATCATTGACGCGTACAATAATGCTGCGGCCATTTTTTACATTGGTCACACGGGCATAGGATGGAATTGGCAGTGTGGGATGGGCTGCCGTAATGGCAAACATATCGTAGATTTCACCGATGGAGGTTTTTTGCCCATGAAATTTACGCCCATACCAAGATGCCGTGCCACGCTGCTTTAATTCACCAGGGCGCGGTAGCGGGGTGAAGTTTTGCCCCAGTACGGTATAAGGATTATTTGCCCAGCGATGGAGCGGCTCCCAGCGTGGCAGTGGTTCGGGGATTTGATCGATGCCACTTGGAAACGAATCCATCGGGCCATCATCTTTATAAAAGGCCCCACTTCCTTTGGCCGAGTAGTTGCAGCTGTATTGAGGCGGCGTAGTTGGCCCCGGTGGTAAATGAGTTGGCAAGGGCTTGCTAGGCTGAGCTGGGGGCAGAGGTGTGGTGCTACAGGCTGCCAGCAAGAGCGCAGCGATCAGGGCGGAGTAATGTTGTAGCTTCATGATTTCATCAACTTGCGATCACCCTGAACACTCATTAAGAGGCCAAAGCCGGTGAGTAGCGACACCATCGATGTGCCGCCATAAGAAATGAGCGGTAGGGGAATTCCCACCACCGGTAAAATGCCAGAGACCATGCCCATATTGACAAAGGCGTAGGTGAAAAAGGTGAGGGTAATAGCCCCAGCTAATAGGCGACCAAATAAAGTCGATGCGTTGTTGGCAATGACTAAGCCTCGGCCAATGATCAGTAAATATAAAATCACTAAAATAGAATTACCGAGTAGACCAAATTCTTCGCCATAAACGGCAAAAATAAAGTCCGTAGTGCGTTCAGGAATAAAATCTAAGTGGGTTTGTGTGCCATTCAGCCAGCCTTTACCAAATAGCCCTCCCGAGCCAATGGCAATCGTGCCTTGGATAATATGGTAACCAGCTCCCAGTGGATCTTGCATGGGATCGAGCATGGTGGCAACACGGCGGCATTGGTATTCGTGCAAGAGATTAATGCAGGAATTCCAGTGCATCACTACATAGGCAAGCCCGCCACCTGCTGCGCCCATCAGGCCAATAAACTTCCAAGATAGCCCTGCAAAAAACAACACATAAAAGCCAGAGGAGGCAATCAGCAGGCTCGTGCCTAAATCGGGCTGTTTCATGATCAGGCCAACCGGCACGATCATCAGCATGGCGGCAAATAGGTAGTGCTTCCAACGAATACTGGTTTCAAAGTGATGGAAATACCAAGCCAGCATCATGGGCAGAGCCAGCTTCATCAACTCTGAGGGTTGAATCTTAGTCACGCCAATATGCAGCCAGCGCCGTGCACCGTGGCTGATATCGCCAAACAGCGCCACGGCAATCAGCAGCAGCAAACCCACCACATAGGCAGGTACGGCAAGACGGATTAAGGTTTGCTGTGAGGTATTAGATACCAGCCACATCACGCTCAGGGCGATGCCCATAAAGGTGATTTTATTGACGATCATGTCCAAATTGCGGTTGGACGCAGAAAACAGCAAGATCGTGGAAAGAATGAGTACCAATACCGTAAAGAGTAAGAGCCAAGGATCAATGGGCCGAATAAAACGCATCCAAATATGCTTAATCACCGATGGCCTCCTCTGTATTGCTGGCCGCCTGAGGAGCCGCACTGCTGGCTGTTGCTTTAGGAATAGCCGGTAATTTGCCGCTGATATAGTAATCCAAGGCTTGTCTTGCTATTGGAGCGGCTGCTTGCGCACCAAAGCCGCCGTTTTCTACAATAACAGCCAGTGCAATTGTAGGATTTTCAGCGGGTGCAAAGACAATAAACCAAGAGTGATCGCGTAAACGCTCGCTGATGTTTTTATTGTATTTGCTGCCTTTCAAGCTATACACCTGCGCCGTGCCGGTTTTACCTGCCGCAACATAGTTCGCCCCTGAAAAAGAGCGCGCGCCAGTGCCTTCACGAATTACGCCTTCCATGCCACGAATCACCCGCTCTACGTTTTCATTTTTCCAGGTCATGGTTTTGACAGGTTGTGGCTCAACCATTTTAACAATACCTGTAATGGGATCTACCATTTTGCTCACCGCGTGCGGGCGAAACATCACGCCGCGATTGGCGAGTGTGGCCGTTGCATGTGCCATTTGCATGGGGGTGTAGCTGTTATAGCCCTGACCAATCCCGATAGAAACGGTTT
Organism: Janthinobacterium sp.; assembly: GCA_025360045.1. Lineage (GTDB taxonomy): Bacteria > Pseudomonadota > Gammaproteobacteria > Burkholderiales > Chitinibacteraceae > Iodobacter. Next base: position 24,373 of record JANYCY010000065.1, on the reverse strand, counting down.
CGCCTGAATACCACTTTTGTGTAGCAGGGGTTTTAAAGCGTTTTTTCTTCCATTCTGGGCTAGGCAAGATGCCGGAGCGTTCGCCATGTAAATCGACACCCGTTGGGCTACCAAAATCGAGGGTGGCCATAAATTTGGCGATATTATCGATGCCCATTTGTACGGCTAGCTGGTAAAAATAAGTATCGCTGGATACCACAATCGAGCGATCAAAACTCATCGAACCATAGCCGCCTGCGTGTGAATCCCTGAATTTATTATTGCCATACATAAAATAGCCGGGGTCGCTAATGGTCTGGCGGGTTAAGGGGAAATTACCTTCAAGCGCGGCGAGCGCCATAAAGGGCTTAAAGGTTGAGCCTGGAGGATATTCACCGCGCGTGGCGCGATTCAGCAAGGGCTTATCAATTGAGGTGTTGAGCTCATTCCAGCTTAAAGGATCGATGCCATCTACAAATAGATTCGGGTCAAACCCCGGCTTAGACACCATGGCTAATAAACCACCGGTTTTAGGATCAATCGCGACGAGTGAACCACGACGCTTATCAAATAAGTCTTCCACTACTTTTTGTAATTTAATATCGATAGAAAGCGTTAAATCACTACCCGGCACGGGAGGCGTGCGGCGCAGGGTACGCACGGCTCGGCCACCCGAATCAATTTCTACTTCTTCAAAGCCGGTTTTGCCGTGTAATTGCTGCTCATAGCTTTGCTCAATACCAATCTTGCCTAAATGATCGGTACCGCGATAATTGGCAAGCACGCCGTCTTCGTCCAGTTGTTCTAAATCTTTGGTATTGATACGGCCAATATAGCCAATTAAATGGCTGGCGATTTCGCCTAGTGGGTAATGCCTAAATAAACGCGCTTTAATTTCTACACCGGGAAAGCGATAGCTATTGGCGGCAAATCGAGCGACTTCTTCATCGCTTAAACGGGTGCGAATAGGCAGCGTTTCAAAATCACGTGTTTCATCACGCAGCTTTTTAAAGCGGCGTTTATCTTTGGCGGTGATTTCAACAATGCTGGAAAGTCGCTCGATTGTTTCTTCCAAATTAGCTTGTTTGGAAGGGGTGATTTCTAGCGTATAGGCAGAAAAATTATGCGCCAGAATAACGCCATTTCTATCCCGAATAATGCCGCGCGATGGTGGAATAGGCACGAGAGAGATACGGTTTTGCTCGGCCAGCGTCATATATTTATCGTGCTGAACGGCTTGTAGCCAAAAAAAACGGCCTAATAGCAAGGCAAATAGGGATAAAACAAACAGGGCAGCCGCGATAATTCGCAGCTGGAAAGCATAGCGCTCTCGATGCTGATTTTTAAGTTCGCCGCGGCTCATAGTTCGTCAGTGGTCGGTCTGCGTTGATGGGATAGCAGAATATTGGAAAGGGGCGGCCAGATAAACGCAGCCACAAAGCAACCCGCAAAATAGGCCCAGCCAGGAAAAGGAGCGCCCATCGCCGTGCGTAGTATCAGCATCAGTGCCTGCCCAGAGAGCATCAGTGCTAAGGCAACAAAGGCCTGCTGCCAAAAGGGGAAGACGGCCAGCTGGCGTTGGCGTGCCAGCGTCAAGTAAGCAATGACCGTATAGGCAAGAGCATGTTGGCCGAGGATATTGCCATCGGCCACATCCATCAAAAGACCTAAGAAAAACGCCCAGCCCACACCAACACGGCGAGGTTGATTGAGCGTCCAATAAATAATAAATAGCGCAACAAAATCAGGAGCAAAGCCGATTAAACCCGCTTGCCATGGCAAAAGATTAACGCCTAAAGAAAGAATAAAAGTAAATAAAATAAAGCTGCTACTGACCGGACGTAGTAATTGGCGTGAAATGGGCATTAGCGACCTTTCTTTTGCTTAGCGACCGCATCTGAGGCGTTGGCTGGATAAGGTGTAAGGGTTGGTTTGACGTCTAAAATGAGTAGGAAGCGATGCTGTTCAATTCCGGCTAGTGGGGTGCAATAAATACGCGCAAAGGCATTGCCGGTATTACGCTCAATTTTAGTCACTTTAGCCACAGGCAGCCCGGCAGGATATAAGCCATCAATGCCGGAGGTAATCAGCGTATCGCCTTCTTTGATTTCTGAATTAGACGACATATTGCGAATTTCTAGCGGCAAGCCTCGACCCATGCCGTAGATGACGGTACGCAATTGATTGCGCTCAATTTGCACCGGCACCATATGGTTGCGATCAGAAATAAGCCGCACCTCACTGGTCATGGGCTGCACTCGAACCACTTGGCCGACTACGCCGCTGGCATCGACCACAATTTGTCCCTCGGCCACTTTAGCGCGCTCGCCCCTATCCACAATCAAGCGCGCGGTAAAAGGATCGCGGCCGTTATAGAGGATCTCTGTGAGCTGGCTGGGCTGGCTGGCTTGTGCGCTGCTCAGATGCCTAAGGCGGGCATTTTCATCTTCCAGCGCTTTGAGCTTCATCGCATTCACGCTGGCGAGTAATTGAGCATCATGTAGTTTTCTATTTTCGCCCAGTAATTCTGCTTGTCTGGATAGAAAAGTGCTGGTGTCTCTGAGTAGCTCAAAGGGCGCGGTGACGAGCCATTGCAAAGGGTAAAGCAAGATAGATAGCTGCTGGCGAACAGGCCCAAGCATCTGATAGTTGGCGTCTCCGACTATCAAGCAGATGGAAAGGACAGAAAACAGGAAAAACCGCGTCAGCGGTTTAGGTCCCTGCTTAAAAAAGGCGGGCTGAGAGGCTTGCATGAAAGACGGCCGATGTTTCTCAAAAGCTAAGTAAAACGCAAACCAGCCCATTGCTCAGAGCGGCTTGCGTGTGTTTTTTTGCAAATCGTTATTCTTACGATTTGCCGCCTACGCGTTGTGAGATTAATCGTAAGTAAAGATGCTACCTGCTTTGTCGAGTTTCTCTAGTGCCTTGCCCGAGCCACGCACCACGCAAGTCAGTGGATCTTCTGCCACAAATACCGGTAGGCCGGTTTCTTCCATTAGTAGGCGATCCAAATCGCGTAGCAATGCGCCGCCGCCAGTCAGTACCATGCCTTTTTCGGCAATATCGGCACCCAATTCTGGAGGTGTTTGCTCTAGGGCTTGTTTTACCGCAGAAACGATTTGATTGAGCGGTTCAGTCAGCGCTTCCAGAATTTCATTAGAAGAAATCGTGAATGAGCGTGGAATCCCTTCGGCCAGATTGCGACCTTTGACTTCCATCTCACGCACTTCTGCACCTGGGAAGGCGCTGCCGATGCGTTTTTTGATTTCTTCAGCTGTCGCTTCACCAATCAGCATGCCGTAGTTGCGACGGATGTAATTAATAATTGCTTCGTCAAATTTATCGCCGCCTACGCGCACGCTGGATGCGTAAACAATACCGCCCAATGAGATCACGCCGACTTCGGTTGTGCCGCCACCGATATCTACAACCATCGAGCCGGTTGCTTCTTCAACGGGCATACCAGCACCAATTGCTGCGGCCATTGGCTCTTCGATCAATTCAACTTTACGTGCGCCTGCACCTAAAGCGGATTCGCGAATCGCACGGCGCTCAACTTGAGTCGAGCCACATGGCACACAAATCACGATGCGGGGAGGGGATGAGAACATGCGGCTTGGGTTCACTTTCTTAATGAACTGCTTGAGCATTTGTTCGGTAATGGTGAAATCGGCAATCACGCCGTCTTTCATTGGGCGAATGGCATTAATGCTACCGGGGGTGCGGCCAAGCATTTTTTTGGCTTCTGCGCCAACAGCTAAAATCGTTTTCTTGCCTGATGGGCCGCCTTCTTGTTGGATGGCCACTACAGAAGGCTCATCAAGCACAATGCCCTTGCCCTGCATATAAATCAGCGTATTGGCAGTACCAAGGTCAATGGCGATGTCGTTGGCAAAGTAGCCGGAAAGAAGTCCAAACATTCGGGTCTCACACTTTAGAATAGAGGTGTTGAAGGCCGCCGGTAAAATACCCACGGGCTATTAAGTTTGCTTAAGTCGAGCTAATTTTTTGCAAGAAATGAATGATTTGTTAGTCCATCCGCTCGCTGATGTACTGGCCAGCCACGGCGAAAACGCTCAAATCTTCGAGTCTTGCATTTCGTGAACGCATACTACAGTCCGTCGGCTAGATAGCCACGGCACGATATTGGGTTTTGCCACCTTGCATGGTCTTGCGCTTCAAGGCAAGAGCAGCTTATTAAGGCGGCGGTGCAAGCGAAAAAGTTCCGCGGCACATTTAAAGCTTACTGCCTCCATCCTCGTATACTGACGGGTGGTAGTAATCAAACCCTGTATGATACCCTATCGAGTTGACGTTAATAAATGTTTACGGGGTAAATCCGACATGTCCCTGTCTATTGAAGATGTAGCGCGCATCGCCCGCTTGTCCCGCATCGCGGTGACTGGTGATGAATTAGCAGCTACCCAAAGCCAGTTAAACCAAATTCTTACTTTGATTGAAGAAATGCGCGCCGTCGATACCACAGGTATCGAGCCGATGGCGCATGCGCAAGATGTGATGTTGCGTCTGCGTGACGATGTGGCAAAAGAGCCTAATCGTCGCGAGGCATGGCAGGCGGTAGCGCCAGCGGTTGAGGCTGGTTTATATCTTGTTCCGCAAGTGATTGAGTGAGGAGCAGGGCTTAGCCCAGCTAAAAAATAATGATAGAAAAATCAGTAAAACAACTGTCAGCCATGCTGGCAGCCAAGGAAATTTCTGCGGTTGAAATGGCCAGCGAATATTTAGCGCGTGCTAAAGCCATGGCCGACTTGAATGCCTTTATTACTTTGGACGAGGATAAAACCCTTGCCGAAGCAAAAGCTGCTGATGCGCTGTTGGCGAGTGGGCAAGCGGGCATTTTGACTGGCGTACCGATCGCGCAAAAAGATATTTTTTGCCAGCAGGGTTGGAAAACCACCTGTGGCTCCAAAATGTTGGATAACTTTGTTGCGCCTTACGACGCCAATGTGATCGAGCTTTGCCGCAAGGCCGGTTTGGTGAGCTTAGGCCGCACCAATATGGACGAGTTCGCTATGGGCTCATCCAATGAAAACAGCTTTTACGGCCCAGTAAAAAATCCTTGGGATAAATTAGCGGTACCGGGTGGCTCTTCGGGTGGCTCTGCTGCTGCGGTGGCTGCGCGCTTAGCTCCGATTGCTACGGCAACGGACACCGGTGGCTCGATTCGTCAGCCTGCAGCATTTTGCGGCGTAACCGGTATTAAGCCTACTTACGGTGTTGTTAGCCGCTTTGGCATGATCGCTTTTGCCAGCTCGCTTGATCAAGGAGGCCCGATCGGCAAAAGCGCCGAAGACTGCGCGCTGCTGCTGAATGTGATGGCGGGTTATGACGAGCGTGATTCCACCTCGCTTGAGCGTGAGAAAGAAGATTACAGCCGCGATTTAAATGCGCCGCTGGCAGGTTTAAGAATCGGCCTACCTAAAGAATATTTTGCGGAAGGGCTGGCAAGTGATGTCGCCGCTGCCGTGGATGCCGCCATCAGCGAATATAAAAAGCTGGGAGCCACGATAGTTGAAGTCAGCTTACCCAATACCAAGCTGTCGATTCCGGCCTATTACGTCATTGCTCCTGCGGAGGCTTCGAGTAATCTGAGCCGTTTTGATGGCGTGCGTTTTGGCCACCGTGCTGCGGAATATTCGGGCTTGGCTGAAATGTATGAAAAAAGCCGTGCGGAAGGCTTCGGCGCAGAAGTAAAACGCCGCATCCTGACCGGTACTTATGTACTGAGCCATGGTTATTACGATGCTTACTATCTGCAAGCGCAAAAGATTCGCCGCATTATTGCCAATGATTTCCAAGCTGCGTTTGAGCATTGCGATTTGATTGCTGGGCCAGTTGCGCCAACGGCTGCGTGGAATCTAGGCGAGAAAAACGCCGATCCAACCGCGATGTATTTGGAAGACATCTACACCTTGGCGGTGAATTTGGCAGGCTTGCCAGGCATGAGCTTGCCAGCGGGCTTTGCCGCCAATGGCCGCCCTGTTGGCTTGCAGCTAATTGGTAATTATTTTTCAGAAGCCAAAATGCTGAATGCTGCGCATCAACTACAGCAAGTCACCGACTGGCATACACGCACTCCCTCTTTATAACAGGGATACACATCAGGGGATGACGATGGGTAAGGCATTGAAAAACTGGATAGCAGCAGAAGAATATTTGGCACTTGAAATGGCTGCTAAAGAAGGCCGTGCTGAATATTTTGCTGGTGAAATTTACTCCATGTCGGGCGGATCGCAAGCGCATAATATTTTGACTGGGAATATGTTTGTTGCCTTGCGTCAGCATTTGAAAGGTAGCCCTTGTCGTGCTTTTTTTAATGATATCCGCCTAAGAGTCGATGCGGCTAATTGCTATTTCTACCCTGATGTTTTTGTAAGTTGTCAGGCGTCGAGTAATACGACGCATACGCTCAATAGCGCTAAATTGGTGGTTGAAGTGCTGTCCCCTTCAACCAGTGCTTACGATAAATCAAGCAAGTTTGATGCTTATCGCAAGCTTGCAGATTTGCAAGAGTACGTATTGGTCGATTCAGAGCAGCAGCGGGTAGAGGTTTACCGCCGCGCGACAGGGGGCGACTGGATTTACCACGCTTACCTTGCGGGCGATGACGTTAAGCTAGCCAGTGTTGAGCTGATTGTCGCAAGTAATGATATTTATGATGGCGTTGATTTTTCCGTCGAATAAGTTATGCGTCGTAGTGCGAGGAAACTTACCCGCAACCGTTTAAGGGCTTAAAAAATGAAATGGGAAGTAGTGATCGGGCTGGAAGTGCATACCCAGCTCTCGACTCAGTCGAAAATTTTCTCCAGCGCCAGCACGGCTTATGGCGCTGAGCCAAATACACAGACCTCGGTGGTGGATGTTGCCATGCCGGGTGCCTTGCCGGTCATGAACCGTGGCGCGGTAGAGCGTGCGATTCAACTGGGCTTGGCGATTGGCGGCAAAATTAATCGTAAGTCGATTTTTGCGCGTAAAAACTATTTTTACCCTGATTTGCCTAAGGGCTATCAGATCAGCCAGTTTGAATTGCCGGTGGTTGAGGGCGGTACGATTGAGATTCAGGTTGGCGACGTCACAAAAACAATTAACGTGACGCGTGCTCACTTGGAAGAAGACGCAGGCAAATCGGTACACGAAGATTGCCACGGCATGACGGGAATTGACCTGAACCGCGCAGGTACACCGCTGCTAGAAATCGTTTCCGAGCCAGAAATGCGCTCCGCTGCCGAGGCTGTAGCTTACGCAAAAGCCTTGCATAGCTTGGTGACATGGATAGGGATTTGCGATGGCAATATGCAGGAAGGTAGTTTCCGTTGTGACGTGAATGTGTCGGTGAGGCCAGAAGGCCAGCAAGAACTTGGCACACGCCGCGAAATTAAAAACTTGAACAGCTTTAAGTTTATGGAACAGGCGATCAAGTTTGAAACGCAGTGGCAGATCGAGCAGATCGAAGACGGCCATAAGATTCAGCAGGCCACCATTTTGTTTGATCCGGATAGCGGCGAAACCCGCATGATGCGCAGCAAGGAAGACGCGCATGACTACCGCTATTTCCCTGACCCAGATTTGCCACCGCTTTGCATCTCTGAAGATTGGATTGAGCGTGTTAAGAGTGAAATGAGCGAGCTGCCACAGCTGATGCGTGAGCGCTTTAGCAAAGAGTACGGTTTATCCAGCTACGACGCCAGCACCTTGACCAGCTCTAAAGATATGGCGGTTTATTTTGAAGCCATGGTTGCCGCAGGTGCGGATGCTAAGCTTGCCGCTAATTGGATCATGGGCGATGTTTCTGCCACGCTCAATCGTGAAGAAAAGTCGATCGGCGATAGCCCAGTTTCTGCCGCCGCTTTGGCTGGCTTAGTGAAGCGGGTAATGGATAACACCATCAACAATAAAACCGCTAAAGACGTGCTGAAAAAGATGTGGGAATCAGGCGACGCAGCGGATGCGATTATCGAGCGCGATGGGCTGAAGCAAACCACCGATACTGGTGCAATCGAAGCAATTATCGACGAAGTGCTGGCCGCGAATGCCAAGGCGGTTGAAGAGTATAAGAGTGGCAAACTAGCGGCGATTAACTCCTTAATGGGCCAGTGTATGAAGGCCAGCAAGGGTAAGGCTAACCCAGCGATGGTGACTGAGATTTTGACTAAAAAGCTAAGTTAAAAAACACCGCGTCGTTGGGCGTTAGGCGTGGGCACAGTTTTATGTGTTCACGCTGAAGTGGTCAAAATGTTGGCTCTGCTGGCTTGTGCGGCGACCCAAGGAAGGAAATCATGAAGTTACGCAGTATTGCCATTGAGAATTATCGCTGCTTTGAAACACTGACATTGAATCTCCATCCTGAATTAACCATCTTGATTGCCCCAAATGGCGCTGGAAAAACTACCTTGCTTGATGCAGCAAGGGCCGCGCTATGGCCCTTTGTTAAAGCGTTTGATTTGGGTAGCCAGACCGGCAAGGCGGCAGGGATTCAGATTGATGATGTGCGCTTAAGCATTCAAACCGATGGCAATATGGAGCCACAAGTCCCTAGTCTAATTACTGCAACGGGGGATTGGTCGACTGACATAACTGAAAAAAACTGGACACAAACCCGCTCCAGCCTTAAAAAAAGCAGCAATACGCTGGGTGATCCCCAAACTAAAGCATTGACAAAGCATGGCAAGACGTTGCAACAGTGCGTGCGGGATAACTTGCCGGTGACATTGCCATTGATTAGCTATTTAGGCACTTCACGCCTTTGGTATCAAGGCCGCTACACTTCAGAAGCGGCTGAAACAACACTGGATAAAAGTGAATACTCAAGAACATCTGGCTATTTAAATTGTTTAGCCCTCTCTTCCAGTTTTAAAGCATTTGTCGACTGGTACAGTTGGATTTACCGTAGTTATCGTGAATCGCAATTACTTGCGCTAGAAAAAGGCGTAGCACTAGATGAGCAAGGGCAAAAACTGGAGGCGGTAACGCGGCTGATTAAAGCTGCGATTAATGAGCTAACCGCAGAGGCCACAGGCTGGCATGATCTTGAATACAGCGAACGCTATCAGCAGCAACTGGTGATGCGCCACGCCACGCATGGCGTCATGCCGGTAGAAATGTTAAGTGATGGACTACGTAACACCATTGCGATGGTCGCTGACATGGCCTTTCGTGCATACAAGCTTAACCCGCAGCTCGGGCTCAATGCTGCTAGAGAAACGCCCGGTGTGGTACTGATTGATGAAGTGGATATGTTTCTGCATCCCGCATGGCAACAAACCATTATTGGCTCCCTACGGAAAGCCTTCCCCAAGGTTCAATTTATTGTCACCACCCACAGCCCACAGGTACTCAGTACTGTTAAGCGCGAGAATATCCGTGTTTTAGGCGTAGACCATACTGGCAATGCCATTGCCGAGCCGCCATTGGCGATGACCTATGGCGAACCAAGTAATATTGTTTTGCATAGTGTTATGCAGGTCGATCCTCAGCCACCCGTTCAAGAAAAACAACGGCTACAATTACTGACTGAATTAGTCGATCAGGGCGATTATAAAACGCCTGCTGCTGTGCAATATATGGCAGAGCTCATGCAGCTATTGGGGCCTCAGCACCCTCAGCTGCAACGCTTGCAACGCAGCATTGAGCGGCAAGAAATTTTGGAAGGACATCAGCAGCACCAAACGATATCTGGCCATGATGAAGCCACGCCACGATGAGGGATATTTCTAAAAATGCAAAGGGTGGAGGCGTTCATCTTGCTCATGAACATGCGCATCCTCCCCAAAACTCAGATGATGCGACAATTCGTTGGAAGCGTTATCAGACGCATAAGGCCGCGCTATTAAGTGACCTTCTTCGTGAGCAGTATCATTTGTGCTGCTATTCAGAAGTACGCGCAGATTTACTGCAATTGGGGTATCACATTGAGCATGTAGAGCCAAAAAGCTCAAACCCGCAAAGAACCTTTGATTATCAAAATCTAGCCGCCAGTGCGCTAGAAAGTGACGATTTGCATTTATTTAAAGTAAACAATCATGAAGTATTTGCGGGTCATGCAAAATTAAATTACTACGATCCCCTGCTATTTATTTCTTGCTATCAGGCGGATTGCAGCCGTTTTTTTTCGTATGTGTCAGATGGTCGCATTATTCCTGCCAAAGGACTCAATGCAGCAGACATCGCACGGGCGGAATACACGATTGAAACGCTGCAGCTAAATAGTAGCTATCTGATCCCATTACGGCAGCAATGGTGGGATGAATTAGACGCAGCCTTTACTGATAACAGACAAAAAAATTTAAGTCTCGAGGAGCTTGTCGCCATTGATTTGATTCCTTATCCAACTAAGTTTCAAGGCCCCTTGCTTAGCCAGTTTTTCAGCTTAACTCGACAATTTTATGGATCGTTGGGTAATGCAGTACTCGCCCAAAGAGCTCCTCAGTTGCTATGACAAAGTCTTCGCTCGTGAAAGCATGTGCCTATAATATTTTTTCTGTGTTTTTGGCTATTACTTTGGCAAGATATAGGTAGTAAAAATCAACTCATCTTTGCTCTTGGCTATAGCAGCAGCTTTTTCACAAAAATCCGCTTGAAGGCTGTTGCTTAAAAATTAGGCAGGCGTTAGAATGCGCGGCCTTTTACTGCGCCAGCAGCATATGCATATCGGCCCCTATCCCCTTGTTAATAATCTGATTGTCGCTCCCATGGCGGGTGTGACTGATCGCCCCTTTCGCATGCTTTGCAAGCGATTTGGCGCGGGGCATGCGGTAAGCGAGATGATTACGGCGGATAGCAGCATGCGCTCGCACCAGAAGACCTTACACCGCGCTAATTTTGAAGGCGAACTTGCGCCGGTTTCCGCGCAAATTGCCGGATCTGATCCAGAATTACTCGCTGCAGCGGCGCGGCATAATGTGGCACACGGTGCGCAAATCATCGATATCAATATGGGCTGCCCTGTTAAAAAGGTCTGCAATAAGCTGGCTGGTTCCGCCCTGTTGCAAAATGAAGACTTAGTTGCCAAGATTTTGCATGCCGTGGTGCGTGCCGTGGACGTGCCAGTTACACTGAAAACCCGCCTAGGCTTTGCCAATGGCGAAGAAAATATTATGCGTGTGGCCAAAATAGCTGAAGAAGCGGGCATCGCCGCGCTGGCTATTCATGGCCGAACGCGTGAAGATATGTACTTGGGTCATGCACGCTACGCGCTGATTGCCCAAGTAAAACAATCGATTCAGATTCCTGTGATCGCCAATGGCGATATTAATAGCCCGCAAAAAGCGGCGCTGGTGCTTAAAGAGACCGGTGCAGACGCAATTATGATTGGGCGGGCTGCACAGGGCAGGCCGTGGATTTTCCGCGAAATTGCCCATTATCTGGCCAGCGGTGACTTACTTCCCCAGCCAGAAGTGGTAGAAGTTCGTGATGTATTGCTCGGCCATCTGGATGATCTCTATGCCTTTTATGGCGAATATTCTGGCTGCCGTATTGCGCGTAAACATATTGCTTGGTACACCAAGGGTTTACGCGGTAGTAATGAGTTTCGCCAGTCTATGTATGCTCAGGAATCAACTTTAGGGCAGGCCGATGCCACCCTTCAGTACTTTAATGGCTTGCTCACCCTTGGTGAGCGGCTGCAGTTTGATGATTTAGCCGTAGATACAGAATCACAAAAAAATGAATCGGGAGATTTATGAGTACTCAAACCGATCTGATCGCCGAGGCGATTTACGCTTCTCTCGACCAGTATTTCCAAGACCTAGACGGCGAACCGCCGTGTGCAATGTACGATATGGTCTTGGCTCGTGTTGAAAAGCCACTATTAGAATTAGTCTTACAACGCGTAGAGGGCAATCAGACCCGAGCGGCCGATATGCTGGGTATTAACCGCAATACCCTGCGTAAGAAGTTACAGATTTATGATTTGCTGTAATTGTGCGTAAGCGCAGTTCAGGTTTTTACCAAGCCAGATTGTTTATATATACAGGGAAGCTGAAATCATGACCAAAATTACCCGCGCGCTTATCAGCGTATCCGATAAAACCGGTGTGCTCGATTTTGCCAAGGCATTGGCAGCGCAAGGCGTCGAAATTTTGTCCACCGGTGGGACCGCTAAATTGTTTGCTGACAATGGCGTGCCTGTGATCGAAGTGGCTGATTACACCGGCTTTCCTGAAATGCTTGATGGGCGTGTAAAAACGCTGCATCCAAAAATCCATGGCGGTATTTTGGGACGTCGCGATTTGCCTGCTCACGTGGCGACGATGGCTGAGCATCAAATCGGCAATATCGATTTGGTGTGTGTGAACCTCTATCCGTTTGAAGCGACCATTGCTAAGCCTGATTGTAGCTATGAAGACGCCATCGAAAATATCGACATCGGCGGCCCAGCCATGGTGCGCTCTGCCGCAAAAAACCATGCGCATGTGGCGATTGTGACCGATGCCAGCGATTACGCTGACCTGATCAAAGAAATGCAAGCCAACGACGGTGCTTTATTACTGGCAACGCGCAAAGTACTGGCGAAAAAAGCCTTTAGCCATACTGCAGCTTACGATGGTGCGATTTCTAACTACTTGACCGCACTGACTAGCGATGGCGAGAAAAAATCTTATCCAGATCGCCTGAATATGCAATTCGTTAAAGTGCAAGATATGCGCTACGGCGAAAATCCGCATCAAAGCGCTGCTTTCTACCGTGATATCGATCCGGCCATGGGCAGCCTTGCCGCTTACAAGCAATTACAAGGTAAGGAATTAAGCTACAACAATGTGGCTGACTCTGATGCAGCTTGGGAATGCGTGAAGCAGTTTGCAGAGCCGGCTTGTGTGATTGTGAAGCACGCTAATCCCTGCGGTGTGGGTTTAGGGAGCGATAGTTACTCAGCGTATCGTCTTGCTTTTGCAACCGATACCACTAGCGCGTTTGGCGGGATTATTGCGTTTAACCAAACTGTGGATGCCGATACAGCAGAAGCAGTTTCTAAGCAATTTATGGAAGTGCTGATTGCGCCTGCCTATACCGCAGAAGCCTTGGCATTGCTGGCTAAAAAGCAAAATGTGCGTGTATTAGAAGTGCCGGTAGAGCAGGGCGCTAATCGCTTTGATGTGAAACGCGTAGGCGGCGGCTTGCTGGTGCAAACACCGGATTCGCACATTCTGACCTTAAATGACTTGAAAGTAGTCACCAAGCTGCAGCCAACAGAAGCTCAGCTTAAAGATCTGCTATTTGCTTGGAATGTGGCTAAGTTTGTTAAATCAAACGCTATTGTATTCTGCGGTAAAGGCCAAACACTGGGTGTGGGCGCTGGCCAGATGAGCCGTGTAGATTCCACCAAAATTGCGGCAATTAAAGCCAAAAGCGCGGGCCTCGATTTACGTGGCTCGGTGGCCGCCTCTGATGCCTTCTTCCCCTTCCGCGATGGCGTAGATGTGATTGCAGAGAACGGTGTTGCCGCAATTATTCAGCCGGGTGGCTCGGTGCGTGATGATGAAGTGATTGCTGCTGCAGATGAGCATGGCATTGCCATGGTGGTGACAGGTATTCGTCATTTCCGTCATTAATTTGATAAATTGAACGTCTAAAAGCGGGGAAGAAATTCCCCGCTTATTGTGTTTATGGTGTTGTGTGTTTGTGAGAAGCTGCCTGTGTAGTCGGCGCTTTTGTGTTGAAATATTTTGGCTGAGATAATGAAAAAACTGTTTGCCACCCTTTGCTTGCTGATCGCCTTACCTGCGTCTGCAATGGATTGCTCCAATATGTGGGATTGGGCGACGGCCGCTTGCCAGCGCGTGGATAAAATCAATCGAGAGGGCAAGAATGATTTATTGCTTTCGGGTTATTCCTGGCACGATCGTTCAACCTATACGGCTGAAAAGCTCGAAGACTTTCAAGAGTTTGCCTACGGTGGAGGCTTGGGGAAGCGTATTAGTGATGAAAATAATAACCAAGAATTTATCTACGGGATGATTTTTGCAGATTCGCATAATCAACCTCAGCTCCAGATTGGCTATATGCGTCTTTGGTATTGGCCGATTGTTGGGGAGTTATCTGCAGGCTTGGGCGTGTCCTTACAGCTTATTTCGCGTCAAGATGTAATTGGTGGCGTTCCTTTTCCAGCGCCCTTACCTATTGCGTCAATTCGCTATGGCAAGGCCTCTTTAATCGGCACCTTTATCCCAAGGCTGAATGGCCAATTGAATAATGGCAATGTAGCTTACGTCTTTGGCCGCTACGAATTCGATTAACAGGAAACAGATTCATGAATATTTTGGTGATTGGTTCGGGTGGTCGTGAGCATGCACTGGCTTGGAAAATTGCCCAGTCAGAGCGCGTAGGTAAAGTGTTTGTGGCGCCTGGTAATGCGGGTACTGCACTTGAAAAAGATTTAATTAATGTTGATATCTCGGCGATTGACGAGCTGATCGCGTTTGCAAAAGCAGAAAATATTGCCATTACCGTAGTAGGCCCAGAAGCGCCATTGTCGCAAGGTGTGGTCGATGCGTTTCGCGAAGCAGGTTTGAAAATTTTTGGTCCAACTCGCGCAGCGGCGCAGTTGGAATGGTCTAAAGACTTTGCCAAAGCCTTTATGCAGCGCCATGGTATCCCTACTGCTGCTTACCAAACGTTTGCCAATGCGGATGAAGCGCATGCCTATATCAAGGCTCAAGGCGCACCGATTGTGATTAAGGCCGATGGTCTGGCCGCAGGCAAGGGCGTGGTGGTGGCGATGACGCTGGATGAAGCCCACGCTGCGGTTGATTCCATGTTGTCGGATAATAAATTTGGCGATGCCGGCGCTCGCGTGGTGATCGAAGAGTGCCTCTTGGGTGAAGAAGCCAGCTTTATTGTGATGGTTGATGGCAAAAATGTGCTGGCCATGGCATCCAGCCAGGATCATAAACGCCTCCTGGATGGCGATGAAGGCCCGAACACTGGCGGCATGGGCGCGTATAGCCCAGCGCCTGTGGTTACCCCAGATGTGCACGCCAAAGTGATGCGCGAAGTGATTTTGCCAACCGTGCAAGGTATGGCTAAAGACGGCACCGTATTCACTGGCTTTTTGTATGCTGGCTTGATGATCGATACTTTGGGTAATCCAAAAGTGATCGAATACAACTGCCGCTTTGGCGACCCTGAAACCCAGCCGATTATGCTGCGTTTAAAGAGCGATTTCGTCACCCTACTAGAGCATGGTGTCAATGGCACGCTGGATCAGATCGAGGCCGAATGGGACAGACGCGTGGCAATGGGCGTAGTGATGGCTGCGGCCAATTACCCAGAAACCCCGCGTAAAGGCGATTTAATCAGCGGCTTACCGACTTCTGCTTTAGAAGACGGCCATGTATTTCATGCCGGTACAACGCTGAACGAGCAAGGCGAAGCCATTACCGCCGGTGGCCGTGTACTGTGCGTTACCGCCTTTGGCGATAGCTTTAAAATGGCGCAAAAACGCGCTTATCAAATCTTGGCAGGCGTGTCATTCGCGGGCGCTCAGTACCGCAGTGATATCGGCTGGCGCGCGATTGGTCGTAAGTAATTGGCTTGAGGCGAGTAAAAAAACCATGCACATCAAGTGCATGGTTTTTTTTCGTGCTGCGCGAATGCTGATGCAAGTCAATATACCTAGTCTCTGACATTGACTCCGTAAAATGTAAGGCAGATGATGTTGTAACAAAAACCGTTCTCATTGCTAAAACCATGACACTTGCTGATCTTCCGCTCAATACCCCCGCCAGAATACTCTCCACCCAGCTTGATGCTGATTTATGCCAACGCCTTGCTGCGCTTGGGCTGCATGTGCAGCGCGATATAGAAGTGATCCGCCGAGGCATGCTGGGCGGGCCTTTGCAGCTGCGCGTTGGCAGTACCGAATTTATGCTGCGCCGTAACGATGCCAAGCAAATTATGGTTGATATCCTGCCGCAAGCAGAGAGCAGCTTGATCGCGGTGGCGGCATGAAGCGCGTTGCCCTGGTGGGCATGCCTAATACCGGTAAATCGACCTTATTTAATCGAATTACGGGCGGCACGGCGCGTACCGCCAATTGGCCGGGGTTAACGGTGGAATTGGCTGCTAGCCGTATTTTGCTGGGCGGATCTATGGTGCAGATGGTCGATCTGCCGGGGATTTATGATTTAAGTGGCGGCGCTGAAGACGAGCGTATTACTCAGGAATTTCTGAATAAGACCGAGCTAGATGCCATTCTCTTGGTGCTGAACGCCACGCAGCTAGATAGGCAGCTGGTGTTGGCTTTGCAGCTGAAAGCACTGGGCGCGCCGCTGATTATTGCGCTGAATATGAGCGACGAAGCCAAGCAGGCTGGGGTGCAAATTAATCTGGATGGCTTGGCCGCAGAGCTGGCCTGCCCGGTGCTAAAAATCAGTGCCAAGCATGGCCAAGGCGTGCCTGATTTAAAAGAGGCGCTTAATCGCTTGATTAGCCAGCAAGCGCCCAAGCAAATTTCTCTCGCCCATGCACCCGCATCCAATACCCTGCATCAGGATGAGGCACGGCTTTATCGCCGTTTTATTCAGCGCCCGGCCATTTTGCCTGCTGGCCCCACTGCGACGCTCGATCGCTGGGTTTTGCATCCGGTGCTCGGTTTACCGCTGTTTGTATTGATGATGTTTTGCCTTTTTCAGCTGACTTACGCCATTGGCGTGCCTTTGCAAGATTTAGCCAAAGATGGGCTGGAATGGTTTAAAACCGATATCTTAAAAACGGCCGCGGCTTCCTGGCCGCCATTTTGTTCAGGTTTTTTAGTCGATGGCGTGTTTGATGGCCTGAGCACGGTGCTGACTTTTATCCCAATTGTTTTTCTGTTCTTTTGCCTGATGGCGATTATCGAAGACTCGGGTTATTTCTCGCGTGCGGCTTTTATGATGGACGGCCTGATGGCGCGCCTCGGTATGGATGGGCGCGGCTTTGTGATGCTGATGATGGGTTTTGGCTGCAATGTGCCTGCCTTAATGGGCACAAGGGTGATTAGGGATAGAAAGGCGCGTTTACTGACGATGTTGGCGATTCCGTTTTCGCTGTGTTCGGCACGTTTACAGATTTTTCTGTTTTTAACTGGCGCGCTGTTTAGCCCCCTGCAAGCACCTTGGGTGCTGTTGTCGCTCTATTTTGCGAGTATTTTTATTTCTATGGGCACGGCACTGTTGCTGCGTGGCCGCTTTAAATCGACCGAGCCATTTACTCTGGAGCTGCCGCCTTACCGTTTCCCAGTGCTGCGGCAAATCTTTTTACGCGGCTGGGGAGAGGCGGCAGGTTTTGTGCGCCTGGCGACGACCATGATTGTGATTGGTGTGGTCTTAGTCTGGTTGTTGAGTAATTATCCAAATTCACAACATAGTTATTCCACCATGATTGCTGAATTCTTTCAGCCGGTGTTATCTCCGATTGGTATTCAGGCCGAGTTGTCGATTGCTTTAATGTTTGGTTTTGTGGCTAAAGAAGTGGTGCTTGGCGCGTTGGCGGTGATTGCTGGACAAGATGGCCCAGCCTTGGCGCATCATTTATCCATCGTGCTTGATCCGGTATCGGCTTATAGCTTTATGCTGTTTTCATTGACCTACGTGCCCTGCGTTTCTACTATTGCAGCCATGCGCAAGGAATCGAATAGCGTAGCGCTAACGACTTTCTCTGTGGTCTATTCTTTATTGCTCGCTTGGCTGCTGTCGTTTATTTTTTACCAAGGGGCGAGAGTCTTAGGTTTTTGATTCGCAGATTTGGCATCAACAGGGGCAGCAATGCCCTTGTTTTGCATCCATCTTACAAAGGTTAATGATGAGCGATTTATTGTTTCCAGAAATTCAGCCTCACCGCAGTGGCCGTTTGGCCGTAGATGATGTGCATACCCTTTACTGGGAAGAATGCGGGAATCCTGATGGTGTGCCGGTGCTGTTTTTGCATGGCGGCCCCGGCGGCGGTATTTCGCCCATGCATCGGCGCTTTTTTGACCCTAGCTACTACCGTATTGTTTTATTTGATCAGCGCGGCGCAGGGCAATCGACGCCCTTGGGGGAGTATCGTAATAACACTACCGCCCATTTAATTGCCGATATCGAAGTATTGCGTCAGATGTTGGATGTAGAGCAGTGGCTGGTGTTTGGCGGCTCTTGGGGATCGACTCTTTCGCTGGCTTATGGTGAAGCGCACCCAGAGGCGTGTTTAGGTTTTATCTTGCGCGGGATTTTCCTTTGCACTGCGGCCGAGGTGGACTGGTTTGTGAATGGCATCGGCCATTTTTATCCAGAAGTCCACGCCGAATTCGCCGCGCAAATCCCAGCGCCTGAGCGGGGTGATTTGCTCGAAGCTTATAGCCAGCGCCTGTTTAATGATGATCCGGATGTGTATCTGCCTGCCGCTCGCAGCTGGAGTCGCTATGAAGGCAGTTGTCTGTTTTTAGAGCCGCAAAGCAGCGCCATTGCCCAGTTTGAAACCGACGCTGTTTGCACGAGTCTGGGTCGCTTAGAGGCGCACTATATGCGTTACGGCGCTTTTATGGATGAAGACCAGCTGGTGCAACAGGTGGGCAAGATTCGCCACCTGCCAGCGGTGATTATTCAAGGTCGTTACGACGTGATTTGCCCACCAAAATCGGCTTATCGCCTGCATCAAGCTTGGCCTGAATCTAGCCTACACATCATCCCCGATGCCGGTCATGCGGCGATGGAGCCGGGGATTGCTGCGGCTTTAATTAAAGCGACTGAGGAATTTAAATTACAGGGGAGGTTTTCTTAAAAGGTTTGGTGAGCCGTTGTAGGGCATAAGTATCTGCCCAATTCTTGTAAAAGGAAAAGGTCACCGTAGGGTGGGTTAGGCCGTTCTCGAGGCTCATTAGGGCGCAGATCTATTTCGGCCGTAACCCACCATGACGCTATGCTGCAGTTACTAAGAAAAAACAAAAAACTCTTTTTAGTACCTACGGCACATGGATTTTGGAGCGGTAGCCACTGCGGGGGCGTTCTTTTATTGAACGGCCAAGAAAAGAACCAAAAGAAGGCCGCCCCGGCCAGCACGAAACCCCTTGTTGCGGACAATCGAGGCGGCGGTTGCGGAACTCGCTTCGCTCAGACAGTCCTCGCCGAAACCCCGCCCCGCTTGTTCCTCACTTCGGCGTGCTTCAAGGGGACTTTAAAAAGCCCCATGCCATGAGTCGCGATGTAAATCCAGTCGTCTGAATTTGAAAATACTCAAACCTCAAAGCTGATCGCTTGTTTTCCCTTTGTTTTTCTCCGTGAAACTCCGTGTTCTCCGTGCCCTCCGTGTTTCAGGATGTGGGTTTGTGCTTACCCAACAACAAAACTATTTACTCTCTTCATCCTCTGGTTTTTTAGCCCTTGGGTGAGTGCGGTCGTATTCTTGAGCCAGGTGTTGGTAATCGAGGTGGGTATAGACTTGGGTGGTGGCGATGCTGGCGTGGCCGAGGAGTTCTTGCACGGCGCGTAGGTCGTGGGAGCTTTGGAGTAAGTGGCTGGCACAGCTGTGGCGTAATTTGTGTGGGTAGAGTGGTTCGGCGATATTGAGTTTGGTTTCCCAGTATTTAATCCGCAGCTGCACCGCGCGGGTGCTGAGCGAGCCGCCGTTTTTGCCGACAAATACGGTGTTGTCTTTTGGGGTCAGCTTGGGGCGCTCTAGCAGCCAACGGCGGATGGCTTCGCAGGCCACGCTACCCACAGGGAGTTGCCGTGTTTTCCCGCCCTTACCAGTGACGACCGCCATGCCGTGATTGAGGTCTAAGTCGAGCAGGGTAATCGAAACCAATTCTGCCACGCGCAGGCCTGAAGAATAGGCCAGCTCAAAAATGGCCTTATCGCGGCAGGCAAGAATCTCGTCGTCGGGCATGCCTTCTAAAAAGCCTCCTGCATCGTCAACGGTCATTGCGGCAGGTAGTTTTTTGCTGCTCTTTGGCGGTTTTACCCCGTCAGCGGGATTCATCGGCCAGTGAAAATCACGGCACATCAGCCGGTAAAACGTACGCCAAGTGGAAAGCGTGCGGGCGATGCTTCTGGCCGAGAGGCTTTGGCCGGTCAGTTTACGCACATAGCCGCGAATTTCTTTAGGCGTGAGTGCCGATAAATCATGGCCGGCCGCGCATTCCATCAGGGTGGCCATATCGCGCTCATAGGCGGCACGGGTGTGCTCCCCTGCGCCTTTTTCGCCTTCCAAATATTGCACAAAGTGGGCGAGCATGGCGTGTTTTGCGCTGATTTGTTCGGTGCTATCACCTTTATCCGCAGGCTTGCTGCTGGGGGCAGCATTGCTAGTTAGGGGAAGACGCTCCGTCGCAACTTGCATCACACTTCTTCGGTGAGCAGCATAGGCTCATCATCGGACGCAACAGAGGGCACGGCGCGGCGAATCGATGCGGATACTAAATCAGATAAGCGCTGTAAATACAGCGTGCCCATATCAGGGTAGAAGCGCTCAATATCTTCACTGGCCATGACGAGTACACCAAATGGCTCGCCGCCGGTGCGCAGAGCAAATTGGGCGAAGGATTTTAGCGTACTGGTGTCGCATTCAAACCAAGACTGCACTTCATCGGTGACATAGGGGCCGCAGTAAGGTGAGACTAAGTTTTGCGCTAGCTTTTGCACCGCTTCACCTACGGGGGCAAATTCGCGCAGATTACAATCGCTATCTAGCCACAGCCGTAAGGCGATATGCGGTACGCCAAAGCGATGCTGCAAATGGTATTCCAAGGTGCCGATCATGCTGGCTAAATCATCTGCCTGCATCAGGCTGACACTCAGTTGGTGCAGCTTTTCTGAGATATGGTCGTTTTCGGTTCCAAATTCCAGTAAATCGCCTAAGCGCAGCTCCAGCGAGCGGTTTTTCTCGCGCAGGGTGAGTAGTTGTCGCTCTGCCAGAGAAATCGCTTGGCCACGGTAGGTATGTGGCACATAGATTTCAGCCAGCTCATCGGCGTATTGGTCAAAAAATTCTGGGTTGTCTCGAAGCCAAGTAACGATTTCATCAGGCTGCATATTCTTCTCCTTGGAGATTGATAACGCCGTCAAACACGCTGACGGCCGGGCCGGTCATCCATACTGCTTGCGAATCCCCTGCCCAAGTAATGGTCAGCTCGCCACCATGAGTGATCACGCGAACGCGTGGGTTGAGTAAGCCTCGACGTATCCCTGCTACAACAGCTGCGCAAGCGCCAGTGCCGCAAGCCAGTGTTTCGCCCGCAGCGCGTTCAAACACGCGTAGTTTGATTTCATCTCGGCTGGTGATTTGCATAAAGCCGACATTCACTTTGGCTGGGAATTGCGGGTGGTTTTCAATCTTTGGCCCGATGCTAGCAACAGGGGCGGTTTCAATGTCAGTAACTATTTGCACCGCGTGTGGGTTGCCCATCGAGACTACGCTAATTTCAAAGCTTACGCCGTCAATATCCAGCGGGTGAATGACAAGATCATTGTCAGCAATAAAAGGGATTTCCTTTGGAATAAATTGCGGCACGCCCATATTCACGCTGACATGACCATCGTCTTCTAGCCGTGGATAAATCACCCCTCTTGCTGTTTCAACGGCGATTTCGTTTTTTAGGCTTAGTTTTTTATCGTGCACAAAGCGTGCAAAGCAGCGTGCGCCATTGCCGCATTGCTCGACCTCGCTGCCGTCATTATTAAAAATGCGGTAGCTAAAATCGATATCGGCTCGCTTTGAGTTTTCCACCAATAATAGTTGGTCAAAACCAATGCCAAAATGCCGATCACCTAGCTGGCGTATGGTGTTGGCACTCAGCTTGACCTGCTGATTTACCCCATCAATCACCATAAAATCATTACCTAGGCCTTGCATCTTTGTGAACTGAAGTTTCATATATCTGGCAAGC
Source organism: Janthinobacterium sp. (assembly GCA_025360045.1). Classification (GTDB taxonomy): domain Bacteria; phylum Pseudomonadota; class Gammaproteobacteria; order Burkholderiales; family Chitinibacteraceae; genus Iodobacter. Next base: position 2,538 of record JANYCY010000065.1, on the reverse strand, counting down.
CGCTGAAGAATTTAACTAAAGGTAAACGTAGCCGCTATTTAAGGCAATGCACGGGCTGATTTTTTCTGTATTTTTGAAGGAGTACCTTCGAGAAGGGGGCTATTTATTCCTTACTTTATAAGCAAATAAATCGTGCGGATCGGGGTGGCTTTCCATTTCGATCAGTCCTTGCGCCGTTAGGCAGCGTAAGCGCCACATGGCTAATACATCGCTGCGAAAAAAGTCTTTGCTGGCCTGTATCCAAAGCCCAGCAACTTGGCTGCACGGTGTGTAGTTGTCGGTGATTAAAGCCAGCATTTCGGCGTCGAGCGCGGCTTCGTTCAGATGTTGAAACGTCTGCCCATTCCAGCCTCGGAAGGTACTGTTTTGCTGGCATAGCGCTTGCCATTCTTGCGCTAATTTTTCTAATTGGGCGAGGGGAATCAGTTCGCTACTGGCCGATTCGATTTGCTCGGGGCTAAGCAGGCTAAGGGGGACTTGGCCTGCAACATAGCTGTCTACCCCTGTGGTGTCAGGAATAATCAGCTTAAAACTTTGCCCGGTTTGATTTCGCCACCACGCTAATCTGCGTAGTAAAAGCGCCTCGCCGCAGGATGTGCCTATCCATAAAGTCAGGTCTTCTGGCAGGGATGCGAGCTGGGCGTTGCCTGCGGGCAGTACATCGCTAAAATCAAAACTGGATAGCGGGAAAACTTCATTCCAAAACTGAATTCTGGCCACGGGGCAAACATGATCGATATCGATCAGCGGGCCAAGCGCTAAATCATCACGGTGGATGCGAATATCGGCGTAGGGGCCAAGCAAGCCTCGCAAAATATCTGCAGCAAAATCCCCTAAGACCAGATGACAGCTCACAGGCAGAGCCGTAAATAATCAATCTTGATACATCGATCCATCACCACAAATAGCCCAGCTGCTTGGGCGCGCTCTGCTGCTGCTTCATTAATAATGCCCTGCTGAATCCAGATCGCAGGGATCTGCAAGGCAATGGCCTCGTCCACAATCGCGTCGATTTGATCTGCGGCTCGGAACACATTGACCAAATCTACCTTGCTCGGCACATCGCTCAGGCTGGCATAGGCTGGCTCGCCCAGTACGCTTTCGGTAAACGGGCGCACCGGCACAATTTGCATGCCCACTTGCTGCATCACTTTCGCAACAGCAAAGCTAGGTCGATCGGGCTTGGGTGAGAGGCCCACTACGGCGATACGGTGAATGCTGAGTAAAAACTGGCGGATGACTTGGTCATTAGGATTTTGGAAAATAGCTTTTCTCCAGAGGGGGATTGATTCACTCATGTTACGCAGAGCTAAATCTTAAACCACAGGGTAAAACGAGGGCACAGAGGACACAGAGAAAACCGTCGATTTTCTCTGTGTAACTCTGTGCTCTCTGTGCTCTCTGCGTTCTCTGTGGTTTAAGATTTAGCCCTCTATCGCATTCATCTGAGTGATTTTGTTTGCACCAGAGCCTCCACGAATACTGGAGGATTACAAATCTAAAACCATCACCCCATCTGCCTCAACCAGTGCACCCTTAGGTAGCGCTGCAGCCTGAATGGCGGCTCGGGCGGGGTAGGGCTCGGTGAAATATTGCCCCATGATGTCGTTTAGGGCGGCAAAGTTGCTCAGGTCGGTAACAAATACACCTAGCTTAGCTATATTTTGCAAGTCGCCACCTGCAGCCTGACACACCGCGCGTAGGTTTTGAAAGACTTGATGTGCTTGAGCATTAAAGCCTTCCGCCAGAATGCCGCTGGCGGGATCAAGGCCAATTTGGCCAGATAAATATACGGTATTGCCGATTTTGACGGCTTGCGAGTACGTGCCGACAGCTTTGGGTGCGTTATCGCTATGGATAATGGTTTTGTTCATCGTGTTCATTTAGGCCTCTGAATAATAAAGCGCTCACCAATCACAGCGTAGTCTGGGCCGCCAAGGCGGGAGAGCGGGTCGAGTGGCTCGGGGTGGATGCGTCCATCCCTGAGTAAGTCGTCTGCCACGCCAAGGTGGATTACTTCTAGCAAAATTAAATCAGCCACAACAGGATCGCCAACTTCCACATGCATATGCAGACGACACTCCAGCGCAATGCCGCAATCGGCAAGACGGGGTGGTTTTACGGCGGTGGATGGCGTCAGTGCCAGCCCAAGGGCGGTGGCTTCGCTTTCATTTGGGGCAAACGCGGCCGCGCTGGCATTGACTTGTGGTGCGTGTCCGCGCGATGGTAGGTGAACCACGCATTCCCCCGTTTGCAAAATATTGCGCGCAGTATCTTTAAGCAGGGCATTATCGTGGCGGCGATTAATGCTCACCGAAACAATCATCGGCTCATTAGAAACAATATTAAAGTAAGAAAAAGGCGCTACATTCACTACACCACTACTACTTTGGGTATTTGTCGGGTTTCGGGTCATTCTGTTCCTATTCGCAGCTGGCCACTTTTCCAAGCCAGAGATCTACTGCATGATCTGATTCAATCACTTTCAACCAAGGCATCAACATGAGCACAATCCATCCGCTAGCCAGAACCACACCG
>JANYCY010000063.1 GCA_025360045.1 Janthinobacterium sp. | reverse complement strand
GCGGGGTTTCGGCCAGGGAGCGAGGCAGCGAGCCAATCCCGCCTGCCGCCGACTCGATTGTCCGCAGTGCAGGGGCCTTCGTGTTTCGTGGGGCGGCCTTCTTTGGCTTCGTTTCTTGGCCGTTCAAGAAAGGAAGGCCCCCGCGGTGGCTACCGCTCCAAAATCAACGTGCCGAAGGCACTAAAAAGGTCTTTTTGATTTTGCTTAACGCATATGGGGTGAAGCCAGCTAGCGATGCTGAAAAATACGCGGGCTTCACCCGCCCCACAAAACCATACACCCTATGCCCTAGCTTTCCCCCGTGAGCCCCCATATCCCCGCACCCTACGTACTTCAAAGCTCAGGTTTTTTTACATAGCTGAATCCTTGCGTTAAGGTGTCGCCATTGTTGAATCACGCATAGAAGCACTCCCAATGATAAATACTCCCCATTACTGCGAATTGAATGCTCAGCACCGTGCTGCGGCGGCCACAAATGTGCGCGATATTGTCAGCGTGGCGATTGGTCATCGCAGCGATGAAGCCGCCTTGATTGTTTACGATGTTGAATGCCCTTTGGCGCAGGTGCTGGCCGATAGTTATCAGCTGGCTTTGCCTAGCGCGCAGGTGATTGAAATCAGCTGCGTTGATAACGATGCGGTGATGGCGGCGTTTCATGCTCAGCCTGCGAGGGCTTTGGTGGTGTTGATTCAGTCGACGCATTTTCGCCTCGATGCCTATCGCTTGCGGGTACAGTTGTTTAATCAAGAGTTAAAAGTGATCGAGCACGTGCATTTGGCGCGCATGGTGGCGGATGAAGCGCCTTTGTATATCGAAGCGCTGGCTTACGATGCCGCATATTATCGCGGCACGGGCGCGGCCTTGCAGGCGCGGATTAATGCGGCTCCGTATGCGCGTATCAGCAGCGGCGAGGGCCATGAGCTGATCTATGCGGGGCCACTTGAGGGCGCTAAGTTGAATGTCGGCGATTACCGCCAAATGAAGCATATTGGTGGGCAGTTCCCGATTGGTGAGGTGTTTACTGAGGCGCGTGATTTAACGCAGCTGAGCGGCCGCGCCGATATTTTTGTGTTTGGGGATACTAGCTTTCATTGCAATTTTCCAGCCCTGCCGATTACTTTGATTGTTGAGCAAGGCTGTGTGATTGGGGTAGAAAACAGTACGCCATATTTTGATGAAGTACTGGCCAAAATCCGCGCGGTGGAAGGCGAAGTATGGGTGCGTGAATTGGGCTTGGGCCTCAATCGTGCCTTTAGCCGCGAGCGAACCGTGAGCGATATCGGTACGTTTGAGCGGCAATGCGGCATTCATCTATCGCTTGGCGCTAAGCACGGCAGCTATAACAAGCCGCAATTTAAACGCAAAGACACGCGTTTCCATATCGATGTATTTGTTGCGGCAACGGGCGTGTATTTAGGCGATGAAAATGTCTATATCGATGGGCAATGGCGGGTGTAAATCATCATGCTTTTAGCTTGCTGCTGATTGATCTGTTTTCGATTGCTGGTGCAATGCGCAGCGCTTATGGTCACCTTAGAATCTGAAGGGGATTAGGGCTTGCAAGTGGTCATCTATTTTTGCTTAAAAAAAAGGCCCCGAATCTGATTCGGGGCCTTAAAAGCTGCCGTGACGCAGTTCTTAGTAAGCGGTTTTTATAAGTACTCGCCGTTTACAGCGCGCTGTGGCGCAGTTGTTCTAGGATTGCTGGGTTTTCTAGTGTGGAAATATCTTGAGTGATTTCTTCACCCTTGGCGATATTTCTGAGCAGGCGGCGCATGATTTTACCGGAGCGGGTTTTAGGTAGATTGTCGCCAAAGCGAATTTCATCGGGCTGAGCAATTTTGCCGATCTCGTGCGCTACCCATTCGCGTAGCTGCTTGGCTATCAACTTGCCTGCTTCACCTTCTGGGCGATCGCCCTTGAGCACCACAAAGGCCACGACTGATTCGCCCTTGATTTCGTGCGGTCTGCCTACTACGGCGGCTTCTGCGACCAGTGGGTTGGCGGCCAGAGCCGATTCAATTTCCATGGTGCCAAGGCGGTGGCCAGATACATTCAGCACGTCGTCGATGCGGCCCATAATCCAGATATAGCCGTGCTCGTCGTAATGCGCCGAATCACCAGCAAGGTAAAACTTGCCGTTAAATTCATCTGGGAAGTAAGTGCTCTTAAAGCGCGCTGCATCGTTATAAATGGTGCGTACCAAAGATGGGAAGGGGCGGGTAATCACCAGCGATCCGCCCTTGCCTGGCTCTACCGGCGCGCCAGATTCGTCCACAATCGCCGTCATAATACCTGGCAGTGGCAGCGTGCAAGAGCCTGGTTTGGTCGCTACTGCGCCTGGCAATGGGGCCACCATATTGGAGCCGGTTTCGGTCTGCCACCAAGTATCCACAATCGGGCAACGGCCGCCACCGATAGTTTCGTGATACCACATCCACGCATCAGGATTAATCGGCTCACCCACCGTGCCCAAGAGGCGCAGGCTGCTTAAATCGTATTGCTTAGGCAGATCACCACCCAGTTTAATCAAGGACCTAATCGCGGTCGGCGCGGTGTAAAAGGTGGTGACTTGGTGTTTTTCTATCATTGCCCAGAAGCGGCCAGCATCCGGGTAGGTTGGCACGCCTTCAAACACCACTTGTGTGGCGCCGATACCCAGCGGGCCGTAAGCAATATAGCTGTGGCCGGTAATCCAGCCCACGTCGGCCGTGCACCAGTACACATCGTCTTCTTTGTAATCGAATACCCATTTCATCGATACTTGCGTGCCAAGGAAGTAGCCTGCGCTGGAGTGCTGGATGCCCTTAGGCTTGCCAGTAGAGCCGGAGGTATACAGCACGAAGAGTGGATCTTCGGCATTCATCCATTCTGGCTCGCATACATCGGGCAGGCCTTTAACTAGCTGGTGCCACCATACATTATTGCTCTCGCTCCAGTGATCTGGCTTGGTGCCGGTGCGCTGGAATACGATGACTTTTTCGACGGATTCACAATTGCCAATGCCCAGCGCTTCGTCTGTCATGGCTTTCAGTGGTGTGGCTTTGCCGCCGCGTACCGATTCATTGGCGGTAATCACAATCTTGGCCGCTGCATCTTGGATGCGATCACGCAGCGCGCCCGCAGAGAAACCGCCGAATACTACCGAGTGAATCGCGCCGATGCGGGCGCAGGCCTGCATCGCGATAATCGCTTCCACGGTGTGCGGCATGTAGATCACCACGCGGTCACCTTTCACCACGCCAAGGCTCTTTAAGCCATTGGCGAATTGGCAAACGCGGTGATACAGCTCGCGGTAAGTTACGCGGGAGACTGAGCCATCGTCTGCTTCAAAAATAATCGCTACTTTATTCGCTTTGCTTTCAAGGTGACGGTCTAAGCAGTTGTAAGACACATTCATTTCACCGTCTTCAAACCACTTGAAAAACGGCGCATTCGATTCGTCCAATACCTTGGTAAAAGGCTTGCGCCAGCTGACTAACTCGCGTGCTAGATCGCCCCAAAAGCCTTGATAATCGCTATTGGCTTTCTCGCAAAGGGTGTGATAACCCTCCATGCCGGATACATTTGCTTTAGTACGGAAATCGTCGGAAGGTGGAAACAGACGGGTTTCCTTAAGTACGGAATCAATGCTGCTCATTTAGGCTTCCTTCTTGCAGAGATAGTCAGATAAATCGGATCAAACCCAGAGTATCAGCGCACCTTTTACAAGGCTAATCGTGTTTTTTGATGGGGTGAATCAGAAAGGCTGATGTGAGGGTTTTACGCATTTAGCATATTTTCTCAGTAGCGGTTAAAGCTGCTCCTGAGAGTGAAGATGCTTAAGCTACGGCTTGTAAAGATTCTTTGCCATAGCCTTTGCCCTGCTCATTCGGGTGCAATAAAAAACCGACTTCAGCCTGCTGATATGGCTCCCACTCGGGCATAAAGCCAGTTATCCCAATGGGCGTATTGCGGTGTTTATCAATAATCATTAGGCATAGCCAGTGCGAGCTGTGTTTGGTCCATGCGGGCAGGCGGCTGTTAAATTTTTCATTGATTGCATCGGCAGATAAAGGATCACTTACATATCGCATGACATCTGGGTGTTGTTGGAGCTGGTTAAAGAAACTTCTATCTGCTTCGGTAAGAGGTCTAAGGATTAATCTTGCTGTTTCTAAATAGATACTCATCTTATGGCCTGTTATTTTTTAATTCATGGCTGAGTAATGAATAATTCATCAGTGATATATATTCACCTTCTTTGATTTCACATTCCCGGCTGATGCCCTCTAAAGTAAAAGCTAAGGCTTGTAATAGCTGCTGCGATTTTAAATTTTCTATTTCTACTTCGGCACTGATGCGGTGCAGCTTTAATTCATTAAAGGCATAGCTGAGTAAGCCCTGCAATGCTTCCTGCATAATGCCTTTTCCCCAGTGCTGGGGTAACAGCCAGTAGCCTAATTCGGCATTTTTGTGATCCTGGCAGATATTATTCAGCCCTAATGCGCCCAGCGGCGTACCTGCCGATTCAATGGCCAGCCAGCAGCCTGTGCCATCTTCGGCAATGGATTGATACCAGCTCATTTGCGCTTCACAAGCGCTTTCTGTTGAATACGAAATGCCATAGTGTTTGATGACATCAGGGTGAGACAAGCCAGAAAAAACAAAGCCTAAATCATCGGGCCTGAATGTTCTTAAAATGAGCGTATTTAGTTTTATATTCATTATTATTCCAAAGCAGTTGCGTATCAGGCGCAGGCTGTATGAATCGCATGGCGTATATGCAGCTCGGTGGTATCAAATATCGGGATATCCACATCCTGCTGTTTAATTAGCATGGTAATTTCTGTGCAGCCTAGTATTACCCCTTCTGCACCTTGCTCGATCAGCTGATTAATGATGGCAATATATTCTTGTCTGGATGATTCTTTCACAATGCCTTGGCAAAGCTCCTGATAAATAATATCGTGCACTCTATTGCGGCCAGCTTCTTCTGGGGTAATGACTTCAAGCTGGTGCAGCTTGCTTAATCTGCCACAGTAAAAATCTTGCTCCATGGTGAATTTTGTACCCAATAGGGCAATTTTTTTAATGCCTGCTGTTTTAATTGCGGCAGCGGTTGCATCCGCAATATGCAGAAATGGAATCTGAATTTTCGCTTCAATTTCAGCAGCTAATTTATGCATGGTATTGGTACATAAAATAATGAGATCAGCACCGGCTAATTGCAGGGAATAAGCCGCTTGGGCCATGATTTCGCCAGCTTTATCCCATTGCCCTGTGCTTTGCAGTGCTGCTATTTCTGCAAAATCCACACTCAGCAAAATCACTTTGGCAGAATGCAGGCCGCCTAGTTTTTCTTTAATAAGCTGATTTGCTCTTTGGTAATAAATCTGGCTGGATTCCCAGCTCATGCCGCCTATCATGCCGATGGTTTTCATTATTTTCCCCTAAGCTAATAAAGCCAATTCACCATGCAATAAAAAGAATGCCGTGATCGCCATCAGGCTGGCCATAATGCCGTTAAATAGTTTTAACTTTTTTGGCACCAATAGCTGTTGGCGTAATGCATCGCCCAGCCATGCCCAGATACAGATGCAGGGTAAATTAATCAGCGCACATAAAACGGCTAAGCCCGCTGCGGCGAGCATGCTATTTTGCTCAGCAGGCAAAAACAGAATCACTGTATTGATGACCATCACCCATGCTTTGGGATTAATCCACTGAAATAGCGCTGCGGCTAAAAAGCTCATAGGTTTGGCGGCTTCTTTGCCTTCAGGCGATGCGGCTTTCCATATTTTCCACGATAGCCACAATAAATAAGCGCAGCCAAATACGCCTAAAATTGGGCGTACCGTATTAATACTGGCCATTACCCAAGCCAAGAGCACGGCAACGATAAACACCTGAATGCCATGGCCAATGCTAATGCCTAATAAATGCGGAATACTGCGGCGAAAACCAAAATTGCCGCCAGAAGCTGCCAGCATCAGATTATTGGGGCCGGGGGTAACGGACATCAGCGAGACATAGCTCAGTAAGGCGGGGTTAAACATAGGCTTGGTTCGGTATAGGTAAAAGGCAATTCATCATAAAAGTATCGTCATAAAGGTTACAGTGGCATTGCTTGCTTATTTTTATGGGTACAATTTAGACATTGCGGCCTTACCCGGTACTTATGATGCAAATGGATACGCTTTATCAGCAGCTGGCAGATGATTTTGCGCTGGCGATCAGCCACGGCTCTTTGCCGCCTGGCTCACGGTTGCCATCGGTACGTAAAACGGCACAAAGCCGCAGGCTGTCTTTGAATACGGTACTCACGGCCTATCGAATGCTGGAAGACCGCGGCCTCGTGGTGGTCAGGCCGCAATCCGGCTATTACGTGCGCAGCCATCTGCCTATGTTGCCAGCAGGCAAAGCAGGTGCAGCGCCAAGCCCCGCACAGGGTACGGCCGGTGAGGTGCTTGATTTAATCGGTGCGGCTTTATTGGCTCAGCAAACGCCGGGTTATATCAATCTGGCTTTAGCCTGCCCCAAGGGGGGCGATTTTTACCCCAGCAATAAGCTGGCGCGGATTATGGGGCAGGTGCTTAGGCAAAATCCTAGCATGGTCAGCAGCTATGCTTTGCCGCCGGGGTCAGAGCGATTACGCACCCAGATTGCCCGGCGCAGTGTAGAGCTGGGTATGTCTTTGCTGGCTGAAAACATCGTGCTCACTCATGGCTGTATGGAGGCCTTGCAATTGTCTTTGCGTGCCATTTGTGTGCATGGTGATGCCGTGGGAATTGAATCGCCTACCTACTTTAATTTGTTACCTTTGTTTAGCAGCCTAGGTTTAAAGGCGGTTGAAATACCGACTGATCCACAAACGGGCATGTCACTCGATGCGCTGGAACAACTACTGATTGATGGCCAGCTGCAGGCCATTGTAGCCATGCCCAATGTGCATAACCCTCTGGGCTGTAGCATGCCGCTGGAAAACAAGCGGCGGCTGGCTGGCCTGTTAAAGCGTTATCAAATCCCCCTGATTGAAGACGCGCTCTACGCTGAACTGCAATTTACTGAGGCTTTTGCGCCCGCTGTAAAAGCGTTTGACGAAGAGGGCTGGGTGTTAATTTGTGCCAGTTACACCAAGACACTGGCCCCTGATTTTAGAATCGGCTGGGTAGAGGGCGGGCGCTTTACCGAGCAGATCCGCAAACTTAAATTCTCTTATTCCGTAGCCGAATCTTTGGTGCTGAGCGAAACGCTGGGGCTCTTTTTGGAGTCCGGCGGCTACGATCATCATTTACGCCAGCTCAAACGCCGCTATGCCATTCAAGTGGATAAAATGCGCGCATTAATTGCTGAGTATTTCCCACAGGGCACTCGTGCCACCCAGTCCGCTGGCGGGTTTTTATTCTGGGTGGAGCTGCCTGCCAGCTGCGATAGCGTTGAGTTATTTCATCGCGCTATTGCAGAGAAAATCAGCATCTCGCCCGGCCCGCTTTATTCCCCCAGCGGCCGCCATACCTCGGCGCTGCGTTTATCCTGTTGCCAGCCTTTGGATGACAGCTATATCCGGGCTTTAGTGCGGCTGGGCGAAATGGCGCAGGACATCATGGATGAAGCGGCTGGCGTTTAAGCCACAGGATGCGTGGCGGCGGCAGAAAACCTTGCCTCGCGCGCATCCAGCTCTTTGCCGGATGGCTGAGTCAACAGCGTGTATAGCTCCGGCCTGCGGCCACGTATCCAGCGCTGGCCGGTGCTCATATTGACGAGGTTTAAATCCAGCACCGCGGTCACCATGGCATCCTGAGCCAGCCAGGTTTCATTAATGATGCGGCCATAGGGATCAATAATCATGGCGTTGCCTGTGCGGATTTCTTCCTCATCCTGGCCCACGCCATTGCTGAAAATAATAAACAGGCCGTTATCGTGCGCTCTGGCGGGCAGCCAGCGCAGCAGCCATTCCCTGCCATTGGGGCCTTTGAATTCGGCTTCAATGGCGGCAGGATTAATGTGGCGCTGCTGCCATTTTTCTATGGCTATGGGTTTCATGCCATGTGGGCTGCGCGAGTTTGTGCCACCGGTTTGATGCGGGGCAAGCAGCAGGCTGGCCCCAAGCAGCGCACAGGCCCGTACGTTCTCAACTAAGTTGTTATCCCAGCAAATCAGGATGGCGATGCGTATTCCCCATGGGGTATCAAATACGGTGTATTGATTGCCGCTGTGTATGCATTCGTGCTCAAAAGCATGCAGCTTGCGGTGGCAATGGTGTGTGCCATCGGGCATGCACAGCACGTAGCTATTATAAAAATGCCCATCCTCCCCAAGCTCTATCAGCCCCGCGCCAATGGCGATTTGATATTGCTGCGCCAGTTTTTTTACTGCCGTGATCGAAGGCCCATGCAGCGGCTCGGCTAAGCTCGCCACGCCTTCACGGCTCAGCTTTGTGACATGCCAGTAGCCGGTAATGCACATTTCAGGAAACGCGATCAGCTGCACGCCCTGGATGGCGGCTTGGGCGGCAAAATCGGCGATGCGGCTCAGGTTATAAGCCTTGTCGCCAGCTTTGTGTTGAAACTGTACTGAGGCCACATTCAAAGTGGAGTTGCGCATGGTGTGCTACCGCCGTTTAGCTAAAGAATAAGCTTATTTAATCGCGGCTCGTTTCATGCGTAAAATGAAATTTATGCCCATCATTGATAGAAAAATAGAATGGATATCAAATTACTGCGCTCATTTATTACCCTGGCAGGGCTGGGGCATTTTGGCCGGGCGGCAGATGTGCTCTGTGTGACGCAGCCAACCCTGAGTAAGCAAATTGCAAATTTAGAAGCCGAGCTTGGGGCCAGATTATTTGAACGCGGCCGCCATGGCGCAGAGTTAACTGCGTTTGGAGCGATGTTTTTACCTGATGCCCAGCGCTTAACTCAGGATGCGGATCAAGTGTTGCTGCGTGCGCGTGAAGCCAGCCTAGGGAAACGCGGGCGGCTGCGCATTGGCTTTGGTTTGTCTGCGCTTGAATTTGCCCCGCAAGCGATTGCAGCGTTTAGCCAGCGCTATCCTGATGTGGCGATTACGCTTAATGATTACTCCTCAGCAGAGCAGACGCAGCGCATTCTGGCTGGCGAACTAGAGCTGGGTTTTATTCGCTTGCCCTGCGATGCCGCTTTAGCCACGCTCCCGCTCTTTGAAGAGCAATTAGCCTTGGCGGTCCCCGCTGCGAGCAAATGGCAAGAAGTGCCGGATCAGCTTGCTGATTTAAACACGCTGGGCTTTATTGCACTCACAGCTGCTCGCGGGCCGGGCCTGGCTGCGCACATTCAGCAGTGGTGCAATGCGCATCAATTTAATCCACGCATCACTCAATACAGCGAAGATATACAAACCATTCTGGCTATTGTGGCTGCGGGTTTAGGCGTGGCTTTATTGCCTTATCGGGCTGGTCTGTTGCTGCCGCAAAATGTGCGGCTGTTGCCCTTTAATGAGCTAGCGGCACACTGGCAAGTAGGCTTAGCGTGGCAAGCCGGATGGGAAGGCCCCGTTGTGAAGGGCTTTGTTGACCTGCTTGCCAAGGGCGGCTGATTACTTACGCGGCATCATCAGCCATAGCCCACAGAGGCTCAAACCCATGCCCAGCACGCGGGTGATTGAAAATGACTCGCGGAAAAACCACAGGCCAATGGGCAGCAGTAACAGCGTGCTGGCGACATTGGTCATCAGGGACGACATGCCTAAATGCCCGCCTGCCCGGTAGAGCAATAAAAATCCCAGCTCAATGCCCAGAATACCCAGCGCCACGCCGCCGACGCTCCAGTTCAAAATTTGCACACTGCGGCTGCCGCCATACCAGTAAATACCTGGCAAACATAATAAAAGCGCAATGCCGTAGCTGATCGATAAAGATAAAAAAGGGTTAATCTCATTAGGTACAAACTTAATGGAGAGGTGATAAATCACCGAGCCGGCAACTGCCAGCAAAACCGCTAAAACATACATTTTTTTACTCCAGCTATATTGGATTTGCTTAGACTAGCTGAAGCATTAGTTAATAGGTAGACTGCAATAAACCATAGCGGCTATAAAAACTTATTATGACTAATGATCTGGATACCGCCTTGCTGCGCTCTTTTGTCGGTGTGGTGCGTAGTGGCAGCATCAACCGTGCGGCTATTTTGCAAGGCAAAACACAGCCTGCGCTCAGCCAGCAAATTCAGCGGCTAGAGCAGCAGCTTGGCCAAACTTTATTGCTGCGCTCGCCCAGAGGTATACGTTTAAGCCCGGAAGGTGAGGCTTTATTGCCCTATGCCGAGCGTATTTTAAGTTTAACGGATCAGCTGAGCCTGAAGCCTGTATTGCAAGGCGAGCAGCAACGCAGTATTGGTCTGGTAGAAGATTTTGTCAGCGGCCACCTGAATCGGGTACTGGCCGATTTTGCCTGTGCCCACCCCCGTTTGCGGCTGCGGGTGGATGTGGCCGACAAACAAACGCTGTTTGCCGCTTTTGAGCGCAAAGAGCTGGATGTGTTGGTGAGCATGCCGCTTGCCGCAGCCGCAACGCCCGATCAGGCGCTAAGCCTGCCCCTGAACTGGTTTGCTGCGCCTGGATTTAATTTGCAGGCGGCATCCATAGCGCTGGTGATTTTTAGCCAGCCCTGCACATGGCGTGATCGCATTTTAGAAACGCTGAATCGGGCCAATCAGCCATGGCATATTGTTTTTGAAAGCAGCAGTCTGGCGGCATTGCAGGCGGCAGCAGAAGCAGGCCTGGGGGTGACCGCACTATTGGCAGACACCCCGCCACAGCATAGCCAGCTGATCACGGAACTCCCTCCATTGCCTGATGTAACTATCGCGGTGTATCGCCAGCAGGGCGATACAGACCCCATAAATCAACAATTAGCGGGTTTGTTTTTACGCGAATTGCAGAGGGGCTGAGCTTTTGAATTGAAGCGGTTTAGCCGCACTCAATCCCCTCATTTTTCCTTTGTTGCAGTAAAAATGCCGGATCAAAAGACACTTTATGAAACGTGGGTGTGTGCTGATCCAGTACTCGCCAAACTGGGGTGACGATTTCTACGCCTTGATTAAAGGCTTCAAAAGCCGCTTCAGCCACGATGCGCAGTTGAAATCCCATGGTGATCGGGCAAGTCACTTCGGCATTGAATTGTGCGGCCAAGTTTTTGCGTAATGTTGGGATATCCATACTGCCACCGTATGGAATGGCCCTGATTGCGGCGTCGACAATTTGGGGCGAGGGCAGCAAAATGATTTGCCCTGCTTTCATCCCCGATATATTGATGGCCAGTGTTTTGATTGCATAAGGTTTGGCCAAGTCCCTTTTCTCCAGCCATGATTTTTTCATGATCAGCGCAGCGGTAAATAGATGTCGGTCAGTAGCTCATTAGGGGCCGTATCGCGGGGATTATTGCGATACTCCTCAAAGACGGGAGTATCGGCCAATTCTTCTCCTGATGCGCTTAGCCATTCTCCGTAAAGCCATTGATATACCGCTTTCATATCCGAATAAGGCCCTTTGTAGGAGAGCACCGCATATTTGCCGCTGCTTATTTCTTCTCTCATAAATGGCGCAGATTGCCCGGCGCCAGGGGGAATGCTGATACAGGCTTTTGAACGTAGTTTTTCTTCGGCCACAAAGCAGGGGTCATCCAAAAAAATGCCAATCCAGCGTGTATCGGCGCTAAAGAGCTGCCGTGCATTGGCATTACTGGCAATAAGATCAAATGCATGATTAATCCCCATATAGGAGCCGGTGTGTGCAACGCTTAATAGCGGGATGGCCGGGATGGTTTTAATTTCAATTGGGTACATTTTTTTATTCCTGATTAATGGGGCGGCCAGAGAAAAAGGGCCGCCTTCTTTTCGATAACGTGCAGGCGGCAAACCATAAGCCGCAGCAAAAATCCGCGTAAAGGATTGCACATTGGGGTAGCCCGATTGCCTGGCTATTTTTGTAATGGGCAGATCGCTGCGCGTTAATAAAGTAGCCGCGCCTTGCAGGCGTAAACGCTTTACCGTTGCCACCACACTTTCGCCATACACGGCCAAATAAACCCTGTGCCAGTGACAGGGCGACATGCAGGCAATCTCCGCCAATTTATTTAAATCTAAATCTTCATTTAAGTGCGTATGCAAATAACTAATCACACGCTGCAGGCGTAGCTCAATACTGGCTTGCTGGGGGCTGGTTTGCATGGAGGCTTTGCTGTGTTCACGTTGAGAGAACAATAGCATGGGGAGATTTGACAAATCTTGCGGAGTTGATTGAGTTGGGCGTATTCGCCTCGAAGCGGCGATACGCTAGATGGGGGAGAGATTCATACGGCGCAATGGCGATTGCGCCGTATGAATGGGGGATGAGCCTGCCGTTTAATTCACGCTGTATTCCTTAATATCCTTCGGCAATTTAAACAGCCACAGGCGTGAAGGGGCTTGAGTTGGGTCGCCGCGGCTGATATTAAATTTCACCGCGTCGGCTGCTGCCGCTGCGCCATCAATTTTGCAACCGCTGAGCTTGCCGTCGCTGATCACGCAATCGGTGGCGGTTTTGCCTTTGGCGTCTTGCAGGCTGGCTTTGATATCAAAGTCATTGTCATTCACGATGGCAATGGTTTTGCCGTCGATCATGGTTAAGCCTTCTGATTTCTCTGCTAAATAGCCAAAGCCGCCAGGCAGTGCATCGTAATCAAACAGCTTGGTACGTTTCACCATCTGGATACCGGCCAGATCGGCTGCCGCGCCAAACTCCAGATCCCGCTTATCACCCAGTGTCTTGCCGCTCAGATCTGTGGCGCTGCTGATATCGATTAGATAAATACTGCGATGCATCAGGCCGTCTTTTTGAATGCCTTGCTCGATCAGCAGGAAGCGCGTGTCAGAGATTGCCAGCAGGTCGCCAATTTTCAGCTCTTTGCTTTTGCCATAGTTGGCGTCAATCGGGTAGGCAAACATGCGGGTGGCTTTGGTAGCTGGGTCGTATTCGGTGATCCGCGTAAACAAGGCCTTGGTCGATTTATTGTTTTTGCTGTCGCTGATTTCTAAATTGCTTTGTACTGCGGCGTAGATTTTGCCGCTGGCAGGAGCAATGGCGATGCCTTCAAAGCCACGATTTGCTTGGCGATTGGCCAGTACAGCAGGCAGGCCACCTGCACCAGGATAAAGTTTTTCTAAAATCTTGCCAGTTTTAGGATCGATGCGGATCAGGAAGGGGCCGTATTCATCACAAATCCACAGGTCGCCATTTTTATCGACCACGATGCCTTCAGGGTCGATGCCGTTTTTATCGGTGGCGAGCGTTTGCAGGGTATCGGACAGAGGCACTTCTTTGCTGGAGCCGATTTCATTGGCTGCCGTTGGGCGACCTGTGGTTTTGCTGCCGTCGGCATTTAAAATATCAGTGACTGAAATAAGGCTGGCTACGCCGTCTTTTAAGCGCATTACGCCAAATTTAGGCGTGAAATCGGGGGCGGGGAAGACTTTGGTCGCGCTGCCATCGGCCAAGCTAGGCGAATCTGCATTAGGCCCGCGATCGCTCAATACATAAAATTCAATTGCGCCGTCTTTGGTTTTTTCTTTAAAAGCCAGCGCCGAGCCCATGCTAAATGGAAATCCATTCGGGAAAGTGGCTTTCAGGCCCGCTAATGTGCCCGGATAGGCCACATTAAATTTAGGATCGACCACAATTTGATGCTTGGTGACGCTGATATCAGCAATCTTGCTGGTATTGTCTTTGCCAAACTGGCTGGCAAGAGTGGATTCAAAATGCTCGCTGGCCAAATTGCGGTCACGCACCTTTAGGCCGAGCTTGGCGAGCTCTGTACCAAAGTCATTGCCATTTGCGGCTAATTTAATGCTGGATTCGGTTAATGATTTTAATAAATCACGTTGGGCCGCTTCAAGTGTAATGCCATTACTTGGATCGCCATCGCTATCCAGTGTTTGCAGTAATTGGGCAATATTAAGCGCTTTATCATTAAAGCCGCCGCTTAAATCAGCAGGGGATAGTTTAGCGGTGGCAATGGCTTTGCCTAATACCACACCGCCAATTTTAAAGGTGATTTCATCACCGACTTGATATAAATAAAAGCCATCGGCCTTAGTGTATTGCGCAGTTGGATTACTGGTGGTGCTGTATTCCAAGCCTTCTACGGCTGAGTCTTGAAATACGCCACTGATAATAAATGGCTTATTGTTTGTGCTGGTGGTGCTATCGGTGTTGTCACTATTGCAGGCGGCTAATAGTGAGCTAAGCGCAATACTAAGCGCGATTGTGCTGCGTTTCATTGAATAACCCTTATATTAAAGTTAAATGGATAGTGCCATTTGAATATGACAAAGGGGTTAAGACTGCGGTGTAAGTTAATGTATTGATTAGATTGGTTTAATCATTTTCGGGAGTGAGGGTATTTAATCAATCCAATCAACTTAGCAGCCACACAATGACAGGCATTGAATCATCGTAGGGCGGGTGAAACCCGCGTATTTTTTTGCATCGCTCGCGGGTTTCACCCGCCCTACAAAAAGCATTTCCTTAAATTGATAGGATTGGGTTATTAATCTTTATAAAACTAAATTTAATCGTTAAATCGGCCCAATAAAAAACGCCATGCAATCATGCATGGCGCTGTGTTTTTTTAATTAATTATTTATTAATGTTTTGATGCACCTTCTGCACCTACTCCGGTCATAGAGCGGATAAATTGTGGCAGGAATTGTGCACGTTCAGAATCTGCCTGTGCGCTTTTATCAGTGACAGAGAAAATCCATGTCATCAGAAACGCTAAAGTCATTGAGAAAATAGCTGGGTTTTTATAAGGGAATAATTCGCTGCCCTTGGCGTGGCCCAGTGTATCTACCCAAACCGCTGGCCCGAGGATAATCAATACCACCGCGCAGATCAGGCCGGAATAGCCACCAATCACGGCACCGCGAGTGGTCAGGCCTTTCCAGAACATCGATAAAAACAGCACTGGGAAGTTGGCAGAAGCGGCGATAGAGAAAGCTAAGCCCACCATAAAGGCGATGTTTTGTTTTTCAAACATAATCCCTAGCAAGATAGCCACTACGCCAAGGCCAACCGTTGCATATTTAGATACGCGGATTTCAGTGGCTTCATCCACGCGGCCTTTACGCCAAACACTGGCATATAGATCGTGTGAAACAGCGGATGCACCGGATAAAGTCAGCCCAGAAACTACCGCCAAAATGGTGGCAAAGGCAACGGCCGAAATAAAGCCAAGAAATAGATCGCCGCCTACCGCATGTGCTAAGTGAATCGCCGCCATATTAGAGCCGCCCAGCAACTTGCCTGCTGCATCTTTATACGATGGATCGGTAGATACCAGCATGATCGCGCCAAAGCCGATAATGAAGGTCAGGATATAGAAGTAGCCAATAAAGCCTGTGGCGACGAATACGGATTTACGCGCAGCCTGTGCATCTTTTACGGTAAAGAAGCGCATCAGAATATGCGGCAAGCCTGCCGTACCAAACATCAGTGCAAGGCCCAGAGAAATCGCATCAATCGGGTTAGAAACCAAGCCACCGGGTGCCATGATGTTTTTAGCGGCTTTCACTGCGGCTTTGGCGGCATCTGATGCTTTTTCGACCAGCGTAGCGGCATCAGGCGAATGATTGGCTACGGCTTGTGCGGCGACGTCCGATGCGGCGCTGGCTTTGATAGCTAAGAGCTGCGCCCCTGCTTCTTTAACGTGAACGGCTTGGGCAAACATGCCTTCAATACTGAAGTTCACATGTTTAAGCACCATAAAGGCCATAAAGCTTGCGCCAGACAGTAGCAGCACAGCTTTAATAATCTGCACCCATGTGGTGGCCAACATGCCGCCAAAAATCACGTAAATCACCATCAACACGCCAACCATGACTACGGCGGTGCTGTAGTTCAGACCAAATAGCAGTTGGATTAGCTTACCTGCACCCACCATTTGGGCGATCAGATACAGCGCTACCACAACCAAGGTGCCGGTTGCGGCAAAGGTGCGAACTGGGCCTTGCTGTAGGCGATAAGACGCTACGTCTGCAAAAGTGTATTTACCGAGGTTACGCAGGCGCTCGGCTACCAAGAAGGTAATCACCGGCCAGCCTACCAAAAAGCCAAGCGAGTAGATCAGCCCGTCGTAGCCGGTATCAAATACCAGCGCGGAAATCCCAAGGAAAGATGCGGCCGACATATAGTCGCCCGCAATGGCTAAGCCATTTTGAAAGCCGGTAATACCACCGCCAGCAGAATAAAAATCTTTTGCAGAGCGGGTTTTACGTGCCGCCCAGTAAGTCACCCCAAGGGTAAAGGCGACGAATAGAAAAAACATAATGATGGCGTGCCAGTTCATGGCTTGCTTGGTGATTGGGCCATCGATCGTGCCAGATGCCCATGTCGGCAAGCTGGCAAGCGCCATCAGCGCGCCGCAGCCTAGCTGCTTTTGCAATTTATGCATCATTGCTTTGCTTCCTCGATAATTTCACGGGTCAACTGGTCGAATTCAGTAGCGCGGCGTACATAAATGCCGGTGAGTACGAAGGCCGATAAAATCACCAAGATACCAACGGGAATCCCAATGGTGGTGACACTACCTGTGGAAAGCGGGATCCCAAGTGTTTTGGGGGAAAATGCGATCACCAGTACAAAACCGTAGTAAATCACCAACATAATTGATGATAGAAGCCACGAAAGGCTGGTTTTTTTTTGGACCAGTTCGGCAAACTTAGGGTTCTGCTGAATACGGTCGATGATAGGTTCATTCATGCTTAGACTCCTCCTTAAACAAGGTGGATCCCGGAAGGGACAACCGATCTGTAATGTAACTACAGTGATCTTTTCATGCTAATTGCAATTTTTGATGCACAAAATCAGCAAAGCTGATGTTGCATTGCACTGCGCATACTTTTAGAGATGAAGTTGCCGATGGGGGGACTACGCTTTATTCCTGTGAATAAGCTGACAGTGAGCGTATTTTTGAGCATACTTTCGGTATGGAAATCTACCAACTTCGTACTTTTATTGCCGTTGCACAGCAGGGGCATCTGACTCAGGCAGCAGAATTATTACATCTGTCTCAGCCTGCCGTAACCGCGCAAATAAAGGCCTTAGAAGAAGAATTTGGCGTGCCCTTGTTTGAACGCTTTCCCGGCGGTGTGCAGCTAACAGAGGCGGGAAAGCTATTACAGCCGGATGCAGAAAACATCCTCGCCTTAGCGCGTGGTATGCAAAATCGAGCCAAAGCATTGGCTGGTGAGCCAAGAGGAAAAGTCAAAATTGGTACAATAGGCGTGCCTGCAAGGCTGCGGCTAGGATCATGGCTGGCGCATTTGCGGGAAAAGTATCCGCTGATTTCAGCACAAACCACTCACGGTATTTCGGTGAGTGTGTTGAATGATGTACGCAAAAAAGTGCTGGACGGTGGTTTTTATCTGGGGCGCAATCCCTATCAAAATGTGACTACTTTGCAACTGACCGAGATTGGTTTTTGTGTGGCCCTGCCGCCAGCGATGGCCGCTGAGCTGGCTAATGCCGATTGGAAAGCATTGGGCAAAGCGCCTTGGCTAGGTCTATCGCAATTTACCAGTCTTGCTGAAATCACTTTGGAGCTATGGCGCAGCCAGAATATCGCGCCAAAAATTGTCGGTGAGTTTGACGAAGAAGCAACACTGGTGGAGCTGGTTAAAGCGGGGATGGGGGTGGCGATTTTGGCCGAGAGAACAGCGAAGCGCTTTGCTGCCGATGGCTCGATTGCCTTGTGGCGTGGTGGCGAGATTGCGGTGCGAGTGCCCTTGCAGTTTATTTATTCAGCAGATAGAGAGCAGGATCCACTCATTGGCATGCTCAAAAGCTCGCTAAAAACAGAGTGGGATTTGCCCTGAGTGCTTGGACAATAGAAAAAAGCCAGACTGAGTCTGGCTTTTTTTGATACGTCAGAAATACAAAAACCCCACCAAGGGCAGGGTTCGAGTATGAAGGTCACCGCACAACAACTGAATTACTTCAGCTTGGTTTCCTTGTAGATCACGTGTTTACGAACCACGGGATCGTACTTCTTGATTTCTAGCTTAGTTGGCATTGTGCGCTTGTTCTTGGTCGTTGTGTAAAAGTGACCAGTACCTGCGCTGGATTCCAGCTTGATTTTTTCACGCATGATTTCTTACCTCAGCCTCAAACTTCGCCACGAGCGCGGAGATCCGCGAGGACGACTTCGATGCCTAGTTTATCGATAGTACGGAGTGCTGCGTTAGATACACGCAGACGAACGAAGCGGTTTTCGCTTTCTACCCAGAAACGACGGCTGTGTAGATTTGGAAGAAAACGACGCTTGGTTCTGTTATTGGCGTGGGAAACATTGTTCCCTGTCACTGGACGCTTGCCGGTGACTACACATACTCGTGCCATGGTGGGTAATTCCCTGACTTCTGAGAAAAACCGGATTTATAGCATAGATCCACCGCTTGTTTCAAGAGCTATATCACTTAGGCACTAAGTAATTGTATTTTTTTCCTAGGGTGCTTGAGCCGCTAGCGCTAGGCTTTACGCGGCTTTGGCGTGATACAAGTGCTTGTTTTTTTAGTTTATAAATTGAAGGTGAAAAAGTGTGTTTGCTTGCCATCTATTACGGGCTAAAAATGGCGGAGTGTGGATCTTTTAGCTTTGAGGGGAGTGCCTTTTAAGGCCTGCATAGGGGGAGGCAAGCCCATAAGAAACAGCGTTTTGTTTCTTATGGGGGCGAGGGCTTCTTGTGTGATCGCTTTATTCGCTTGCTGGAGCTAGCACAGTGCGATTGCCGTTGGTTTCCATGCCACTGACTAGGCCTGAGGCTTCCATCTGCTCAATCAGCCTTGCAGCGCGGTTATAGCCGATGCGTAGTTGGCGTTGTACGGATGAGATGGATGCGCGGCGGCTTTTGAGTACAAAGGCCACCGCTTCGTCGTAAAGCGGATCACTTTCGTTATTTGCCTCGCCATTGCCGCCGCCAGCCGCCGCCTCGGCTTCAAAGCCACCATTCAAAATGCCGTCGATATAGTTAGGCTCGCCTTGTTGCTTGAGGTTTTCAACCACCTGATGCACTTCGTTATCGTCCACAAAGGCACCATGCACGCGCAGTGGATAGCCGCTACCCGGAGGCAGGAACAACATATCCCCTTGGCCGAGCAAGGCCTCTGCGCCCATTTGATCAAGAATGGTGCGGCTATCAATTTTGCTCGATACCTGAAACGCGAGCCGTGTCGGGATATTGGCCTTGATCAGGCCGGTAATCACGTCCACAGAGGGGCGTTGGGTGGCTAGAATCAAATGGATGCCAGCAGCACGGGCTTTTTGCGCGAGGCGAGCGATTAGCTCTTCAATCTTCTTACCGGCCACCATAATCAGATCGGCAAATTCATCGACCACCACCACAATAAAGGGTAGATGCTCGAGGCGTTCAGGCTCTTCAGGCGTCAGTGAAAAAGGATTGGTGAGCGGTTTGCCAGCTTTTTCTGCGTCGCGTAATTTTTGGTTAAAGCCCGCTAGATTCCGCACACCAAAGGTACTCATCAGGCGATAGCGTTTTTCCATCTCGGCCACACACCAGTTCAGGGCATTGGCGGCCAGCTTCATATCGGTGACGACCGGTGCTAGCAAGTGCGGAATACCTTCGTAAACCGATAGCTCAAGCATTTTCGGGTCGATCATAATAAAGCGCACTTCATCGGCCGTGGCCTTGTAGACCAAGCTTAAAATCATCGCGTTCACACCAACCGATTTACCCGAGCCGGTCGTCCCTGCCACCAGCATATGCGGTGCTTTGCCTAGATCGGTGACGATGGGCTTGCCGGTAATATCTTTGCCCAGCGCAATGGTGAGCTTACTGCCCATAGCGTGATAAGGCTCGGAGGATAAAATCTCGGAAAGGCGAATGATTTGGCGTGTTGGGTTGGGCAACTCAAGCCCCATGCAGGTTTTGTCTGGGATGGTTTCGACGACACGAATTGAAACAAGGCCCAGCGCGCGCGATAGATCTTTCATCAGGTTAACAATCTGCGAGCCTTTTACGCCGACAGCAGGCTCAATCTCGTAGCGGGTAATCACGGGGCCTGGGTAGGCCGCGATGACTTTGACTTCCACATTAAAGTCGGCCAGTTTTTTCTCGATTAGCCTAGAGGTAAATTCCAGCGTTTCCTTGCTGATGGTTTCTTTAGCGGGCGGTGCTGGGGTGAGTAGCTTGAGTGGTGGCAAGGCTTGGTTGCTGGCAATCACGGGTAAATCTTCGGCATTAAACAGGGGTACTTGCGCGGCCTTTTGCTGCTCTTCCTGCGCTTTCTTGCTGAGCTTAGCTGCGATGGAGGGGGATTCGGTATGCGTGGCTTCTATACGCACGGGGGGCTTCTCATCAAAGCGTTTTTTCTCTGAGGTGACTTTCTCGCTACGCATGACCGTGGCTTCACGGCCAATTTTTCTATCTTGGGAGGCTTGGATATAGTCACGAGTTTTAAATACGGCCAACTCGATTAAAGTCCCCAAGTTTTCCATGAGGTGCAGCCAGGAAAGCCCTGTAAAGAGAGAAACACCAATGCAAAGGGTGGCAATTAAGAAAAGAGTTGCACCTGAAAAGCCAAAACTCAGATAAAGCCAGCCGCCGAGCGAGACGCCGAGAATCCCACCAGGAGCTTGCGGCAGTGCGGCCGTGAGGCTATGCAGGCGCAGCGCTTCAAAGCAGGAGCTGGATAAAATAATTAGCAAAAAGCCGATACAAGCAAACAGCAGCGTGGGGCGAGCGCCATCGCTGACATGATCGATGCGTCTGTAGCCCCATAAAATGGCAGAAAAACAAAAGCCCACCCACCACCATGCAGAAAAACCGAACAAATACAGTAAGACATCGGCGATCCAAGCGCCCACCGCACCTCCTCGATTATGAATCTCGGGCCGAGTGGCGCTATGCGACCAGCCCGGATCAATGGGGCTATAGGTGCTTAATACTAAGACGAGGTAAATCACTAAGACGACCAGAATAAACCACCAAGATTCGCGCAATAAAATCGCGATTTGTGGTGGCAAGGCGGCGCGGCTGGAGACATTCGCGACGTTTTTTTTACGAAATATGGCCATTTGGGGCGAGGCTACTCAATAGATATGGCGCTAATTATAGCGGCAACGTACTACAAACTGCAGTTGGCCGCTCCATTTGGGTAATAAACCAGATAGATAAAGCAAAATACTTTACTCAAGAAAACGTTTTTGCCATTCCAAATAAAGTGCGTAAGTATGGCGAGAGTAATCATCACGGTCTTTAAATTGGCTGGCTTCTAGCGGATCAAATACATGATAGTGAGCCACTTTATTGGGGGCGCAAATGATTTGCCATAGTTTTTGTAGGAGTGTGGTATTGGGGCCCCATTCAAAGGCTGCTTGCGCCTCATAATGTAAAAACACCGGCAAGATGGGCACGCCTGTTTCCAGTGAAACAGTAAATGCGCCATATAAAAACTTATCCCACAGGCGGCGGCCTTTGCAGCCTCCTTCTGGATAGAGGGCAATCGAGTGGCCTGCTTTAACCGCGCAAATCATATTTTGTAGTGCAGCTTGTCTCGCGTCTTTTTGCTCACGCCTTACAAAGAGCGTACCTGCCGCTTCAGCAATTCGTCCAACAAACCACCAGTTGCGTACTTCTTCCTTGGCTAAGTTTCTGACGGGAAAAAAAGCAGGTATGCCGACATCTTCAAAAGCAGAGGGGTGATTTGCAATCAGAATATATTGGGGAGGGAGGGATGTTTTGTAGTGTTGATGTAAGCGTAGCTCTACGCCTAGCGCCCGAACAAAACAGCGGCACCAAGCTTGAAATAATGGGGGATAGCAGCCAGAGATGAGCGCCATAGGCAGGCGTGCAAGGATCAGCATCAGCAGGGTAAAAGCACAGAGATCGAGCCAGGCAATGATAAGGCGTAGCCATTTGGCAAACCAGAGCATGGTGAAATCTCCGCAGGGCGATTGCGAATGAGGTTGGGGGGCAACTTTATACGTACTAAGTAAAGCTAAAAAGCTCTTTTTAGTGCCTTCGGCACGTTGATTTTGGAGCGGGTGCCACCGCGGGCATAGGTATCTACATAAGTTGATAGCAGCACTTCAGTGCTGCAGCCACCCCCTTTGTCAAAGGGGGCTGAGGGGGATTTGCCTTTGGTTTTTGGCTAATTTCAGCCCAACATCAAAACAAATCCCCCCTAGCCCCCCTTTTACAAAGGGGGGAACAAGTGTGCTGACTTGTGTAGATACTTATGCACCGCGGGGGCCTTCCTTTCTTGAATGGACAAGAAACGGAGCCAAGCCGCAACCCCAAAAGCACGAAGGCCCCTCACTGCGGATAATCGGCTCGGCGTAGAGGCTGCTCGGGAGCAAGCCCGCTACCCCTTTTCCGAAACCCCGGTCTGCTTATTCCTTGTGTCGCGGCTTCAAGGGGGATTTAAGCCCCGTGCTGGGAGTCGCGATATAAATTCATTTTGCTAAGGTTGTAATGACTCAAACCCCAATAAATGGCTCAGTTTTAAATGGTTTTCTCCGTGAAACTCCGTGTTCTCCCTCCCTCCGTGGTTCAAGGTTTGGGTGTTGCTAACTGACATCAGCGACTAAGACAAAAAACCCGCCAGTTTGTTTTCTAACACTCGTGGATTTTCGCCGTTGGCGATGGTGACTAGGCCTTCTACGAGCATTTCACGGCGTCTTACTTCGGTTTGGATATGTTGTTTTAGTTTTTGTGCAATCGGTAGAAATAAGAGGTTGGCCATGGCTACGCCGTAGATGGTGGCGACGAAGGCTACCGCAATCCCTGCGCCTAGCTTAGATGGATCGGTGAGGTTTTCCATCACATGAATCAGGCCCATCACCGCGCCAATAATGCCGATGGTGGGCGAGTAGCCGCCGGCTGCTTCCCAAATTTTGGCTGCTGAGCGAGCGCGATCTTCAAAGACATCGATATCTAGCTCCATGGCGCGGCGGATGACTTCCGGCTCGGCCCCATCGACTACCATTTGTAGACCACGCTTTACGAAAGGATCTTTTTCACTTTGTACATAGGCTTCGAGCGCTAAAAGGCCGCCGCGACGGGCTTGTTGGCCCCAGTTGACTAAAACACCCAGTTGCTTTTTGAAATCGTGTTGTGGAGGAATAAAAATCCACTTCACCATTTTTAAACCTGCAATAAAATGATCTTGCCGACTTTGCAGCATCACAGCACCTAGAGTGCCACCTGTGACAATTAAAAATGCCGTGGCTTGCATTAGCGATGCAACATGGCCGCCCTCTAAAATTTGCCCGAGAACAACGGCTGTTAAGCCAAGTAAAATCCCAAAAATACTAATTTTATCCATATTCCCTTATCGACCTTTTTCCATATTTCTCACTCTGCCTTTATCTATGTTTCACTTATCGAGTTGTCCAATCACCTAAGCGCGCTCGCAGCCGAGCAATTGCTTGGCTATGGAGCTGGCAAACTCGAGATTCAGTCACGCTGAGTACGGCACCAATTTCTTTAAGATTGAGTTCTTCATCGTAATACAGCGCCATCACGAGTTTTTCTCGTTCTGGTAGTGCATCAATGGCGTCAATAAGTTTTTGTTTAAAGTGTGTTTCTGATAATTGATGCAGCGGGTTTTGCGCCTGATCGGCGATATTGTGTTCGCTATGATGGCTTTCTTCGTCTTCTTCAAAATCATCTAAATGTACGAGCTGATGGCCACGCGCTTCGGTGAGCATATCTTGGTATTCATCGAGGCTTAGATTCAAATATAGCGCAACTTCACTTTCCAGCGGTGCTCGGCCTAGTTTATGCCCTAGCTTGACTAAGGCGGCTTCGATATCTCGCATATGTTTTCGAGCTTGGCGTGGCATCCAATCGGCGCTTCTTAATTCATCCAGCATTGCACCGCGAATGCGTTGCGAGGCAAAAGTTTCAAACAATACGCCCGCATTGGGGTCAAAATTTTTGGCCGCTTCCATCAAGCCCATCATGCCCACTTGAATTAAATCGTCGACTTCTACGCTGGCAGGCAAGCGGCTCACCATATGATAGGCGATCCGTTTGACAAGAGGCGCATGCCGCGTGACGTAATCGTTCTCGCTGCTGGCTTGTGTCTGACGATAAAGGGAAAGTGCGCGTGGCGCTGCCATCTGTTTCAACTGTAAGGGGGCTAAAATCAGTTTAGCTCACTTGGCTGGCTGTTGGGCATAAGACTGTCTTGTTTTAAAACGAGTCAGTGGGGCTGATTTTTGTGTGAATTCGCATTAAATAGCCGGCTATTTACTGAAATTCACTCAGTTTTTACTTTATATCAGCTCACAACGCTTTAGACACTTACGCTACAACTGCTGGCTAGTGATTTGGAAGTGAAATTAGTTTGCTTTCTAATTGCTTAAGAGTGCTTGCAAGAGCGCGGTCTAAGCCTGCAGCAATATCTGCAGCTTGTGTCCCATTTAAAGGCTCGCTCGCTGTAAGAATAGTTTCAAGTATAACAGGTGAACTGGCTGAGCTTAAGCGTATATGCAGCTTTGCCACTGCAAGGGGTTGCGCTTGTAGATCGGTATGTAGTGTCAGCAATTCTCCTGATAATTGGTAATCTGCTGTTTGCTTTGAAGAAAGTGATAAAACCTCGCGAAATAAGCCACTCGCTTGCAACCACTGCTGAGCGCTAAGGGTAAGTCGCTGAGCAGGGGGCGATAGCCATTCGCGGTAAGGATCTTTTACAAAGCGCTGGGCGCTTTCTCTATAAAAGAAACTGCGCTCAGCAAAAGGCGCTTGGGCAGTGAACGGCGTAATTTTTAAGCTGCCATTAAAGTGTTTGGCTTGCATAGTGCCCGCACGTTCTGCAATAGGCAGGTAAGTTTCTTTAACAAGGCCGTAACCCGTAATGAATTTGTAGGGCGCTAATAAGTCTGGTGGTCTTTCCAGACGCATTACGCCGTATGAGTTACACCGAAAAGCCGGTGCCGATTATTTCGCACCGGCTTTTTATTGCCTACACCGAGCACCGGTGGAGGAGGCAGCTCAAGTGTAAGCACGGTAGGCTGGGCTAAAGTTTTATCAGCCCAATATTTAATGATGTACCGCAGTTCGTTGGGCGGATAAAGCATGCCTAGCCTAGGCACTCGAAACGCGGTAAGCCAGCCTATTTGAGGTGGTGGTGCTGCTTTAAAAAGAGGTTTTTCGATTTGAAAAACATCGAGTAACTCGGCAAAGGGCGGGGCCAGCTGATGAATGGTGGCTCCCCCCTGAGCCAAGGTATAAAACAGCGCCACGCCCGCACCATCGCAATAAGTCACGCCGCTGGCGTCTACTTCACAAGCGCCCAGTTGGCCGATTTTGGGCCAGATTGGGGCAACGGTCTGTGCATCTAAGCGGCCAGAGAGCTGTAGAGTTGTGCCTTGTGGGGTGCTTAGAATCTGGAGCTGAGCCATTGCAGGTCATCGTAGGTGTGTGGGTGGCGTGCCGGATGCAAGTTATAAAACTTATATAACATTAAACATAATTTACATGGGCTGGCAGCTAAAGAAAAGTTTAATTGTGGCTAAAAGAGATTGCTGATAGCTTACGGATCATCAAGGCTGTGCTCGATTTAGTCTGGTTATTTACCGTTCAGCTTACAGAGGGTGGCCTCCAATTGACACTCATATCTGAATTGGCAACACTGGAAAAAGCGCACAAAAGTCATCAGCAAAAAGCTGTGGTTTTTGCGTAACGGTGGCTTCGCTATTCTTAGGTATGGAGTTCGACATGATTACTTTGGCTATGAGTAAGAAAAACGTATTAGGTTTATTCGCGTTTGCCTGCCTAGGTTTGAGCGCCACTCAGGCGCAAGCTAACTTGGTGAATGGGGGCTCATTTAATGACCTCAGTGGCTGTAATCCATGTGGTAGCTCAGCAACAGGGGTTGAGGTGGGAAGCCGTGTGGGCGCTCCGGGTTATGGGGCTTGGTCTGTTGGCATGCCCGCTGGCGGCAATCCTGAAGGGTTCACTTGGTCTTTTGTGACCAATGCTGCCGCTTCAAATAACCACACTATGTCTGCATGGGCGAATGGAGGGCTTAGTTCAGTCGTTTCGTCTAGCCCCGATGGCGGCAATTTTTATATTGCCGACCCAATATGGGGCTCTTCTGTTCTTAGCCAGACTTTCTCTGGGCTGACTGTTGGGGCAGGCTATGATTTGAGCTTTTATCAAGCAGGCGCACAGCAACTAGGCTGGAGTTCGAATACCACACATGCTTGGCAAGTGAGCTTTGGCGGTCAATCGCAAAACTCGCAGACTCTCACAACCTCACCAGGTGTGTTCTCGGGCTGGAGCGCGGTTAATATGCACTTTATAGCGGGCAGCGCCAACCAAACGCTGTCGTTTTTGGTGACAGGTGGGCCAGTTGGGCAGCCGCCATACTCACTCTTGGATGGCGTAAATCTAGTACCTACAACGCCTGTGCCAGAGCCTGCTACAGTCATGCTTATGATGGTAGGAGTAGGTGGCCTCTTAGCCCGCCGCAAGTTGGGTGTTCAAAGCTGATTTTTAAGAATTGGGGTGTGTTTTTTAATTGAAGGGGCCTGTCTGCAGGCCCTTTTTTGTGCTCTAAGATGATGAAATGCAGATTCCCTGCTTGTTTTAGTTTTGTACGTTTACTTGTGTTCGGAAAAGGATCTTGCAATGACCTTATCTTGGCAAAACGTAGCCTTAGAGTTGCTGCGCTTGAGTATTTGGTTCTTGCTGCTTTTGCTACTACTGGGCGGGGCTGAAAAGCTTTTTGCCGCCCGTACCAGTAAGGGGCTACGGCCCACTTATTGGCAAGATCTGGGCTACTTTTTTGGCAATGGCCTGTTGTTTAAGTTGGCGATCGTACCCATGCTGAGCATGACGGCTTTGGGCTTGTCGCTCTTGGTGCCCAGTGGCCTGCAAGACTGGGCTCTCAATTTGTCCATGAGCATGCGTGCGCTTTTGGGCTTGCTGGTCGGCGATATTGCCTACTATTTTGTTCACCGTGCCATGCACCAAGTGCCGAGTTTGTGGCGCTTTCACGCGGTGCACCATAGTGCCGAGCAGCTGGATTGGCTGGTGAGCGCCCGTGCCCATCCTTTTGAAATTGTCTTTACGCGTTGGCTAAGTTTTGTCGTGTTATATATCGTTGGCTTGGCGCGCCCGCAAGCGAGCGGTATGGCCGATTTATCCACGTTGCTTATTTTCGCCGCAGGGATAGTTTGGGGCTTTTTTGTGCACGCCAATGTGCGCTGGCGCTTTGGGCCGCTGGAATGGCTGATCGCAACACCAGCGTTTCATCATTGGCACCATGCTAATGAAGCTCATGGCCAACGTGATCATAACTACGCCGCCATGTTCCCTTTTATTGATCGAGTATTTGCAAGCTTGCATCTGCCTAATACCCTGCCACAGCGCTATGGTATTGATGAGCCGATGGAAGCCGATGCACTCGGCCAGTTGATGCACCCATTTAAGCGGCGTTAGTCCCTGCTGAGGTAGCAGTTTCAACTCCTATGTACTAGTGCTGGAGTTGTTCAGTCAGCAGGCGGCTGGATTCTACTAAGCGGTAGAGAAAACCAGTGCTGTCTACACTATGGATAGGCTTGCGCCAGCGCAGCATTACATCGGCGAGTTGGCGAAAAGCATGGCTGGCATCGGCGTCAGGAAAGGCGTCGAGTACGGTACGACCCAAACGGGATGCTCGTTTGAGCTTTTCGTCTTCGGGCACGTAGCCGATCAACTTCATTTGCACCGCATCGCCCAAATACTGCTTGGCCACGCTTTTAAGGCGATTAAAAATCAGTCCTGCTTCGGTAATGGTATCAACGCGATTGACTAAAATCCGGAAATCGCGCCTCGCGTATTCGGTGCCGAGTAATTTAATGGTGGCGTAAGCATCGGTCAGCGATTCGGCGCTATTCGATACAATCACCATCACATCGTCGGCGGCAAGGCTAAGGCAGGGCACGCCATGGCTGGCTGATGGTCGGGTGTCGAGCAGTAAAAACTCGGCGTATTGGGTGAGTTGTTCAAATTCGGCAGATAGCCATGTCAGCTCGCGCTCATTCAGGCTGCTTAACACGGTGGCTTTAGCGCTGATCGGCAAAATAGAAAAACCTGCTTCGGTGGCAAGCAGGGTATCGGCCAGTGTGACTTCACGACGCAGCACGTGATCTAGCTCGTGTTTTTGCTCTAGTCGCATGCGGTGGGCAGCATTGCCCATGCCGGTGAATTCGTCTAATAAAATCACTTCACGATTGCGCTCGGCCAGCGCTGCGGCCAAGTTAATGGCCAGCGTGGTCGTGCCGCTGCCACCGCGACCGCCATTGAGGCTGATGCTGCGGCAAGGCGTAGGAGCAATCATGGCGCGTAAGCCCGCGGCTTGATCAGACCAAAGACTAGCCACGAGAATGGCTCGCATGGTTCATATTGAAATCCAGCGGGCTATCCATCGTGCCGCCTTGCGCACCCATAAAGAGTGGGAATTCATCCGGTTTGAGGGTAAACGCACTGTTTTGTGTTTCGCCTCTGAAGGCTCGATCAACCAGATACGACACATTGGCGCGATGCAGGTCTTCAGGCACACGCTGCCCATTGGTTAAAAAGTGCAGGCGCAATTTATGCCGAATCGCCACATCAAGGCAGCCACCCAAATTCATGGTCTCATCCAGCTTAGTCAGGATGCAGCCGGCTAAATGGCTATTGCGATAGCGGCGTGCCACATCGTCTAGCGTGCCTGTCTGAGCATTAGCGGCGAGTAGCAATAGGGTTGATACATTGTCTTCATCAAATAATGCCAGTTGCTCGCTGATGCGCTGATCGCGCTGTCCCATACCAACGGTATCGATCAGCACTAAATGTTTTTCGCTCAGATCGGCAAGGGTAAATTGCAAATCGGTTTCGTCTTTAACTTCATGCACCGGCACGCCGATGATGCGGCCGTAAATACGCAGCTGATCGTGTGCACCAATCCGGTAGCTGTCCGTGGTGAGCAGGGCCACCGAATCTGGCCCGTGCAAGAGCGCACAACGCGCCGCTAGCTTAGCGACTGTCGTGGTTTTACCCACACCGGTTGGGCCGATCAGTGCGTAGATTCCGCCACGGTTGATTAGATCGTCATCCGTTGTGGCGGCGGCCAGATTATGCGTGAGCGCGGCTTTAACCCAGCGCATGCCTTGATCCAAGCTCATTTGCGCTGGCATTTTTTCAACCAGTTGGCGTGAAAGCGCAGGGCAAAATCCGGCGGATAAAAGTTGGCGCAAGGCTTCGAGTTTTTCAGGCGCATGGCGCGATAATTCGCCCCAGGCCATGCCTGCCAGCTGGCTTTCTAGCAAGCCCCGCAAGAGGCGGATTTCCCGCGCAATGCCATCCATCGCTTCTTTGTCTGCTGGGTTTTGTGCTGCGGGTGCTTGATCGTCTTCAAAGCTAAAAGTAGGCAAAGCCCGCTCTGAGGCTGAACGCTTAGGTGGAGGCGGCGCAGGGCGTGGTGCTGGGCGGCTAGGTCTAGGTTGCTGATATTCTGGATTGCTATCGAGCGGAATGGGGGCGGGGACAGGCGCTGGCTGGCGTGGCGCAGGCTCTGGTACTGGGTTAGGGCGATTGCTGCGTAAAACGAGCGGCTCATCGTGCAAAATATGATCGGTGCTAGGTTCTTCATCGTCATCATCAGGGATGGCGTAAGAGCGGGCGAGGGCTTTGCTGATTGGCGCAGCAGCTTGCGCACTTTGTAGTAGCTTCGCACCATTTTGTGCGCCACGGGTATTTTGCTGTGGCGCAGGTCGAGGCTGTGCGGCAACGCTTGGGACGTTGGTTAGCGCGGCGACGTCGGCATCGGCGACCGCCATGATCTCTATGCCACCACCAGACACCTGACGGTTGGATAAGATAAGCGCATCTGGGCCAAGTTCGTCACGAACCTGACGCAGCGCGTCACGCGTAGTCGCCCCGTAGAACTTTTTTACGACCATATCCAGTTGCCGTCTGAAAACAAAAGATTATCCTCATGCAAGCCAATGCGTATGAAATATACAGTTTAGCCGCGTGTATTTTAGTATGTTTTGTCAGTTTACTCTTAAGCATACCTAGCTTAATTAGGTAATTATTCTTTAATTTGTTTTACAGGGCATTATTTGCGATTAATTCGCGCCTAACATTCCCACAATTCGAATGGTTTTGCTGTCGGGAATCTCGGTATGCGCAATCACACGTAATCCTGGAATAGAGCGGCGTAAAAAGCGGCTTAGCATCGGGCGTAGCTGGGCTGGGGCAATGAGTACGGTGCTTAGGCCTTGCTGCTCTAATTGCTCAGATAATTCAGAGGCTTGTTTGAGTACTCGCTCGGCAAGGCCAGGCTCTAAGCCGCCTTGCGAATTGCCAGAGACAGCCGAGAGTAAAATATTTTCGAGTTGTGGCTCAAGCGTCACAACTTGCAATTCGTTTTCGCCGGGGAAGAGTTGATGAACAATCGCTCGGCCCAAAGCGACACGCACGGCAGCAGTTAGCTCGTCGATATTTTGGGTGCGAGTAATATGTTCGGCCAGTGTTTCTAGGATGCTGCGCAAATCGCGAATATGCATCCCTTCTTCGAGTAAGTTTTGTAATACTTTTTGTAAAGTGCCGACAGGAATAATCTTGGGAACCAAGTCTTCCAGTAGCTTGGGGGCGTCTTTGCCAAAATGCTCGAGTAATTGCTGGACTTCTTCGCGGCCTAAAAGCTCGGCGGAATGGCTTTGTAAAATATTTGAAATATGCGTGGCGACTACGGTAGAAGCGTCCACCACGGTATAACCAAAGGCTTGCGCTTGATCGCGTAAATTAGCGTCGATCCAAACCGCAGGTAGGCCAAAAGTTGGGTCTTGGGTGGGGGGGCCTGGTAGCTGACCAATCGCATTGCCAGGGTTGATAGCCAGCCATTGCGCTGCAAATGCTTCACCCGTGCCTACATCCACCCCTTTGAGCTGGATACGGTATTGGTTGGGTTTGAGTTCCAAATTATCGCGGATATGTACGGAAGGGACTAAAAACCCCAGCTCTTGGGCGATTTTCTTACGAATCCCGCGAATACGCCGCAGTAATTCGCCATCTTGATTTCGATCGACTAGCGGAATTAGCCGATAGCCCACTTCCAATCCGACCGGATCGACAGGTTGGACGTCATTCCAGCTAACCTCTTGTAAAGGCTGAGCTGCAGCGGGGGCGCCACCCGCTGCGGCTGGCCCGCCTGCTGCACCACCCCCCTCTGCGGCAGCAGTTTGGAGCGCTGTTGTTTTGTTGCGCTGATCGAGCTGCCAAGCGATGCCACCTAAAATCGATGCCATCAGTAAAAAGGCCATATGCGGCATGCCAGGGATAATGCCTAAAACGCCTAAAACGCCGGAGGTGACATACATAACCTGTGGCTGAGAAAACATCTGGCCTAAGATTTGCTCGGACAAATCTTCGCCATCCCCCACGCGTGAAACCACAATACCTGCGGCGACCGAGATAATCAGCGAGGGGATCTGTGCCACAAGGCCATCACCGATAGTCAGCAGGGTGTAGGTTTTTCCCGCTTCGGCAAAAGGCAGATCATGCTGCGCCATGCCGACCACCAAGCCGCCGATGATATTGATCACCATGATCATGATCCCCGCGACTGCATCGCCCCGTACAAACTTGGATGCACCATCCATGGAGCCGAAGAAATTAGCTTCTTGCGAGATTTCTGAGCGGCGACGTCTGGCGTCTTCTTCCCCAATCATGCCAGCATTTAAATCGGCATCAATGGCCATTTGCTTACCAGGCATGGCATCCAGCGTAAAGCGAGCAGAGACCTCGGCAATTCGCCCAGCACCCTTGGTAATCACCACAAAGTTAATAATGGTCAGAATAATAAAACCGATGACACCAACGGTTAAATTATCGCCAATCAAAACGTGGCCAAACGCTTCAATCACCTTACCCGCCGCATCTGCACCTGTATGGCCTTCCGTCAGCACCAGCTTGGTTGAGGCGACATTTAAAGAAAGCCGTAGTAGGGTGGTAAACAGCAAAATAGTGGGGAAGCTGGAGAACTCGAGCGGCTTACGGGTGTAAAGCGCCACCATCAGCACAATGATGGAAATCGCAATATTGAAGGTAAAAAAGAAATCGAGCACAAGCGCGGGCAGCGGCAGAACCATCATGCCGAGCACCATAAGCACCAGCGCGGGGCCGGCTAATTTGCTGTAATTAAAAGTACGCCACATGGGGCTTTAAGCTCTGGATAAATTAAATAAACTCAAATTTTGCGCATGATTGCTGCTTAATCGTGATGCTTTATGCTTCACCGCCAGGGTCTAATTCGCTAGGCACGGGCAGCTCGTCAGCCAGATTCGGCTCATCACCACCATAATTTTGCCAGTGTTTTAACTGATAGATATAAGCCAATACCTCGGCTGCCGCAGTATACAGTGCAGCGGGGATCTCGGCCCCGAGTTCAGCGTGATGATAAAGTGCTCGAGCAAAAGGCGGGGTACGGATAATGGCTACTTTATGCTCTTTGCCTAATTCAATAATGCGTTCTGCAAGTAGAAATGCCCCTTTTGCGACGACTTTAGGCGCACGCATGCTCTCGGTATATTGCAGTGCCACGGCGTAGTGGGTGGGGTTGGTGACAATGACATTCGCTTTTGGAATCTCGCTCATCATGCGCTTTCTTGCCGCTTCGTGTTGCAATTGACGAATCTTACCTTTTACTTCCGCCGAGCCTTCTGCATCTTTCCCTTCTTGCTTGACCTCTTCCTTGGTCATGCGCAGACCCTTGTAATAATCCCAAAGCTGATAGGGCGCATCAATGGCCGCTAAAATCGCCAGTGAGCTAATGACGAGCAATAGGGTGTGCTGAACCATATCCCACATAAAGGGCAGGCCAGCATCCAGTGGCATGGTGATGAGTTGCAAAAATTGAGCTCTCTCATCCCATAGCACCCAAGCTGCCACACCACCAATAAGGCCTGATTTAAGAATGGTCTTCACCATATTGACCACGCTTTTTAGCGAAAACATTCGGCCAATGCCGCCAACGGGGTCCATACGGGCAAAATTGGGGGCTAAGGCATCAAAGGTAAATAGCCAGCCTCCAACTAAAACAGGGGTGATAATAGCGATCGCTGCGCAAGGTAAAATAATGGGCAGGCAAGCCATCAATGCTTTATGGCTTGAACTCATAAAGTGCAAGAGCATTTGATTTGGGTCGGCGATGGTGGCGCGATTAAAGGTTAGCTCGGCAATAAAAATGGCTTTTAAAGTTTGCAGCAGCTCAGGCCCTAATTTGATAAGGGCCACAATGCCCACCATTAAAATTGAAAAGGTGGCTAATTCTTGTGATCTGGGGATTTGCCCTTTTGCTCGCGCATCATCAAGGCGCTTACTCGACGCGGGCTCCGTGCGTTCTGCATCTGAATCTTCAGCCATAAACTCCTCCTCTTTTTAAAGTGTAGCAGGGCTGGCACTGCAATTGCTTATGCTATGTTTACTTGCGTTCTAACCCCGTATTGAGGAGCCATGGTCATGGCGAGCAATCTCACTGTTACAGCCAGTGCACAAACTAATCGTTCTACCCCTTCTGTTTCTATGGGGGCCGATGCGGCTGCGCAACCGTTTGCCAAGGTGCTTGAGCGGGAAGTGAATACGCGTCAGGAAGGCCAGCCTGATTCTGCGGAGCAAAAATCATCAGCTAGCACTAACAAAGATGAACACGAAGCAGGTACAGAGGAGCAATCTGCGGCCGCTAGCGCACAAGCGATTCAGCCATGGTTGGCGATGCTGCAAGCTCAAGCGGTGGTGGCTCAAGTCACGCCACTTGTGGCCGATGCTAAAACCGATGTCAGTAGCGATGTCAGTGGCGATCTGGCAATGCTTGATTTAAGCAAGATGGGTAAGGGCCTATTAGGGGATGGCGAGCTCAAAGACGGTAAAGATTTAAGCGACCTAGATCAACTAGGCTTGAAGCCAGAAAACGCTTTAGCTGGCAGTATTGATACGGCAAAATTTGCCTCTTTACGGCAAAAAGCGGCCGGCGCAGGTGAGTTTGCTGCTCCTGCTGACGATTTTTCTGCCTTACTTGCTAACTCCAAAGAAAATGTTTTGTTGCCAAAAATTGAGGCCACACCTCAAGTGGCTTTGCGCACTCCTGTGGTGGAAGCAAAGCCTGCGTTACCTCAACACACTGTAACTGAGGCGGTGGGCAGTTCACGCTGGGGGGATGCGGTTGCGCAACGTGTATCGATGATGTTGCAAGATCAGCATCAGCAGATTGATATGCAGCTTAATCCACCGCATTTAGGTCCAATGGAAGTACGCTTAACCATGTCGGGTGAGCAGGCGAGTGTGGTGTTTAGTTCGCAACATGCTTCAGTACGCGAAGCGCTGGCGGCAGCCACGCCTAGATTAACAATGTTGCTGGCTGATCAAGGTATTCAGCTAAGTAATGTGCAAGTGGCGTCTGATTCTTTAAATCAGCATGCACAACAGCAGGCTCAGCAACAAGCCAGTAGTCAGCAAATGAATCAGCAACGTCAATCTAGGGCACAGCAGTTTGTCGGCGATTTGAACGGTGCTTATGCCGATGGTCAGCCGCGTGTGATGACCGATGTTCACCTGCCCGTGGCCCGCAGTGGCTTAAATCTCTACGTTTAATCAAAGCGAGTCTTGTTGCTTTACAACAAGACTCGCCGCTTACTCTCTGTTTGCTAATGCTTTTTAAGCTATAATCAATTCACTTATTCCCAAGCCCCGCGCCCCTCGCTCTTTGATTGGGGCGCTTTGTTCTGGTCTAAATACTTAATTTTTAAAATTATTTCAATCCATTCAAGGTGATGTGATGTCAGATGCCAAAGTGGAAGCGACGCCTAAAGCGAAGAAAAATATCCTTTTGTTCGCTGTAATCGGCCTATTAGTAGTCTTGTTAATTATTG
Organism: Janthinobacterium sp.; assembly: GCA_025360045.1. Classification (GTDB taxonomy): domain Bacteria; phylum Pseudomonadota; class Gammaproteobacteria; order Burkholderiales; family Chitinibacteraceae; genus Iodobacter. The sequence continues at coordinate 17,424 of JANYCY010000063.1, read as the reverse complement.
TGGGTGGTGTAGCAGCGTTTCTGTTAACCAAAAGTAGCGATCCTGCTGCCGATGAAGTGGCTGCCGAAGCCACTGCCCATGACGATGCTAAAAAGAAAAAGAAAGACCACAAAAAGAAAGAAGAGCATGCGGCTGTATTTGAAAAGCTTCCACAATTCACTGTTAATTTGCACTCGGAAGATGGCGATGGCATTTTACAGACGGATATCTCTTTAGAATTGGGTGATGCACATTTAGCCGAGAAAATAAAAGGGCTATCACCCAAAATTCAGGGGCAAATTAATAAATTATTACGTGGTAAAACCATGGCGGAAGTAAAAGCGCCTGATGGCACGGATAAACTGGGTAAAGAAATTAAAGAATTAGTGAATAAAATTTTGGGTGCGGAAAGTGAAGATGAAGGCGTACTTTCAGTTAATTTCACAACATTCATTGTTCAGTAGTCGATTTATGTAAACGGCTGGCCTTGCATGTGCAGGCTAAGCCGTCGATATTGCCTTATTAATTTCGCCCCTGCTTTCAGTACTAAAAAGTACTGTGTTTGTCTTCGGTAATTATATTTTATAAACGGGTAAGTGTTTATCCGGACTAAGGATTATGGCAGACGATATCCTTTCTCAGGAAGAGGTCGATGCGCTACTGCGCGGTGTGACCGGTGAAGAAGATTCTTCCGACGAAGAGGTCGATGCTTCTGCTGTCCGCGATTACGATATTGGCCGTCAAGAGCGCATCGTTCGTGGCCGGATGCCGACGCTTGAAATTTTGAATGAGCGTTTTGCGCGTAATTTGCGGGTGGCCCTATTTAACTTTATGCGCCGCAACGCAGAAATCTCGGTTGGCCCCGTTCGGGTTCAAAAATACAGCGAATTTATTCGTAATCTGGTGGTTCCCACCAATTTAAACCTGATTCAAATGAAGCCCTTGCGTGGAACGGGATTGTTTATTTTTGATCCCGATTTCGTGTTTTTGGTGGTGGATAATCTGTTTGGTTCAGATGGCCGCTATCACGTGCGGGTTGAAGGGCGAGATTTTACCGCGACCGAGCAGCGGATTATTCAGCGCCTCTTAGAAGTGGTTTTTGAAGAATATCAAAAAGCATGGTTGCCGGTTTTTCCTTGCGAATTTGTTTATGTTCGCTCGGAAATGAATACGCAATTTGCCAATATCGCCACACCTACCGAAGTGGTAGTGGCTTACACATTTAAAATTGAGTTGGGCGCAGGCGGCGGCGATTTTCATATCTGCTTCCCCTATTCGATGATCGAGCCAATTAGGGACGTCTTGTATAGCACCATGCAGGCCGATCGGATTGAAGTCGATAATCGCTGGACCACCTTGATGCAAAAGCAAATTCAGCATGCAGAAGTCGATTTGGTGGCCACTTTAGGCAACGCCAAGGTCACCTTGGGTGAAATTTTGGAATTGCAGCTGGGTGATATTATTTCTTTAGATATCCCAGAAGCAATCATTGCCGCAGTCGATAATGTGCCGGTACTGGAATGTAAATACGGCACTTTAAATGGGCAGTACGCCTTAAGAGTCAGTAAAGTACTTGGTTCGGCTGAAGCATTAACGGGGGCCGAGACCGAAGGCGAAGTAGGGGCTGATGAGGGCTGATCAGTATGTTGGGTCTTCTGCGCTGGCTGAGCATTAACCGGTGCCAAGATAGAAATTGAAGATGCGCCTGATGAGGGCCGATAAGAAGGGTAAAAGGTCGAGATAATGGCAGATGAAGATGAAATGGCAATGGATGATTGGGCTGCCGCACTAGCTGAGCAAGAAGTGGCTGATGCCGCTGCTGCTGATGCCGCCCCATCCGTGCAAGCCGCAGATATTTTTGAGCGTTTTGATGCGGGCGCGCCTATAGGCGCAAATGCGCCAAGCAATATCGATATGATTTTGGATATTCCCGTTTCCTTAACGGTAGAATTGGGGCGGACCAAAATTGCAATTCGTAGCTTACTGCAGTTAGCCCAAGGCTCGGTAGTGGAGCTTGACGGGATGGCGGGCGAGCCGATGGATGTGCTGGTCAATGGTTGTTTAATTGCTCAGGGCGAAGTGGTGGTGGTGAATGATAAATTTGGTATTCGGCTCACCGATATTATTACCCCGGCAGAACGTATTCGCCGCTTACATAAGTAGTCTCAGCGTGCAGTTTCTTTCCTTTCTTATCTTGGCAAGCCTGCCTTTTATAGCTCATGCCAGTGCATCTTCTCCTGCCACTGCCCCCTCTTCCAGCCTAATGTCTATTGCTCAAGTGTCACTTGCACTGGCGTTTGTGATTGGTTTGATTGTATTTAGCGCATGGCTGGTGCGTCGCCTGTCATTATTACCGATGAGTAATGGGCAAACGCTAAGGGTAGTGAGTGGCGTGATGGTGGGCAGCAAGGAGCGCGTGGTGGTGGTGGAAGTTGAAGGAAACTGGTTGGTGCTTGGTGTGACGCCTAGCGCCGTCAATTTGCTACACACCATGGATGCGCCTGAGCAAGTTGAAACTGCGCCTGTTGTTTCCCCTTTTGCCGCTAGGCTGGCTGCCGTTTTACAAAGGAAAACCCCTTGAAGCGCATCCTTATTCTGCTGCTGGGCCTCTTGTTGGCAGGTGCTGCTTTTGCGGTAGAGCCGGGCATTCCCTTTATGACGGCGAATGCGCAGACAGGTGGCACGCAATATAGTCTGCCGATTCAAACCTTATTGTTTTTAACCGCGCTTGGCTTTTTGCCGGCATTACTGTTGATGATGACGGCATTTACTCGGGTTGTGATTGTATTGTCTTTATTGCGCCAAGCTTTAGGAACAATGCAAGCGCCGCCTAATCAAGTGATTGTAGGGATGTCTTTATTTTTAACTTTTTTTATTATGTCGCCAGTCTTTGATAAAATTTATCAAGTCGCCTATCAGCCTTATGCAGAGCAAAAAATAGGTTTTAATCAGGCGGTTGAAAAAGGAGTTATTCCATTAAAAGATTTTATGCTGAAACAAACACGGCAGAAAGATCTGGCATTCTTTATTGATATCTCTGGTGCACAAAAACCAAATGGTCCTGAAGATGTGAGTTTGCGCACCTTGGTACCTGCTTTTGTTACTAGCGAACTTAAAACTGCATTTCAAATTGGCTTTATCGTCTTTATCCCCTTTATTATTATCGACTTTGTGGTGGCGAGTATTTTAATGGCCATGGGGATGATGATGGTATCCCCTGTCATTATTTCTTTGCCCTTTAAACTGATGCTCTTTGTTTTAGTGGATGGCTGGGCTTTGCTCATGGGGTCCTTAGTACAAAGCTTTTATGTTGCAGGCTAGCAAATGACACCTGAAACAGTTGTAACCGTCATTCAAAGAGCGATGGAAGTCATGGTGTTGCTAGGTGGACCACTATTGCTCACCGCTTTAGTGGTGGGGCTTATTGTGAGTATTTTTCAAGCGGCGACACAGATTAACGAAGCTTCACTTTCCTTTATTCCCAAGTTGCTGATTACCTTTTTAGTGTTTATTCTAATTGGGCCGTGGATGATTGAAACTGCAATGGATTACACCATTCGTTTATTTCAAAGCATCCCGCAATTAATTGGTTGAATGCTTAGGTAAAAGTTTTTGGGCAAGGCATCTCTGATGAAGACAGTATGAATTGCGAGAAAGAATAAGAAAGCTCGAAGACTTTTATTAGGGCACTTAAAGGCGTATTGTGAACGATATTTGGACCGTTAGCCAAGCTCAAATTGATATCTGGCTCGCTATCTTTTGGTGGCCGTTTTGCCGCATCTTTGGTTTTTTATTAGCCGACCCATTTTATTCAAGCAAAGCAATTTCAGTTAAAGTACGTGTGTGTATTGGGATTTTTATCTCTTTAATTATTGCCCCTGTGTTGCCCGCGATGCCCCAAGTGCCGATTGTTTCGCCTGCAGGTATTTTAATTGTCATTAATCAATTGTTGATTGGTATTGCGATTGGCTATATTGTGCGGATTATTTTTTCTGCGATGGAAATGGCAGGGCATTTATCTGGTTTGCAAATGGGCTTAGGCTTTGCCTCCTTTTATGATCCACTGCATGCCACCAGTGTGCCGATTGTGGCGCAATTTTTAAGCTTGATGACGATTTTGGTATTCTTGGCACTCAATGGGCATTTAATGGTGCTGCATACCTTGCTTGATAGTTTTACTAGTTTACCCATTCGTGTGGAGCCTTTATCTGGCTTAGGTTTCAAATTACTGGCTGATTACGGTGGGCTAATTTTTCGTGCGGGTGTTTTATTATCATTGCCAGTGATAGGATCATTGCTCGTTACCAATTTGGCCGTAGGGGTGATGACCCGCGCCGCGCCTCAGCTTAATGTGTTTGCCATTGGTTTTCCCCTGATGATGGGGATTGGCTTACTCGCGATGTATCTATCTTTACCCTATATGCCTGCTCATATTGAGATCATGTTGAACGAAGGCTCACGCTTCGCAAGCAAAATGATGGGGGCGTTTGCGGGCAAGCCATAAGTAGCTTGCTTACTTAAAGTTTTTACCTATCGGGTGTGTAGATTTTTACAATAATTCCCGAGCGCTTTACTCGGGTATTCTCAGTGTTATAATCTTACCCATCAGAATCTATTTTTTTGGAGTTATACCCCATGACCATGGCGATTGCCGACGTGCAAAACACGGTGGATACCCGCAATATTGCGATCAATAAAGTGGGCATTAAGTCCATTCGTCACCCAGTTAAAGTAGCGGATCGTACCGATGGCGTGCAGCACACTATCGCCATGTTTGATATGTATGTGTTCTTGCCTAAGCAGTTCAAAGGCACGCATATGTCGCGCTTTGTGGAGATCTTAAATAGCCACGAGAAAGAAATCTCGGTGGATTCTTTTGAAACGATTCTGCGTGAAATGTGCGATCGTTTAGAAGCAGAGTCCGGCTATCTGGAAATGCGTTTCCCGTATTTCATCAATAAAACAGCGCCGGTATCTGGGGTGCAAAGCTTGATGGATTACGATATCACTTTGATCGGCGAGTTGAAAAACGGCGTATTTGAGCAAAAGCTTAAAGTATTAGCACCCGTGACTAGCCTTTGCCCTTGTTCGAAGAAAATCTCGGCCTATGGCGCACATAATCAACGCTCACACGTGACCGTAACGGCAACACTGGCAGAAAGCATTTGGATTGAAGAGATCGTCACCTTGATCGAAGAAGAAGCTTCTTCTGAGCTATGGGGTTTGCTCAAACGTCCAGATGAAAAATATGTTACCGAGCGCGCTTACGATAATCCGAAATTTGTAGAAGACATGGTGCGCGATGTGGCTGCCCGTGTTCAAGCAGACCCTCGTGTCAGCGCCTATGTGGTTGAGTCAGAAAACTTCGAGTCGATTCATAATCACTCGGCTTATGCGCTGATTGAGCACGATAAACGCGCAGTGTAATCAGCTTGCAGGAATAGACCAAAGCCTCGGAAACGAGGCTTTTTTTGATTTTAAGTGGATGCGCTATGTATATTATTTTGATTGGCTATTTATACGTGGTGATGATGTTTTCTATCGTTATGGGCAGCATCGCCAAAGGGCTAGTCGTGTTCTTTATCTTTGGCTTTATGCCCACACTGATCCTCATTTGGCTTAAACGTGGCAAGCAGATTGTGAAAGAGCGTAAGAAAGAAGAAGAGGATGAGGGGAAGGACGGGTGACACCCAATCCTATCAAGGCCCCATACGGTAGGAGCGGCTTTAGCCGCGAATATTGTTACGCGCAGCGATTTCGCGGCTAAAGCCGCTCCTACGAAGAACACTAATTCTGCTGGCTTGCTTATGTTGATAGGATTGGGCTGAACCCGCAATTTACTAGACAATTGCCCTTGTTTATAAAAACAAAAACCAGAGCCATCAAGACTCTGGTTTTTTTACATACTCGCATTTATTTCACTAGCAAGGGCATTTACTGATTTTTCCTGCGCCTGGAAAGCGTGCCTCAAGGCAGTATTGATAAAACTCTTTGCGCGTTTTAGCGGGCACTTCGGGGTGGTGAGCCTGCATATGCGCCAGATAGTTTTCATAATCGTGCACGCCCACCATCAGGCGGCAGGTTTGCACCACTTTATGCGCGTGGCTTCTAAAGGTTGAGCCTGCTTGCAGAAATTTAAGCATGGCCACCCTCAGCTTGTAATTGCCCACCAATCTCTTGCACAGTGGCATGCTTATGACCCAGTGCTTTGCGAATTTGAATAATGGCAGCGACCAACATGGTGAGAGCAACCAGCATAAAGAAGGCGCAAAGAGCGGTGTTAATTTGATTGTTAAATACAATCCTTTCCATGTCGGCAATGCTTTTGGCTGGGGCGAGCAGCGTGCCATCGGCAATGGCGCTATTAAAGCGTTTTGCTTGCGCTAAAAAGCCGATTTTAGGATTTTCATGGAAAATCTTTTGCCAGCCAGCCGTCATCGAGGTGATAAACAGCCAGATAGTTGGCAATATTGTTACCCAAGCATAGCGCTGTTTTTTCATCTTAAAGATGACCACGGTGCCAAGTAACAGCGCCATCGTGGCGAGCATTTGGTTGCCAATCCCAAACAACGGCCATAGGGTGTTGATTCCACCCAGCGGATCGGTTACCCCTTGGTAAACAAAGAATCCCCAGCCAGAAACCGCCACTGCGGTGCCGATTAAATTACCTGCCCACGATTGATTTTTTGCCAATGCAGGAATAAATACACCGACAGTGTCTTGCACCATAAAGCGGCAAGCGCGCGTGCCTGCGTCAACGGCGGTCAGAATAAACAGTGCTTCAAACAAAATTGCAAAGTGATACCAGAAAGCCATCATGGCGGTGCTGCCGGTGATGGTGCTGATGATATAGGCCATCCCTACAGCAAAGGTCGGTGCGCCACCTGCACGGGACAGAATCGAGTGCTCACCGACATCTTTGGCAATTTGCGCTAGATACTCTGGCGTAATCACAAAGCCCCAGCCATTGATGACTTGGGAAGCGCTTTCTACCGTGCTGCCAATCAGTGCCGCCGGGGAGTTCATGGCGAAATACACGCCAGGCTCAAGCACCGAGGCGCAAATCAGCGCCATCAGGGCTACAAATGATTCCATCAGCATCGAGCCATAACCAATGAGGCGGATATGGCTTTCTTTTTCGATTAGCTTAGGCGTGGTGCCGGATGCCACTAAGGCATGGAAGCCAGAGATCGCACCGCAAGCAATGGTAATAAACAGAAAGGGGAATAGGCTACCGGCAAAGACGGGGCCGCTGCCATCAATAAAACGGCTTACCGCTGGCATTTTTAGCTCGGGAGATGAAAAAATAATCCCTACGGCCAAGCCTGCAATGACACCGATTTTTAAGAAAGTAGAGAGATAATCGCGTGGGGCCAAGAGCAGCCACACTGGCAATACCGAGGCAATAAAGCCGTAAATAATTAAGGCCCAAGTGAGCTGGGTGCCGCTCATGGTAAAGAACGGGCCCCATTCAGGGCTGGCTGCAATATCGCCACCATAGATAATGGCCGCCATCATCAGCACAAAGCCAATCAGTGAAATCTCACCAATATGCCCTGGGCGTAGATAACGCATATACACGCCCATAAATAGCGCAATCGGAATGGTTGCGGCAATCGAGAACACACCCCAAGGGCTTTCAGCCAGCGCTTTAACAACGACTAAAGCTAGAGCGGATAAGATAATAATCATCACACCTAGCGCGCCCAGCATCACAATCACACCGGCAAATGCGCCGAGTTCTTGTTTGGCCATTTCGCCTAAGGAGCGGCCATCGCGGCGGGTAGAAATAAATAACACTAAGAAATCTTGCACCGCACCCGCCAGCATCACGCCGACCAAAATCCATATCGTGCCTGGCAAAAAGCCCATTTGCGCTGCCAAAATTGGCCCAACTAAAGGGCCTGCACCGGCAATTGCGGCAAAGTGGTGGCCAAATAACACCCATTTATTGGTGGGTACATAGTCCAAGCCATCATTGCGACGTTGGGCGGGAGTAGGGCGGCTATCGTCGAGTTCAAAGATTTTTTCGGCGATAAATTTGGAGTAAAAGCGGTAAGCAATGCTGTAGCAGGAGATGGCGGCTAAGACCAGCCAGACTGCATTCACATGCTCGCCTCGGCTAAGCGCCAGCATGGCAAAGGAGAATGCACCACCCAGCGCTACCAGCAGCCAGACCCCCCATTTTTTAAAATGATTCATCATCGTCCCTTGATTACTGTTTTTTTTGAATAACTTACGGTGTAGCCCATGATGAAACGATGTGGGTAATCGTCCCATAGGTGCTTTCCCTAGACGTCAGTTAAAAACTGGGTATTTGTAGGAGTATGACTACATTCTGTTTCAAACAGCCATAGATAGTATGAACAAGCGTAGTGCTTTGCATTCTTGTATGGAGCGAGTTTGAATTTTTTGGGGAAGATGCGCGTGGCTTAAAGCGGTGCTCTATCGCCACGCAGAATGGCTAATTAATGTGGAAATAAAAAGTGAGGCACGGCGATAAAAGCGACTCCAGCTAGAATCAGCGTCACTTGCTGAACCGTGTCTTTTAGCCGAGGGCGTTTATGTAGGCCGGGGATAAGGTCGGCAATGGCGACATAAATCATGCTAGATGCGCCCAGCGCCAGTAAATAAGGCTGCCAGTGAGTGACGCTTTGTAGCGACCAATAGGCGAGCAGTGCACCGATTAATGCGGCCAGCGACGACATGGCATTGAGTAGCAAGGCCTTGGTTTTGCTATAGCCTGAATGCAAGAGCACAATAAAATCGCCTACTTCCTGCGGCACTTCGTGGGCAATAATTGCCAGCGATGTGGCGATCCCCACATTAATATCGGTCATAAAGGCAGCAGCAATCAGCGCGCCATCCAAAAAATTATGGAAGGTGTCGCCGACAATAATCATCAGCCCCGCGCGGCCATGACCATGCCCGTGTTGGTGCTCATGCGGCTCTAATTCTTCGCATTCTTCATGATGGCAATGCCGCCAGATCACGAGTTTTTCCATGATGAAAAACGCCAGAATCCCCGCGAGCAGCGTTAATGAGATGCTTGATGCCGAGGGGCTCTGTGAGTGCTCTTCGTGGTCAGCATTTGTTGAGTGATCGTGTTTTTCGTGGATATCCGTTTTGCTAATAAGATGCTCATGCTCAGCCATGACCGAACTGCTGCTTGTCTGGGCGACCGCAGGCCGATGATCGTGTTCACCAAAAGCATGGGGGAGAATTTCAAGAAAGGCGGCGGCTAGGAGCGAGCCGACGGCAAAACTGACTAATTTTGGAATCCAGCTAGGCCGGGCAGCATAGGCAATGCCCGCAGCAGTAAGGACACTCAGTAAGCTGCCCGCTAGGCTAGCGGTGATAATCCAAGCAAGAACACTCATTTAAAGGCTTTCAATAATATCTTTAGATGCAACAGTGTATCATTCAGCCGTCATTTGGTCAGCCAAATCAGGCTGGCCATGCGCCCAGTGCGTTGCTCTCTACGGTAAGAAAAGAAGCGATCGGAATCCATTACCGTGCAAAAATCGCCGCCATAAATCGCGCTTACACCGCTGGCTTGCAGCCTTTGTTTTGCTAATAGATAAATATCAACTAGCCATTTTCCATTATTTGTACTGGGTCTAAATGCGATGATTGAGCTGCTATCGTGCGCCATAAATGCCAAACGGACTTCTTCTCCCACTTCAAAGGCATTCGGGCCAATGGCTGGCCCAAGCCATGCCATGAGTGTATCGGCAGGGACTTGCATCTGTTGAATTGTTGCTTCAATCACGCCGCTACAAAGACCGCGCCAGCCTGCATGAGCTGCGCCAACCACGGTACCTGCCTGATTACAAAGTAAGACAGGCAAGCAGTCTGCCGTCATGACCGCGCAGACTGCACTTACAGTATGCGCAGTCACAGCATCGGCCTCGGTATTTTGCGGGGCAGTGGCGGCATCGACCACCTGCACACCATGCACCTGTGTCAGCCATACTGGGTCAGCTGGCAGATATTGGCGCACGATGGCTCGGTTTTGAGCAACCGCTTCAGGCGAGTCGTCAACATGGTTGCCCAAGTTGAGGCTCGCCCAAGGCGCGGTGCTGACACCGCCGTGGCGACTCGTCGAAATGGCCTGCACCGTGGCAGGTGCAGGCCAATCCGGCCTGATCCACATTGGAGGCAGTGGCTTATTCACGGACATACATGACTTCGCAGTCACTATCGTCAACATCCCAATCGTCTTCCCAGTCTTCTTCTAGCATGCCAGCGTCTAAGCGCAACACATTCACCAACATTTCCATATCTTCTGGAAGTGCGGCTTTCCAAGTCATGGTTTTGCCTGTTTCAGGGTGAATAAGCGACAGTTTGCGGGCATGCAATGCCTGACGTGCAAATTCACCGAGTGCAATACTGACTTCTGGCGAGTGTATTCTTGGCTTGCCGCCGTAAATTGGATCGGCTGCAAGTGGGTGGTTGATATGGGCCATGTGTACGCGAATCTGGTGCGTGCGGCCAGTTTCAAGCTGGCACTCAATCAAGGTGTGTGCGGTAAAACGCTCATGGACCTTGTAATGTGTGACAGCATGCTTGCCAGAATGCACCACCGCCATTTTAATTCTTTCTTTAGGATGGCGGCCAATTGGGGCATCTACTTTTCCGTCCGGCCCAAATAAACCTTGGGCAACTGCCGTATAGTGACGCTTGACGGTACGAGCTTGTAATTGTTGTACAAGGCTGTTTTGTGCCATCAGTGTGCGTGCAATGACCATCAAGCCGCTGGTATCCTTGTCCAGTCGGTGTACGATGCCAGCGCGGGGAATAAATTTAAGCTCTGGGTAGCGGTGGAGTAAGCCGTTGAGTACAGTACCTGTCCAATTGCCTGTGCCGGGATGCACAACTAAACCTGGTGCTTTGTTCAGCACAAGTAAGGTAGCATCTTCGTAAATAATATCTAATTCGATATCTTCAGGCTGAAAAGCACTCTCGTCGGGCTCGGGTTGGGGTAAGACACTAATCGTTTCACCACCCCATAATTTTGTTTTGGGGACGGCAGGGTTGCCGTTAAGAAAGACTAGGCCGTCTTTAATCCATGTGGAAAGTCGGTTACGGGAAAACTCGGGTAGCATCTTGGCTAAAGCAGCATCCAAGCGCTCCCCTGCCAAATCGGATGGCACGGTCAGGACATGCGCCTGCTCGGAGTCGTTATAATCGTTTAATTCGTTTTCGGAATGCATCATGAATAAGATTCTACCGCGATTCATCGTCTCTGCAGTACTTGCCGGATTATTGGCAGCTTGCGCATCCACTCCTGAAGAACAGGATGAAACCCGTGGCTGGACGGCTGAGAAGATTTTTACTGAGGCAAAAGCAGAGCAAGATAGCCGCAATTTTGATCGCTCAAACAAGCTGTTTGAAAAGTTAGAAGCGCGTTTCCCCTATGGACGTCATGCTCAGCAGGCGCAAATCGAAACTGCTTATAACCATTATAAAAACCAAGAGCCCTTACTGGCTTTTGCGGCAATTGATCGTTTTATTAAGCAATACCCAGCGCATCCAAATATTGATTACGCCTACTATTTAAAGGGTTTGGTTAACTTTAATGAGGCGCAGGGGTTTTTATCTAGCTTGATTAAGCAGGATATGTCGGAGCGCGATCCAAAGGCCGCAAGGGAGTCATTCGATACCTTCCGCCAGCTGGTTACCCGTTATCCAGAGAGTAAGTACGCCGCTGATTCAACGGTGCGAATGGGCTATTTGGTTGGCGCATTGGCTAGTCACGAGTTGCATGTAGCCAAGTACTATTACAAGCGTGGTGCATTTTTAGCTGCGGCTAATCGTGGTAAATATTTACTAGAAACCTATTCAAGCACTAAGCAAATTGAACCTGCTTTGGGCATTATGGTTTTGGCTTACGATAAGCTGAGTCTCGATGTGCTTCGCGATGATGCAAAAAAAGTGCTGCTTAAAAATTATCCACAAACCACGGTCTTAGACGAGGACAGTTTATTTTCTGACGATGACTGGTGGAAGCCTTGGTAAGAAATATTTAATTTATTTGCGATCCGGGGGTTTACAGGCTGAAATTAGCTCTGTAATATTCGGATCTCTTTCGGGGGGTATAGCTCAGTTGGTAGAGCGCTTGCATGGCATGCAAGAGGTCAGCGGTTCGATTCCGCTTACCTCCACCAGAACGGTTTAAGTCATAAACTGCCATGGCTTATTAGTAAAGTTTTAGATTGATCCCATCGTCTAGAGGCCTAGGACACTGCCCTTTCACGGCGGCGACCGGGGTTCGAATCCCCGTGGGATCGCCAAGTTTTATAGTGCGGCTGTAGCTCAGTTGGATAGAGTATCTGGCTACGAACCAGAGGGTCAGGAGTTCGAATCTCTTCAGCCGCACCACAGTATTTGCAGCAATGCATTAAAAGTATGATCCCATAGTTTAGCGGTTAGAACACTGCCCTTTCACGGCGGCGGCCGGGGTTCGATTCCCCGTGGGATCGCCAGTTTAAAAAAACCTGCCCATGTGGCAGGTTTTTTTTCGTCCGTACAAACCACAAGCTTTCCCGTGTAAAATTCTGGCGGGTAAGCTCTCCTCATTCAGGAACACTATGGCAGCGTTGGGTCGTTTTCTCTCGGTAGAAGGTATTGATGGCGCGGGTAAAAGCACTCAATTGGCGTGGATTGCAGAGTGGTTAACTCAGCAAGGTGTGGCGTTTGTGCAAACGCGTGAGCCAGGTGGCACGCCTATGGGCGAGAAGCTGCGCGAATTACTACTCACTGAGCCTATGCACTTAGAAACAGAAACCTTGCTGATGTTTGCAGGGCGGCGTGAGCATCTAGCGCAAGTGATTTTGCCTGCCTTAGCGAGTGGCGAGTGGGTGCTTTGTGATCGTTTTAGCGATGCCAGCTACGCCTATCAGGGCGGTGGACGAGGATTGCCTCGTGAGAAATTTATTGCGCTAGAAGAATGGGTGCAGGGCAGTGGCAGCCATAAAATCCAGCCTGATTTAACCTTTATTTTTGATGTACCCTTGGCCGTTAGCCAAGAGCGTATGGCGAATGGCCGCACATTGGACCGCTTTGAGCGCGAAGCCGCCGATTTTCATGCACGGGTACGTGCCGCCTATTTAGAAAGAGCCGCAAGCGAGCCGGAGCGGATTCGGGTGATAGATGCCAATCGCTCCTTAGAGCAAATTCAAGCCGAGCTTGCTGAAATCCTGAGTGCCATCCTTTAACGCGCGAGTGCCACGATGAAAACACTTTACCCTTGGCAAGCTGCGCCTTGGTCGCAATTGATGCGTGAAATCGATCGCCTGCCACACGCCATGCTGATTACGGGTGAGGAAGGCATCGGAAAAAAACGTTTTGCTGAGTATTTGGCACAGTTTTTATTATGTGAAGACAGCACAAAAACCACCGCTCCATGTGGCGTATGTGATGGTTGCCGCTGGTATTTGGCCGGTAATCATCCTGATTTTCGGATTGTTTCCCCAGGCGACGCTGACGCAGAGGCCAGCGAAGATGCCAAGCCTAAGCGTAAATCGCAGGTGATTGGCGTCGATGATATTCGTGATCTGGCTGATTTTGTGAATCTGACGGCACATCGTAAGGGTATTCGCGTTACCTTGGTGTATCCAGCAGAAGCATTAAATATTGCCGCTGCGAATGCTTTTTTAAAAACGCTGGAAGAGCCACCGTCTGGTGCGGTGTTTATCTTGGTTTCTAATCACTGGCGGCGCTTATTGCCTACGATACGGAGCCGCTGCCGGGTGTTTCCTATGGCAACGCCTGATCAAGCTGTGGCGATGGCGTGGCTGGCGCAGCAGCAGGTGGTTAACCCTTCTTTACATTTGGCCCATACCGGCGGCGCACCTTTGGCTGCGCTGGACGATGCGAGTGCCGAATGGCTGCCTAATCGCAAAGCATTTTTAAGCCATATTGCTAATCCGGCTGTTTTAGATGTGTTGGCGGTGGCCGCAGAGCTGGAAAAGGCTAAACTAGAGATGTCTTTAGTGGTGAGCTGGCTACAAAAATGGGTGCATGATTTAATCAATCTAAAGATGACCGGCAAACTTCGCTATTATCCTGATTGGGATAGTGATTTACGCCGTATCGCAAAAGAGTCGCCCGCTTTTTTTCATTACACAGATCGCTTGAACGAGGCCATGCGCCTAGCGCATCACCCCTTAAATCAGCGTTTAGTATTTGAATCTTTATTGTTTGCTTACTTAGATGCATTGCGTGGTAAAAGCAGCAGAGGAAGAAAATGAGTGAACCTGTCAAAGCCCCAGTCTCGCGCCCTGGTGTGCTATCGCTAAATATCAAAGAAAAAGCGGCTTTATATGCCTCATATATGCCCTTTGTAAAAGGCGGTGGCATTTTTATTCCGACCAATAAAGCCTATGTATTGGGTGATGAAGTCTTTATGTTGCTGTCGCTGCTTGATGATCCGGCCAAAATTGCGGTATCGGGTAATGTGGTCTGGATTACCCCTCAGGGTGCGAATAATAATCACCAGCAGGGTATAGGCGTGAAATTCTCTGGCAATGAAGCGGGCAATCAGGCCAAAACCAAGATTGAAGGCTTGCTGGGTGGCTATTTGCAATCTGCCCGCACCACGCACACGATGTAATTTAAGCGGCCCTGTCGCGCATAAAAACCCAAATCTTGAACCACAGAGAACACGGAGGGCACAGAGTTTCACAGAGAAAAAGATAGAGTTGATGGTTTTCTCTGTGTCCTCTGTGTTCTCGTTTTACTCTGTGGCTCAAGGTTTAGCTCGCTATCCAAGCTAACTGAAGAGTTTTGTTAATCAGTTTGTTTATTGTATGGCTTAGTTCTTACTAAAAACCTTATTAATCGCCTCGAAGTCCCTATGTTTATTGATTCGCATTGCCATATTAATTTTCCCGATCTTGCAGCCAATATCGATCAGCACTTAGCTAAGATGGCTGAGAATAAGGTGACGCACGCTTTGTGCGTGGCTGTAAATTTGCCTGAGCTGCCATCGGTACTGGCCCTTGCCGATGCGCACGCTAATATCTTTGCCTCAGTCGGTGTACATCCTGATTACGAAGACACACCAGAGCCAACGGTTGAGCAGCTGGTGGAGCTGGCTTTGCACAAAAAAGTAGTGGCGATTGGTGAGACAGGGCTGGATTATTATCGCTTACAAGGCGATTTAGAATGGCAGCGCGAGCGCTTTAGAGTGCATATTCGTGCAGCAAAAATAGCGGGCTTGCCACTGATTATTCATACCCGATCATCGGCAGAGGATACGATCCGCATTCTTAAAGAAGAAGGCGCAGCGGAAGTAGGTGGCGTATTACACTGCTTTACCGAAAGCTGGGAAGTGGCGCAGGCGGCGATGGAGCTAGGGTTTTATATTTCTTTCTCCGGCATCGTTTCTTTCAAAAAAGCGGTTGAGCTACACGAAGTGGCGCGTTTAGTGCCCTTAGACAGAATGCTGATCGAAACTGATTCGCCATATTTAGCGCCAGTACCGTTCCGTGGCAAGCAAAACCAGCCTGCTTGGGTACGCCATGTTGCCGAATCGATTGCCGATTTGCGCGGGATTAGCGTGAATCAGATTGCTGACGCCAGTACGGCTAACTTCTTTAAACTTTTTCATCGAGCAACCGCATGAAAGTAGAGGCGCTTTTACTGGGTGTAGGTTCTAGCGGTGGCTCGCCAGCGCTGGGTTGCTCTTGCCCAACTTGCGCCTCGACCGACCCCAAAAATAGCCGCACTCGTGCTTCTGCCGTGCTGCGTGCAGGGGGTAAAACTTTTCTGATCGATACCGGCCCCGATCTGCGTCATCAGGCCCTGCGCGAGCAGCTCTTGCATGTGGATGCGGTGCTCTATACCCATCCCCACGCCGACCATTTAAATGGTATCGACGATATTCGCGCTTTTTGCTGGCTGCAAAAAGCCGCCATTCCGGTGTTTGGTAACGAGTTTATGCTCGACCATATCCGCCAGCGCTTCCCCTACACCCTGTTCCCACCTAATAATTTTTGGGATAAACCGGTGCTCACCTTGCATCCGGTAAGCGATAGCGTTTTTGAATTTGCAGGCATCGCCATTGAGCCTATTCCCTTGATGCATGGAAAATGGCCGATTTTGGGCTATCGCATCGGTAATGTGGCGTATTTAACCGATGTGTCTGAAATCCCCGCAACCAGCATCGCCAAGCTGCAAGGCCTAGACATCGTATTCTTAGATTGCCTACGCCGCGTGCCTCACCCTACGCATTTTTCTGTTGATCAAGCCATTGCCGCCGCCAAGCAAATTGGCGCAAAGCAAACCGTGATGATCCATATGACCCACGAGCTGGAATACCAAGCGCTCTCAAAAGAATTACCTGAGGGGATGGTGGTGGGGTATGACGGGATGCGTTTGGTGAGTGAAGCCGCTAAGGCTTGAAATACTTTTGTTGAGCGCTCTATTTGTCGCTTTACTCAGTTATTAAGCAGCTACATGCCGCAGCTTGCACCTGCCTTATATGAATTAATCCTTCACATCTTTGACGATTTTTCCTGTGCCATAAATATGAGCAATAAGCTCTGGCCGGTTGCTAAAGCTGATTTTACTGCTGCCATAGATATTGACTTCACCCTGTCTAATTGATCCTAGTTTGATGTCACCCATACCTTTGGCATCAATTTTTACCAACTTGCTATCGGCTAAGCTGATATTGCCTGTGCCGCTGCTATCTATTTCTACCCGATCTAAATCAGATTTATTTTTTACATTAATTGAACCTGCGCCACTACTGGTTAATTTTAAATTTTGACTAGGGCAATTTATTTCGCTATCTGTCGGGACTTGACACCTAGGGATAACATTATTGCTTAGGGTTCTAAGGTTTAATCTTGCTTATTGTGCAGCAGCGATTAAGCCATTCATCTATCGACCATTTCCCTGCGCCATACATAGCGAGTACGGCTAATAAAGCGCCCCATAAGTAATGATCTTTTACGGCAATAGGTGGCAGAGCAGGGTAAGAAATCACGGCTACGGCATTTAAAATAAATAAACCCACTGCAGCAAACCGGCCAAGCGTGCCGCTGATCAGTAATACAGGCAGGATTAATTCACCACCAGCCGCCATAATGGCGGCGATTTCTGGTGGGATAATGGGAACTTGGTATTCGAAATTAAATAAAAATAAAGTGCCATCCCAATTTCTGATTTTTGTAAGGCCAGATAAAAAGAACACCTGTGCTAAATAAATCCGCAATATCAGACTAAACATTGGGCTTAGATATTTTAGGCATAATGATTCGGCGCAGCGATAGCCACCGTAGAGTTTGTAGAGTATTTTTTTCATGGCGATCACCTATTAAACAGCTGGAAATGAAATGTGATGTATCGTTTTTATGCTGGGGGAAATGGCTGACTTCACCGCCATCCTATCCGCTTAGGATCAAAATAAAATTTGGTTTTATATAGGGTGTG